>NZ_JAATVW010000009.1 GCF_011947225.1 Planosporangium flavigriseum | reverse complement strand
TTGACGTCGTGGAGGAGATCGGCCCGCCGATCGCGTACCTCGCGCTCCGGGAGGGCACGCCGGTCTATGACCGGGACGGCGACCGGGTCGGTGTCGTCGAACATGTCGTCGCCGACGTCGCGCTGGACATCTTCCACGGCCTCATCGTCCATACCCTGCCACTGCCGGGACATCACCTGTTCGCCGCCGCCGACCAGGTGTCCGAGCTGCACGAGCGCGGGGTGCTGCTGTCGGTCGGCCGCGGTGACCTGCACGAGCCTAGAGAGCCGTCCACGGCGCCGGGGCCAGTTGACGGCCCGGCGGAGAACCCGCTGCAGGCCGGACTGCGCCGGGCCTGGGACTGGCTGAGCCGGAAGTTGTGAATCATGAAGCTCGGCGTGAACGTGGTGAACTTCGGCGCATCGACGGGCCCGGACAGCCTCCGCCGATGGGTCGAGCGGGCGGAGATCTCCGGCTTCGACGTCGCGATGCTCTCCGACCATGTCGCCGTGACGCCCGACGTGCACGCGATGTACCCGACGCCGTTCTACGAGCCGTTCACCGCGCTTGCCTGGTTGGCGGGCACCACGAGCATCCGGCTCGGTACGACCGTGGCGATCCTGCCGTACCGCCACCCGCTCCTGGTCGCGCGGATGACGGCGAACTTCGACCAGCTGAGCGGCGGCCGGCTCGTCTTCGGCGTCGGCGCCGGCTGGGCGGCCGGGGAGTACCGGGCGCTCGGCGTGCCGTTCGAGTTGCGCGGCCGCCTCACCGACGAGTACCTGGCCGCGATCATCACGGCGTGGACGCACGAGGTGGCGTCGTTCGCGGGCGAGTACGTCTCCTTCACGGACGTCCACACCGCTCCGCTGCCGGCGCAGGCACCGCATCCGCCCGTCTGGGTCGGTGGACAGAGCTGGCCGGCGATCCGCCGCGCCGTGCGCTTCGGCAACGCCTGGCACCCCCTCGACGTGGATCTGGGCTGGCTGGAGCACGAGGGCCTACCGCTGCTGCGGCAGGAGGCCGTGAACGAGGGGCGGCCCGTCCCCGCGCTCGCGCCCCGGGTGAAGATCAGGCTGCGCGACCGGTCCCTTCCGGAGTCCGAACGGCGCTCCGGCGAGGGCGACCTGCATCAGATCGCCGATGACCTGCAACGGCTGCGCTCGCTCGACCCGGCCCACGTCGTGCTGGACACTGACGATCCGCTGGCCGCCGACCGCGGCGACTTCGACCGGCACTGGCAGGTCCTGGACCGGGTCAGAGAACTGCTCTGAGCCGCGTCCAATCTGACCAGACCTCCCCGCCGCCATGCGACGTCCCGCTCTGGCCGGTGGGCCAGCGCCGGGCGCTGTTCGTACGAATCTGTCCGGGCATCGCCCAGACTTCCGACGATTCGCTGTCGTGCCGGCACGCCCCGACCAATGATTCGACTCGGCATTCGCTGCAAATCCGCACTGACTGCACGTTGGTATCCATTACGCGTCCGCAACGCCCAGTCTCGCCCACTCAGCTTCGCCCTGCGGCCCAGACCAGGCGTCGATTGCAAGTCGGCATCAACCCCCGACAAGGGGATCGCAAGTCGGGCCGGGCACGGTCTGTCCCGACGGCGTCCACCGCCACCGGGGCGCGTCCCTAACGCAAGGAGCTAGTAGTGACCGCAACTCATCCCGAGGCGTCCGCCGCGCTGACCGCCACCGAGCTGGTCGGCCGGCTGGCCGGGCCCGTCTTCCTACCCGGTGACGTTGGCTTCGACGCCGAGATCGCCGCGTGGAACCTCGCGACGGTGCACCGCCCGGTTGTCGCCATCGGCGCCACCACCACGGCCGACGTGGCGGCAGCCGTCCGGTGGGCGGCCGAGCACGGACTGCCGGTGGCGGTGCAGGCGACCGGCCACGGAGCGGTCGCCCCCGCGACCGGGTGCGTACTCGTCACCACGCACCGAATGGACGAGGTGACCGTGGACCCGGCCACCAACACCGTCCGCGTCGGCGCCGGAGTCAAGTGGGCACGAGTGATCGAGGCCGCCGCCCCGTACGGCCTGGCCCCGCTGAGCGGCTCGTCGTCCGATGTCGGCGCCGTCAGCTACACCCTCGGCGGCGGCATCGGCCTGATGGCCCGCCGGTACGGCTACGCCGCCGACCACGTACGCAGCCTGCAGATCGTCACCGCCGACGGAAGCATCCACGACGTGGACGCCGACCACCACGCGGCCCTGTTCTGGGCGGTGCGCGGCGGCAAGGGCAACTTCGGCATCGTCACGTCCATCGAGATCGCGTTGATGCCGATCAGCACCCTGTACGCGGGGGGCATCTTCTACCCGGGCGCCGTCGCGACCGACGTGCTGCACGCGTACCGCACCTGGACGTCGACGCTGCCCGAGGAGACGACGACGTCTGTCGCGATCCTGCGGCTGCCTCCGCTGCCGGAGGTGCCTGAGCCGCTGCGCGGTCAGACCGTCGTACACCTGCGGTTCATCCACTCCGGTGACGCCGACGAAGGCGCGCGACTGCTGGCGCCGATGCGGGCCGTCGCACCGGCCGTCATCGACTACGTCGACAAGATGCCCTTCACCGCTGTCGACGCCATTCACCAGGACCCCACGGACCCCATGCCCGGTTGGGAGCGCGGGGCGATGCTGGCCGACCTGACGCCGGAGGTGGTGGACGCGATCCTGGCCGCGGCCGGGCCGCAGGTCGAGCTGCCGCTGGTCATGGTCGAGCTGCGCCATCTCGGAGGCGCGCTGAGCCGCCAGGCCGACGTGCCCAACGCCGTACCGGGCCGTGGCGCCGGGTTCTCGTTCTTCGTTCTCGGGCCGCTCTTCCCCGGTCTGGAGGGGATCGTCCCCGCCGTCGGCGGGGCGGTGCTCGATGCGGTCACGCCGTTCATCACGCCCGGCACCCCGCTCAACTTCGCCGGCAAGGCGACGCCGGACCAGCTGCTGGCGGCGTGGGCGCCCGAAGACCGCGAGCGGCTGCTGCAGATCAAGGAGGAGTACGACCCGGCGAACATGTTCCGATTCGGCCAGGCGTTCGTGGCATAGCTCTTGAGGTCCGGCTCGGCCGCCCACTCACGGCGGCCGAGCCGGTACAGAACGTGGCTGAGGGCCCGCAGCACCGTCGTCCGCGCCTCATCGAAGCGGCCCCGAGCAATCTCCACTTTGGATTGAATCCACCCAGCGCTGTGCGGCCGAAGTACGAGACCTGGGTGGCAGCCCACTGGAGCGAATGATCAGTCGTCCCGCCGGTCCCCTATCGTCACCTCGTTCCAGGCGACGGTCCGCATGTTGCGTGTCATCAGCTTCGCGGCCTGGTCCAGCAGCCAGGGCCCGTCGGCGTTACGACGTACGTAGCCGAGGAGCCGGCCGTGCCAGCCTCGATTGACCATGACGGCAACCACCGTCGCCGAGGTATTCGCGGTCATTGGCGACGACCAGGATCGGCAGGTAGGCCAGCGGCAGGATGAACGCGCTGAACACCAGCATGAACTCCGTCAGCTGCACCGGGTCGATCGCGGTGAACAGTGCCAGGACGCCGAGCAGGATGCTGACCAGGAGCAGCGTGTGGAAGCGGGCGGCCCGGCGAGGCCGATCTTGCCCAGGCCGAGCGCGATCGGCAGGACGGCCTGACCAACCGAATTGATCTGGACCCGCAGCGGGTGGAAGACCGTTGCCGCGGTCGCCATGATGCCCAGCGACAACAGCGCACCGACCGGGAACCCGACGAGTACGTTGACCCGCATGATCGGCAGGTCGCCGGATCCCCACTTCTCCTCGACTCCGCCGGAGGAGAAGAAGAACACCTCGTACGGCGTCAGCGCCGACGCGAACAGCGCCACGGCGAAGTAACCGTAGGTCGACCAGTCCTCTCCGTCCGCCGGGACCGGATGGGTGGCCTGCTGCCACATGCCGCGCCAATCGGTCCCCAGGTGCACCAGCGCGACGAGGAACACGATCAGCGCCAGGCCCAACAGCGCGAAGACGCGCTCCAGCGTCTGGAACTTCAGCCGCCACAGCACCAGCCACAACACAAAACCGACGATCGGTACCCACAGCAGGTAATGGATGCTCGTGGCCAGTTCAAGAGCGAGCGCGACACCACCGATCTCCGCGCCGAGCGTGATGATCGTGACCAGAAACGCCGCGCCGAGATTGACCAGCGCGACCCGTGGGCCGAGCCGCTCCCGGACGAGGTCGAACACCGCCCGCTGGCTGATCGCGGTGACCCGGCCGGCCATCTCCGCGTACGAGCAGATGCCCAGCACGCCGAGGGCCAGCACCCAGGCCAGGGACATGCCGAACCGGGAGCCGGCCTGGGAGCTGGCCACGAAGTCACCGATGTCGACGAAGCCACCGATGGCGGTCAGCATGCCGAGCGTGACGGCGAGGAGCTTCTTCACTGCTGGTGCCGTTCAACGAAGCCGGCCAGCCGGTCGCCGATCGGGCCGAGCGCGTCGACGGCGAACCTGGTTGCCCTGTCGTCACCCCGTTGAACGGCCGCCACGAGATCGCCCGTGGCGCGGGCGGCGTCGTGCAGCAGTTTCAACAGCTCATCGCGGTTACCCGGCTGTCCACGGTCGGGTGGCGGGACCTGCGCCAACCGCTGCTGCGCCGTCACGACCCCCCGCAGCGCGTCGTCCAGCACCGATGACAGGTACGTGCGGGTGGCGCGGCCGTCCAGCTCGGCCTGCCCGGCCAGCTGCGCCGTCCGTACCGCGGACAGGGCGCCCTCAGCCGACTTGGCCAGCACCTTGTCGAAGTCCTGGCCGCTCGGCCGGGCACCACTCATCACCGCCAGCGCGCCCCAGCCCGCGATCAGGGCTGCCAACCACAATGCCAGCCGGCGGCGTCCGCGCCAGCTCACCTGGGCGGACTACCCCTGACGAACCCGAATGCACCCCCCGCCGCAGCTGGCACCGGTCTGGCGGAGCCGCAGGGTAACTGGCCATTGTTCTCATGATCATGGGAAGAGTAGGGGGATGCGGATTTTGACGTGGAACCTGTGGGGCCGCTACGGGCCGTGGCAACGCCGACTCGACGCCATCGCGGCGACGCTGGCAGCGGTCAGCCCGGACGTATGCGGTCTGCAGGAGGTGTGGGCCGCCGGCGGCCAGAACCTGGCCGCCGAACTAGCCGACCGGCTGGGTATGTACTGGTGCTGGGCGAGAGCTACCCCGGAAAACGCCGAACAGGGCGATGACCCGGTCATCGGCAACGCCGTTCTCAGCCGCTGGCCCATCGCCCGGCACACCGAAGTCCGCCTGCCGATCAGCGACCCGGGCGAGGGCAGGGTGGCGTTGCACGCGCGGATCGAGACGCCGGGCGGGGTCCTGCCGATGTTCACCACCCATCTTACCTACCGGCCCGGCGGCTCGCAGCTACGCCTGCCGCAGGTCCGGCGACTGGCCACCTTCGTCGCCGAGGAGGGCATGGACTGCACCTACCCGCCGGTGGTCACCGGCGATCTCAACGCCGAACCGGACTCGGACGAGATCCGGCTGCTCAGCGGATTACGCACCGCGCCCGCAGTGCCGGGACTGGTGCTCGTCGACGCCTGGCGCTACGCCGACCCGGCCGACCCCGGCTTCACCTGGGACCGGCGCAACGGCTACCAGGCCGACACCGTCCTGCCCGACTCTCGCATCGACTACATCCTCGTCGGGCTGCACCGGCGCGGTCGCGGGCAGGTGCGGTCGGCCCGGCTCGCCGGCACCGCCCCGGTCGACGACCTCTGGCCGTCAGATCACTTCGCCGTCGTCACCGAACTCCGGCCATAGCAACTCCGGCCATAGCAACTCCGGCCATAGCGAAGTTTGTCCCATAAGAGGCCGGGTAGGGCGGCCCGATGGAGTACGGCGCGTTCCTCGACCGGGTCGCCGTCCGGTCCAGGGTCTCCCCCGACCTCGCCGAACCGCTGACCCGTGCGGTGCTACACACCCTCGCCGAGCACATCGACGCCGGCGAGGCGAGCGACCTGGCGGGGATGCTGCCCGAACAGTTGCGCGGCGACCTGATCGACGAGCGCATCTCGGCCGAGGGCTTCCCGGCGTCCGAATTTTTCCGACGGATCGACGCACGTGCCGACCTCGGCCGCCCCGTGACGGAGGATGCCGTACGCGGCGTGCTGGAGACCGTACACGAAACGGTCACCGACGCCGAGTGGACACAGCTGATGGCGCAGTTGCCGCTGGAATTCCGGGAGTTGGCCTGAGGGCCGGTCAGGACAGCAGCTCCAGGCTGTCGAACTCGTCCCAGTGGCGCATCCGTTTCGTCGCGGCCTCACCGCGCACCGCGAGCACCCCGGCGGCGAGCGCCTCGCAGAGGACGAACCCCGCCGCCAGGCTGTCGAACGGAGACGGGGAGTCGACGCTCGTCGGGAGGACCACGTCGGCGTACGCGGCGGCCGGCGACAGCCACGGATCGGTGAACAGCACCACCGACGCCCCTCGACAATGGACCTGCTCCGCCAGCGCGACGATGTCGCGCTGGTACCGCCGGTAGTCGAAGAGGACGAACACGTCGCCCCTGCCCACGTCCACGAGCTGCCCGACCCGCCGGGACGGTGAGCTGTCCAGGAGCCGGGTCTTCGGCCGCAGCTGTTGCAGGTAGAGCTCCAGGTACTGGGCGAGGACCTGGCTGAACCGGCCGCCCGCGCACGTCACCCGGCGCGACTTGTCCGCGACCAGAGCCACCGCCGCGTCGATCTCGTACGGGGTGATCGCGGTGAGGGAAGCGGCGATCACCCGACCCCGCTCCTCGGCCTCCCGGCGTACGAGTTCGGACGCCGAACCCGCCGGGCGGCGCGTCTCGAAGCGCGCAAGGGGCCCGGACGTCCGGCGGGCCAACTCGTCGCGCAGCGCCGCCTGCAGCTCGGGGAACCCCTGGTAGCCGAGGCGCCGGCCGAACCGCAGCACGGTCGGCGCGCTGACGCCGGCCCGCTCCGCCAGGTGCGCCACGGTGTCCAGCCCGGCGCCGGGGTACTCCGCGAGCAGCGCCCGCGCGACCTTGCGCTCGGCGGAGCTGAACTCCTGCATGCTGTTGCGCGTCTGCTCCGCCACGGTCGGCCGCTGCTCGTCGGGGGGAGCGTGCGTGGTCACTCTGGCAGCCCGTAGACCCGACGGGCGTTCGTGCTCCCGATCATAGTGGCGACCCGGACGGCGTCGTCGAACGACCATTCACCGTCGTCCACCCATTGGCCCAGGATGCGCGTCATGGCGCGCCGCCAGTTCACCGCGCCGAGGTAGTGCAGCTCGGCCGGTCCCCACGCGTCTGACGAGTACAGCTGCTTGGCGAACGGGGCCAGTTCGAGGGACTCCGCGACCACGGCGATGCTGCGCGACCCGACGTAGTTCAGCGCCAGCCCGACGTCGAAGTACACGTGCGGGAAGACCTGAGCCAGATACCCCGCCTCGCGGTGGAACGGGTAGCAGTGCAGCAGCAGGACGTCGAGGCGCCCCTCCACCTGCCGCAGCCACTCGGTCAGCAGCAGCGGGTTGCTGCGGTGCAGGTTGAGGTCGGCGTCGCCGTACCCGACATGCAACTGCAGCGGCTTACCGAGGTCGACGGCCTGCCATAGGAGAAACCGCAGCAGGACCGGATCCGCGATCCGGGCAACCCCGGAAGCGCTCACCTCGCGCAGCCACCGGTCGGCGGCCAGCAGCACCTCCGCGTCAGCCGGGCGGGCCGGGTCGACGTCGAAGCCGTGACGGTACGCGACGATGCTCTTGAAGCCGACCGCCGTCTCGGCGTGGGCCGCCAGCCGCTCCCGTACGGTCTCGGCAAACTCAGCCGCACCGACGCCGTCCCGCGCCACCGCCTCCGCAACCGCCTCGAGGCGCACCACCTCGTGCACCGGCCGGCCGCTGGCGGCCGCCATCGGCTCGAGGCCCAGGGTCGCGTCGCCCTGGTACCCGGTCTCTATCACGTACCGGTCGACGTTGGCGGCGGCCAGCAGCCGCCGGTTGACCTCGTCGTTGCCGAGCTCGTCGCGCCGGGCCAGGTACTCCTCGGCGCTAGCGTGCGGCGCAAGGTCGAGCAGCGGCGCGCACCAGCGCCGGATCGAGAAGCCGACCTGGGAGTCGAAGTGCGTCGTGCCCGACGGCGCGGGCACGCTCGACTCGGTGATCATCACTTCGAAGGTCGCCCGGTCCACGGCGGTGGCGAGCGCGCCGTGCACGTGGTGGTCGACCAGCGGCAGGTTCTCGATGACGTCGGCCAGTTTTTCCATACTCACCATCCTGCGAACGGTGCCACGAGCTCGTCGGGCACCTGACCGGCCGTGACGTCGGCGATCGCCGTACCGAGGATCTCCACCGCGAGGTCGACTTCCCCGTCGGTGATGACGAGCGGCGGAGTGATCTCCAGGACGTTGCCGCCGACGTAGAACACGACCGCGCCGAGCTGCCAGGCCCGGTAGACCGCCTTCTGGGCGGCACGGCGGTCCGGGGTGTTGGTCTCGCGGTCGGTGACCAGTTCGAGCCCGATAGCCAACCCGTGCCCGCGCACGTCGCCGATGGTCGGCAGCTCCTGCTGGAGCTTGCGCAGGCCGGCCAGGAACCGCTCACCACGCGCCGCGGCCTGCCCGGGCAGGTCCTCGGCGATGAGCGTGCGGAGCACAGCCCGCCCCGCCGCGGTGCAGATCGGGTTACCCGCGGTGGTCAGCAGCGCGGAGGCCGCCGGCCCGTCGAGGATCGCGGCGGGTCCGACGGCCGCGGACAGCGGAAGCCCACCGCCGATCGCCTTGCCGAAGGTGATGATGTCCGGTACGACGTCGTCGAGCTGGAACGCGTGCAGCACCCCGGGGCGGCCGAGGCCCATCTTGACCTCGTCGCAGACGAGCGGCACGTCGTAGCTGCGGCACACCTGGTGCAGGCGCCGCAGGAATCCGCGCGGCGGCACGACGAGGCCACCGTCGGACAGGATCGGCTCGACCATCAGGCAGGCGACGTCGCCCTTGCTCAGCTCGCGCTCGATCTCGGCCAGGGACGCGGCCACGCTGGCCTCGACCGGGTCCGGCCCGTCGGCGTGCGGGCGGAACGGGTTCGGGTACGTCGCGAGGTACAGCCCGGGTTCGGCGTCCGCGCCGGCGTCGATGTGCACGCCGGAGACGCCCATCGCCACGCCGACGCCGCCATGGTAGCTGTGCTGGAAGGTGACGATCCGGTGCCGACCGGTGGCGTGCCGGCACGCCCGCAGCACGACGTCGTTGGCGTCGCTGCCGGCGTGTCCGAAGTAGACCCGACGGTCACCGCTGCCCGGCGTGAGGGCGAGCAGTTCCTCGGCGAAGCCGACCGCGTCCGGGTGTACGGCGGACAGGCCACCGGCGCCGGGCGGCTTGCGCAGCGCCCGGGTCACCGCCTCGGTGACGGCCGGGTGGCCGTGGCCGAGGCCGGAGGCGGTCCAGGTGGCGCTGAGGTCGAGCAGCCGCCGGCCGCCCTCCTCGACCAGCCACGAGCCCTCACCTTCGGTGACGGCGAGCGGGAAGAACCGCAGCTTCTCGATGCCGGCGACGACCGCGGCGTCCCGCTCGTACAGGGAGTTGCTCATCAGATCTCCTGGCGTGCGGCGGGAGCGGGGTTGCCCTTGGCATCCATGCCGAGCTCCGCGGTCAGCGTGGTGCCGATCCGCCGGGCCAGGCCGGGCGCCGCCAGCACGATGACCAGGCCGACCGCGCACCAGGCGAACGCGATGTACGGCGAGTTGAGCAGGCTGTCCTGACCCTTGACGTTGAAGTAGAAGGCGGCGGCGATGACGCCGACACCCAGGATCGGCACCACGATCTCGTACTTCGGGATGGCGACCCGCCCGGTGGCGATGAAGCGGATCACGCCGACCTCGACCATCAGGTACGTGAACATCAGGCAGACGGTGCCGATGATGGCGAAATAGAAGTACGAGTCGAGCGCGGCGTCGCCGGTGCCCAGCACGGGTCGTCCGCTGGCCCAGGAGATGACGTCCACGACGGCGGTGATCGCCAGCACCACCCAGAGGGCGTTACGCGGGCTGCCGTGCTTGGGGTCCAGCTCAGCCAGCGACTTCGGGCCGAAGCCGTCCCGGGCGAGGGCGTAGACCATCCGGCTCGCGGTGGCGGCCGAGGACAGGTGGGAGGCGAACGCCGACATCACCGCGGTGAACAGGATGACGAGCCCGAACCACAGGCCGATGTAGTTCTGGCCGAGCGCACCGAGGGTGTTGCCCGAGCCCTTGAACGCCTGGAGGCCCTTGTCGTCGGTGCCGAAGCCGACGATCTGGGCGAACATGACGAACACGAACAGTACCGAGGTCAGCAGCACCGCGCCGCCGAGCGCCCGGGGGATGTTGCGGCGCGGGTTGTCGGTCTCCTCACCGAGCGAGGCACAGGCCTCGAAGCCGGCCCAGGACAGGAACGCCGCGACGACGGCGCCCATGACGGCCTGGAAGCTCACGCCGGACAGGGAGAACGTCGAGAAGTCCAGCCCGGTGGAGCTCGCGCCGCCCTTGCCGAGGATGACGAAGGCGAGCACGATCATGAAGACGATGCCGATGCCCTCGATCGCCAGCAGCCAGCGCGCCACGGTCTTGGTGTCGCGGGTGTTGAGGAACGCCGACAGCGCGAGGCCGATGAGGGCGGTCACCACCCAGGGCAGCTGGAACGGGTGTTCGCTGCCCGGCTGGGCGGCGGCGAGGAAGGCGTTGGTGAACGCGCCGAGCGCCGCGAGCGTGCAGATCGAGAAGAACAGGTACGTGCCGAGCTGCGCGAAGCCGGCGAAGAACCCGGCGCGCGGGCCGATCGTCGCGCCAACGAGCGCGTACGCGTTGCCGGAGTGGTTGTAGTAACGGGTGAGCCGGACGAAGCCGTACGCCACCAGCCCGACGCCGACGCAGCCGAGCAGGAAGACCAGCGGAACGGCCTTGCCGACCGAGTCGATCAGGCCCTGGCCGTTGCCGCCCATCGCCAGGGTCGGCCCCATCAGCCCCAGGGAGAGCGCGAGCGCCTCCCACAGCTTCAGCTTGCGGCGGCTATTGGAAACTGTGCTCATGGCCTCGCTCCTTACCGGGGTTGAGAGTTCATCAGGTGGGGTCAGACGGACCAGGCGAAGCGCAGCCGGTCCACGGTGGTCGCGATGTCGGCGTCGCCGTACTCAGCCTGCTCGTGGCGACGGACGGCCACCAGGGCTTCGAGGAGTTCCTCGCCGAGGTGGCGCTGTGCCGCCGCGGACCGCTCCAGCGCGTCGAGGGCTTCGGCGTGCGTACCCGGCAGCTGCACCACGCCGAGCTGCTTGGACTCTTCCTCGGTCAGGTCTGCCGGCGCCACGGTGACCTCGGGCGGCAGCGGCTTGCCCGCGCGCAGCCCGTCCAGGGCAGCGGCGAGAATCGCGCCGGCGGCGATGTACGGGTTCGCCGTCGGGTCGACGCACTTGATCTCGATGTTCGCGCCGTGCGGGTTGCCCTGGGTCGCGGCGCAGAGCCGGACGGCCGCTTCCCGGTTCTCCAGCCCCCAGCAGGCGTACGCGCCCGACCACATCCCCGGCTGCAGCCGCAGGCTGGACAGGACGGACGGCGCGAGCAGGCCGGTGAGCTCGGGCAGCTGTTCGACGATGCCCGCGATCAGTGAGCCACCCTCGGGCGTGATGCCGTGCGGGCCGTCTCCGGCCGACAGCAGCGGCTTGCCGTCGCGGAGGAACGACATGTGCAGGTGCGCGCCGTTGCCGACGCCGTCGACGAACGGCTTGGGCGACAGCGAGACTGCCAGCCCGTGGCGGCGCGCGGTACGGCCGAGCAGGAACCGGGCGAGCGCGAGCTTGTCGACGGCGCGCAGCGGGTCGGCCGGGCTCAGCGAGAACTCGAACTGGCGGCCGCCGTACTCGGCGTGCAGCTGTTCGAGGCCGAGCTGCGCGCGGTCGAACTCGGCTTCCAGGTCGAGGAGGAACTCCTGGTGGTCGAGCGCGGGGCCCAGTCCGTAGGCGACCCAGGGTCCGCTGGTGCCGTCCGGTCGCGCGGGCAGCAGCGAGAACTCCACCTCCCCCGCGGCGAGGACCTCCAGCCCCAGCGCCTCGGCCGCCGCCTGCTGCCGGCGCAGGAAGCCGCGCCAGCACACCGGCGACGGTTCGCCGTCCTGGGTGAAGACCTCCGCGGGCGCCCACGCCAGCCCGCCGCCGACGTCGACCGCGGCCGAGAGGTCAGCCCGCAGGCGCAGGTCGCCGACCGCCCCGATCCGCGGCGTCATGGCGATGCCGTTGTCCGCACAGAACACCGCCCAGGTACTCGACGCCCCCACTCCGGATCGGTGCAGCGCACCCGCCCGGTCCACCGGCACCTGCTTGCCCCGCGAGACCCCGGCGGAGTCGATGACCGCGCCGACCACGAGGCGCACGCCGGCCGCACGCAACGCCTCGGCGACGGCCTGCACCTCATCGACGGGCATTACAGGAAGGGACTCAGGGGTCGCCATCAAAACTCCAGGTGAGACAGGTTTCGACACTGTTCCGGTCGTTACAGATCCGCCGGACAGCAGGCGTAGTTATATCTGTTAGAGATCCGCGAGAGAAGGTACGTACGGACGGGTTTACCTGGCCAGATCCTCGAACGCGGCGACCGCGGCTGCGATCATGGCCTGGGCGACATGGTGCACGGACAGGTCCGACGGCAGGAACCGCGGATGGTGCAGGCCGGGGCTGTCGTCGGCGCCGCTTCCGGTACCCACGAACGCCATGAGTGTCGGGCCGGCGGCGCCGTAGTACGCGAAATCGTCCGCGCCGCAGGACCGGAACGCCTCCCCCGGCACGAACCCGGACTTCGCCAGCCACGGCTCGCACGCCTCGGCCAGCCGGCGGTCGTTGACCAGCGCCGGCTCACCGATGGTCAGCCGTACCTCCGCACGGCAACCGTGCGCCGCCGCGACCTGCTCACTGACCTCCACGAGCCGGCGGTGCAGGAACTCACGGTCATCGGGGTGCAGCGCCCGCAGCGATCCCCTCGCCTCCGCGCGACCCGGCACCACGTTGGCCGCCGATCCCGCCGACAGGGTGCCGACGGTGATGACCGCCGCCCGGGTGGGGTCCACGTTCCGGGCGACGATGTGCTGGAGCGCGACCACGACCTGCGCGAGCGCGACGACCGGATCCTGTGTCAGGTGCGGGTAGCCGGCGTGCCCCCCGCGCCCCTCGACGACGATCTCGAACTCGTCGCTCGACGCGTTCACCGGGCCCGCGGTCGCGGCGGCCACGCCTTCGGCGAGGCGCGGCTGCAGGTGCACACCCAGGAAGGCACGGACGTCGTGGCCGGCGAACGCACCGGCCTCGAGCAGTTCGTACGCGCCCGAGGGGAAGGTCTCCTCGGAGTGCTGCAGGACGGCGAGCAGCGCGCAGGGCAGCGGCAGTGAACGGGCCGCCCGGGCGACCGCGACGAGCGCCGCCAGGTGGACGTCGTGCCCGCAGGCGTGCATAGCACCGTTGACCGAGCTCCACGGCACGTTGGTCTCCTCGCGGATCGGCAGCGCGTCCAGCTCCCCGCGCAGTGCGATCGACGGCCCGGTGCTCGGACCGATCCGCACGACCCGCCCGGCGCCGGCGATGCTCGGGACATCGGGCGCACCGAGCGCCTCCGTGACGAGCCGGGCGGTGTCGGACTCGTCGTGGGAGACCCGGGGCTCGGCGTGGATGCGGTGGCGCAGCTCGATCGCCGCGGGCAGCTCCTCGACGAGCCGCTGCTGCCACTGGTCGTAGATCTGGAGGAGATCTGAACTCACGCAAGGCCCTTCCGCAGACGGGTGGTGTGGACGATCACCGGGCATGGCGGGCCGCCGCGCTGCGACCAGATGCTGAGATCCAAGCGCCGTCGCCGATCATAGGTGAAACGAATGCTACGGATCTGATGATCGTCGAGCAAGTGAAACGTAGGTTTCACGAGGATGTTCCACTCCCGGCCGTCCTGCGAGAGCACCGCGATCCAGGTACCCGCGATCGACAGACCTGAGGGTTGATCATCACCTGGCCGGAAGGCTCAGATAGCACCACGATTGCCACACTCCACCGGCCAACCGGACACTCCCCCATTGGCCAATCAGTCAAGACTTGCTGGACATTTTGCCGCAATGGCGCGCCGTGACTCCGGAGCGGGTCGGCGGGTTAATCAGGGCGACGAGACGGTCGCACCCACCGCAGCCGGCAGCGGGAAACCATCGGGCACACCCGCCCCAACCCCTCATGACCTGCAGTTTTGGAGCTACCGGCACTGACCTTCGGCCCACCGGCACGGTGTTGTGGCGCGCAGACCTCAGCGGCGGGGTGACGCCGCGCATAGCCGGCGATGCTTGATTCATCTACGTTGCGTCATTAGTCCTGTCTCAACCGTATTGGTGGCAGGTGTGACGTTTTTAGGATCAGTGACGCTTCGAAATACATGGCGTTGCTGCAAGGCGAGGTGAAGTATTCGGTGACAGAGGTTGAGCCGCGGACTGCCCGGCCGACAGATCTGTCGCCGTTGGTGTCCGCCGCGCAGCAGGGCGATCAGGAGGCGTTTCGCGCTCTGTACCGGGCGGTTCAACCCGGCCTGCTGCGCTACCTGAAAGCCCTGGTGGCAGACGACGCCGAGGACGTGGCATCGGAGACCTGGCTGCAGATCTCCCGGGACCTGCGCACCTTCCGGGGCAAGGAAGGGTTTCGTGCCTGGGCCGCCACGATCGGCCGCAACCGGGCGATGGACCATCTGCGCCACCGAAAACGACGACCTGCGGTGAGTACCCCAATCGAGCAGATGCTGGAGTTGCCGAGCGCCTGGGACACCGCCGACAGCGCCTCGGAGTCGATCTCGACGGACTCGGCCCTGGCACTGATCCGCACGCTGCCGCGCGACCAGGCCGAGGCGGTGCTGCTGCGGGTGGTGGTCGGCCTCGACGCCGAAACAGCCGGGAAGGTGCTCGGTAAGCGGGCCGGGGCGATCCGGACCGCCTCGTACCGGGGCCTGCGCCGGCTCGCCGAGCAGCTCGACCAACGCGCGGGCGGGCGTGACCGACACCCCGACGCAGGTGTGACAGATCCGAGCTCCGCGACGCCAACAGGGACGACATGAGCATTCAGGACCCGCGCCACCTCGACCGGCGCGCCGCCGAGCAGCTACTCGGCGGCGCGCCGATGGGCGCACACGATCGCCACCCGCCGCTGTCGGCGCTGTTGACCGCGGCGGCCGCGCCCGGCCGCCCGGACGAGCTCGCCGGGGAGCAGGCCATCCTGGCCGCTTTCCGGTCGGCCCAGCTCATCCCTGTTCCCCGGCCCCGCAGCCTGTCCACGGTCAAGAGCGCGATGATGAAGGTGTTCACCGTCCCGGTCGCCGCGGTCCTCGCCGCCACCACAGCCGGTGGCGTAGCGCTGGCCGCCGGCACCGGCGCATTGCCCAACCCACTCGCCCGGCATGCTCCCACCAGTACCTCGGGCTTTTCCGCAGCTGACCCCGCGGCCACGCCGTCGGCCGTCGGCCTCAGCCCCGACGGCAGCGTGAATCCCAAGGCTTCCAGCACCTCCAAGGGATCCGACGCATCCAAGTCTCCGACGCCGCCGCTGGTCGATCTGTGCTTCGCCTACCTCACCGGCGACACGGTCAAACAAGCCGACGGCAACAACGGCGACAACAAGAACGAGAAGAACAAGAGCAACATCGGCAAGAACGACCCGGACAACCGGTCCAACGGCAACAGGGTTACCGGCAGCGGGACTACGGGCAGCGGGGCCACGGATGCGAAGGCCAGGGCCAAGACTCTCGACAACCCCGCGTTCTCCGCTCTGATCGCGGCGGCCGGCGGCAAAGACAAGGTAGAGCTGTTCTGCCACGCCCTGCTCGTGTCATCGGTACCCGCCAACAGCGACCCCCGCGGACGCACGAAAAGCGATGTGGAACAGCGTATTGAACAGTGGCTGCGCGACCACGGCTGGGACGGCCGCAGTGGCAACTCCGGCAACGGCAACTCGGGCAGCGGCAGTAACGGCAAGCCCGGCAACGGCAACTCCGATAACTGACCCATTTCGAGTAACTGACCCAATTCAAGCGGAAGGCGGATGAGTCAGATGGACACGGGCCACGACACTCTGAAACCACCACGGTTCGCGCTGAGCACGACGATCATCGGGGACACGGCGGTCATCGACGACGTAGCGGTCGGCTTGACCGTGCGCGGCGAACTCGACATCGCAACGGTCGGGCAGTTCGAAGCGGTGCTGCAGGGCGTGCTGGGCAAGCCCGGCCTCAGCCGACTCGTCCTGGACTTCGCCCCGCTGACATTCCTCGACGCCAGCAGCATCACCGCACTCCACTTCGCACATCACACGGCGCAGCAGCGTGGCATCACCCTCACCGCCACCAACTGCCGCGCAATCGTGCGGCGGGCACTTGAGATCACCGGACTGTACGGGCATTTGACGAACAACTGACGGTCCACGTCCCCCCAAAGATCCGGCCGACAACAGGAGGACCTCGACGATGTCATGTGTGGTGATCGCGGAGGACGACGCGGATCTCCTGGCGCTGTACTCCCGCGCCCTGACGCGCTGTGGGCACAGCGTCATACCGTGCCGCGACGGCAGGTCGGCCTTCATCGAGGTCCGTGACCGTCGGCCAGACCTCCTGCTCACCGATGTCGACATGCCACCCGGGATGACCGGATTGGAACTGGTGACCGCGGTGCAGTCCGAACCCGTTACCGCCGACATCCCGATCATCGTGGCCACCGGCGGCTCGGCCGACCTCGCGACGGCGAACGTGCCGGGCGTCGTCGGCCTGCTGCGCAAGCCCCTGTCGCCGCGGGAGCTGGTCGGGCACGTCGAAGCCGCGCTCGCCAACGGGGCCACGCAGCCCGGTTGAGGAGACCCCTGCCTGACAGGGCCGCTTACCGCAGCCAGTCGCGGGTTGGCGGCATGCCGCTGCGGCCGTCCGCATCGGCCTTCACGGCCAGGATCTGGTTGACGCCGATTCGGCCGGCTTCGAAGGACAGCGCGGAACCGGCCATGTACAGCCGCCAGACCCGGGCCCGGCCAGGGGTGGTGAGGCGGATCGCCTCGTCCCAATTGGCCTCCAGGTTGGAGACCCAGACGCGCAGCGTACGGGCATAGTGCTCGCGCAGGGCTTCGACGTCGCGTACCTCGAACCCCGCCCGCTCCAGGAGCGATACCGTGGCCCCGCCCGGGGCGAGCTCACCATCGGGAAAGACGTAGGCGTCGATAAAAGAGCGCGGCTGGCGGCGCAGCCGGGCCAGTGGACCGGGGAGCGTCGCGGGTTCGTCGGTCGGATGCAGCGCCGCGATCTGGTGGTTGAGCAGCCGCCCGCCCGGGCGCAGCCGTCGGAAGAGCAGCGCGGCGTACTGAGCGTACTGGGCCAGCCCGACGTGTTCGGCCATCCCGACGCTGGAAATGGCGTTGAAGGGATCGTCGCTGATGTCCCGGTAGTCCTGCAGGCGTATCTCCACCCGGTCGGCCAGCCCGGCCTGGGCGACCCGCTTCCGGGCGTACTCGACCTGCTCGTGCGACAGCGTCACCCCGACGACCGAGACGCCATGCTCACGCGCGGCGTGGATCGCCAGTGATCCCCACCCACAGCCGACATCGAGCAGCCGCATACCCGGCCGGAGGGCCAGCTTGCGACAGATCAGCTCCAGCTTGTCGCGCTGGGCGTCGGCCAGTCCGTAGTCGGAAGCGCCGCCGTCGGGATCACCGGAGCGCCAGAACGCACAGGAGTAGACCATCGACTCGCCGAGCACGAGCCGGTAGAAGTCGTTTCCCACGTCATAGTGGTGACTGATCGCCCGCCGGTCGCGGCCGAGACTGTGCCTGTTCCCGCGCAGCGACGCCTCCTCCGCCGGCGGCCGCGGCGCCGGACCGACAGCCCCCAGCCGGATCAGGTCGCGCACGGTCTCGCCACCCGACATCCCGCCACGCAGGATCCCGCCCCGCTGGGCCGCGCGCTCCGGCTGCTGCCACAACAGGTCATCGAGGCGCCGCAGCGCCTCGTACATATCGCCGTCGAGCTCGATGTCGCCGGCCACGTAGGCCCGCCCCAACCCGAGTTCGTTGGGCTGCCACAGCAGCCGCCGCAGCGCCAACCGGTTACGGAACACGACGACCGGCGCGCCGGGCGGACCCACTTCCGAACCGTCCCACCCGCGCAGTCGCAACGGCAGGCGTACGCCCAACATCTGCTCCAGCAGATGGCTCAAACGCTGCGCCACCCTACGGTCAGTAACCACAGCCTCTCCCCGCATCCCGCCAGGAACGACCTCGGCGAATCCGCCACCACACCGACAGCGTTAGCATCACTAACTAAAGTTCCGGCCCGGGTGCGTTGTCAACGGGCTTCCGTGCCCGTCACCGGACAGCTGTCTGAACCGGCGTCCCCACAGTCTCCTACCCAGCGCGGCGAGCGCACCGCGAAATCGGCGAGATGGTGCCGCCGAGCCGTTCGAGCGACCGGGTGTCAGCGCAGACCGTACGGGTAGCCGAAGACCCGCTCACCACTCGGAAAGGGGATAGCCATGACCACGGCAGCTGGGCACCAGCCGCTCGCCGGCCACGATCACGAACACAGCGCGACCTGCGGGCACGCCAGCGTGCAGCACGGTGACCACGTCGACTACCTGCACGACGGGCGCGTCCACCACGCGCACGAAGGGCACTACGACGAGTGCGCCCTCGATCAGCACGTGCAGACCGAGGACCATCCACACGGCCACGGCGAGGGCTGCGGGCACGAGCAGGTCCAGCACGGCGACCACGTCGACTTCGTACACGAGAGCCACCGGCACGCCGCCCACGAAGGGCACTACGACGAGCACTGAATTTGACGACTGGCTGCGGCGTGGACGACCCCGAGGCGCCGCAGGTCGGGCTGCGGTGTCGCCTCGACCCGGATCAGGACCACAGCCCGGCGTTGACCTGGTTACACATCAGCCCGGACCGGGCCAGGTAGTCCCGGCCCGGTCCGCCGGCGGATCGCGCCGCCCGGGCCGGACGCCTGATAGTGCCAGCCACGACCGGACACCACGACCGTGTGCGCCTTGACCGCTCGGTGCAGTAGGTGATATCGGTCCACATGCGACACCGCTGGGCGTCACTCCGCAGCAACGGGTTGTTCTCAACGCTGCGAACGGGACCGCTGCGCCAGTGAGCGATTCACGCGTCGTACCGCGTCGTCCAACGCCTCCGGGGTTCGTCCGACGATGGCCGAGCCGTCGTCGAGCAGAAGGATCGGACGCTGAATGAGCTGGGGCGCCTCAATCATCGCGTCGATCCAGCGCTGCGCGTTCGCCTCGTCCCGTGGCCAGTCGGCCATTCCGCGCGCTACGGCGGCCGGTTCACCGGTCCGGCATATCTCCCATGGTTGCGCCCCCAGCCGATGCAGCACGTCAATGAGTTCGTCCGCGGTAGGCGGCTGCTCCAGATAAGCGCGCAACCGGTACGGCACCCGCGCGGCGTCCAGCGTGTCGCGAGCGCTCACGCACTTCGAGCACGACGGGTTGCTCCACAGCTCCATGCCGAGAATCCTCGCAGCCTGGGCCCGCCAGCACCTTCTAGGCCCGCTCCTGCACCGCGTCCTGATCCATGTACATCACTTCCCACAGGTGACCGTCGAGGTCCTGGAAGCTCCGCCCGTACATGAAGCCCTGGTCCATCGCCTCGTTCGCGGGCAGCCCACCTGCGGCGAGCGCGCGGTCCGCCAGCTCGTCGACCCGCTGCCGGCTCTCGACGCCGAGACACAGAATCGCCTCCGTGCTCTTGGTGGCGTCAGCGATCTCCTTCTTGGTAAACGTCTGAAAGAACGGCTCTACGAGCAGCATCGCGTAAATGGTGTCGCTGATGACGAGGCAGGCCGCGTTCTCGTCGGTGAACTGCCGGTTGAACGAAAAGCCGAGCCTGGTAAAGAAGTCCATGGACTTGCCGAGGTCCTTCACCGGAAGGTTGACGAAGATCGCGGTCGACATTGAGCTTCTCCTCTTCTCTCGTTCGGTCGCCTGTACAGACCAGCACTCCAGCCAAAACTCATCGGCCCGATGGGATTCGGTTCCACCGCTTTCACCGTGCCCGCTCCACCGCGCGAGCCGAGCCCGCTCACTGCCCACCGCGGCAGCCGTCAACCGCACGGCCGGCCCACCTACCGGGGTAGTACAGGGGTTCGAAATCTGTCGTACCGCGTCGGTAGTTTGTCGTTCGTGGACGGTGCGTTGGCGTCGCTGGATCGCGGGCTCGAGGAGGGTCGGGCGGTGCCGGTGTACGCCTTGGCGGAGGCCGGTCTGGTGGACTTCCTCGACGGCCTGCAGGCGCACCTTCAGGGCGTGATCGAGCTTTCGCTGCGGGTGGTCCGCGAGGTCGATGGTCGGGCGGTCGCGGCCGGGCAGGGCGCGCCGAACACGGCCGCGTGGCTGCGGGATCGCTACCGGGTCAAGAAGGAGACCGCGCTCCGGCTGGTGCGGTTGGCCGCCGCGCTCGAGCGTGACCTGCCGGTCACCGCCGACGCCCTGGCCGACGGTGACATCAACGTCGAGCAGGTCGACGAGATCGCCAAGGCCGTCGCGGTCCTGCCGGCCGAGCACCGCGCGGCCGCGGAGAAGCGCCTGGTCGACGACGCGGCGACGTTCGGCCCGCAGCAGTTGAAGATTCTGGGTAACCGGATCCTCGAGGTCGTCGCCCCCGACGAGGCCGAGGCGCGGGCCCGGGAGGCGATGGAGCGCGCCGAGGAGCGGGCTTTTCTGGGCCGGGACCTGCGCCTGAGCGAGGTGCCCGGCGAAAACCGGGTCCGGCTTTCCGGCTGGCTCGACCGCGAATCCGCCGCTCAGGTCCGCGCCGCGATCGACCCGCTGTCCGCGCCCCGGCCGTCAGCCGGGGAGCCGGACGTGCGCACCCCCGGCCAGCGGCGCGTCGACGCCCTGGTCGAGGTGTGCCGGATCGCGCTGGCCTGCGGCGAGTTGCCCGCCAACGGCGGCGACCGCCCCCAGGTCGTGGTCACCGTCGGCATCGACACGCTGCGCCAGCAGGTCG
Organism: Planosporangium flavigriseum; assembly: GCF_011947225.1. Lineage (GTDB taxonomy): Bacteria > Actinomycetota > Actinomycetes > Mycobacteriales > Micromonosporaceae > Planosporangium > Planosporangium flavigriseum. Next base: position 180,108 of record NZ_JAATVW010000009.1, on the reverse strand, counting down.
GGGCCGCGACGTTGGACGACGGCTCGTCGCTGTCGGCGGCCGCCGCCCGGCGACTGGCCTGCGACGCCGCCCTGCTCCCCGCCGTACTCGGCAGCGCCGGCCAGGTCCTCGACGTCGGCCGCGAACAACGCCTGATCAAAGGACCGCTGCGCCGCGCCCTCGTCCTGCGCGACCGCGGCTGCGCGTTCCCCGGCTGCGACCGCCCGCCCCGCTGGACCGACGGCCACCACATCGTGCACTGGGCAGACGGCGGAACCACCAGCCTCGACAACGCCGTGCTCCTGTGCGGCTACCACCACCGGCAGGTCCACCACAGCCCCTGGCAGATCCGCATCAACCCCGCCGACGGACTCCCCGAATTCATCCCACCGACCTACATCGACCCGGAGCAAAAGCCCCAACGCAACCGCTACCACCGACGCCAGTGACGCCGGCCATCTCGTGCGCGGCTGCGCCTTCCCACCTCGGATACGATCACCGGCACAGCCCGAACCCGCCTGGAGAATTCGTCGCTCGACCGGTGAGTCTTGTCGGCCGCACCGGTCTATACCGGTGCGGCAGTCGCAGGACAGACTCGATGCCACTCAGCATTCACGGCAGCATGCGCCCATCGAGGAGATGAAGACGGTGACCACGGTGGATAATTCGGCCAACGAGGACTTCCTGCGCCAGGCGGACCCGTACCGCCGTGAACTGCTGGCACACTGCTACCGGATGCTCGGGTCCGTACACGACGCAGAGGATCTGGTCCAGGAGACATACCTGCGGGCGTGGCGCTCGTTCCACCAGTTCGAGGGTCGATCTTCACTGCGCACATGGCTCCACCAGATCGCCACGAGGGTCTGCCTCACCGCGCTCGAGAGCCGCCGCAAGCGGCCGTTGCCCACCGGACTCGGCGCCCCGGGCATCGATGCTGGCGACCCCCTGGTGCAGCAACCGGAAGTACCGTGGCTCGAGCCCGTACCCGACATCATGGTCAGCGCAGAGGCAACCGATCCGGCCACGATCGTCACCGCGCGACAGAGCCTGCGGCTGGCGCTTATCGCCGCGCTACAGCACCTACCGCCCCGGCAACGTGCCGTCCTGATTCTGCGCGACGTGCTGCAGTGGCGGGCCGCCGAGGTCGCCGAACTGCTCGACACGACGACGACCGCCGTCAACAGCATGCTGCAACGCGCCCGAGCCCAGCTCGACCAGGCAGCCCCAGCCGAAGACGACATCGTCGAGCCCACGGCTGCGGACCAGCGTGAACTGTTGGACCGCTACGTCACAGCCTTCGAGGAAAAAGACATCTCCGCCATTGTCGAACTGTTCACCAAGGACGCCGTCTGGGAGATGCCGCCGTTCATCGGCTGGTACCAGGGTGCCGAGAACATCGCTCGGCTCATCGACACGCAGTGCCCCGCAGAGGGCCCGGGCGATATGCGGCTGGTTCCCACCCGGGCGAACGGCCAGCCGGCGTTCGGACTGTACATGCGCGACGGCGACGTGTACCGGCCGTTCAACCTGCCGGTTCTCACGCTCAGCGCCTCCGGCGTCACGCACGTCGCCTGCTTCTTCGACGTCCGCCTGTTCGCGACCTTCGGCCTGCCGGAGACGCTGCCGGTCGAGCCTCGCTCAGCGCGTTGAACTGGCCAGACGATGACGGACACCCGCACGACGGCAGCCTCGCTCGGCGGGACCACCCTGCTGGAACGCGCGATCACCTACACCCTCGGCAGCCTGCATCTCGTCACATCCGAGGCCCTGTCGCGCCGCACTCCCTGCCTGGGCTGGGATCTCCGGTCCCTGCTGGTCCACATGGACGATTCTCTCCTCGCGATGAACGAGGCTCTCGGTCTCGGGCGCGTCGAACTCGGACACGCCGGCCTCGCCGTTCATGACGGTGACCGGGCTCTTGAGATGATCGCGAGCCTGCGCAGTCGTGCCTGCGCACTTCTTGGCACCAGCGCCGCCGACGGCCACGACTTGATCTCGATCGGCGGTCGCCCGCTCACGCCAGGCATCGTGACGAGTGCCGGAGCCATCGAGATCGCGGTGCACGGGTGGGACGTCGCGCGGGCATGCGGGAGACATCGCCCAATTTCGCCGTCGCTGGCCGAGGAGCTGCTCGAACTCGCACCGTTCTTCGTCACCGACGCCGACCGCCCAACCCGATTCGCCGCGCCCATCGACGTGCCGCCGCTGGCCGCTCCAGGAGACCGGTTGGTCGCATTCCTCGGCCGCCACCCATACCGAGCTCCCGGCGCTCCATGAGGAGACGCAACGACGACGGAACCGCCCAGCACGGCACCGCCCAGCACGGCGTCGCGGAAGACGGCATCGCGCTATACAGTCACGGGCATGGATTCTTCCGACTACCTGGCGCAGCTGCGTCGGGAGTTTGACGCGTTCGAGGCGTGCCTCAGCGGGGATCTCTCCACGCCGATCGAGCACTGCGGCGACTGGACCCTGTACGACCTTGCGGACCACCTGGGCCGCGGCAACCTCTGGGCTGCGGCGGCGGTGACCGAGAAGCGGGGCAACCACCAGTCCCCGCCCGCGCCGCGTGCCTCGACTGAGCTGGTGACCTGGTTCAAGGGCACGTCGGCGGCCCTGCTGACGGCGCTCGACACCGATCCGGCCACTGACGCCTGGACATTCTTCCCGCCGCACACCGTCGGCTTCTGGCAGCGACGCAGGTGCCTGGAGACGCTGGTTCACCGGTGGGATGCCGAGCACGCCCTGGGGATCCCCAGCGAAGTCGACCCGGTGCTCGCAGGCGACGGGATCGCCGAAGTGATCGACACGATGGTGCCGCTCCAGATCAAGCGTGGCCGTCTCAGCGCCCCCGCACATCCGATCCGCTTCACCGCTACGGACCTGAGCACGGGCACCGGTACCGCAACAGGATCGTGGATCCTCGGCCCCGGCGATCCGATCACCACTGACCGGATCACCACTGACCGGATCACCGCTGACCCGGTCGCCACGGTCAGCGGCCCAGCCGCTGCCCTCCTGCTGATGCTGTGGGGCAGGCTCCCCCACGACGATCAAGCGATCACGTGGGACGGTCACCGCGCCGCGGCTGAGGCCGCCTTGAACAGCCCGCTGGTTCCCTAACGATCAGCGCCAGCAGGAACGAAGAGAGCCAGCCGGAACGATCAGCGCCAGCAGACCACAGACCCCGCCGGCGACATACGAGACAGCTTCGGGGTTATCCGAGACGGCGACGGGAATGCGTATCCATGGCGCCTGCCGCCGGAGATAGCACCGTCTGCCGCTGAGGTGGTCGTCATGGCCCGACGCACCGTAGCTGATCAGCTCGTCGAGATTCTGCTCGCCGCGGGCGTACGCACCATGTACGGAGTCGTCGGCGACGCCCTCAACCCGGTCACCGACTCCATTCGCCGGCACCCCGGGATCGACTGGATACACGTACGCCACGAGGAGACCGGCGCCTTCGCCGCTGGCGCGGAAGCGCAGCTGACCGGCCGGCTCGGCTGCTGCGCCGGAAGCTCCGGGCCGGGGCACGTCCACCTCGTCAACGGACTGTACGACGCGCACCGCAGCCATGCCCCCGTCGTCGCGATCGCCGCGCACGTCCCGAGCACGGAGCTCGGCACCGGGTACTTCCAGGAGACCAACCCGACCCTGCTGTTCGCCGACTGCAGCCACTACTGCGGGATCGTGACGCGACGCGAGCAGATGGCCCGGGTGGCGCAGATGGCCGTCCAGATGTCCCTGGGCCGGGGCGGCGTCTCGGTCGTGACGCTACCGGGTGACGTGGCGGGTGAGCCCGCAAGCAGCGCATACCTCGAGCACACGTACCGCCTCGGCCAGCGGCCGACGGCCGACCCGACGGAGTCGGTGATCGCGGAGTTCGCCCAGTTGGTCAACGAGGCGCGGACGGTGACGTTGTTCTGCGGGCGCGGCGTCGCGGGCGCTCACGACCAGGTGATCGCGCTCGCCGAGAAGCTGAAGGCCCCGGTCGGCCACGCCATGCGGGGCAAGGACTGGATCGAGTACGACAACCCGTACGACGTCGGCATGAGTGGACTGCTCGGCTATGGCGCCTGCTACGACGCGATGCAGGAGTGCGAGCTGTTGATCCTGCTGGGCACCGACTTCCCGTACGTGCAGTTCATGCCGAAGGACTCAAAGGTGGTCCAGGTCGACATCGCGCGGGAGCGGCTCGGCCGCCGGTCCCGGCTGGACCTCGGCGTGTGGGGCGACGCCGGGGACACCGTCCGGGCACTGCTGCCCAAGGTCGCCGAGAAGACCGACCGGTCGTTCCTGGACCGGATGCTTCGCCGGCATCGGGAGCTGATGGGCCGGGTGCACGCGTACGCCCAAGGCGCCGACGGCCGGCGACCGATCCACCCGGAGCAGGTCGCGAGCGCCATCAACGAGATCGCCGCTGACGACGCGGTCTTCACCGTCGACACGGGAATGTGCAACGTGTGGGCGGCCCGCTTCATCCACGCGACCGGGAAACGGCGCTTCCTCGGGTCGTTCAACCATGGCACCATGGCCAACGCCCTGCCGCAGTCGATCGGGGCCCAACACGTCGATCGCAACCGGCAAGTGGTCGCGATCTGCGGCGACGGCGGGTTCACGATGCTGATGGGTGACTTCCTGACCCTGCTCCAGTACGACCTGCCCGTAAAGGTCGTGATCTTTGACAACTCCTCCCTCGCGATGGTCGAGCTCGAAATGCTGGTGGCGGGCCTGCCGCCGTACCAGACGAGGATGAAGGAGCCCGACTTCGCGGCCGTTGCCCGGGCCGCCGGAGCGACGGGCATCCGGATCGAAGATCCAGCCGATGTACGGGACGGACTGCGGGAGGCCTTCGCGACCCCGGGTCCGGTGCTCGTCGACGCTGTCACGGACCCGAACGCCCTGTCGATGCCGCCGAAGATCACTCCCGAGCAGGTGAAGGGCTTTGGGCTCGCATTCAGCAAGATCGTGCTGTCGGGGGACTTCGACGCCGCCCGGGAGATGGCCCGCGCCAACATCAGGAACCTGCCCCTCCCCCGCCCCTGAGCCGCCGATCCGAGCCAGGCTGAGCCGGTAGCGGACCAGGCGCCGAATCCACCGTGGACTACAGTGTTAGCGCTGTGTGCGGGAGCTCGGCTGGACCGGGCTGAGAGGGCGGCTGTGGGCTGCCGACCGCTGGAACCTGACCGGGTAATGCCGGCGTAGGGAGTACACGTGAGCGCGTCCGTCGTCCCGGACCACCCATCGGCCCCGTCCTCGACCTCATCCGCCGAGGCGCCTCTCACCTTGACCGAGCCACCTGCACAGACGCTCGGGATGCGCGACACCTTCGGCCTGTGGGCCAACCTCGGCGTCAGCCTGCTGCTCCCGGTAGCGGCCGCGTTCGCGGTCCTGCCGGGCCGGTCGCTCGGAGCGAGCATCCTGGCGATCGTCACCGGCGCGGTCATCGGCGCGATACTGCTCGGCCTCACCGCCGCCCCTGCCGCCCGGGAGCGCGTGCCAGCCATGGTCCTGTTGCGGGGCCTGCTCGGCCGGCGAGTGTCGTACGTTCCGACCGCGCTCAACGTCGTCCAGTGTGTGGGCTGGGCGACGTTCGAGATCGTCATCATCTCCGAGGCCGCGTCCCGGGCCCTGTCCGCGCCGCGCTGGCCGTTCGTGCTGGCCGCCGGCCTACTCGCGACGGTGATGGCGGTGCGGCCACTCGGCGCAATGCGCGTACTGGGCCGCTACGCCGTCTGGGTCGCACTGGCGGCGACCGCATACCTCTTCGTGCGCGTACTCAGCCATCCACTGAACGCCCTGCCCCACGAAGGCGCAGTGTCGTTCTGGACTGCCGTCGATGTCGTCATTGCGATGCCCATATCGTGGTTCCCGCTCGCTGCCGACTACACCAGACACTCGCGCAACGCACGGACCGCTTTCGTGGGCGCGGGTGTCGGGTACGGTGTCTCGACCATCGCGTTCTTCACGCTCGGCTTGCTGGCGCTCGCGGCCTACGGCACGGGCGGGTTCGATGTCGTCGGCGCGCTGCTCGCGGTGCCCGTCGGCGCGCTCGCCGTCCTGGTGCTCGTGGCCCTCGAACTCGACGAGGTGTTCGCGAACATCTACTCAACGGCGGTGTCGACGCAGAACTTCGCCGCCCGGGTCGACCGGCGCTTGCTGGCTGTCGCGGTAGGCGGCGTCGCGACGGTACTCGCGCTCGTCGTCGACGCCACCTCGTACGAGGCGTTCCTGTTCCTGATCGGCGCGGTGTTCGTGCCGCTGGCGGGAGTACTGGTGGTCGCCTACTACCTGGCCCCGCGCGGCAGTTGGGACGTCTCGGAGACCGCACCGGCACGAGTGCCGCTCATCGTCGGTTGGGCAGCGGGTTTCGTCGCGTACCAGCTGACGCTGCCGACGTACTTCGACGGCGTCGGCGCGGGCTGGACCGCCTGGTGGGCGGCCCGACAGGCGAACCTCGGCATCCCTGCCGACAACGGCTGGTCGGCCTCGCTCGTCAGCCTCGCTGTCGCGTCGCTGCTGACCGCCGCCGTGACGGTGCCGGCGACGCTCCGGGCACGGCGCCGGTCCTAGCGCAGGCCCAGCCCACAGCTGGGACAGCCCGGACGAATACGCGCACCCCATCGTCAATCCGGTCGATCGGCCTACCTATCATGGGCCGAGCGAAAGGGCAGTGGGCGATGCAACCGGATCCGTTGGTCGAGCAGCAGGTCAACTGGGCACAGTACGAACCGGGTCAGCGGGCCGGCCACTACGAGAGCTTCTACCAGCGGGCCAACCACCCCACCCGACCGCTCGCGTTCTGGAGCCGATACACGGTCTTCAGCCCCGCGCGCCGTCCGGCGGACGCGGTGGGCGAGCTGTGGTTCGTACTGTTCAACGGGGAGACCGGACGGCACGTCGTGGCCAAGCGGGAGTACCCGATCGCCAAGTGCACCTTCGACCGCCAGGGCTTCTCGGTACGGATCGGAGACGCGACGCTGGGGCCGGATGCGTTGGCCGGGGCCATGGTCGGAACCGGCACGGCGGGGGCAGACACGGCGGGGGCAGACGCTGCCGCGGTGGCCTGGGACCTGGCGTACGCGGGCGACCAGCCGCCGCTCTACCTGCTGCCGCGGCGGCTCTACCGGGGCGGTTTCCCGAAAGCGAAGAGCCTGGTGGGCAAACCGCTGGCCCGGTACGACGGCGAGCTGATCGCGGGCGGACGCCGGGTTACCGTCAATGGGTGGGTGGGCAGCCAGAACCACAACTGGGGCAGTCGACACCCGGATCGGTACGCCTTCGGCCAGGTAGCCGGATTCGACGATGCGCCGGACAGCTTCCTGGAGATCGTCACAGCGGCCAACCGGCAGGGACCCCTGAGCACGCCGATGGTTACCCTGCTGGTCCTGCGGCATCGGGGCCGGGAGCACTCGCTGGTCACGCTACGGCAGGGGATCCGGGCGACCAGCCGGTTCGGGTACTTCTTCTGGGAATTCGCCTCCAAATCCGACGCCGTACGGATCCGCGGGCGCATCGAGGCGCCGGCCGAGGCGTTCGTCGGTCTGACCTATCCGAATCCACCGGGCGGTATCAAGTACTGCCTCAACACCAACATCGCGCGCTGTGAACTGGAAGTTACCGACCGCGCCACCGGCGCCCGGGAGACGCTGCTGGCCGAGTACCGCGCACTGTTCGAGATCCTCACCGACGACGCGACGCACGGTGTGCCGATTCGGGCCTGACGCGCGAGACACCTGACGCGCGAGACACCTGACGCGAGATACCCGATGCACGAGGTAGCGGTCGCGAATCGGGCGATTGCGGCGCCGACCGAGAAGCCGGCGCCGCAACGTTCGCCAATTGGTGACCTGGTGGGCGTGGTTGCCTGGTAAGCGTGGTCGCCTGGTAAGCGTGGGCGCCTAGTGGCCGCCGCAGGGGCCAGCCGGACGGCACGCATCCTTGAGCGGTGGGCTGAGGCGTGGGGCTGGGACTTGCTCAGGAAGTTGCGGCAGGCCCCCATCCCCGGAACGCCCTGAGTCACGCCCCAAGGCGGGCAGTGGGTCAGGAGGCTGTGGCGGGCTTTTTGGTGGGATCGGCTGAGGTGGCGCCGTGAGTGGGGCGGCGGGTCAGGACCTGGGGGCCGGAAGCCGTGATGGCGACTGTGTGTTCGGAGTGGGCGGTGCGGGAGCCGTCGGCGGAGCGGATCGTCCAGCCGTCGTTGTCGAACTTGATTTTGTCGGTGGAGCGGCAGAACCAGGGCTCGATGGCGATGGTGAGGCCGGGGTCGAGTTTCATGCCGCGGCGGGCGCGGCCGTTGTTGGCGACGTGCGGGGCCTCGTGCATGGTGCGGCCGATGCCGTGGCCGCCGAACTCGGCATTGACGCCGTAGCCGTAGGAGTGGGCGACCTCGCCGATCGCGGCGGAGATGTCGCCGAGGCGGCCGCCGGGCTGGGCGGCGGTGATGCCGGCCTCCAGTGCGACCTCGGTGGCCTCGATCAGCTTCAGGTCGGCCGGGTCGGGGGTGCCGACGATGACGGAGAGCGCGGAGTCGGCGACCCAGCCGTCGATGCCGACCGCCATGTCGATGCTGAGCAGGTCACCGTCCCGCAAAACATAGTCGTGCGGCAGGCCGTGCAGCACCGCGTCGTTGACCGACAGGCACAGCACGTTGCGGAACGGGCCGCGGCCGAACGAAGGTGCGTAGTCCCAGTAGCAGGATTCGGCGCCGCGTTCGGAGATCCGGCGGCGGGCGTGGTGTTCGAGGTCTATCAGGTTGACGCCGACTGCGGCGACACCGCTCAGCTCGGCGAGCAGCTCGCCGACGAACTGGCCGGTCACCGCCATCCGGCCGATCTCCTCGGCGGACTTGAGCTCGATCACGACAGCCTCCCTCTCCAAATGCGGTATTTTTATACCACGCCAGGTCGGGGATGCTCCGGAGGGATATCCTGCTGGCATGGTTCGCCAACCACTCACCGCCGAACAGATCGCAGCGGGCCAGCGCCTCGGAGCCGCCCTCCGGGCCGCGCGGGCCGGCCGCAGCCTCGTCGAGGTGGCCCTGGCAGCCGGCATCTCCCCCGAGACGCTGCGCAAGATCGAGGCGGGTCGCCTTCCCGCACCGGCGTTCGGCACTGTGGTCTGTCTCAGCCAGGCCCTCGACGTCCCCCTCAGTGACCTGGCCGATGTCTGGCTGGCCGACATGCCCATCCGCCAGGCGTCCTAGAGACCAGCCACCCTAGTACTCCGGTAGGAGATCCGTTTCAGGGTTCCGTGCCGGCTTGCCGGGTGTCATGGCTGGTCTTGACGGCGGCTTGATGCCTGCGTCGGAAGAGGGACCAGGCGATGACGTCGGCGGCAGCCACCGCCGCATCTCGGGTCCATACAACCTTCGAGACTCGGCGGGCGGTGGCTACTCGCTGTCCACGGACAAAATCACACCGCCACAGCAGGTCAAAACGAATCTCCTGCTGGAGTACGAACACGAGCACCGAACGGACGACGAATATCCTGGCGATATTCACGTTGAACTAAGCCAGAGCAGGTGACGGACGTCGGGACACTTTTTGATCAGCACCCAGAAGGGCGCCTAGCCAGCGAAGCCGTTAAGTTAATGCCGCCGTCGAGTAATTACGCCAGGATCAGAAATCGAAGACCGCGTGCGTCTGCCGGTGCAGGACGCAGGAGTTCGAGTACGTGGCGCGGAAGTACTTCTCCTCCCCCTGCCACCAGCCCCGGAGGGTGACCGTCACGGGGTCGTACATCAGGATGCAGCTACCCGAACCTTCGGACAGGGCGGCCACCTCACCGGCCACCGAGGAAAGTTCGCCGCACGCCTGGGACGCTGCCGGATGCGTACCTCCGGCAGGAGCACAGGTGAGCACTGCGGTCCGATCGACGCGGTCGCCGTCCTCGCCTCGGGCGGCCGTCAGTAACAACGTGGTCCGAGCAGCGGAAAGAGTTGCAGCGGAAGGGGCCGTCACACCAACCGACCGTGCCGCGAACGCACCGGAAGGAACGCTTACCGCCGCGGCAGCCAATCCCGTGGTCGCCAATATCGAGATCGCGGTGACGCGCGTCGGTAGACGTCGCAGTGATGGCATGCTGAACCTCCTCGTGAAAGGTTTAATGGGTCGCGACGAGTTTCTCGTGGAGCTTGCCGTCGAACTGAACCCGCAAGCTGGACGCGCCAATCTGGACACTGGCCTGTGCGCCGTCATCGAAGCTAGCGAGTGGCAACCTTAGGGTCAAGCGGAGCATGCACGTGGAAATCATCACGACACAACGAGAGCGAACTATTTAAATTTCTAAACGATTGATTGGGAAAAAAATTGTACGGCTGGCGGCAGCATCCCGCACGGGCAACCGGCAGCCAGCCGCTGACGACAACGTGCGGACCACCAACGTGAGGGCCACCAACGGGGGACGACGAGGCAGGTCCAGGACGCAGCCGAGCGCCACGTTCGCGTACAAGATCGCCTTTAATCGGTCGTCACGGGCCTGACGGGCCCGGTAACCATGCGCCCGGAAAGCGATCTCCCGGACCGCAGCCTGCACAATTCAGCAATCGGTGCCGCGAAAACGGCCCATCCGGTCACGAGCCGGTACGCCGTAAGTGGGTGTTGATCGTCCGCACGACTCTCCCGGCCGGCATGCCCGATCGTGCGGCCCGCAGGTAGGTGCGGAAGGTGGGTGCACACCCGCACCCGCCCGCGCACAATGGAGTCGGCTTGCCCTCGGTCCGCGAAGAGCGCAGCTTCGAGCAGAGCCACAGCCGCACGCAGACGGCGTCGCCACGCAGCCGATTCACCCCTTGAGCACCGGTCCGCTGACCTTCAACTCCGCTGACTTTCACCAAGGAGCACGGTGGCATGGAGCACGGTGGCATGGACGGTCCCGCCGCAGGCAGCGAAGGGACGAGCAGCAGTGAAGGGACGAGCAGCACCGACGAGGCCTCGCTCGCACCTGCCGGGCCAGGACAGGCCCGGCTCCGGGTGCTTCGGCTGTGTTCGGTGTTCGAGCCCCCCGGTGACGGTCCGGCCGCCGACGCGGTCCGCTTCGACCCGGTCGGCGGCATGCAGACCCACACCGGTGAGCTGACCCGGGCCCTGGACGGGTTCGGCGTGGCCCAGACGGTGGTGACGACGCGTCCACCCGGCACGATGCCGGTCGCACGGCTGGCAAACGCCTCCCTGGTGGTGCGCCTGGGTCTGCCGGTCGCCCGGTTCCGGCAGTTCTACGCGGTACCCGCGGCTCGCCTCGTCCCACAGTTGGCCGCGCGCGCGGACCTGGTCCATGCGCATCTCGGTGAGGATCTGGCCGTCGTACCCGTCGCGCTGGCCGCGGCACGGCGAAACCGGATACCGCTGGTACTGACAGTGCACACCAGTGTGCGGTACACAATGTCGGTCACCGGTCCCCGGTCGGCGCTACTCAAGGCGCTCGGAGGGTGGTGGGAGCGACACGGCGAACGCCGCGCCGACCAGATCATCGCCCTGACGCCCCGGCTGGCCCGGATCCTGATCTCGCACGGTGTGCCAGCCCACCGCGTGCGGGTGATTCCCTCCGGTGTCCGCCCGGCGCTGTTCGCCCCGCCGCAAGCTCATGAGCCGGACGGTCACGATCCGCTGGCCGGACTGCCGCGGCCGCGGGTGGTGTTCCTGGGCAGGTTGCATCCGCAGAAGAACGTCGACCTGCTGCTGACGGCCGCGGCCCGGCTGACGTGCCCGGATGTCCACGTGGTGCTGGTGGGCGACGGCCCGCACCGGCGGCCGCTTGAAGAGTTGCGGGACCGGTTGGGGCTGAGGGCCCGCGTCACGTTTCTCGGCTTCGTCGGCCACGATCACGTGCCGGCAATTCTGCGCGGTACCGACGTAGTGGTGATGCCGTCACGGTACGAGGAACTCGGGACAGCGCTGGTGGAGGCCATGTACTCCGGGGTGCCGGTCGTGGCGGCGCGTACCGGCGGGATACCGGATCTGGTGACCGACGGGTTGAATGGACTCCTGTTCGCCCCGGACGATGTGGCCGGACTCGCGGAAGCGATCGACCGGCTGGTCGCCGACGCGGCGCTGTGCCGGCGGCTGGGCGACCAGGGGCGGCAGGTGGCCGCCGGTTACCGCTGGGACCGGCTCGCCCGACAGGTGCTGGAGGTCTACAGCGCCGCGCTCGGCCGGCCCGGACTTGCCGCCGCTGGACCGGAGTCCGGAGCGGGGTAAAGAACACCGACCACCGCAGGGCGAGGCCCACCCGCAGGGGAGAAATGATGGTCGGTCAGTTGCGGCTGGCGATGGTGGTGGACAGCGAAGCCTTCGGCGGTGCGGAGGTGTACGTCCGGCAACTGCTGCATCGTGCGCCCCCGTGGGTCGACCCCACGCTGCTGGTCGCCGCACCCATCGCGCCGTATTTCGGCTCGCCCGCCTTCAACTCGGGCGGCTTCAACTCGGGCGCCGTAGTGGAGGCCGTCCCGTTGACCCGACATGCCGAATCGGCGCCGGCGCTCGCGTCCGCGCTGGCCGCGGTCGACCCGGAGGTGGCGCACGTCAACCTCGTCGACCCGGCCAGCAACCGCGCGGCGCTGCTCGCGGCGCAGGCCTGCGCGCCGACGGTGGCGACGCTGCACCTGCACGGTGACCTAGGCCCTGACCCGGCGCAGCTACGCACGGTGTACGCGAACCTGGACGCCGTGGTGGCGACGTCGGCGGAGGTCGCCCGGCAGTTGCGCGACGACCTGGGCGTACCCGCCACCGCGATCCACCGGGTCCGCAACGGCGTCGACCTGCCGTCCCGGGTCGCGTACCCGCCCGGTCTCCAGCCACTCGTCGCCGGCGCGGTCGGCCGGCTGACCGACCAGAAGGGATTCGACCTGCTCATCGAGGCGGTGTCCCAGGTCGACCGGCACGGCCGGCAGCTGCGGGTCGTGATCGCCGGGCAGGGACGCGACCGGGAACGACTGGAACGGCAGGCCAAGGACCTACCGGTCACATTCATCGGGCAGTGCCCGGACATACCCGCGCTGCTGCGCGGACTCGACCTGTTCTGCCTGCCGTCACGGCGCGAGGGGTTGTCGTTGGCGCTGCTGGAGGCGATGGCGCACGGTCTGCCGTGCCTGACCACGGCGGTGGGCGACACCGCGGACGCGGTGGGACCGGACGCGATGGTGATTCCTCCGGAGGACGTGGACGAACTGATCCTCGCGTTCGACCGGCTCCTTGGGGATCCCGAGCTGCGTAGGGACCTGGGCCGGCGGGCACGGCTGCGGGCGCTGCGTGAGTTCGACGCCGACCGGATGGTCACCCAGACGGTACGGGTGCTGGCCGACGCGGCGACGTATCCCCCGGTAGCAAGGCGTCGACCTGCGTCAGCACCTCACCGACCGGCAACCGGGTAGCGCACCGGAAGTCGATCGGGCAGGTCAGGTGGGGGCACGGGTTGCACTCGACCGCGGTACGGGCGACCCGATGCCGCTGGCCCGCGTGCGCCCAGCGGACCGGGTCGCTGGCGAGGAACACCGTGACGCTGGGCGTACCGACTGCGGCGGCCAGGTGGGAGGTACCGGTGTCGTTGCACACCACGAGGGCCGCGTTGCGAAGCAGCAGCGCGTACCCGCCGAGGCTGGTGGCGCCGGTCAGGTCGAGCGGGCAGGAGCGGGCCTGCCGGACCACGGCCTCGGTCAGGTCGCGCTCGGCGGCCACGCCGGTGACGACCACCCGCAGACCGCGGCCGGCGAGGGCGTCGGCCACGGCGGCGAACCGCTCGGCCTGCCATCGCCGGCTGGGTGCGGTGGCCCCGGGGTGCACGACCGCGTACTCGCCGGGACCAAGCCCGTACCGTCCGCGCACGCGGGCGTCGTCGTCCCGGTCGGCGGGCCAGGTCGGGAATTCCAGAGCGGCCGTTTCGGCCCGCTCGGCGACCGGCACGCCAAGGTGGGCGAACAGCCGCAGATGCCGCCACGCCTCATGCAGGTGGCGCGGGTAGCGCAGATGCAAAGGTGGCGGATCAGCCGGCGGGTCGGCCGGTATGCCGGTGGGCCAGAAGCCGCCGACCAGCCGGGCACCGAGCGCGCGGCACACCTCATTGGCGGCGAGGTTGTCGCCGTACGACTGGATGGCGAGGTCGAAGCCGGTGGCGGCACGCAGGAACGGTTCCCAGCCTGCGGGGTCGACGGGCCGATCGGGGATGCCCGGAAAACCGGGGAACGGCAGCAGATGGTCCACATAGGCGCGCATGCGGTCGACGAACGGCGCCACCTCGTCCCAGGTGACCACCGTGACGTCGAGATCCGGACGGGCGGCCCGCAGGGCGCGTAACGCGGGTACCGAACACATCAGATCGCCCAGCCCGACCCGTAACCGGACGACAGCCACGCGGCGGACCGCGGGATCGGCGAGTGGACGGTACGGCATCAGCGGCCGATACCCGGCGCGAACGGGGTGTATGCGGGAGTGCGGGTCCCGGCGCCGCAGGTGAGCGGCGCCGGTCAGAACGGCACCGTCAAATCCGCGCGTGCGCGAGGATCGCCGCGTGCAGCGTGGCGATGCTGCGGCCGTCGGCCAGGTCGATGCCGAGCAGTTCCTCGATGACCTCGAGTCGCTGGTAGAAGACGGACCTCGACAGGTGACACGCCTTCGCCGCGTTGGTGCGGTTGGTCGGGTTGGCGACGTACGCGCGCAGGACGTTGAGCAGATCGCCGTCGTTGTCGGCGTCGTACTTCAGGATCCGGCCGAGGGTTGATTCGACGAAGCGCTGCACCGACGGGTCGAGGCTGGGGTCACCGATCAGTACGGCGAGCGCGGCGGCCGGCGGCCGGTGTACGCGAGTCCCGCTGCCGTCGGGTGTGCTCTGCTCGCGCGGGATCGTGGCGATCACGTCGGCGGCGTCCGCGAGGGACCGGGGCAAGTCGGCCAGGTCGGCCACCACCGGGCCGGCCGCGAAGACCGGCGCCGGCGTCGCTGAGTTGAGCACGGGGCCTGAGTTGAGCACGGGGCCTGAGTTGAGCACGGGGCCTGAGTTGAGCACGGGGCCTGTGTTGAGCACGAGGCCTGAGTTGACCACGGCGCCGCAGAGCAGGTCGATGGCCGCGTCGGCGTCGGCAAGCCGAGCCGGGGACAGCGGGGCCAGGTGCGGCAGGGACAGCATGGCCAGGACGGTCGGGTACGGCCGCTCACGCGGGGTAGAGCTGATCAGGTCGTACCCCGCGGCGTGGGCGCGCTCCCGCAACCGCTCGACAATCTCCGGTACAGGCTGGCCGGCGACGTGCCCGGGGACATGGCCGGGGACGTGCCCGGGGACGTGCCCGGGGACATGGCCGGGGACGTGCCCGGGGACATGGATGGCGAGCCCGGCGAACAGGCGGTCCCGGACCCGGAAGCCGCGGGCTTCGAGGATCGCCTCGAGGGCGGCGGTGGTCGTGTACCGGCCTTCGAGGACCGTGGCCATCATCCGGGTCTGGCTGAGCCGCAGCCAGTCGTCGGCGCCGCGTTCGGCGATCCGGCCGAGCGAGACGGTGACGGCGACCCGCTCGAGTACGGTCTCCGCCAGGCTGGTACGCGCGCTGCTCGCTCGTGTGACGGTGGTGGGCGCCGCGTCCAGGAGCGCGACGAGGTTTCCCCAGTACTGGCCCCTGGCCTCCACCCGGGTGATCAGCCAGTTCTCGGCGGGCCACCAGTGGGTACCGGCCGACGCACCGGGCGTCGCCTGCTGCGCGGCCGAGCGGGACCGTTTCTCCCACCCGGCGAGCAGCTCTCCCGGTTCCCAGGTCAGCGCCTCCCACGTCACGACGTGATGGTTGAGGTCTTCGAGTACCACCGGCGCCTTGAGCAGCCGCGCGGCCTGCGAGACGACGTAGTCCGGGCTCGCCCCGCGCCGGGTGAGATCGGTGAAAAGCTCGTGCATCTCGTTGCGCTCGCGTAGCTCGGCCATCTGGCTGGAGATGATCAGTGCGTGCACGACCTCGGTGACCGCCACGAACCTGACTTCGCGATGCAGCACGATGAACGGCAGGCCGAGCCGCGCGCACGCCCGGACGACCGCCTCGGGCGCCTCGGTGTACCGCTGCCCCAGCTCCAGGACGAGTGCGGAGATGCGGGCGTCGTTCAGCTCGGAGATGTACGCGAGGAGCTGGCCTTCCTCGGCCGGCCAGCCGATTCCGGTGGAGAGCAGCAGCTCCTCGCCGGCGAGCAGGCGACCCACGCCGGCAACAGGCGCGATGTGCACCCATCGGACACTGCTGTCCAGTTTGTCCGCGCCGGCGAGCACCTCGGGCCGGCCCTCGGCGAAGACCGGGAGCCGGATAACCTCAGCGACCGTGGGCAGCATGCGCAAACCTCCCCGAGTACCGGTCGGACAATCTGTCCGGTCACTCGCCGTTTTCGAGACGTCTCGTTCCTGGGGGTTGATCGCCCACTATGCCATGCTTCCACGGCTACGAAGCTGGTCGGGCCGTCTGTGGCGCGCGAATCCGGCACCTGCGTCGGTCAGAATGTCCGAGGGACACCGGAACCATGCCGGGAATGCGCCCGCTGAGCCGTAGCGAGGAGGTTGCACGCTACGGATCCGCAGCTGCGCCACCCTAGTAGCGCGAGGAGGCTTCTCATGAAGATCGCAGGCCTGCAGACGACCGGGACGCCCGGCAACGTCGACGCGAACCTCGCCGAACTCGAACTCACGGCGCGGCTGGCCCGCGAGTCCGGGGCGCAGCTCCTGATCACTCCGGAGCTGTTCATCACCGGATACGACATCGGCGCCGCGGTCCACGAGCTGGCCAGGCGCGACCTGCTCTCCCCCGTACGGGAGATCGCCCGGACACACGAGCTCGCGATCATCCTGGGCGCGCCCGAGTACGACAACGGCACGTACTACAACACGGCGTTCTTCCTCGACCACGAGGGCACCGTGCTTCGCCGGTACCGCAAGGCCCACCTGTTCGGCGCCGCCGAACGCGAGTACTTCGCCGCCGGCGACGAACTCTTCGGGCTCGTCGAGTACGGCGGCCTGACCATCGCGATGCTGATCTGCTACGACGTGGAGTTCCCCGAGGCGGTGCGCGGGGCGTCGCTCGCCGGTGCGCACCTGGTCGCCGTGCCCACGGCGCAGATGACGCCCTTCGACTTCGTCGCCGAGCAGGTCATCCGCTCGCGCGCGTGGGAGAACCAGGTCTACGTGGCCTACATCAACCACGACGGCACCGAGAACACGCTCACGTACGTGGGGCGCAGCAGCATCGTCGACCCGTACGCCACCGTGCTGGACTCCATCGAGCACGGCAACCGTCTGCTCGTCGCCTCCGTCGACCCGGAGGTCGTCGCGCGGGCCCAGAAAGAAAATCCCTACCTGGCGGACCGCCGCCCGGAGCTGTACCACCGCCCTGCTTAGTCACCGCTCCGCCCAATAACCGCAAGGATCGAGGATTCACCATGTCTGTGGGTACCGGCGCTTCCGCGCCTAATGGAGCGCCCGGTGGAGCTGAGGCTCCACGCAGGCTCTCCGGCCGGCTCGGCACCGGAAGCATCGTGTTCATGGTCATCGCGGCCGCGGCCCCGCTCACCGTCATCGGCGGTAACGTCCCGCTCTCCGTCGGCAACGGCAACGGCGCGGGCGCCCCGATCGGCTTCGTCATCGCCGCCGCCGTGCTGCTCATCTTCTCGGTCGGCTTCGTGACGATGACGCCGTACGTTAAGGAAGCGGGCGCGTTCTACTCGTACATCACCCAGGGCCTCGGTGGCCGGCTCGGCATGGGCAGCGCGTACGTCGCGCTGGTCGCGTACACCGCCGTCCAGGTCGGCATCTACGGGTACATGGGCTGGGCGCTCGGCGACCTGGTGACGTTCTACGGCGGCCCGCACATCCAGTGGTGGATCTACAGCCTCGCCACGGTCGCGCTCGTCGCGCTCCTCGGGTACCGGCACATCGAACTGAGCTCCAAGGTACTGGGCCTGGCGCTCGTCCTCGAGATCGCCATCATGGTCGCGCTCGACCTCGCCATCTTCGTCAAGGGCGGGCCGCAGGGCATCACCGGTGAGTCGTTCACCCCGTCCGCGATCTTCTCCGGCCACCTCGGCGTCCCGGTGCTCTTCGCGCTGACCGGCTTCATCGGGTTCGAAGCGACCGCCGTGTTCCGGGACGAAGCCCGGCAGCCCGAGCGGACCATCCCGCGCGCGACGTACCTCGCGGTGCTCATCATCGGCGTCTTCTACGCCATCTCGTGCTGGGCCCTCGTCGAGGCCGCCGGACCGGACCAGGTCATCGGGGTGGCCCAGAAGACCCTCAGCGGCGAGGGCAACATGATGCTCGACGCCGCCGACTCCTACCTCGGCACTCCGCTGCGCAACGTCATGCAGGTACTGCTGTGCACCAGCCTGTTCGCCTGCGTGCTGTCGTTCCACAACGTCGTGTCCCGCTACCAGTTCGTACTGGCGCAGCACGGCTCCTTCCCGAGCGCCCTCGGCCGCGTGCACCCGCGCCACCAGTCGCCGTCGGTGTCGTCGGGGGTCCAGACGCTGACCGCCCTGGTCCTGGTGGTCGTCTTCGCGGTGGCCGGGCTCGACCCGCTCGTGGGCGTCTTCGGCTCGATGGCCGGCGTGTCGACGGTCGGCATGGTGCTGTTGATGCTGCTCACCTCGGTGGCGGTGTTCACCTTCTTCGTCCGCAACGCCCACCTCAAGGGCGGCCGGTTCTGGAAGACGACGGCGGCGCCGCTGCTCGCCGCGATCGGCCTGATCGGCAGCCTGTGGCTCGTGATCTCCAACTTCACCATGGTGACCGGCGCCAGCGCCGGGGTCAGCACGATGCTCGGCCTCATCCCGGTCCTCGCGCTCGTCGCCGGCGTCATCGTGGGCCGGCGGGGTTCGGGCACGTCCGCCGGAGCCCCCGACGAGCAGGACCCATCGGGCGGCGCGCTCGCCGGCGAGCCGGAGCTCGCCGCGAACTGATCCGGCCGGTCAAAACTGAGCTGAGGCCCACCCGTCGTGACGGGTGGGCCTCAGTACGTTCTGGGCCCCGCGACGTTCTGGGCCCCGCGGTCACGGCAGCTCGCTCGGGTCTTCCTTGGCGCGCGGGTCTTCCGAGGGCTCTGACTCGTCCGCCGGGCGCTCGGCCGCCTGCACGTACGGCAGTGACGCCACCCGGTACCACGACACGAGCAGATCCGCGAGGGCATGCGTGGCCACCAGTGCCAGCGCAATGCCCAACCACGGCGAGACGGTGCGCCAGGCGTCGACCGCCGCGGCGACGCCCACGGCGATGAGCAGGCTGTAGCCGACCATGCCACGACGGGCCCCGAGGTAGGCCGCAACGGGTCTCGCGCGCAGCTTCGATCTGACGTCGGGCAGGTCGAGGTAGTCCGCATTCCGCGCGGAGCGTTCGATCATCTGCGCCTCCGGTGTGCCAACGCGCAATCCTGCTGGCCGCTAACGGCCGTCGGGACCATGATCGCTTGTATCGCCGCGGGGAACGTCCACCCCGTGGCCGACGGGGGTTCCACCGCGCGTGTTGGTGCGGCAACCGATTTGACAGGCACAAGCCCCGTGGCGCAACCTCACCCGAAAGCGTGCCACTTTCGTCCCTTATGGGATGTCTGACGTCGACAGCCGCCGGCGCAGTGGCCGTCGACAACCTACCTGACTTCGCATTGGTTACCGGCGTGCCGGCCCGCCGGAGCGGTCGGAGTCGGCCGGGCGGGCGGGCGAGCGATTGATCCCGAAGGGCGACCGCCGCTTCATGTGCCCCCAAACCGGGACGTCCTATCTGGATTCAGACGGGGTTCTCACCGAAGAGGTGTAGGGCAGCCAGCCTGTCGGACCAGATACGGCTACCCAGCCGTGTCGACAATCGGTCAGATCCGACGGTGTCGCTTCACCGGCGTCACGCCCAATATTGGGGGCGACCCCGCCCACCCACGAAAGGGCCCCCGTTCGTGTATGTCTCGTTGCGCGACCGGCCTGGTGGGGCGGGTAACCGGACGACTGCTCAACGGGTCGCAAAAACTGTCCTGCTGCTCGGCGTCGTCAGCCTGCTCACCGATGTCTCCTCGGAGATGGTCTCCTCCGTGCTGCCGCTGTACCTGACCGCGCAGGTGGGGCTCGGCTTCATCGCGTACGGGTTCATCGACGGCATGTACCAGGGAGTCAGCGCGCTCGTACGGATCGCCGGCGGGTACGCCGGCGACCGGGGCAACAACCCCAAGTGGGTCGCGGCCGCCGGCTACGGGTTGTCGGCGTTGAGCCGACTTGCGATGCTTCCCGCGCATGGCCTCACCGCGATCACCGCGGTCATCACCGCTGACCGGCTCGGCAAGGGGTTACGCACCGCCCCACGGGACGCCCTGATCGCCGGTGCCTCCGCGCCCGGAATGGTAGGGCGCTCCTTCGGAGTGCACCGCGCACTCGACACGGCCGGCGCCGCCATCGGACCACTCGTCGCCTTCGCGCTGCTCGCGGCCGTCCCGGGAAGCTACGGATCGGTCTTCACCGCATCTTTCGCGTTCGCGGTGGTCGGCGTGGCCGTGCTCATCCTGTTCGTACCCAACCAGCGGGTGACGACCGGGCCTCACCCACGCTTGTCCCACCTGGTCCGTGCGGTCGCCGGTCCCCGGCTGCGGCGCCCGCTCGTCGCCGCCGCGCTGCTCGGCGTGCTGACCGTCGGCGACGGATTCCTCTATCTGTCCCTGCAGAAGCGCGACCTGCTCGCCTCGGCGCTGTTTCCGCTGCTGTACGTAGGGACGAACGTCGCGTACCTGTGCCTGGCCGTACCGCTGGGCCGGCTCGCCGACCGCGTCGGCCGCGCCCGGGTGCTCATCGGTGGACACCTAGCGCTCATCGCCGTGTACCTGGCCGCGGCCACCCCATTCGCCGGTCCGGCGACGACCGTCGTCGTCCTGGTACTGCTCGGTACGTTCTACGCCGCGACGGATGGCGTGCTGGCGGCGATGGTGAGCCAGCTGGTCCCGGCCGAGGCCCGGGGCAGCGGGATCGCCGCCGCGCAGACCGTGGTAGCCGTCGCCAGGTTCGCCTCGTCGGTCGCCTTCGGCGGCCTCTGGGCTGTTGCCGGACCGCAGCAGGCGCTGCTGCTCATGGCCGTCCTCCTCGCCGTCGCGGTGCCGGTGGCCGCCTGGCTGCTACACGGCGCCGACGAGCCTGCATCCGGAGAAGTCGCGTGAGTTCGCGACTGCGCCTGGTGGCGCTCCTCGCCGTCATCGTCGTCGCGGTCGCCGGTGCAACCGTCTACATCCTGCGCGCACGTGGCCAGCAGGCAGCGGCGAAAGCTGCCCCCGGGCCGGCCCGGACGGATCTCGCCTCGGTGGTTGCCCAGCCGCACCTGGTCTTCCGCAACACCGCGCTGGGCCAGGGGTACGGCAAGGTCGCCGTCGTGCCGTTGGCCGCGCCGGACGGGCCGCGCGCGCTCACGCCCACGTCGTGCGAGCGGGTGTACGCGAGTACGCGGCAGGCGCTGTGCCTCGCGGCGAACCGGGGCCTGAAGACGACGTACACGGCACGGATACTCGGGCCGGAGTGGTCGCCGACGGCGGACCTGCCGCTGCCGGGGCTGCCCAGCCGGGCCAGGCTGTCGCGCGACGGTTCGCTCGCCGCGACCACCACGTTCGTCTACGGCGACTCGTACTCCACTCCCGGACAGTTCTCCACCCGTACGCTGATCACGCGGAGCACCGGCCAGCAGGTCGCCGAACTGGAGCAGTTCCGGTTCGCGGTGGACGGGCGCACGGTTGGCGCCGCCGACCGGAACTTCTGGGGCGTCACCTTCGCCGCCACCGGAGACGGTGACACGTTCTACGCCACCGGAGCATCGGGCGGCAAGACGTGGCTGGTCAAGGGCAGCGTGTCGAAGCGTACGCTCACCGCGCTGCGCGAGGACGTCGAATGCCCGTCGCTGTCACCCGACGGCACACGTATCGCGTTCAAGAAGCACGGCGACCTGCCGGCAGGACGCTGGCGGCTCGCCGTGTACGACCTTGCGACCGGCGAGGAGACCGTGCTCTCCGAGTCGCGCAGCGTCGACGACCAGGCCGAGTGGCTCGACGACAACACCGTCCTGTATGGACTTTCGCGTACCGGTGAATCAGGGGCGGCCACCTCTGATGTGTGGGCGGTCCCCGCCGACGGCACCGGCACCCCCCGCGTGTTCGTGCGTGACGCGTGGTCACCGGCCGTGGTGCGATCATGATCATGGAGCCAACGCCTGCAGCGAAAGGATTCGCGCCGTGAGCTTCAATCGAGTTCGATGGACCCGCCGGAGGGCGACCGCCCTGACCATCAGCGGGGCTGTTGTCGGCACCACGCTCGCCGTGTTCGGCATCGTCGCCTTCATCGCAGTCCACAAAACCGATCGGGCCGGGGTGATCCTGACCCGACCGCCGCTGGACGTTCCCGCCCAACCCACCGCCACCCCTTCGTCAACGGCATCCGCCGCGCTGCCGACCGCTTCCCCCGCCCAAAGCGCGTCCGCCAGCGCGAACCCTGGACGCTCGGGTACATCCTCTGCTGCCGGGGGCCCGGTGCGGTGGCCCAATGCGGGAAACACCGGCGTGCCCACGGGGAAGGCGTTGAAAAAGACCGGTGACGTCCGGGTCATCCGGAACGGCGCCCTCGTCGACGGTCTGGACGTACGCGGCATGATCATCGTGGAAGCGAACAACGTCACCATCAAGAACACCCGGCTGACCAATGCCGACACGTCGGTCTGGGGGATCGTCCAGCAAACCAGATTCAGCGGCCTGGTCGTCCAGGACAGCGAGATCCGTGGCAACGGCAGCCAACAGATGCAACAGGGCATTCTCAACCTCGGTGGCGGCCTGACCGTGCGACGCACGGACATCTCCCAGGTCGCCGACGGCGTCGCCACCAACCAAGGGCTGATCGAGGACTGTTACCTGCACGACCCGAAGGCCTTCGACGGCGACCACGTCGACATGATCCAGGCGACAAGTGGCCCGGACGACGGCAAATCACTGGTCATCAGACACAACACGGTCATCAACGACCTCGACCAGACCTCGGCGCTCGCGCTCTTTCAGGACTTCGGGGTGGCGCACGATGTACTCGTCGTAAACAACTACCTGGCCGGCGGCGGATACACCGTCTACGGCGGTGAGGGTGACAAGGGCACGTCCCGAAACATTCGGTTCGAGCACAACACCTTCGGCCGTGACGTCTACGCGAACGGTGGCAAGTGGGGCCCGGTTGCTCATTTCGATTCCAACGGCCCCGGTAACACCTGGATAGGCAACGTCTGGGCCGGGACCGGCGCGGCGGTCACGGCATGACGACTCAACCTCACTCAACAGGAACTGTGGCCCCGACCATGCGGAAACTGATGAGCCCGCCCTCCTCCGCTCTCGACGGAGCCCGCAGTGACCTGGTCGTCTACTTCTCAGGCAGTCGGTGGGACGGCCCGCCCGGGCACGACCGGCACATGGTCGAGGCGCTCAGCCGGTTTCGGCCGGTCCTCTTCGTCGAGCCGCCGGTATCCGCGCTGACCAGGCTGAAGCGTCCCGAACTCGGCGGCCTGCTGGATCAACCACGGCTACGGGTCCTCGGCCCACGGCTGGCCCACCTGGTCACACCGGTCGTGCCCGGGTACAGCCGGCCCGGGCTGCATCGTCTGGTGCCGCTCATCGTCCGCCGCGCCACCCGCCAGGCCGTCGATCGGCTGTACGGGTCCGCTTCGCGAGAGCCGGTCGCCGCGGTCATCTCCAGTCGATTCGAAGACTCGGGGTCCGCGCTCCCCGCACGGCGCCGGCTCTTCTACGCCACCGATGACCTGGTGGCCGGGGCCGAGATGCTCGGTCTACCGCGGAATCGGCTTCTCCGGGAAGAGGCCCGTTCGCTGCACCGGGCGGACACGGTCGCGGTCGTGTCCACCGCCATTCAGGAACGGTATGCACGGAACGGCGTCGTCGCGGAACTGATTCCCAACGGTTGCCGCCCGGACGTGTACGCCGACGTCGACGAAGCACCGGTCCCGGCCGGCGTAGCGCTCACGGGACCGGTCGTCGGACTGCTCGGACACATCAACGACCGCATCGACCTGTCGTTGCTGGAGGCGGTCGCCGACACCGGCTCGTCAATGTTGATCGTGGGACCGGTAGCGCCGGGCTACCACGCCGAGCGCTTCGCGGCGTTCACCGAACGCCCGAACGTGTGTTGGGTCGGACCGAAACCCTACGTGGAGATGCCCTCGTTCCTGCGGCTCATCGACGTCGGCCTCACCCCGTACGCGGACAACGCGTTCAACCGGGCCAGCTTCCCGCTCAAGACGCTCGAGTACCTGGCCGCCGGTCGAGGGGTCGTCGCCACCCCGCTACCGGCCATCACGTGGCTGGGTACCGACCTTGTCAGTACGGCCTCCACCCCGGCGGAGTTCGCGGCGCGGGTACAGGCTGCGCTCGCCGTACCGCGTACCGAGGAGCTGGCCGCCCGTCGCCGGGCCTTCGCCCGCGAACACGGCTGGGACCGGCGCGCCGAGCGACTCGCCGAGCTACTGGAAGTCGGTGCCGCATGAAGGTCCTCGTATTCGCACACCGGCTCGAGGTCGGGGGCACCCAGGTGAACGCGATCGAGCTCGCGGCCGCGCTCCGGGACGCGCACGGGCACGAGCCGGTGTTGTTCGCCACGCCTGGCCCGATGGTCGAACTGGCCACGGACAAGGGACTTCGGTTCATTCCGGCGCCGGACGCCGGCCGGCATCCGTCACCCGCCCGGATGCGGGCACTGCGTGCGGCCGTCCGCCGCGAGAGCCCCGATCTCGTGCACGCGTGGGACTGGCCGCAGTGCCTCGACGCGTACTACGGGGTACACCTGACCCGTGCCGTCCCGTTGCTCGTCACGGTGATGTCGATGGTGGTGCCGCGGCTGATCCCGCGTGCGGTCCCGACCACCTTCGGGACCCCCGAACTGCTCGACCGGGCCCGCTCGGCCGGTCGGCATCGCCTCGGGTTGCTCCTTCCCCCGGTCGACGTGCACCAGAACGCTCCGGGCGCCGTGGACGGCAAGGAGTTCCGGGCTGCGTACGGCTTCGATGCCGACGACATCCTGCTGGTGACCGTCTCCCGCCTCGTGGAGTTCCTGAAGCTGGAAGGGCTGCGCCGTACCGTGCGTGCCATGGCGGTACTCGGCCGAGAGATACCGCCGTTGCGGTTCGCCATCGTGGGAGACGGCCCCGCACGGCGGGACCTCGAACGCCTTGCCTCGGAGACCAACGACGCACTCGGCCGACCGGCGGTGGTGCTGACCGGTGCGCTGGTGGACCCCCGTCCGGTATACGCGGCCGCCGATGTCGTCGTCGGCATGGGCGGGTCCTCCCTGCGCGCCCTGGCCTTCGCAAAACCGACCGTCGTGGTGGGTGAGCAGGGCTTCGCGTCGGCGTTCACCCCGGAGACGGCCGATCACTTCCGGTACTTCGGCATGTACGGCCTCGGGGACGGAGATGAGGACAACGCACCCCTCATCGCCGAACTGCGACGGATCGTGAGCCAGCCGGAGCGGTTCGCCCCGCTGGGCGAATTCTCGCGCGATTTCATTCTGCGCCATTACTCGCTCGAGTCCGTCACCGAGCAGTTGGACATGCTTTGCCGCGAGGCGGTCGCTGGTCGGTCGCCATTGCGGGTACGGGTCGCGGATGGCGTGCGTACCGCTACGGTCCAGGTCGCGGGCGGTGTGCTGCCGCAGGGGCTGCGCCGTCAGCTCACCCGCCTGATGACCGCGGGTCCGCCGGAGACTCCGACACGAGCCTGAGTATCGGCCGCGCGACCACGGCGAACACCGCCGCACCCGCCAGTCCGCCCACCACCAGCGTAGCCAGGTCGTCGGCGATGAGCCACTGCACGCCGACAGCGACCAGTGCGGCGGCCGCACCGGCTGCTACCGGCCGCCCGGCCGACCGCAGTACGTCCAGCGGCGAGATTCGCAGCGTGGCGAGCGCGGCCAGATGGGCTGGTACCGCGACACACAGCGCCACGGCGACGTGCGCGATGCCCGCGCCGCGGATTCCGGCGTGCGTCACGCCGATGACCAGGGCCGGCAGCAGGGCGATGATCCAGCCGCCCTGGATGACCAGGGTGAGTCGTGCCTTGCCGGCTGCGGTCAGCAGGTCGGCGGCGAACTGCATGGCCACCCGCAGCGCCCCGAGTACCGCCAGGAAGGACAACGCGGCCGCGGCGGCCGACCAGCGCGGCCCGTAGACGACGCGGGTGGCCGGGAGCGCATAGACGGCGAGCATCACGGCGACCAGCACCGTCGGCGCCATGATGAGCGTGAGCGAACGCCGGAACGCCGCTCGCAGCGCGGTCAGGTCGTGTTGCAGGCGGGCGAACGCGGGCACGGAAATGCGGGCGACAGCAACCGAGAGGATGCTCACCGGCCAGCTCGACAGGTTGAAGGCCAGCAGGTAGAGACCCAGTTCCGCGGGGTCCAGCAGCCGACCGACGACAACGTAGTCGACGTTCATGAGGCCGACCGCGAGCAGAAGAGTCCCCGCTATCGGCAGCCCGCCGGCCAAGACGTGCCGGGCCGCCGCACGAGACCACCCCGGCCGGTACCGCGCTGGCGCGAACCACCAGAGCAGAACGCTGTTGACGCCGTTGCCGGCGAAGCGCCCCCACGCCAAGCTCCAGGCGCCGAAGCCCATGACCGCCAGGACGACCGACAGGCCCAGCGTCACCACCATGCCCGTCAGATCGGCGGTGGCCCGCCTTCCCTGCATGAAGGACCTGGTCAGGATCGCCGACGGGACGGCGAACAGGCCGTTGACGACGACGGACACGGCCATCAGACGTACGATGCCGGCGGCGTCAGGCGCGTTCAACGCCGCCGCGATCGCGGGCGCACCGACGAAAACCCCGCCGGCGAGCAGGCAACTCGCGCTGAAGATGATCGTGGTCGCGGTCGGGGCAATCTCGTCGATCGCACCCGGCCAGCGCACCAGGGTCGCCTCCAGGCCAAGATCATTGATGTTCGCGAGGACGAGCAACACGACCAAGGCAACGGTGAACTGGCCGTAGTCGGCGGGCGACAACAGCCGCGCGAGCACGATGCCGCTGAGCACCGTGCCGACACGCGTAGCGATGCTGCTGATGAAGCTCCAGCCGAGTCCCCGACGGACGGACTGGGCCAACGGTTCTTCCACAGCTCCCGCTGGCGACGATGTGTCGTCCCCGACGGAGGACATCCCCGAGGTGATCACTGGCGAGGCGCGACCCGCCGCTTGCGGGAACGAAGCTGCGCCCGGAGCTTTCGCGCACCCTGCCACGCGCGGTGGTTGGCGGTGAGCCGGATCCGCTGCGGCAGCGGGGCGAACGAGTAGTCCGGGTAGCCACGGTTGAACGGCTGAAGATGCCAGTTGTCGTCAGGATCGGCCGCGGCGAGCTTGCGGAACGCCGCCGCCCGGTGGTCGGCGACCTCGATCAGCTCCCAGTCGGGCGAGCCCTGCATGAATCCGTACACGACCGCCACCGCCGGCATCGGTATGTCGTCGAGGACCAGCACCCCGCCCACCGACAGTCTCTGCTCGACATAGTGGAAGTCGATGACCGGGTGCGGGAACGAGTGCTTACCGTCGATGAACGCCACGTCCACCGGCCGATCGAGCGCCAGCGCCGGCAGCGCGACATCGCTCGTGTCAGCGATGAAGGACAGCCGGCTCGTGTCCAGACCGATCGACTCGCAGTAGGCCCGGATGCGCTTGTGCTCATCGGGGCTCGGACTGATCGTCGTGTGCTCAGCCCCCGCCGCGGTGAAGATCACCGTAGACGCACCGGCACCCGTCTCCAACGTACGATCGCCCGGCCTGACGCTGGCAGTCAGTAGCCGCAGCGTGTCTGGCAGCGCGTTCCACACCCGCGTCCCACCGGCGTGAAACACCGGTTCGTCCGCCATCAGCCGGTCGACGATCGAGGTCGTCGCGCCGTCGGTCATCTGTCCTCCTCGCTGTCGAATCAGGTGCGTCAGTCAGGATCGCCGAACGACGACCACTCGTGTTCGCCAACTGTGGTCGATGGCGTAGGTGGGAAGCTACTTTCCGGTCCAGCGTGGTGTCCGTCGTAGAGGCGGCACGCAATCGGGAAATCCGCGCCGCGCAAGCAGCTCCAGTTGGCAAGATACCGAGCCCCGTCGCGGGGCATCTTCAGTCGTTCAGCCCTTGTTTCAATCATCTGGGTCCTAAGTGAACAGCTGATAGGGCAATGTGACTCCGGGCAGGCTCTTCCACTACGGCTCGAACCACCTGGGGGTGGAGGTTCGAACCTCTCGGGACGAATGCGTGAACCGCCAGACCGCACCGCAAAGCCCGACCATCATCCCGAGCGTGAGCGAATACGTCGTGTACGTGAGCGAGTCGAACGTGTACGCGATGAAGAGCGCCACCACCTGAGTCGAGACCAGCACCAGGCACAGGTGCCGGTCCGCGGTGTCACTCACCCGGCGGAACGAGATGACCGCCAGGGCGATCGCGGTCAGGTGCACCGCGGCGAGAGCGGCCACCCCGACGTTCCCCGACTCGAGCGCCGTCCGCAACCACTGGTTGTCCAGGAACTGGTACATCGGCCACTCCCACGTGCCGGTGCCCCTACCCCACCACGGCCGCTGGCTGTAGTAGTAACCCACCATGGCGTATCGCTCCGTGCGCACCACGATGCTCGAGTCATTACTCGCGCCGGCGAAAATGTCATAGAAGGTCCGTACCGTGGACGGCTTGATCGCTGACATCCCCGCGACCGCGAGCAGTCCGAGCGCGAAGACGTTGTACCGGGCGCGCCACGTCCACAGAGGCATCAGGATCAGCAGCGCGATGAGGACGGAGATGATGCCGGTACGGGAGATGGTGACAAGGACGCCCGCCACGATGAGGAACGCGGCTATTCCGAAGCACCGTCGGCTGCGTTGGGCACTGGCGAACTTGGCGAAGTGGAGCGCGACCGGCAGCGCGAGCGACAGGGTCGCGGCGAGCTCAAGATAGTGCGTCGTCGTTCCCGCTACCCGAACGCCGCTTCCGCGCTGCTGATATCCGGGCACGCCGAGGTTCGTCAGCCCCGGCACCGTCATGTATTCCGCGATGTTGAACGGCAGTGTCTGCTGGAGCAGGCCGATGACCGACATGTAGACCGAGCACCAGACGAAAAATTGCAGGACGAAACGCATCCGGTCCCAGTTGGAGATGCCGTCCGCGGCGACCAGGATCGCACCGATGAATGCCGCGCCACCGGCCATGAGCGCCCGGTCGGCCGCGTTCGCCTCCAGCGGAGTCAATCCCCGCTGGAACCCGATCGCATAGGAGATCAGCAACGACAGGAAGTACAGGAGGACCGCCCAGCGCACCGGTTGCGGGCCGGGCATGGCCAGCTTGGGATTGCAGCGCGTCGCGACCCACCAACAGAACATCAGCATGCACATGACCGTCCCGGGGCGGCCCACATCGGCCGACGTGCCGGGCAGGATCAGCCGCGAAGGGATCAGCGTGAGCAGACAGATGGCCAATCCGAAGGCCAACGCGGCGTCCATTCGAACCGGCCTGCGCCGAGTCGCATAGGTCTGGTCCGCGAACAGCGCCGGTTCGAGATCCGTCGTATGGATCGCCGTCGTACTCAATTTCGCCTACCGCGCTGGTTGGTCCCCCCCTCACCTGCTCGGGGCATCCGCGGCAGGACGATTGTGGCGTCCGGGGGAAGCCTCGGGGCCGCCGCAGGTTTCGCGTCCCGGTCAGCTTTCCTCGCGCCGTCCAGGGCGTACTGCCCCAAGGGCCTCGTCCGCTCCGAATCTTCCGAGTACGGGGGGTCCGCGCTGACCCGCTGACGCACCACGGGGGCACCGTTGGTTGCGCCCGACGGTGCGGCCACGAAGTCCGGACCGTCCGAGGCGGAAGCGGTGGTCGTTGCGTCGCGGCGGTGCCGGCGGCGTAGCAGGGCATCGATCAGGATCGTCAAACCACCGGTCATCAGGAGGCCGATGGCGAAGACCGCGATCACCGCACGCTTGACCTTGCCGCCCGGTCGCTTGATGTTCTCACCCTTGTCGAGTCGGAAGACGGTGATCATCTCTGCGGGCTTGACGCCGTACTGCGCCTGCAGCGACCTGACCGACTCATCGTAATGACTGGTGACCAAAGCCGTGGCGGACTCCACCTCCTGCTGTGTAGGCGCGACGACCGCGATCGTGGCGACCGGGTTGCGTTCTCCGATGGTGATTTCGAAGCTCGCGCTGTCGTCCTTCTTTTTCAGCGCATCGAGGAACGTCTGGTCCTGGGTGGCCACCATGGCGGCATTGTTCAAGGAAGTCATGCCGAGAGCGAGCCAGGGATTCTGTATCCGCGTCGCCTGGTCGGGATCCGATGACGCTGCTGGTGGTATCAACTGGACATACGCTGTGATCGCATAATCGGGTTCGACCGCGATAGCGGTGTATCCCGTGCCCGCGAACGTCGCAAGCAGGAGCGGCACTGAGATGTACCAGCGGCGGACCATCAGCTTGGTGAGGTCCCAGAAATCCATGCGGTTCCCCTCTGCCGGTTGCATGCTTCGGAAGCACCGGCATATTGCGCGATTCCGGACGCGCTCGACCGACAACCTCCCCCAGGTTTCACCGGCGACGGTAGCTCCGAGCGGTGAACCCAGCCATCGGTCAATTGGCTCATTTCGATTTGATTACTACCATCCGGTTTCGTCGGACTTGACGCACACCTCCCAATTAGGACGCGTTGGGGGTGAACACCGCGTCGACCCAGAAGTTGTGGTTGGTGGTCGCCGCCGGAAATCCGGACCCGTACTTGTAGAGCCCGCCGCCGGGCGGGATGTGCAAGGGCGCGTTGTTCGCGCCGGCGGACAGCCCGTTCAGGTCCACCGCGTAGCGCCCGGCGACACTGGAGTACGACACCACGTACGTCGCGCCGGGCGTGACGGTGACCGGCGACGAGAACAACATCGTCTGCCATCCGGATTGCGTCTCCCCGACGAACGTCCCGGTCGCGAGCAACGTACCCGTCGACGACCACAGCGAGCCGGTGTGCGTACCGCCGTTGGCCGCGCCCTTGTAGAAGCGCACACCGTTGACCACGCCGGCCACGTCAGTGGTGAACTTCGCCCCGACCTCGATGGCGGCCGGGTCGTTCCAGTTCGCGTTGACAGGCGTCGCCGTGCTCGGAAACACCGTCACCGAACCCTCCGGCACCTCCGGCTGCGGCGCGGCTGGTGCGGTGATGAACAGCGGATCCACCCAGTAGTTGGAGCTTCCGAACGAACTGGTGGGGAAGGTGTCCGACCCGTACTGGTACACGCCGTTGGCGCCGGAGGCTGCGACGAGCGGGCCGTTGGTCCAGGTGCTGGCGAAGAAGCCGCCGCTCGCGGCGTAGTGCCCGCGCGGCGCGTAATACGACGCGACGTACTGGGTCCCGCCGGTCACCGAGACCGCCTGCGCGAAGTACACCGTCTGCCAGCCGGTGCTCGATTCGTCGCTGAACGTCGCGGTCGCCAGCCGGGTGCCGGTCGACGACCAGAGGCTTCCGGTGTGGATGCCACCGTTACCGGCGCCCTTGTAGTACCGGATGCCGATCACCGAGCCGTCTGCGCTGGGAGTGAACTTCACGCCGAGCGACACGGCGTCCGAGTCGTTGACAGCCGCGACCGCCGGCACCGCGTCCACCTCGAACAGCCGGTTGATGGTCGTGTTGCCCGGGTCGGTGGTGAACGTCCACGTCTTCGGCGCCTTCATCGGGTTGCCGTACGTGTCTGTGGCCTGAACGGTGGCGGTGAAGGCCCGCCCGGCCGCCAGCGCCGAGGACGGAGTGAAGGTGGCCGTCCGGGTGCTGCTGTCGTAGGACACCGAGCCGCCGACCGACGCGTTCCCGGCATCGGACAGGGTGAACTGGATCGTCGACCCGTCGACCGGCTTGTTGAACGTCACCGTCGGGCGGGTCGATACCAGTACGTACAACGCACCCGGCGTCGGAGTCACCGTGCTGACCTGCGGCGGACTCGACGTGGCCGAGTCGAACAGCACGTCGACGTAGTAGTTGGCAGCCTGGAACGTACGCGACGGGAACTGGCCCGGGTTGCCGAAGACGCCGTTGCCACCAGCCTCGTGGTTGCGCGGCGCGCTCAGCGGGGCGGCCACATGGCCGGCGTAGCTGAAGAACCACGGGTCGGCCGCGTAGTGGCCGTTGGGCGCGGTGTAGGACGCGAGATACGCGGTGCCGGCGATGACCGGTACCGGCGGCGAGAAGATCAAGGTCTGCCAGCCGGTGGCCGTCTCGCCGGTGAACGTGCCGGTGGCGAGCAGGTCGCCGTCCACCGACCACAGGCTGCCGTTGTGCGTGCCCGTGTTGCCGGCGTCCTTGTAGAACCGCACACCCTTGATGAACCCGTCGGTCTGGGGGACCACCTTCACGCCCAGTTCGACGGCGCTCGCGTCGTTGGCGGCGGGGTTGGCCGGGACCCGGTCGCCGAACAGCGAGGTCGATCCGGTCAGGGCGACCTGCCGGCTAGCCGTCGCGCCGACGTTGGCGCTGTCGTCGGTCGCGCGGGCGTTGACCGTCGAGGAGCCGTCGCCCGTGGCGTAGTAGCTGTACGACCACGATTCGGTGCCGGTAGCGGGGTGCCAGGTGGCGCCCCCGTCGGTGGAGACCTCGATGCCGGCGACGCGGCCGCCGCTGTCGGTCGCGGTACCCTGCACGGTCACCTTCGTCCCGTTGGCGAACGAGGCGCCGGCCGCGGGCGAGGTGATGGTCACGGTCGGCCCGGCAGTGTCGGTGGACTTCGTGGCGGCCACCGTCCCGCTCATCCGGGTGGCCGGCTGAACACCCATGTCGGCGAGCAGGTTGATGGTGGCCTGTTGCATGGCGGGGTCGGCCGGCGCGATCGGGTCGTACCCGCTGTCGTGGTTGTCGTCCAACCCCCACGCCCACTGGATGGTGCCCGCACCGAAGACGAGCGCCCCACTCGGCGCCCGGTAGAGGGTGAGGTGGTGGGTAGTGGTGCCCGGCGTCACCTCGCTGCCGAAGTCACGCAGGTACTCAGGGGTATCACCGGTGGTGGTGGACAGGCGGATCAGGCCGGCGGGCCGGAACCCGTTGTCCACGTCCTCGTCGGACTCGTAGCCGATCGTGTGCGGTGCGAGCGTGGCCGTCTGGCCGGCCGCCAGGTTGGCGACGCCGGTGTTACGCCAGAACCGGTACTTACCCTCGGCTGCCGGCACCTGCAGGGCCAGGTCGTCGCTGTTGCTCATGAACATGACGCCGGTCAGCGCGTTCTCCGGCCGGCCACCGTTGGACGGCGGACTGAAGCGCGGGTCCCGGTAGGTGCCGGTCCACTCCGGCGACGGGTCCGACTTGGCGTTCGCCCAGGTCTCCTTGTAGCAGACCAGGGTCCGGTGGTCGGTGTTGTGGCCGTCCTGGCTGTTCTCCCAGCGGGTCTTCCAGTACACCTCGTTGCCGCTGAAGAAAGCCAGGCTGGTGCCGGCGTCCCGGGCGGCCTCGACCGCGGCGCGCTGGGGCCCGGACCAGTACTCGTCATGGCCGACGGAGAGGAACACGTTGTGGTTTCGGATCTGGTCACCGCGCCGGTCGGCGTCCACGTCGGTGATGTAGCTGACGTCGTACCCGTTGCGCTCGAGGAAGCGGATCATCGGGTACTCGTTGCTGAACAGGTAGTCGCGGCCGTCGAACAGGTCGCGGGTGGCGAACGGCCGGTTGTAGCTGAGCTTGGTTGCCCTGCCGTTGGGGCCCGAGTAGAAGTTGGCGCCGCCGTAGGTGTTGTACGCCTGCCAGGTGGCGTCCGAGGTCTTGAAGACGACCTGGGAGGTGCTGGCGTCGTCACGGACCACGAACGGGATGTGGCTGGCGTTGCCGTTGTCCGTACGGGTCAGCACGGCGAGATACACGCCGGACACCGCGGTCGCCGGCACCGCCCAGGTGGCGGACACCGCCCAGGTGCCGCAGTCGAAGATCTGCGTCGCGTTGTCGGTCACGCACTCCGTGGTCTGGTTCTGCGCCGGGAACGTGCCGGGCAACCGCGTGATCTTTCGGGCGCCGTTCCCGCCGTACCAGCCGAGGCGGTAGATGTCGATGGTGTACGCCTGCTGCGCCTGGATCTTGAAGCTGATCGAGCCGCCGACGTTGACGCTCATGTCAGCGGCGAATCCCTGCAGCGTCTCGTCCCCCGCGCCGCTGATGTCCCACTCGCTGGCCGGCGTCCCGGGCTGACTGTTCTCACAGACGACGAGGTTCGGCGAGCAGGTGGCCGCCGAGGCGGGCGCAGCGCCGGCGACGAGCCCGGCGGCCGCCATCGCGACGGCGGCGGTCAGGGCGGCGACGGCGCGACCGGCCCGGCGCCGGATGCACCACCCGCGATTTGCCGCGCGCACCACATTCATCGCCGCCATCCTCCCTACTGAGAGCCATCCAACTCTCTCGCGAGAGCAGCCAGGGTCCGGATCGACCCAGCGCGAAACCTACCAGTGCCGCGGACGTTACCAACCCGCCTCCGAATTGGATTCAGACCACTGAGCGGACGGTACGCCCTAGCCGTTTAGGCAAAATCCATATGGGACACAGGTCAGCTGAGAACAAATACGCGATGTCCGCGCTTTCCACAATTGGGAACTCAGCTTCCCGACACCGTAGCGTCATTGTTTCGTAGCGTCACAAATGGCAAATCCGGTCATATCGCGATTGATCATGGCCTGTCACGTCTACTTGCGACAGTACGGAGGCATTGACGGCGCCCTTGCTCCGCCATTCGTTCATCGACGCCTCACCCGACCGCTGCGGAGTGTGCCGGATTGTTGACCGCAGCACCGGTGCATCACCGGTAAATTTCCCAACGGACGCGCACCTGAGGTAGCGATGAATGTCCAGAATCCACGGTAGGTGCCGTCGCCGCGTAGCGAACGCAGCAGGCAGACACCCCTTCGGCGTAAGGATTTCAACCGATGACGGCGCCCCGACGCGCACGACTTACGGCAACTGATCCGGTCTCTGGTGAACTCGTCTCGCGCCTTCTCGACGTAGCAGTACGTGGCCTGCCGACGATGTACCGTCCGGAAACCGACGAATTCGCCTTCACCCGCGCGGCGGCCAGCACGGACCGCGACGGCACGATCACCGAGCTGCGCGGGGTCAGCATTCGTTACGCAGCCATCGTCGCCCTCGGTGCACAGTGGTTGGACAACGCAACACAGCGACAGGTCCTTTCAGGACGGAACGCCGCTGATTTCACCGCAATGCTGATCGGGCGGCTACCTGGCGTCACCAACCTCGGCGACGCCGCCCTGATCTGCTGGGCGGCCGCGCAGGGCCGCCACCCGCTGCTGCCCCAGGCCCTGGCCCGGCTGCGCGCGCTCGACGAGAACCCCGGTCCCCGGTACGTCGTCGAGGCGGCCTGGGTGGTGGCGGCGCTGGCAGCGGGCCGGTCCCAGGCGGACGTCGAGGACATCCTCAAGCGTTTCCGGGACACCTTGCTGACCAGCCGCCACCGTGGCAGCCCCCTGTTCCCGCACGCGACGGGCACCGGCCTGTTGCCGTGGTACCGCACACACGTCGCCTGCTTCGCCGATCAGGTCTATCCGATCCAGGCGCTGGCCCGGCTGCACCACTCCGGTGACGACGCGGCGGCGCTGGCCGCCGCCGAGGAGTGCGCGGGGCGCATCTGCGAACTGCAGGGTGAGGGCGGCCAGTGGTGGTGGCACCACGACGCGCGTACCGGGGCCCTCGTGGAGGGCTACCCGGTGTACAGCGTGCACCAGCACGCGATGGCGCCGATGGCACTGCTCGACCTGGCCGAGGCCGGTGGGTCCGATCGCCTGCCCGAGATCGTCCGAGGTCTGGAGTGGATGACCGGACCGGTGGAGCTGGGTGACGACGGCCCGTCGATGATCCTCGACGATGCCGGGCTGACGTGGCGAAAGGTCTACCGGGGCGATCCGCGCAAGCTGGTCCGGGCCGCACACGGGCTGACCACCAGAGCGGTGCCCGGCGCCCGGGTCCGCCCGCTCGAACGGATCTTCCGGCCGGCCGCCGTCGACCGCGAGTGCCGCCCGTATGAGTTCGGCTGGCTGCTGTTCACCTGGCTCGGCGGACTCGGCCTTCCGTCCGACACGCCCGGGTCGGCCGGGTGAGCGGCGCGATGGACGCGATGGACGCGATGGACGCGATGGACGCCAAGCCCGAGTTCGCCCTGCCCCGCCCGCGGCGCCCGCTCGACGACCAGCCGCAGCTCAACCTGCCCCGCCCGCGGCGCCCCCTCGACGACGAGCTGCCCGATCGGCGCCGCACGCTGTTCGGCATCGGGATAGACGCGCTGACTCTCGACGAGACCGTGCAGCGCTGCGTCGCGGCGGTGGACTCCGGTGACCAGCTGGAGATCGGCGTCGTCAACGCCGCCAAGGTCGTGAAGATGCGCCGCGACCCCCAACTGCACGCAGCCGTCACCGGCTGCGATCTCGTGGTGGCCGACGGCCAGTCGGTGGTGTGGGCCAGCCGAGTCCTGCGTACCCGGCTTCCCGAACGGGTCACCGGCATCGACCTGTTCATCCGGCTGCTGGGGGAAGCCGAGCAGCGCCGGCTGTCGGTTTACTTCCTGGGCGCCAGGCCGGCCGTACTCGCCACCATGATCGAGCGGGTCCGCGAGCGGTTCCCCGCCCTGATCGTCGCCGGCAGCCACGACGGGTACTTCGCCGACGCCGATGCGCCGGCCATCGCCGATGCGATCGCCGGTAGCGGCGCCCACCTGCTCTTCCTCGGCATGACCTCGCCGAAGAAGGAGAACTTCGTGGCCGAGTACGGCGAGCGCACCGGCGCCGCCGTGGTGCACGGCGTCGGCGGCTCGTTCGACGTCTTGGCCGGCGTGGTGAAGCGGGCGCCCCGGGCGTGGCAGCGACTGGGCATGGAGTGGCTCTACCGGGCACTGCAGGAGCCGCGGCGGCTCGGCGGTCGCTATCTCACCACCAACGCCGCATTCGTCGCGCTCGTCGCGCGGGAGCTGGTGCGACCGAAGGAAACGATCATCTCGAAGCAGGGGGAACGCTGATGCGCGTCGTCGTCGTCGGCCAGGGGTACGTCGGACTGCCGCTCGCGGTGCGCGCCGCCGAGGTCGGCCATCAGGTGATCGGGTACGACGTCGACACCCGCCGGGTGGAGCGCCTCGCCGCTGGCGAGTCCTATGTAGAGGACATACCGGCTGCGCGGCTCCGGGTGGCGCTCGACTCCGGGCACTACCGGCCATCCGCGGTCGCCAAGCACTGCGCCGGCTTCGACATCGCGATCGTCACCGTGCCCACCCCGCTGCGCGACGGCGTACCGGACGTGTCGTACATCGAGGAGGCCGCGCGCACGCTAGCCCGCTACCTCACTCCCGGCTCGACCGTGGTCCTCGAGTCGACCACCTACCCGGGCACCACGGAGGAGCTGTTCGGCCCGATCCTCGAGGAGGGCTCGGGGCTGACCGTCGGCAGCGACTTCCACCTCGGTTTCAGCCCCGAACGGATCGACCCTGGCAACCAGACCTGGACCTTCGAGACGACGCCGAAGATCGTCTCGGGCGTCGACGAGGTGTCCCTGAAGGTCGTCAAGGAGTTCTACGACGGGATCGTGGAGACCACCGTGCCGGTCACCTCGCCGAAGGAGGCGGAGCTGGCGAAGCTGATCGAGAACACGTTCCGGCACGTCAACATCGCCCTTGTCAACGAGGTCGCGATGCTCGCACACGACCTCGACATCGACGTCTGGCAGGCGATCGACGCGGCCGGCAGCAAGCCCTTCGGCTTCATGCGGTTCACCCCCGGCCCGGGAGTCGGCGGCCACTGCCTGCCGATCGACCCCTCGTACCTGTCGTGGCGGGTGCAGCGGGCGCTGGGACAGAGCTTCCGCTTCGTGGAGCTGGCCAACGACATCAACAACCACATGCCCGACTACGTGGTCCGGCGGTTGACCGACGCGCTCAACCAGAAGCGCCGCGCGGTCAATGGATCGAAGATCCTCCTCCTCGGGCTGGCGTACAAGAAGAACACCGGCGACGCCCGGGAGTCTCCGGCGGTTCGCGTCGCGCAGCTCCTCGTCCAGCTCGGCGCCGAGGTGAGCGCGGTCGATCCGCACGTGGTCGAGGAGATCCACGGGTTGGACGAGCGGGTACGCCGGGTCGCCCTCAGCGCGGACGAGGTCGCCGCGGCGGACGCCGTCGTGCTGCTGTCCGACCACGACGAGTTCGACTACGAGCTGGTGCGCACGAACGCCACGTACGTCCTGGACACCCGCCGCCGGCTGGGGGGAGCCAATGTCGACATCATCTGACCTGCCCACGGTCATCTGCGTGGCCGGTGCCCGGCCCAACTACATGAAGATCAAGCCGGTCCTCGACGGCCTGGAGGAGCGCGGCGCGCGGACCGTGCTGGTACACACCGGCCAGCACTACGACGAGTCGATGAACGACGTCTTCTTCCGCGACCTGGGCCTGCGCCAGCCGGATCACCGCCTGGGCGCCGGCTCGGGCAGTCACGCCGTCCAGACCGCGCGGGTGATGACCGCCTTCGAGCCGCTGGTCGAGACGGTGGCGCCGCACGCCGTGGTGGTCGTCGGCGACGTCAACTCGACGCTCGCCTGCGCCCTCGTCGGCGCGAAGGCCGGGTGTGTGGTCGCGCACGTCGAGGCGGGACTGCGCAGCCGCGACTGGTCGATGCCGGAGGAGATCAACCGGGTCGTGACGGACCGTGTCAGC
This sequence comes from Planosporangium flavigriseum, assembly GCF_011947225.1. Lineage (GTDB taxonomy): Bacteria > Actinomycetota > Actinomycetes > Mycobacteriales > Micromonosporaceae > Planosporangium > Planosporangium flavigriseum. The sequence goes on along the minus strand of NZ_JAATVW010000009.1, from coordinate 141,449 downwards.
GACCTGCTCTTCGCGCCGTCGTCGGACGCGGTCACCAACCTCACGGCGGAGGGGTACCGCGACGACCAGATCCACCTCGTCGGCAACGTCATGATCGACACCTTGTACGCCAACCTGGACCGCGCCCTGAGCTCGGACGCACTGGACCGGTACGGCGTCACCGCCGGCGGGTTCGGTCTCGTCACCCTGCACCGGCCGGCCAACGTCGACTCCCCTGACACGCTCGCGGCCCTGCTCGACGCGCTGCGCCAGGTGGCCACCCGGATACCGCTCATCCTGCCGGTGCATCCGCGCACGGCCTCCCGGCTGGAGAGCGCCGGCGTGCCGGCCGGGCTCCGGCTCGTACCGCCGGCCGGATATCTCGACTTCCTCGCGCTGCAGGCGTCGGCGCGGCTGGTCCTCACCGACTCCGGGGGCGTACAGGAGGAGACCACCGCCCTCGGTACGCCGTGCCTGACGCTGCGGGACAACACCGAGCGGCCCGTCACCGTCGACGAGGGCACCAACCAGGTGGTGGGCCGGGACCCGGCCCGGATCGTCGCCGCGGCCACCACGGTGCTGCGTGACCCACCCGCCAAGCGTCGCCCCGCTCTGTGGGACGGCAAGGCGGGTGCGCGCATCGCGGACGTGCTGCTCGACCGGCTGCGGACGCAGGGAGCGGCCCGGCCAACCGATCTGGCTCCGGCGAATCGGTTGCACTAGCGAATCGGTTGCACCCGAATCGGTTGCACTGACGCCGGGCCGGCGGCGCGACGCGCCGCCGGCCCGGCCCCGTCTACGCCGCCAGTGCGCTCGCCAGCGCCTCGACCACGCGCTCCTGCTGGTCGGCGGTGATGTGAGGGTGCAGCGGCAACGACAGGATCTCCCCCGCCGTGGCTTCGGCGTGCGGGAAGGACCCGCGCCCGTAGCGCAGGTACGCGAAGGCCTGCGTCAGGTGCACCGGCACCGGGTAGTGGATGCCCGCCCCGATGCCCTCCGCGTTCAAGCGGGCGAGCACCTCGTCCCGGCGGCCGCCCGGCACCCGGATCACGTACAGATGCCACACGTGCTCGTTGCCGGCCAGCGTCACCGGGCGCACGACATCCAGTCCGGCCAGCAGGTCGTCATAGCGCGCCGCGGCCACCCGGCGCGCGGAGTTCCACGCCGCGAGCCGGGCGAGCTTGGTCCGCAGCACCGCCGCCTGCAATCCGTCGAGACGGCTGTTGAACCCGACCACCTCGTGCTCGTACTTGCGCACACCGCCGTGGTTGGCGAGCATCCGCACCGCGGCGGCCACCTCCCGGTCGACCGTCACGACCGCGCCGGCGTCCCCATACGCACCGAGGTTCTTACCCGGGTAGAAGCTGGTCGCGGCGATACCGTGCGATCCCGCCTGCACGCCGTACCTGGTGGCGCCCTGGCACTGGGCCGCGTCCTCGACGATGCGCACGCTGGCGCCGTCGACCCCCGCCACCAGCAGCTCCACCGGAGCGAGTTGGCCGTACAGGTGCACCGGGACGATGGCCGACGTGGTGGGCGTCATCGCCGCGAGCGCGGCGTCGGTGTCGATGAGGTAGGTATCCGGATCGCAGTCGACGAGCACTGGGCGAGCACCGGCGCGGGCCACCGCCTCCGCCGTCGCGATGAACGTGTTGGCCGGCAGGATGACCTCACTGCCGGGGCCCACCCCGGCCGCCCGCAGCGCCAGTTCGAGCGCGTCGGTGCCGTTGGCGACCCCGACGCAGTGCGGCACGCCGGTGAACGCCGCGTACTCTTCCTCGAACGCGGCGACCTCCGCTCCCCCGACGAACGCGGTGTCGGCGATGACGCGCTTGAAGCCGGTCTCGACCTCCTCGGCGACCTCGGCATGTGCGGCCTTGAGGTCGACGAGCGGAATTGTGGTCATCGGTTGTTGCTCCCCAGTGGTAGATCGGAAGATGTCGCCGGGCGCAGGTACCGGGCCGGGTTGCCCGCCCACACCTGCCCGGCCGGTACGTCCCGCAGGACGACGGTGCCGAGGCCGATCTGCGACCACGCCCCGATCGTCACGCTCTCGCGGACGAGGGCGCCGGCGCCGAGGTACGCGCCGCGCGCGACCCGGACCGCCCCGCCCAGCCGCACCCCCGACGCGACCGTCGCGTACTCCTCGACGACGTCGTTGTGGGTCAGCACCACCTGCGGCATGACCGACACGTGCGCCCCGACGCGCACCTGCGCGGTGAGGACGACCTGCGCCAGCAGCACCGAGCCGTGACCGACGACGCAGCCGGCCGGCACGTGGGCGGACGGGTGGACGATGGTCGCGTACCGGTCGGGCGGCAGCGCGAGCCGTCGCACGATGCGCATCCGGGCGGCGTAGTCGTGCGGGTTGCCGACGCAGACGACCACCTCGGCCTGCATCTCACCCGCTGCCTCCACGCAGTCCAGTACGGGCACGTCCAGGTACGGGCATCGGCCGTGCAGCGCCTCGTTGTCGTCGAGGAACCCGCGCAGCCGCCAGGTCGGGGTGACCTCGTTGATCGCCGCGACCGCCGCGGCGGTCTCCCGGGCGAACCCACCGGCCCCCACGATGACGAGATCCCTCATGCGCACGCCGCCCGGAGCACGTCGACCACGTACTCCTGTTCGCTGTCGGTCATGTCGTGGTACAGCGGCAGGATCAGCGAGTCCCGGGTGAGCCGTTCGGTGTTCGGCAGGCGTGTCGACGCGACGCCGCGGTACGCCGGCTCCAGATGCGCGGCCATGATGCCGCGGCGCGCCGAGATCCTCGCCGAGGCGAGCGCGGCGAGGGCTTCGTCGCGATTGGCACGCTCCAGCAGAACCCAGAACGACTGGAAGTTGCTCGTGCCGTAGGACGGGTCCCGGACCGGATGCACGCCCGGCAGATCGGCGAGCAGCCGGTGGTAGTTGGCCGCGAGTTCGCGACGCCGGGCCACCAACGCAGCCAGCTTGCGCAGCTGCACGAGGCCGACGGCGGCCTGGATGTCCGTCATCCGGTAGTTGAAGCCGGTCTCCAGGTAGCTCTCCAGTACCGGCTGGGCGCTGGCGTGCCGTTCGGCGGCTGACACGCTCATCCCGTGCTCGCGCAGCCGGCGCAGCCGGGTGGCGAAGTCCGGGTCGTCGGTGGTGACCATGCCGCCCTCGCCGGTCGTGATGACCTTCCGGGGATGGAACGACCAGGCGGCCAGCAGCGCGCCGGCCGACGCGGGCCGGCCGCGTACCGTCGATCCGGCCGCGCAGGCCGCATCCTCGACGAGCGCCATGCCCCACCCGGCGCACACCGCGCGTAGCGCGTCCACGTCCGCGGGCACTCCGCCCTGGTGCACGGCGATGACCGCCTTCGTGCGCCGGGTGCGGACCACGTCGATCGTCTCCGGCGTCAGGTTGCCGCTCAGCAGGTCGACGTCGGCGAAGACCGGCGTCGCTCCCACGTACCGCACGGCGTTGGCGGTGGCGATGAACGACAGCGAGGGTACGACCACCTCGTCGCCGGGCCCGACGCCGAGGACGACGAGCGCCAGGTGGAGCGCTGTTGTACAGGAAGTGACCGCCACTCCGTGCCCGGCCCCCGCGTCCGCCGCGAAGGCGCGTTCGAACTCCGCGACCCGCGGCCCCTGCGCGACCCAGCCGGAGCGGACCGCGGCCGCCGCCGCCTGGGCCTCCTCCTCGCCGAGCGCCGGCACGATGACCGGAATACTGCGTCCGGCCACGGCCGTCATCGGGTCGCCTCCTGCTTCTCCGACCGCCACCACTCCACCAGGCCGCGCAGGCCTTCGTGCAGGTCGATCTCGGTCTTGAAGCCCAGTCGCGACGCCGCGGCGCCGGTGTCGGCCAGCCGCCGGGTGACGCCGTTCACGGCCCGCGCCGGCCCGTGCTCCGGCCGAAGGCTCGAGCCCATCACCTCGAGCAGCGCCACCGCCAGTTCGTTCAGACTGGTCTCCGTACCGCTGGCGACATTGAACACCTCGTCGGTGACGTCGGCCTCGGCCGCCAGGATGTTCGCGCGTGCGATGTCAGCGACGTGCACGAAGTCCATCGTCTGGGTGCCGTCGCCGAGGATCAGCGGCGGCGTGCCCGACGCGATGCGCTCCATCCAGCGGATCAGCACCTCGGTGTAGACGCCGTGGACGTCCATCCGGGGCCCGTACACGTTGAAGTAGCGCAGGGCCACGTAGTCCAGCCCGTACATCGCGTGGAAGCTGCGCAGCATGCCCTCGTTAAACGCCTTCGCCGCCCCGTAGAACGTGTCGTTGTTGTACGGGTGGTGCCGCTCGGTCGTGGGGAACTCCTCGGCCAGCCCGTAGACCGACGCCGACGAGGAAGCCACCACCTTGCGCACGCCGGCCTCGACGGCCGCCTCCAACACGTTGAACGTGCCGTCGACGAGCACCTCGTTGGCGAGCCTCGGCTGTTCGGCGCACTGCGTGATCCGCAGCGCCGCCAGGTGGAACACCAGGTCGGCACCTGCGGTCACCTCGCGTACGGTCGCCACGTCGCAGATGTCGCCGTCGACGACCCGCACGTTGCCGTGCGCATGAGCCCAGGCGAGGTTCGCCCGCCGGCCCCGAACGAAGTTGTCCAGCACCACAACTTCGGCGGCGCCGTGCCGCACCAGCTGGTCCACGACGTGGGAGCCGATGGTGCCGGCTCCGCCGGTCACCAGCGCGCGCTTGCCCCGGATCACCGCGCCACCTCCACGATCTCGCCACGGTTGGCGAGGCTGCGCGAGGCGGCCTCGAGCATGCCGAGGACCCGCAGGCCGGACCGGCCGTCGGTCAGCGGCGCCCGGCGACCGCGGATCGCGCTGGCGTACTCGTCGACCATCGCGCGCAGCGCCTCCCGCTCCCCCAGCGCCGGCGCGACCATGTCGCCCGACCGGTACGAGATGAGCGCTTCCCGCCGCTCGTCGTCGCCCAACTCCTCGGGCATGGTCAGGTCCACCCCGCGGTCGAAGATCGAGACGCGCTGGGTGGGGTTGAGGTCGTCCCAGACGAGGGTGCGCTTGGAGCCGCCGACCATGGTGGTGCGCACCTTCGTCGGCGATAGCCAGTTGACGTGGATGTGCGCGATCGCGCCGGTGCTGAGCTCGATGGTCAGGTAGGCCACGCAGGAGCGGCCGGCGCCGATCGGGTCCGCGCCGTGCGCCGCGACCGCCACCGCCGTCACGTCGTCGGGCAGCACGAAGTCCAGAATGGATAGGTCGTGCGGCGCCAGGTCCCACATCACGTCGATGTCGCGCTGCACCAGGCCGAGGTTGATGCGTACGGAGTCGACGTAGTGCAGCTCCCCCAGCTCGCCGGAGCGCACGATCTCCCGGATCCGGGCGACCGCGGGGGTGTAGCAGTACGTGTGGTCGCACATGAGCACCAGCCCGCGCCGGTCCGCCTCCTCCACCAGGCGCCGGCCGTCGTCGAACGTCGCCGCGAGGGGCTTCTCGACGAGGACGTGCTTGCCGGCCCGCAGCGCCGCCATGGCGACGTCCAGATGGGTACCGGCCGGGGTCGCGATCGCGACCGCCTGCACCTCGTCGTCGTCCAGGATCGCGGAGTAGTCGTCGGTGGCGGTGATCGTCGAGTACCCCCCGAGAACCCTGCGGGCACGGTCCAGGTCGAGGTCGCACAACCAGCGGACCCGGAACGACGGCGTGGCCTGGAAATTGCGCACCAGGTTGGGCCCCCAGTAACCGGCCCCGATGACAGCGACCCCGATCGGGTCGGGCTGATCGCCGGCGAGCGAATACGTCACAGCTCCTCGTTTCGGATCGTGGTTTGGCTACGACTGTTCTGACTACGACTGTTCTGACTACGACTGTTCTGACTACGGCTCAGTACGCCCCGGTCCCCTTGAGGACGGCGCTGACGGTGCGCAGCAGGATCCGGGCGTCCAACGCCGGGGACCAGTTGTCGACATAGCTGAGGTCGAGGCGCACCGAGTCGGCCCAGGACAGCTCGGATCTGCCGCTGACCTGCCACAGCCCGGTGAGCCCCGGCTTGACCCGCATCCGCCGCCACACCGTGTCGTCGTAGCGGGCCACTTCGTGCGGGAGCGGCGGGCGCGGCCCGACCAACGACATGTCCCCGGTCAGGACGTTGATGAGCTGGGGCAGCTCGTCCAGCGAGTACTTGCGCAGGAATCTCCCGACCCGCGTGATCCGCGGGTCGGCGCGCATCTTGAACAGCAGGCCGTCGGCTCGCTCGTTGCGAGAAAGGAGTCCGCCGAGGCGGGTCTCCGCGTCCACGCTCATCGTGCGGAACTTGTAAAGGGTGAACTCCCTGCCGTCCCGCCCGACCCGCCGCTGCCGGAAAAGCGCCGCACCGTTGCTGGTGGCCCGGATGAGTACCGCGATCACGAGCATCGCCGGCCACAGGCACAGGAGGAGTGCGAAAGCTCCAACCCGGTCCAACAGTCCTTTCAAGACACGTTGGGGACCGTTGAACACGGGTGCACGCACGTGCAACAGCGGCAGCTCACCCGCGGGACGGACCGCGATTCGCTCTTTGGCCACGTCCGACAGCGCCGGGGCGACGAGCAGTTCGACACCGGCGTCGTGGAGTGCCCAGCCGATCTGGCGCAGCCGCGGGGCATCCAGCTCGGGACAGGGCGCGACGATCACGCAGTCGCAGCCGGCGGCGAGGGCGGTGGAGCAGATCCCGTTGAGGTCTCCGAGGACCGGCACGGTCAGCGCCACGGCCTGGTGTTCGCCTGCCCGGTCAGCGACGCACGCCGCCACGACTCGCACATTGTGGTCACGGCCTCGGCTCAACGTCGCCAGCAGTCCGTCGAGCTGCGCGGCGTGACCGACGACCAGAGTCCGCCGCAGATAGGTGTCGGCGTCGCGGCGGCGCAGCCACCAAGCGGCCGCCAGTCGCATCAGGACGGTCAGCGCCGCCATGAGCGGAATCCCGACGAGAATGAGGTCCAGCAGGGTGGTGTAGCGCAGCGCGAGGCAGACCGCGGACATTGCTCCGATCAGCGTGAGGGCGGCCTGGACGACCAGGCGCCACATCTTCGCCACGCTGTGGACCGACCACCGGTCGTACGCCCGGTGCAGGGCCAGCGCGACCACCCACACCAGCGGCATCGCGACGGTCAGCACGTTGCGGATGATCGACGAGTTTCGGGCGATCGCGATGCCTTCCTGCCGCACCGCATAGATCACGATCGCCGCCATGGAGGCGGCCAGAATGTCGACAATGACCAAATTGAACCGGCCACGATCTCCTATGCGTGGCCTGCGACTGCCGGCCGTCACATTGGCGTCGGTCGCGCCGGTCACCGCTTCGAGGACGACCACGTCAGTTTTCACCAGCACTCATCACGGATCTGCCTCCCCTAACAGACCGAATGCGAACGAACGAGTCCCCGTAAACGATGCATGCCGCCAAACGTGCATCCGCACCAAGACTGAAACGGAAGCTACCGGCGGAGTGTGCGCAGCGCCTAGGTGAGTGTCGAACTTTCGACCGGACAGTCAGCAGGGTCAGGAAAACGGCCACCCCGAGACGCCAATCGAATACCACAAATATTATCAGGTCAGCGGCGTGCTCGTAACTTGATCTCTACTCAGCGCAGGGCGTTTGTTGACTCTCCGTGTCAAGCCGATTGGACAATTTCACGCGCGAATTAGTCCGAATTCTTCCGCTCGCCCCAAAAGATTCGGTAAACCCCAGTGGACATATCCACCCCCGGCTCGATACTTGGTCCGTGATTAGCGTCGTAATTCCCGCCCACAATGAAGCCTCGGTCATTGGTCGACTGCTGACCGGGCTTTTGGCCGATGCCCGCTCCGACGAATTACACGTAGTTGTCGTAGCGAATGGCTGTTCGGATGAGACAGCCGAGATAGCTGCGTCCTTCGGGGGGCGGGTTTTGGTGGTTTCAACCGCGATTGCGGCGAAATCCAATGCCCTTCAGTTAGGTGATCAACACGCACGAGGTTTCCCGCGCCTGTACGTGGACGCTGACGTTGAGTTGCGAACACGGGACGTGCGCGCGCTCGCCGACGCGCTCGGCGAGCCCGGCGAGCCCGGCGTTCTGGCGGCGGCACCGGCGCGAGTGCTCACAATGGATAGTCGGCCGCTCACTGTGCGCTGGTACTACGACATCTGGCAGCGGCTCCCCGGCGTGCGGAACGGGCTCTACGGCCGCGGGGTGATCGGCGTGAGCGAGGCCGGCCACCGACGGCTCGCCGCGCTGCCGCAGGTGATGAACGACGACCTCGCGGCGTCGGTGGCGTTCGGACCGCACGAGCGCCGGATCGTCAGGCAGGCCCGGGTGGTGGTGCACCCGCCACGTACGGCCACCGACCTGATGCGCCGACGGGTCCGGGCGCTCACCGGCATCGCGCAGTTGGAAAACACGATGGACGGCATCGGCGGAGCGCGCACGACCCGAGCCGACCTCCTGCGCATCCTGCGCGCCGAGCCCGCGATGGCGCCCCGCCTGGCCGTCTTCCTCGGGGTCACCGCGGTGGCTCGCTGGAAGGCGCGCCGGCCCATCCGGTCGCGGGACTACACGACCTGGCTGCGCGACGACAGCAGCCGGGCGGTCGCCACGAAGGAGAGCCGGTGAACAGTCCACGGATCGCCGTCGTCATCGTCACCTGGAACAGCGCGGCCGTGCTGCCGGGCCTGCTCGCGTCCCTCGACGCCGGGCTGGGCCGCCTCGACCGGCAGGTGATCGTCGCCGACAACGCCTCGGCCGACGACACGGTCGCGATCGCCGAACGGTCCGCCATCGGTTGCACGATTGTGCAAACCGGCCGGAACGCCGGGTACGCGGCCGCCATCAACGCCGGTCTCGCCGCCGCTGACCCGTACGACGCCGCGCTGATCCTCAACCCCGACATCCGGCTCGAACCGGGCTGCGTGGAAGCCCTGTACGCGAGCCTGCGCGACGGCGTGGGCATCGCCGTGCCGCGGCTGTACCTGGGCGACGGCAGCCTGGCCTGGTCGCTGCGGCGGGAGCCGACCCTGCTCCGCGCGCTCGGCGAAGCGGCCCTGGGCCGGCGCGCCGGCCGGCATCCACGCCTCGGCGAGACCGTGCTGGACGAGGCGGCCTACGAGCGGCCGACCACCGCGGACTGGGCCACCGGCGCCGTCATGCTCGTGTCGACCCCCTGCCTGGACGCCTGCGGCCCCTGGGACGAGTCGTTCTTCCTGTACTCCGAGGAGACCGAGTTCGCCCTGCGAGCCCGCGACCGCGGCTTCCTGACCCGGCTCACCCCGCAGGCGCGGGCCACCCACCTGGAAGGCGAGTCGAAGGTGTCGCCGCGGCTGTGGGCTCTGCTGGCGGTCAACCGCGTCAAGCTGTACCGGCAGCGCCACTCCAGCGCCGTCACCGCGCTGTATTGGCTCATCGTCCTGGCGCGGGAGGTGTCACGGGCCGTGCTCGGCCACCCGCGCAGCAGGCGGGCGACCGTCGCGCTGGTACGCCCGTCGGCACTGCGCAACTCGTTCTGACCGGTCAGCGGCTAGCCTCCTGCAGCGCCCGCCAGACGACCTCCGGGGTCAGCGGCATCGTGTGAAGCTCCACGCCGAAGTCGGCGAGGGCATCGCAGATGCCGTTGGCGATCGCGGCGGCCGGCGGGATCGTGCCCACCTCGCCGACCCCGCGTACGCCGAACGTCGTCACGGGTGACGGCACCTCGGTGTGCAGCAGTTCGATCGGCGGGACGTCCGGGGCGGCCGGGGCGAAGTAGTCCATCATCGTCCCGTTGACGAGCTGGCCGGTCTCGGCGTCGTAGCGGAGCTCCTCGCCGAGCGCGGCGCCGAGTCCCTGCACCAGCGCGCCCCGTACCTGGCCCTCGACGATCTTCGGGTTCACCGCGACCCCGCAGTCGTGCACCATGACGAAGCGCTCGACGTCGAAGTCGCCGGTCTCCGGGTCGACCGAGACCAGCGCCGCGGCGGTGCCGAACGAGTAGGCCGCGTCGGTCGGCTCGAAGTGCGACGTGGACTCCAGGCCGGGCTCCTCCTCCGGCGGGATGCCCTGACCGGTGATCGCCCGGGAGAAGACCTCGGCCAAGGTGACCGAAGCACCGGTGTCACGGCGCCGCACCACGGCCCCGGCGATCTCCACGTCCTCAGCAGGAGCCTCCAGGCAGTACGCGGCGAGCCGCAAGGTCTTGTCCCGCAGCTTCTCGCTCGCCTCCTTGAGCGCGCCGGACGCGGCGATCAGCGTCCGCGATGCGAACGCCCCGGTGTTGAGCGGCGAGGCGGCGGTGTCGCCAGCGTGGACCTTCACCGCGTCGTAGTCACAGCCGAAGACGTCGGCCACGATCTGGGCGAAGGCGGTCTCGCTGCTCTGGCCCATGGTCGAGACCCCGGTGTACAGGTCGATGCCGCCGGACCGGTTGGCGCGCAGCGTGACGCTCTCGTGCGCGCCGTACTGGGAGCCGCGGTTGGCCAGGAAGCGGGCGCTGGCGTAGCCGGTGCGCTCGACGAACGACGACAGCCCGATGCCGACATAGCGGCCGTCGGCGCGGGGGCCACGGCCGGCGGCGCGGTGCGCGTCGTACCCGATGGCCTCCGCCGCCATCCGCAGGCAGCGCTCGTAGTCCCCGCTGTCGTAGACGGCGCCGGCCGGGTTGCGCCACGGCAGATCCTCCGGCCGGAGCATGTTCGCGGCGCGCACGTCCAGGGGGTCGAGGCCGAGCTTGCGGGCAAGCTGGTCGATCAGCCGCTCGCAGGCGAAGTTGACCTCGGGCTGGCCGTACCCGCGGTACGCGCCGATCGGTGTCTTGTTGGTGAGCACGACGCGCCGCTCGACGTAGCCGTCGGAGACCTTGTACGGGCCGGTGAAGACCACGCTGGACAGCTGCGCGGAGCCGAAGCCGGAGTTCCAGCCACCCATGTCGGTGGCGTACGTGTTGGTGATCGCGACGATCCGCCCGTCCGAGCGGGCCGCGATCCGGTAGTCGTGGGTCGCCTCGCGGGCGTGCGTGGTGGCCCGGAAGAACTCCATGCGGTCCTCGACCCACTTCACCGGCCGCCGCAGCGCCATGGCGTGCAGGCAGGCGAGGACGTCTTCGGGGTAGATGCCAAGCTTGAGACCGTACGCGCCGCCGAGGTCGGAGGCGACGGCGCGGATGTCGCTCTCGGCCAGGCCGAGCACCTCGGCGAGCTGCTTACGTACCAGGTGCGGCACCTGGGTCGAGCTGTGCACGGTGAGCTCCCGCGCGCCCGGCCGCCACTCGGCGACGATGGCCCGGGTCTCCATCGGCAGGCCGGTGACCCGGTTGATGCGGAAGCGGCCGGAGACGACCACGTCGGCGGAGCGGATGCGCGCCTCGGGGTCCCCGGTGCCCTCCGGGTTGACCACCATGAGGTTGCCCTCGACGAGGTCGGGGTGGATCTGGGGAGCTTCCGGGTCCTGCGCGTCGATGACGTCGGAGACGTGCGGGATCGGCTCGTACTCGATGTCGATGAGTTCCAGCGCGTCCTCGGCGATGGCCCGGCTGGTCGCGACGACGCTGACGACCGGCTCGCCCTCGTAGCGCACCACGTCCTGCGCGAGCGCGTAGTACGGCAGCTTCGGCGCGCCGGGCACCGGCCGGAGCACGGTCAGCGGCGCCGACATCCGCCGGACGTCGGCGCCGACCAGGATCTGGCGCACGCCCTCGAACTCCAGGGCCGCGCTGACGTCGATGCTGACGATCCGGGCGTGCGGGTACGGGGACCGCCCGACCGCCATCTCCAGGACGTGCAACGGGTCCACGTCGTCGGTGAACCGGCCGTCGCCGCGCAGCAGCCGGTCGTCCTCCTTGCGCGCGGCGCTCGTACCGATCAACGAGGTCCGCTCCTGCCCGCCGCGCTCCTCGCCCACGGTGGGCCTGCGCTCCAGTGTCTCCGTCACCCGTTCCTCATCTCAATGCTGTGCGCGACATGCTGTGCACGACCAGGACTCGCTGGGGCGGTGTCGGCGCACCGCCCCAGCGTCACACCGCGGTCTCGTCCAAATGTCGGGCGATCGCCTTGACGATGCCGTCGTAACCGGTGCAGCGGCACAGCACGCCGGCGATCTCCTCGCGGATCTCCGCGGCGCAGAGCCGCTGTCCGCGCCGCGCCAACGCGGTGGCGGTCATCAGGAAGCCCGGCGTACAGAACCCGCACTGCAGGCCGTGCTCGTCCTTGAACGCCTGCTGCAACGGATTGAGCTGGTCACCCGTTGCGAGGGACTCGACGGTCTCCACCGCGCAGCCGTCCAGCTGCGCGGCGAACATCAGGCACGACTTCACCGCCTCACCGTTGACGAGCACGGTGCACATGCCGCACACGCCCTGTTCGCAGCCGACATGGGTGCCGGTGAGCCCCAGCCGGTGCCGCAGGAAGTCCGCGGCGTGCATCCGGGCCGGTACCCGGTCGGTCACGGTCTCGCCGTTGATCGTGACCGTGACAGCGACCTCGTCCGCCATCGCAATCCCTCCAGTTCGTACGAAACAGGCTCAGCCCTTGCGGCGCGCCGTCGGCCACATCTCCTTGATGACGACGTCGCCGTCCACGACGACGGGCTCGTCGTCGAGGAAGAGGCTGCAGCCACGCATCGGGATGTCGAAGTGGCACGGGGTGTTGTTGGGGCCGCCCAGTTCGTTGTTGGGGCCGATGGAGAACATGACGTTGCCGAAGAAGGACCGCAGCTCCATGCCCATACCGCCGGGGAACTGGGTAAGGCCGTGCCACTGGGCACGCTCGTCCAGGCCCCAGCCGACGTGCGACATGCCGTACCCGCGCGGGTCGTTGAACGACTGGATGTACGACGTGAGCAGGTCGGCGTCGAGCTCGCCCCGGATGTCGGTGATGAAGCCCTTCTCGATGGTCAGGGTCACCGGGGTCTGCACGTACGTGTTGAACGGCAGCAGCACGTCGCCGGGGGCGAGGACGATCTGGCCGTCCACGCCGTCGTCGGCGCCGCCGGTGAACACGAACGCGGCCGGCCAGTGGTCCCAACGGCCGGGCTGGTCGGTGTAGCCGTACTCGCTCATCGTCGGGTACACGCCGAGGGAGTACGTGACGTCGGTGCCGTGCGGGCTGGTGATCCGCATCGATTTCGCCTTGGCCAGCAGGTCGGCGCCGAACTCGACCCGCTCCCGCAGCTCCTTGGTCGGGAAGAGCTTGGCCAGCAGCGGGGCCGGCTCGACGGCGGTCAGGATGCGGGTACCGGCGGCCTGCACCGCGAACTGCTCGTCGCTGAACAGCAGGAAGATCAGGTCGACGACCATGTCGGCCTTCTTGAGCGCCTCGACCGCCTCGGTGTTGCCCGCGAGCTCGGAGACGCCGACCGCCCAGGCGCCCGACGAGGGGCGCGGCTCCTGCAGCCGCATGTGGTAGGTCTTCGCGCCGAGGCTGCGCGCTCCGAACAGGAACGCGTCGGCGTAGTCCATGCGCTCGTTGCCCTGGGACAACACGACCACGGTCTCGCCTTCGTGCACGCCGCTCAACTCGAGTTGGCGCCGGCACATGTCGTTGAGGATGCTCTGGTCCACTGTGGCCTCCTTAAGCCAGACGACTAACGGGTGACGGCTGATGACAGATAGGGGCGTACGGCGTCGAGGAAGCCGGGCAGGTTGTCCCACGGCACCATGTGACCGGCGTCGGGAACCGTCACGATCTCGACGCCCGGGTTCGCAGCAGCCAGGTCGTCGGCTGCCGCGGCGGGTACCACGGGACTGTCGCCGCCCCGCAGGAGCACCGCCGGCTGGGTGAGAATGCGCCAGTACCCGAAGATGTCCTCGGACTCGAAGCCGGCGTGCGTCTCCAGGATCGCGGTCTCGTCGCAGGTGGCGAGCACCTCGGCGCGCAGGCGCAGCTCACGCTCGGGCCACTTCGGGTAGAAGCGGCGGACCTCCTCGGCGGTGGTGCCGCGGTAGGCCTCGTGCAGCTGGGCGAGGAACGCTTCGCGGGTGGTCGGGTACGTGCCCCGGCCGGGGCCGCAGACCGGCGGGTCGACCAGGATCAGCAGACCGTGGTCCTTGGGCGCGTGCAGGACGGCGTAGGCGATCGCGATCCGGGCGCCCATCGAGTGCCCGAGGATGACCGGGCGCCGCAGGCCGAGCTCGGTGACCAGGCCGGCGACGTCGGCGGCGTAGTCGGTCAACCGGTACTGGCCCGCAGCGGCCCGGTCGCTTCGCCCCCGCCCGCGGATGTCGGGCACGTGGACCCGGTAGCCCAGGTCCGCCAGCAGCGTGGCGAAGAAGTCCGCGGTCACGGCGGGGCTGGTGATGCCCGGCAGGATCAGCAGGTCCGGCTGCCCCTCCGCGCCGTACTGCAGGACGTGGTGGCGCAGACCGTTGGCCTCGACCTGGACGCTGCGCCCGGTGGTCTCGACGGTCATGAGGCCACCGCGGGAACTGTGGCCGACAGGGCCGCGCCCGCGTCCCGGACCACCGGCTCCAGGCCGAGCGCGAGCAGGATCTCCCGGGTGGTCGCGGTCGCGGCGGTGACGACCGGCAGGCCGAGGGCGTCCTCGACCCGCTGCACCGCCGGCAGCGACGGCATCTGTACGCAGGCCGACAGCACGATGCCGTCCACGCCGCTGGTGTCGAGCCGCTTGACGTGCTCGGGCAGGCCGGTCGGGTCGAGGCGGCCCACCGCGCAGTTGTCGGACACCGACAGGCTCACGCTGTCGGCGACGCTGACTCCGCCGTCCTCGATGTAACCGACCACGAGCTCGGTCAGGGCCGGCATGTACGGCGCGACCACGGCGACCCGGCGCAGGCCGAGCGCGTTCAGGGTGCGGACGAGCGCGCCGGCGCTGCTGGTCATCGGGGCGTTGGCCGACCGGCTGGCCGTCAGGACCGACTGCAGCCGCTCCTCGATCCCGACGTGCGCGCCGTTGCCCTGCGCCATCACGGCGACCAGGCAGGCGTACCCGACGACGTCGACCTCAGCGTCGCCCAGCTCGTCGGCGCACCGGTCGCTGTCGGCGACCATCTTCGCCAGGGACTCGGCGTCCACGGTGTGCAGTCGCGCTCGGCTGCTGTGGAAGGTGAACGACGTGCGGTACTGCTCGCCGTGGCGGCGCAGCAGCTCGGGGATCTCGGTCTCCATCGTCGTGTTGGAGCTGGGGACGATGAGCCCGACCCGGTAGGGGGCGCCAGTGGTCATGAGCGAGTCACTTCCTCTTCTTTAATCTGGTCGAGCCCTTCCAAGGCCGCCTCCAGGAGCTCGGCGGCCGGCTTCATGGCAGCCGGGATCCGGATCCGGTCGGCCATGTACTGCAGCTTCTCGGCGCCCTTCGTCTTGCTGCACACGCCGCTGCGCACCCAGTTCCGGGTCAGCTCGGCGAGCGTCTCCAAAAAGGACAGTGAGTCGCCGGCCTGTACCTCATCGGCGCCGCGCAGGCCGCCGAGCTCGTGCAGCGCGACGAGCCGGCGGACCTCGTACTCGTCGACGCCGGCGGCGGCCTCGCCTTGCCCGGTGAGCCAGACGCTGACGGACTCGGCCGAGCGCAGCGAGTGGGCGAACAGGTAGTACGGGTCGTCCCAGGCTTGCGTGGCCATGTTCATCTTGGGGCTGCCGGGGAACATCCGCTCGATGTCGTGGACCATCGCCGCGAGCCGCATCTCCAGGCTCGCGTCCGGCGCGATGTGCACCAGCCAGTCCCGCGCCCGCATCAGGTGCCAGGCCTGGTCGTACGGGCGGATCCACGCCGCGGCGGCCCGCTCCAGGTCGGTGTCGAGCGCCACCTCGGGCGCGACCGGCAGCACGATCCCGCTCACCGGGCACCTCCCAGGACGACGATCAGGACGGCGATGCTGACCAGCGCCGAGACGAGGCTCAGCGCGGCGGCGGCGCGCGACCATGGGTCGGCCGGCGCCGGCACGTACTGCGCGACCGGCTGCGGCGCCACTGACGGCACGGCCGCCGGGATCGGCTCCGTCACCACGGCGGCGCGCTGCCGCGGTTTCGCCGCTGCGTCCTTCGCCGCCACGTCGTCGAGCCGGCCGCCGTTGAGCATGATGTCCAGGTTGCGGGCGAACTCAGCGGTCACCTTGCCGGCCTGCTTCGAGACGACCTTCTGCCCGACGCTGCCGAGCGCGCCGGCGAGGACGACGTCGCCCTCGACGACGACCCCGGTGGCGCTGCCGTTGACCGGGGCAAGCTGGACGCTGACCCCGGCGCGCACGTTGCCGAGCGCGCCCTTCACGGTGCGGCCGGTCGCGGTGAAGGCGATCAGTTCACCGGGTACCCGCTCATTGATCTTGATCTTGGCGTCGAACGTGGCCTTCATCGGGCCGAGGCTCTGGGTGGCCCGCACGTTGACGTTGTCGGGGTCGACCACCGTCACGTTCTCGACGCCGGGCAGGCACGCCGCGACCCGCTCGGGCTGCTCGAAAAAGCTCCACACGTCGCCGACCGGCTTGGCGACCTGGAACTCCTCGCGAAGCTTCATGCAGTTTCTCCTTGCAGCGGGGCGTCACGCAGCTGCGTGAGCACCCGGCGAACGTGTACGGGAACGAGGTGGCGGCGGTACTCCGCCGAGGCCCGGATGTCCGACGGCGGGTCGATGACGTCGACGGCCAACTCCGCGGCGGCGCGGATGGCGTCGTCGGCCAGGTCGGTGCCCGCCAGCGCCGCACCGGCGGCTGATGCGAGCACCGGCGTATCGGCGACGCCGCCGAGCCCGATCCGCACGTCGCGCCAGCGCCCGTCGGCGCCCCGGTTCCCGGTGGCGAGGACGCTGACCACGGCGAAGTCGTTGTGCCTGCGGGTGACCTCGGTGAACGCGAAGTGCTGCGGCGAGGCCGGGAAGACGATCTCGGTCAGCAGCTCCTCGGGCTCCAGGGCGGCGGCGTAGGAGCCCTCGTACAGCTCCGACAGCGGGATCTCCCGTACGCCCTCCGGCCCGACCACCCGTACCATGGCCCCGAGCACGAGGCACGCCAGCGGCATCTCCCCGGTGGGGTCGGCCTGCACCAGGCTGCCGCCGATGGTGCCGCGGTTGCGGACCTGCCGGTCGCCGATGTACCGGACGATGTGGGCCAGTACCGGCAGCCGCTCGGCGACGACCGGGTCCCGCTCGATCGTCGAGTAGCGCACCAGCGCGCCGAGCGCGGTGGCGCTGCCGTCGGCCCGGATGTGCGTGAGCTCGTCGATGCCGTTGATGTCGACCAGGGCGAGCGGGCGCCAGAGCCGCATGTTCATCATCGGCACGAGGCTCTGGCCGCCCGCGATCACCCGGGCGCCGCCGCCGTACTCGTCGAGGTAGGTCACGGCCTCCTCGACGGACGCCGGCCGGTGGTAGGAGAAGTAAGCGGCCTTCACGACGCAGCCTTCACGATCCCGCCTTCGTGGCGAGCTTGCCGCCGGAGAAGCGCATCAGGACGTGGTCGACGGCCGACTTCTTCTCCAGGATTGGCGCCTCGGGCTTGCGCTGGCTCCAGACCGTCTCCGGCCGTACCTGCAGGACGTGGACGTCGCCGGACTCGGCGACCGCCCACTCGATGTCCTGCGGGGCGCCCCGGTGCTGTTCGATCCGCTTGGCGAGCTTCGCGAGCTCGTTGATGTGCGAGTCGTCCAGGCAGGGGGCGTCCTGCCGGTCGGCGTCGACCGGCAGCAGCCCAACCACCTTGGTGGTGGGGTCGAAGCGGTACTGCACCTCCTGCCGGCTCAGCGCGCGGGTGACGATCTCGAACGTCACCTTGTCCACTGTGTACCGGCTGGGGGTGATGTCGCCCTTGACGACGCCCTCCCCCAGTCCCCAGCAGCCCTCGATGACAATCTTCGACCGGTCGCCGGTCACGGGGTCGAGGGTGAACATGACCCCGGCCGACCGGGCCTCGACCATCTGCTGCACGCCGACGCAGATGCCGTGGTCGCCCGCGACGACCTCGTGCCCGTCGGGTCGGTAGGTCAGCACCGCCGTGCCGAACATGCCGGCCCAGCACTTGCGCAGATAGGTCAGCACCTCGTCGGCGCCCCGGACCCACAGGTAGGTGTCGTACTGGCCGGCGAAGCTCGCACCCGCCAGGTCCTCGGACTCGCCACTGGAGCGCACGGCGACCGGGACCAACGAGGTGCCGGTGCGCCGCTCCAGCTCCGCGTACGCGTCGCGGACCGCCTGCTCGAGGTCGGCCGGTAGCGGCGCGGCCTCGATCTCGGCGGTGAATTCGGCGCTCAGCGCGGTGACCGCGGCGAGGTCGGCAGTGGCTGCCTGGGCGCGCACCTGCCGCGCCCGCTCGGCCAGCCCGGCGGCCTCCAGGAAGTGCCGGTACGCGGTGGTGGTGATGCCGAAGCCGGGCGGTACGGCGAAGCCGGCCTTGGTCATCTCCGCCAGACTGCCGAACTTGCCGCCCAGCACCCGGTTGCCGGGCGCGGCCGGGTCGTCGATCCAGAGGATGTGGGGAGAAGTCACTTGCTGTCCTCCTCGAGGACGCGCACGATGCCCTGGTTGCCGTCGACCTCGACGAGCTGGCCGGTCTTGATGGTGGTGGTGGCGAAGCCGGTGCCGACGACGGCCGGCAGGCCGTACTCGCGGGACACGATGGCGGTGTGCGCCATGATGCCGCCGACGTCGGAGACCGCGGCGCCGAGCTTGGAGAACACCGGCGCCCAGCTCGGGGCGGTGATGCGGCAAATGAGGATGTCGCCGTCGGCTACCTCGTGGATCTGCTCCGGATCGGTGATGACGCGGGCCCGTCCGGTGACCTTGCCGGGCGAGGCGGCCACGCCGCGCAGGACGCCGTTGCCACCCTCGCCACCGGCGCCGACGCCGAGCCACTCCTGCACGCTCTCCGGCGTGATGCCCCAGAGCATGACCGTCAGCGGCTCGGTGATCTGCTCCGGCGGGACGCCCAGCGCCGGCGGCGGCGACCAGGTCGACAGGGTCTCGCGGATGGCCCGGCGCTTCGCGACGATCGGGCGCCAGTACGTGACGCCGCGCGCCTCGGTGCCGGTGGCCCAGCCGATCATCAGGTCGTACAGCGCGCTGTACACCTCGTTGCGGTGCAGGAAGAAGATGTCCTCGTGGTCGTCGAAGAAGTTGTGGGCGACGAACACCTCGCCGAGTTCGCGCACCTTCGACCAGAACAGCGAGTGGTGCCAGTGCTCGATGTAGAAGTTGTGGTTCTCGACGAACGGGAACACCTTGCGGGCGATCTCCACGAGGCCGTCGAACGCCTCGCGGTCCTCGTCGGTGGGCAGGTAGGAGCGGTACTCGTCGGTGACGCGGGTGCGCTCGGCGAGGATCGCGTCGAGCGGACGGCGGATGTCCTCACCGCGCTGGAGCGCCTCGATGTAGCCGCGCATGGCGGTGAACGGCAGGCGCAGGTCGTCGATCCAGGCCCGGTCGCTGTGGGTGTAGCCGGCGCCGGTGGAGAACCAGAACCACGGCTCCTTGGACTCCTCGAACGCGGCCAGCCACTGTGCACCGTTGGCGTGCCCGCCGATCGCCGCGAGCGCGGCGTGCGGGTCGTCGTTGGCCAGGACCAGGTCGGCGACGCCCAGTTCGACCGCGAGCTTGGCGAGCTTGCGCACCTCGTCGTCGGGGCGGAACAGCAGGATGTCGATGCCGGAGACCATGCTGGCCACGGTCTGGTCGGTGATGCCCGGGAACGCCTGCTGGCAGAACTCGCGGAACGTCAGGTACGCCCCGTACCCGAGGTTGAGCATCTCGAAGTGGTAGGAGCCCATCTCGAACAGGTTGTGGATCAGCTCGCCGTAGCTGGTCAGCAGCCGGTACGACGAGTACGTGCCGGTGTGGCCGAAGACGCTGCTCTCCGGCTCCATGTCCGGCAGCGGGGCGAAGGTGATGGCCTTGAGCCGCTCGATGCAGTCGTTGGCCTTGACCTCCCACTCGGCGTAGATCGAGTCCCAGTTGCCGTAGTAGTGGCCGGCGCGTACGCCGAACACCTCGGCGCGGCGGCCGATCTCCTCGGGGTCACTGACCGCGTTGGGGCTGACGTACAGGTAGCCGTTGATGATGCGGTGGTCGATGCCGAGGGCCGGCGGCACCGGCCACACCCGGGTCGACATCTGGCTCGCCGCGACCCACCAGTTCTCGGTCATGATGGTGTCGAACGGGTACAGCGGCTCGGGGTTATGCATGCCGTCGAAGAACCAGAACTTGCCCTCGTCCAGCGCGCGCTGGTCCTCGCTCAGCAGCGCGTAGTACGGGTACATGCTCTCCCAGCCCTCAGCCCCCGCCGGCGTGGCGATGTCGAAGGGGCTGGTGAACTTCGCCTGTGCCGTCTCTAAGGGAATCTCGTTCGTCGCCGTCATGCCAGCACCTCCGCGTCTGAGGGGGTCGAGGTTGGTAGGCCCCGCACGTACGCCAGGGCCTCGTCGACGTCGATGACGTCGGCGTACTTCTCGTTCATGTCGAACAGGCTCGCGTCGTGCGGGCCCTGTGCTCTGTCCGCTACGCACTGCCGGGGCACGAGCGTCGGGTAACCGCTCTGCACGGCGTCCACGACGCTGGCCCGTACACATCCGCTCGTCGTCGCGCCCGTGACGATCAGCGTGTCGACCTGCAGACCGGCCAGCACCGAGGCCAGCGGTGTCCCGAAGAACGCCGAGGCACCGGTTTTGACAATGATCGACTCGTCGTCCCGTGGCGACAAGCGTTCGTCGATCTCGACCAGGCGGCTGCCGGCTTCGAGAGCCGCCATGCCCCGGGCCTTCTGCAGCCACGCGATCGAGGTCAGCTGGCCCCGGTCGTACGCGATCGTCGTGAAGATGACCGGAACTCCCTTGGACCGCGCAGCTTCGAGCAGCACGCGCGTCGCCTCGATCTGTGCCGTCATGTCGGCCGCGGTCGGATAGGTCGGATCGGTGAAGCCGTACGTGAAGTCGACGACCAGGACGGCCGGCCGCACCCCACGCCGCACCGACGCGCCGAACCCGGCGCGGTCATAGGTAGCAAGCGTTTCCGGATCCACCACGAGGTGCTCCTGCGAGTTAATCGATCGAAGGTATTGCGACCTGATGGCATGCATGTATACCGTCCGCCCACAACGTTGTCCAGGGATTCCGGCGAGTCGCGGTCTCGCCGTAACCCGGTCGAGAAGGGGGTCCAGGACGGCACAGAGCACAAAGGCACCCAGGCGCAGAGCGCCGACGCATCACCTTCGCGAGTTCGGTAACCGCGGCCAACCCCCTGTAGTCCACCTCGCCCGCTCGATGCGGGCGCCGCCTCGTTGAGGGAGAAAAATGGAGTCGTTCCCGGAGCAGGTATCCACTGAGATGCTGCTCTTAGCCTTCCTGTACACATTCGCCGCATTCGCCGTCATCCTCGTCATCCTGGGACTGGGCCTCATCGACATGGGGCTGGTCCGCCGGCGCAACGTGCTGGACACCTGGGCTCAGAAGTTCACCGCCGCCATGATCGGCGGCGTGGGGACGCTGCTGGGCGGGTACGCGATCTGGCAGTGGTCGTTCAACCAGGCCTTCGGGGTGCCGAACCCACTGTGGACGGCGATCAAGGACTGGTGGATCGCGGGCCGCCTCGCGTCCACCCCGGCCATGCACGTCGACACCACGATCACGCCCGAGGCCGATGTCCTGCAGGTCTTCCTGGTCTTCTTCGTGACGTTCTCGATGGCCGCGATGGCGCTCATCCACACCGGCGTGGTGGAGCGGGCGAAGGCCAAGCCGCTGTACATCATGTCGTTCCTGATCGGCCTGGTGCTGTCGCCGCTCGTGGGCTACCTGTGCTGGGGCTCGGTGTCGCCGCTGACCAACCGAGGCGTGCACGACTTCGACGGCGTCTTCCCGCTGTACATCTTCGCGGGCACGTGGGTACTGGTCATGGCGTGGCGGGTCGGCCCCCGCCTCGGCACGTTCACGCCGCACCCGAGCGGCGCGAAGCCGGTGCCGCACAATGTCGGCTTCGTGGCGGCCGGCGTCCTGCTCATCACGTTCGCCGCCCCGTTCGTCGCGCTGGGCTCCGGGTACGCCGTGCCGGGCAAGGGCTTCTTCGGCATCTCCTACACCGAGAGCGGCTTCGGTCTCGTCGTCATGAACGTGATCGCCGGCCTCATCGGCGGCGGGCTCATGGGCGCGGCCATCGCGTACCGGCGGCGGGAGCCGAGCTGGACCTTCCTGGGCCCCATCGCCGGCATGGTCATCTGCGGCACCCTGTTCGACGTCGGCACGCCGCTGAGCTGCCTGCTCGTCGGCGCGCTCGGCCCGATCGTCGGCGTCGGCACCACGGCGCTGCTGCGCCGCCTGCGCATCGACGAGCCGAAGGTCCTCCCGCTCGCGTTCGGCCCGGGCGTCGTCGGCGCCATCCTCACCGGGTTCATCGCGTGGGGCACCAAGACGGGCGGTTTCCCAGGGCTGGAGGGCGAGTACGCCGTCGGCCACGCCACCATCACCCCGTGGTGGCAGCTGGTCGGCGTGCTGACCACGATGGCCGTGGCCGGTATCCCGTGCCTGATCCTGTGCCTGATCTTCGAGCGCTTCGGGGGCTTGCGGGTCAGCGAGGAGACCGAGGTCATCGGCCTCGACGCCGCCCACTGGGGTATGACCAACTTCGGCGACGACCTGGACCCGCCGATCATCGCCGTCCCCGGCGACGGCGCCACGGCCTACGGTGCGCCGCAGCGGGCCGCCGCGCCGAACTGACGCGGTAACTCGGCTCCGGGCTCCGGAGGGCCGGCAGTACTACCCGCTGCCGGCCCGCCGGGGATCCGACACAAGGCAAAGCTGCCCCACCCGTCTGCGGGCCACTCCGTATCCTGGTCAGCAGACGGGGAGGTAACGACGAGCTCGTTTCGCCCCGAGCCGATACGGATGGAGAGCAGCAACCCTATGGAGTTGTCGGCGGACACCCCGCCCCTGGCCCAGCGAACGAGCGAGGGCGTTGCGCGGATCCTGCGCGATTCGATCCTCGCCGGGCAGCTCAAGCCCGGTCAGCCGCTGCGGGAGCGGGTTCTCGCGGAGGAGCTCGGCATCAGCCGTACCCCGATCCGGGAAGCGCTCTTCATCCTCCAGGGCGAAGGCCTGGTCGACCTCATCCCCAACCGGGGCGCCACGGTACGTGAGATCACGGCGCGTGACATCGCCCAGATCTACGCCCTACGCGGGGTCCTCGAGTCGCACGCCGCGCGGGTGGCCGCGGAGAGCCGCACGGAGCGCCACCTCACGCAGTTGGAGGACGCGTACGCCCGGCTGCGCCGGCTCGGCGCCCGGGCCACCGCCGCCGAGCAGGCACACGCCGACCTCCTCTTCCACAGCTGCATCAGCGTGGCCACCGGCAGCGACCTGCTGCAGACCATCACGCGGCAGGTGCTCGCCGTGACGGCCAGCTACCGTTCGCACTACACGTACCGGGCGGAGCAGATCAAAACCGCCAACCAGCAGCACCGCGCGATTCTCGACGCGCTCCGCGATCGGGACGGCGACCTGGCCGCCAAGCTCGCCGCGGAGCACATCACCTGGTCCAGCCACGTCGCCCTGGAGCACTTCGAAGCCGGGGAGTAGCCGGCCCGGGGCCCGGTAGCGCGCCCGCGACTCCGACAACCCAGCCGGCCCCTCAGCCGGCGCCGTCGAGAAGGTCCCGCGCCTTCAGGGCGACCGCCAGATCGAGCAGCCCGTCGAGGCCGTCCCGGCCGTCGCCGACCAGTTCCCGGGCCCGACCGAGCCGGTAGGCGACCGTGTTCTGGTGCACGCCGAGCGCCTCCGCGGTCCGGCGTACGGACTGGCCGTTGGCGAGGTACGCGCGCAGCGTCACCAGGAACTGCGGCCGCGCCGCCAGCGGGCCGAGCCGGGTGTCGACCAGCCGGCGGGCGACCGTACGGTTGCGCAGCAGCAGCACCTCCACGAGGACGTCGGCGTACCGCACCGCGCGGCGGTACGCCCCCGTGCGCAGGCCCACGTCGAACGCGGCGTCAGCCTGGCCGCAGGACGTGCCCACCCCGGCGAGGTCCGGCTGCGGCTCGCCGACGCCGGCCAGCACGGTGGCGGCCACCTCCTGCCGGTCGAGCGCCCGCTGGAGCATCCCGGCGAGGGCCCGCTCGTCGGCGATGGGCACGAGCAGCATGACGTGCCCACGGTGGGTGCCGGACAGGATCCGCCCCGAGGCCTGCGGGGCGATGCTCGCGACGGCGTGCCGGTACATCTGCCGGACGGCGAGCCCGGCCGCCGGGGGCGCACCCAGCGCCACGGCCACGAACGGCTGGTCCGGGTCGACCTCGACGGCGCGGGCGACGGACGCCACCTCCTGCGGGTCCACCCGCTCGGTGCCGGCCAGCCGGGACACCAGGTCGCTCGCGGTCCACTCGAACCGCTCGGTCACCTCGACCCGGGTGCGGTGGTAGGTCTCGGTGGTCGCGCGTACGAGGTCGTCGAAGGCTGCGGCGAGGGTGGCGGTGGCGCGGCGCAGCACCGCCGGCGGAAGCCGGTCGGCGTACATGAGCAGCGCGTCGACGACGGTCCGCTCCGCGGTCCGCCACGACGCGTCGACGGCTTCCAGCGGTACGCCCTGCAGCGCCCGCTGTTCGCCGAGTCGCGCGGCGGTGCGCAGTTCGTCCGGACGGGGCCTGCGCTCCTCTGCCAGGGCGGCCAGGGCCGCGCGCAGGTTGGGCCGGACGGTCTGGTCGAGGTCGGCGCGGCGCATCACCGTGTCCTCGTAGCCGGGCAACTGCCGCCACACCGCGTCGCGGACCCGGGTGGACAGCCGGTCGAAGTCGGCCAGGATCGCGGCGGCGACCGCGGGCAGGTCCAGCCGCGGCGGGCTCTTTTGTGGCAGATCCACAAAACACCTCCCCGGCGATTCGGTGTCCTGACCGTAGCTGATCGTCGGCGCACCGCCCACTATGTCCGGTACGGAGAACCATCCTGACCGGCTGTCACAACCTTTCATCCCGGGTACCGGCATGGACCCGGCGAGCAGCGGAGTGAGTCGCATGGGCAGTAGCGCGCAAGACAGCGAAGTTGTGGCGGTGCCCCGAACGGGGGCGTTATCCGACGATCATGCAATCGAACCCGTACCGATGGCCGAGCGCCGCGGCCTGTGGCAGATGATTCTGGTACAGGTCGGCTGGCACATCAGCGTGAGCGCGTTCCTGCTCGGCTCCACCGTCGGCTCCGGCACCAACTTCCGCACCGGCATCACCGCGATCCTCATCGGCAACCTCGTGCTGTCCGGCCTCGCGGTGCTGATCGGCATCGTGGGCTTCCGGGCCGGGCTCACCTCGTACCTGATCTCGCGGGTGGTGTTCGGGGTGCGCGGGTCGGTCCTGGTGTCGGTGGTGCTCGGCATCATCGCGATGGGCTTCATCGGCGTGCTGATGGACGCCTGGAGCGCCGCGATCCACCGCCTCGTGCCGGCCGTACCGGCCTGGACCATCATCGTCGGCCTCGCCATCGCCATCACGACCACGGCCATCACCGGCTTCAAGGGCCTGGCCCGCTTCAAGAGCGTCGCGGTACCCGTCGAGATCCTCATCGCGCTCATCGCGCTGGTCATCATCATGACCCGCGACGGCGGCTTCGCGAAGGTGCTGGCGCACAACCCGGCTGCGCCGATCACGCTCACCGCGGCCCTCGGCGCGGCGGTGTCCACCTGGATCAGCGGCGTCGCGCTGGTCTCCGACGTGTCCCGCTACGCCCGCAGCATCCGCGACGTCGTCATCTCCAGCATCGCCGGGTTCGTCGGCGGCGCCGGCATCTTCGAGGCCATCGCCTCCATCAGCGCGATGAAGGTCGGCAACGGCAACTTCGTGCTCGTCCTCGAAGGGCTCGGTCTGCTGCTGCCCGGCGTCATCATGCTGATCCTGGCGCTGTGGAACACCGCCGACAACAACCTGTACTCGTCGTCGCTGGCCTTCACCAACGCCAGCCGGATTCTCGGCGCCGCCGTCCCGCGCGCGGCCTGGGTCGTGGTCGCGGTCCTCATCGCCGTGGTCACCGCGTTCGCCGGCTTCGCCGCCGAGTTCCTCAAGTTCCTGACCATCATCGGCGTGCTGGCCCCGCCGTTCGTCGGCATCGTCGTCAGCCACTTCTGGCTGCTCGGCCGGGTACGCGAGGCCAGCGACCGGCTGCTGTCGACCGCGCCGCTGGTGCGCTGGGAGGCGCTGATCGCCTGGGTCGCGGGCTCGCTGGTCGGCTACCACACGACCTTCTTCGTCAAGGCTCTCAACGGGCTCATCGCCGGCGCCATCGTGTACGCGGTGCTGGTGCTCATCCGGGAGAAGGTGTTCGGCCGGCAGGCCGCCGCCGACCCCGTCACCACGGAAGGGACAGCATGATGCGGTTCGGGCTGGGCGTACCCACCGGTACGGAAGGGCTGATGTATCCGGTGCCGTACGCCGACCCCGCCGACGCGGTGCGGCTCGCCGTCGCCGCCGAGGAGTTCGGGTTCGACTCGGTGTGGGGCAACGACCACGTCAGCACGCAGGCCTACGTACGGGCGGAGTTCGCCGACCCGCCGCGCTACTACGACCCGATGCTGTACCTGTCGTACGTCGCGGCGAAGACCACCCGGATCCGGCTGGCGACCTGCATCCTCGTGCTGCCGTTCCGCAACCCGGTGCTGGTGGCCAAGATGGCGGCCACCCTCGACCAGCTCTCCGGTGGCCGGTTCGTGCTCGGCGTCGGCATCGGCGCGTACCGGGAGGAACTGTCCGCGATGGAGCCCGGTCGCCCGATAAACCGCGGCGAACATGCCCGCGAGGCCATCGAGGGGCTGCACCTGCTGTGGGGCGAACGGCGCGCCAGCTATGCGGGCCGCTGGGTGACCTTCCGCGACGTGGAGAGCTACCCCAAGCCCGTACGTGGCCGGGTGCCGATCCTGTCCGGCGGCAACGCGCCGGGCTCCAAGGAGCGCGCGGCGGTGCTCGGCGACGGCTGGATGCCCGCGTGCCTCACCGCCGACGAGGTCGGGGCGGGCGTGGCGCAGATCCGGGCGGCGGCCGCGAAAGCCGGCCGGGAACTGCCGGCCGACTTCGAGGTGGCGCTGCAGGTCGGGGTGTCCGTGGCGCCCACCCGCGAGGAGGCGCTGCGCCGCTTCGAGCGCTCGCAGGTGTACAAGCACCTGCAGTCGCTGTCGAAGACGACGCTGAAGGACCAGGACCCGACCGACATCCTCAACCGCAACCTCATCGGGACGCCGGACGACATCCTGGAGCAGGTCGACCGGTACCGGCAGGCGGGTGTGAACACCCTCGCCGGGCTGCTGTTCGCCGCCAACACCGTGCCGGAGACGCTCGAGCAGATGGACGAGTTCGCGACGGGGGTCATCAAAAATGCCTGACGCCCTGGCGGTTGCCCGCCTCGCCCGCCTGCGGGAGGCCCTCGCCGCCGCGCCGTTCGACGCGTACCTGGCCACGGCGAGCGACAACGTGCACTACGCCACCGGGTACCGATCGGTCGGCGCGTCCGTCTGGCCCACCCACCGGATGGCCGCGCTGATCACCGGCGACGACCTGTGGCTGGTCTGCCCGGTCGCCGACAGCGCGCCGGCCGTCGACGCCGGCGTGCCGGCCGACCGCATCATCGGCTTCGGCACCTTCTACTTCGAGGGCGCCGAGGGCACGCCGCTCGACGGCATGGCGGGCCGGTACCCGCGCTTCGACGAGGCCCTTGCGGTGGCGCTGAGCAGGCTGCCGGCCGGTGCCCGGGTGGGGCGCGACGACGCGGACGCCTTGATGGTCGGCGTCCGGTCGGTCAAGCTGCCCGGCGAGGTCGAACTGCTGCGGTACGCCGCCCGCGCCACCGAGACTGCCATCCACACCGCCATCGACTCGGCGCGCGCGGGCAGCACCGAGCGGGAGATCGCGGCCGTGGTCTCCGCCTCGATGGCGGCCGCCGGCCTGGAGCCCAGGTTCGTGGTGGTGACCTCGGGTGAGCGCAGCGCCCTCGCGGACGCGTACCCCACCGACCGGCCGTGGAACCCCGGTGAGCTGCTGCGTTTCGACGTCGGCGGCACGTATCACGGGTACTGGTCGGACCTCGGGCGCACCGCGGTGCTGGGCGAGCCCGACGCCGAGCAGGCCGCGCTCTACGAGGCGGTCCTGGCAGCCGAGGACGAGCAGTTGGCGCTGATCCGGCCCGGCGTACCGGCGAACCGCGTGTTCGACGTCGCGATCGAGCGCGTGCGCGGGGCCGGGGTCCGGTACCGACGGCACCACGCCGGGCACTGCATCGGGCTGCTGCTCTACGAGCCGCCGATCATCTCCCCCGGCGAGGAGGCGCCCCTCGAAGAGGGCATGACGATGTGCATCGAGCCGCCGTACTACCGGCTGGGCTGGGGCGGAATGATGGTCGAGGACACGATCGTGGTCACCGCGGACGGCTGCGACCTGTTGAGCGTGTCGGATCGGAGTCTGCGGGTGGTGGAGGCGTGAGCTATCTCGGATACCTGCGGTGCCTGCGCTGCGGCACGAAGGTCGCGGCCGGCGCCGGCTACGGTGGCTGCCCCGACTGCGCGGCGGCCGGTGTCAACGTCAACGCGCTGCCGGCGTACGACCTGTCCGGAGTGGACGATCTGATCCCGGTCGACCGGAGCCAGCGGGGCATCTTCCGGTACCGTCGACTGCTGCCGCTGTCGGGCGGCGACCCGGTGGTGAGCCTGGGCGAGGGCGGGACCCCGCTGCTCCCGGTCCCCCGGCTGGGCGCCGCCCTCGGCGTGCCGCGGCTCTACCTCAAGGACGAGACCCGCAACCCGACCTGGTCGTACAAGGACCGGCTGGCCGCCGTGGCGATCAGCCGCGCGGTCGCGGACGGGGCGGAGACGGTCGTCGTGGCGACGACCGGAAACCACGGCGCGGCGGTCGCCGCGTACGCCGCCGCGGCGGGGCTGCGGTGCGTCGTGCTCACCCTCGAGTCGGTGCCACAGACCATGAAGACCCTCATGCAGGTGTACGGCGCCGAAGTGGTCGCGCTGCGCGCCGCCCCGGAGCGCTGGCAGCTCATGGCCGAGGCGGTCCGCGAGCGCGGCTGGGTGCCCATGTCCGGCTACCGCAACCCGCCGGTGGGCTCCAACCCGTTCGGCGTGGACGGCTACAAGACCATCGCGTACGAACTCGTCGAGCAGCTCGGCACCGCGCCGGACGTCGTGGTGGTACCCACCGCGTACGCCGACGGCCTGGCCGGCATCGGCCGGGGCTTCGACGACCTGCGGGAGCTCGGCGTCATCGGGCGGGCGCCTCGGCTCGTCGCCGCCGAGTCGTTCGGGCCGTACTCCGACGCCCTCGCCAGCGGCGCCGAGCTCGGCGGCCCGGTGCCGGCCGGGCCGACGGTCGCGTTCTCGATCGGCTCGCCGTTCGGCACCTACCAGGGCCTCGCCGCGCTGCGCGGCTCCGACGGGGTTGGCGTCGCGGTGCCCGACGACTCCGAGATCCTCGACCACCAGGCGCTCGTCGGGCGTACCGAGGGCCTGTACCTGGAGAACGCGTCGGTGGTCGCGGTGGCCGCAGCCGGGAAACTGGCCCACGCCGGCCAGCTCGGTCCACAGGAGACGGTCGTGGTGATCGGCTCCTCCACCGGCCTGAAGGACGTGGGCGCCACGGCGGCGCGGCTGCCGGCCGTGCCGGTCATCGCACCGGACCTGGCTTCGCTCGATGCCGCTTTGGGAACGGTCACGCGATGAGGCTCGCGTACTCTCTGTCGGGGCAGCGCGACCTGCGGGAGGCCGTCGCCCTCACCCAGACCGCCGAGGCCAGCGGCTTCGACGAAGTCTGGGTCACCGAGGACTACTTCGAACGCGGCGCGTTCACCGCCGCGGCCGCCATCGCGATGGCGACGACCCGGGTACGGATCGGCGTCGGCGTGGTCAACCCGTGGACCCGCCACCCGATGCTGACCGCGATGGAGCACGCCAGCCTCGACGAGCTGTCCGGCGGCCGGGCGATCCTTGGGCTCGGCGCGAGCAACGCCCGCTGGATGGAGGAGATGCTCGGCATCCCGTTCACCCAGCCGCTCCCCCGGCTGCGCGAGTCGGTGGAGATCCTGCGCAAGGCGCTGGCCGGCGAGGCGGTCAGGCACGACGGCGACGGCTGGCGGGTCGACGCCCGCCTGTCGTTCCGGCCGGTACGCACGAATCCACCGATCCACCTCGGGGTGAAGGGGCGGCATGCCCTCGCGCTGGCCGGCGAGATCGCCGACGGCGTGCTGCTGTCGCTGCTGTCCTCCCCCGCGTACGTCACCTGGGCGCGGGAACGCATCGAGCGAACGTCCTGTGATGTCGGCGCCTACCTCGCCTTCGCCTGTGGCCCCGCCTCCCACCGGGCCGAGATCCGCGATTCGCAGCGGCCCCTCGTCGCGCGGTTCCTCGGTATCCACGGCGTCCACGACATCACGAAGGTGGCGGGCATCGAACCGGAGCTGGCCGAGCGGTTCCGGGCCGCCTGGCGGTCCGGCGAGCCCGCCGTCGACCTGGTCACCGACGACATGCTGGACATGTTCACGGCGGCGGGCACGACGGACGACGTGGTGGCGTCGTTCGCCCGGTTCCGCGACGCCGGTCTGACCACGATCGTGGTGCGCGACGATCCGGCCGTACCCGACCCGTCCCGGCTGATCGCGGATGCGGCCGTCTGCTTGCAGGTGGCCGCGTCATGATCACCCGGAGTTTGCGGTGTCATAGCACCGCAAACTCCGGATGATCACGGGGACTACTTGAGCCGCTGCCAGAAGAACTCGAGGATCAGCGCCCGTTTGAACGCCAGCTGCTCGTTGTCGGCGGCGGCGCCGTGCCCGCCTTCGACGTTCTCGTAGTACGACACGTCGTAGCCGTGCTCGCGCAGCAGCGCCACCATCTTGCGGGCGTGCCCGGGGTGGACCCGGTCGTCGCGGGTGGAGGTGACGAACAGGACCGGCGGGTACGGCCGGCCGGCCCGCACGTTGTGGTACGGCGAGAACCTCGACAGGTACGCCCAGTCGGCTTCGGTGTCCGGGTCGCCGTACTCGGCCATCCAGGACGCCCCGGCCAGCAGCAGGTGGAAGCGGCGCATGTCGAGCAGCGGCACCTCGCTGACGACCGCGCCGAACAGTTCCGGGTAGCGGGTGAGCATGACCCCGGTCAGCAGGCCGCCGTTGCTGCCGCCCCGCACCCCCAGCCGCTGCGGCGTCGTGATGCCCCGCTCGACCAGGTCGGTGGCGACGGCGGCGAGGTCGGCGTACGCCCGCGGCCGGTTCTCCCGGAGCGCGGCCCGGTGCCAGCGCGGGCCGTACTCCCCGCCGCCCCGGATGTTGGCCACCACGTAGGTGCCGCCGCGGGCCAGCCAGCCCCGCCCGATGGCGGCGTCGTAGCTCGGCGTCAGCGAGATCTCGAACCCGCCGTACGCGGTGAGCAGCGTCGGCCCGGCGGCCGGGTCCTGCGGCCCCACCACGAAATATGGCACCAGGGTGCCGTCGGCGGAGGTGGCGAAGTGCTGCCGCACGGTCAGGCCGGCCGCGTCGAAGAACTCCGGCTCCCGCTTGAGGTCTTCGACCTCACCGCCAATCTGGCCATAGCGAAGCGTGGTGGGCCGGGTGAAGCCGGTTACCGACAGCAGGTACGCGTCGCCCACGTCCGAGTCGGTGTCCACGATGTCGGCGTGGTCGTACTCGGTGGCCCCGGCGAGCGGCGCGCGACTCCAGCCCGCATCGCCCGGAGTGAACACCTCCAGCCGGCTCCGCACGTCCGCGAGCGTGGCCAGGAGCAGGTGGTTGCGCGTCCACACGTGGTAGCTCAGCGAGGTCCGCTCGTCGGGTTCGAACAGGACGGTCAGGTCCCGGTCGCCGGCGAGGTACGCGTCGAGCCCGGTGACCAGCACGGCCCCGGCCGGGTAGGTGACCGCGCCGACGGTCCACGGCGACCGTAACCGGATCAGCAGCCACTCCCGGTGCATGTCGATCTTCGCGTCGTCGGGCACGTCGAGGCGGATCAGCTCGCCTGCGGCCGTGCGGACGTACCGCTCGCTGCGGTAGAAGTCGAGCATCCGGTACACGTAGTCGCGCTCGAAGCCCGGCGTCGGGTCGTGCTCGGCGCCGACGGCGACGTCCTCCGCCGCGCCTTCGAAGACGGTGACCGCCGCCGACAGCGGCGTCCCGCGCCGCCACCGCTTGACGATGCGCGGGTAGCCGGAGTTCGTCAGCGAACCGGGCCCGAAGTCGGTCGACACGTAGATGTGGTCGGCGTCGATCCAGCCGACGCCGCTCTTGGCCTCGGGCAGAGTGAAGCCGCCCGCGACGAAAACACCGTCACGCAGGTCGAACTCGCGCACGACGCTGGCGTCGGAGCCGCCCCGGGACAGGCTGATCAGGCAGCGCTCGTAACCGGGCTTCAGCACCTCGACGCCCTGCCAGACCCAGTTCTCGCCCTCCCGCTCGGCGAGGGCGTCGAGGTCGAGCAGCACCTGCCAGTCCGGCGCGTCCGTGCGGTAGCTGTCGAGGGTCGTGCGCCGCCATAACCCGCGCGGGTGCGCGGCGTCCTTCCACAGGTTGTACAGGTACTCCCCGCGCAGCGTCGGGTACGGGATCCGGTCGGCCGAGTCGAGCACGTCGCGCAGTTCCGCGCGCAGCGCGGCGAACGAGTCGCCGAACGTCAGCGCCCCGACCGTCTCAGCGTTGCGGTCGCGGACCCACCGCGCGGCGCCCTCGTCTTCAAGATCTTCCAACCACAGGTACGCGTCGTCGCCGCCGCTGACCGTCTCGACCACGTTCCAACCGTCCCGGAGAGTAGGTGTCGGGCAGCCATGACGAGAATCCATGGCTGCCCGACGAACGCTACCCCGTGCCTGGGACTACTTCGCCGACGCCGGCACCTCTCCGTGCCAGTCCTCGCCCAGCTCGCCGATGACTTCACCGTTCTCGTTGAAGACCGAGCGGCCGGTGTGGTTGCGCGAGAGCGGAGAGTCGGGCGTCAGCGCCCGGTCGCTGAGGCGGTAGAGCTCCCAGTACAGATCGGCATCGACCGGCATGCCCTGAGTGGCGACCGCGTCGACCGGGGAGGCGTCGGCGGCGCCGCGCTCAGCGACGATCTCGACGCTCTCCGGGGACAGGAACTGTACGTCGACCCGGAGGCCGTCCTGAGCCAGGTGCGGCAGCACGGCCAGCAGATCCGGCCGGGTCACGCCGTCGACGCGTACCCGCGCATGGGCGTGCCGGGCGACGGTCAGCGCCGCGACGTCGAGCAGGCCGGGCACGGCGAAGAAGGCGTGCACGCCGGTGCCGTCGACGACGACGTCGGCGCCGTCCGACCGGAGCGCGAGCCGCCGGCCGACCGACTCGGTGAGCAGGTCGAAGTCGTCACGCAGCCGCCGGAACCCGGCCAGGCCGACCGCCTCGCAGGCGATCACCGTCTCGCGCGCGGACGGGGCGGCGCCCAGCGGGATGCCGGTGAGCCACAGCGTGCGCCCCACCGTGACCCGGGCCTCCCGGAGCGAGATGTTGAGAATCGACATGGTTACGCACGCTCCGCAGGTCGTTCGGGGTAGATCCAGTCCAGCCCGCTGCGCTGGTTGAGGTCGGCACGGGTCGGCGCGCCGTGCAGCAGCAGACCCATGACGAACCGGCCGAAGTTGTCCACCGTCTTGTCGATGCCGTGGAAGGCCGCGTTCATCAGCCGGATGATGTGCACCGGGATGAAGTCCTCGGCCAGCATGTTCATGTGCGGCGAGTGGTAGGACAGCTCCGCGAGGCCCTGGATCCGCTCGACCATGCGGCGATCCTCCGGGTAGTCCAGGAGGTACTCGCCGACGGTGCGGTCGGTCGGCTCGGCCTCGAGGCGTCGGGTGATCCGCTGCACCTCACCCGGGATGTCAAGCGCCCACTCGTGGCTGACCGGGACCTCCTCGACCGGGCCGCGCCGCGGCTCCTCGGCCGTCTCGGACTTGTACCAGCGGTAGCGGCACTGGCGCGGGTCGGCCATGTCGTAGGCGTACGCCCAGCCGTAGTCGCGCCGGATGAGATCCAGAAGCTCGCGTACGGTCGCCTCCGGCCGTCCGCGCAGCGTCTCGTCGACGGCGAAGTGCTCGATCGCCGCGTCGACCTCGTCGGGCCGCAGCTCCAGCAGGAGCACGTTGAAGACCTCGATGGCCTCCTGACACACGTCGTACCGGTCGCTGGCCACCACGTCGCCGTACCGGACGTCGCCGCCGGCCGCGGCGAGCGCCTCGAGCTCCTTGCGGATCAGGCGCAGCCCCTCGGCGATGACCGTGGGGTGCGTGAAGGCCTCGTACGGGCTGGGGTCGTCGTCGTAGAACCGGGCCGCCCGCCGCAGCAGGTCGTGCATGCGGTTCCACGCGGGCGACCCGACGACGACGGGGAGGTCCTGGCACATCCGCACCGCTTCGGCGCGCAGGGTGAGCCACCGGTCCAGGAGCACCGGGTGGTTGTTGACGAAGTAGACCAGGCCGAGGCCGGAGCCGTTGCCGAGCCCGAGGATGCGCTTGAGGTCGGCGTCGAGCGTCGCCGCCTGCGGGTTGATGGTCCGGGCGAGGTGCTCGGCGAGGTCGAACGAAAACTCCCGCATGAGGAACACCGCGAGCATCTGGGCGTGGTACGGCACCCGCAGCGGGTGGTCGGCCTCGTACGCGACGAACGACTTCGTCCCGAAGGTGCCGTTGCCGTCCAGGCCGGTGTTGCGCATCAGGTACCCGACGCGCCACAGCTCGTCCCCGTCGGGCTGCGCCCCGGCGGCGAGCCGCTCCACCACGTGCTCGAAGAGCCGGAGGCTGCGGTTGGAGCGGCACCAGATGAGCGTGTTCGGGGTGGCCCGGCCCGCGTACAGCTTCGGCATCTCGGCGCGGGTCTGGTCCACGATCTCGGGCGTGGCCTCGCCCTCGACGAGCGCGCCGAGCATGTCCCAGGCCGTCCCGATGATCCGTCCGGTCCGCCCCTCCAGGACCGGCTCGAACGAGAAGACCATGAAGTCGAAGCTCATGCCTGGGGCGTGGACCCGGTAGATGGCCTCGCCCCGGGCCCGGTCGTCGATGTCGAAGCGGACACACTCGACGGACCACTCTTCCCGGGCCATCTTGTTCAGCAGCGACCGGCTCGCGCTCAGCCGGGAGGGCGCCAGCGTCGCCAGTCTCGTCGGCTGCATGAGTTCGTCCGGGGCGGGCAACTGGGCGCGCACCGGGCTGGTCGGTTTTTGCGTGTCAATCACAGTTCTCTGCTCCTCGTTCACAGCGGCGAAGCGTCCCCAGGACCCGGCGTCGGTCAGAGCAGGTTGGGCTCGCCCGGCTCGGAGGCCTCCGGGACGTAGCCGTACTTGTCGAGGATCTTCTTCAGCTCACCGCTCTTGCGCAGGGTCGCGACGTTCTCGTCCATGGCCTTGCCGAGGTCCTCGTTGTCCTTGCTGACCGGGAACTGCGTCTGGCCCGGCTTCAGCGTCGACTTGACCGCGGGGTCCGGCCCCGGAATCTTGATCTTGGCACCGTCGATGGGGTGCTTCTGCAGCTGGTACGCCGCGGCCGACGAGCCGTTGACGGCGACCTCGATGCGGCCCGCCTTGAGGTCGGCGTACTCGGCCTCCGCGGAGTCGTACAGCTTGTAGTCGTCGCCGAGCAGCTTCTTCATGTCGTCGTTCCAGAGGAAGCCCAGGACGGAGCCGACCTTCTTGCCCTTCAGGTCCTGGATGCTCGACACCCCGCTGGCGGAGACCAGGGAGAGCCGGTCGGCCACGACCGGGGCACCGAGCCGTACGACCTCGGCCCGCTTCGCGGTGCGGTACCAGCTGCCCAGGGTGGTGTCGGCGCGCTTCGACTGGACATTGGGGATCATCGCGGAGCTGGCGCCCTGCACGACCTTGATCTTCAGGCACTCCATCTCGGCCACCTTGGTGAGGATCTCGCCCTCGGCCCCGGTGAGCTTGCCGTCCTTGACGTCGGCGAACGGCGGGTACACGTAGGCCGCGACGGTCAGCGTGCCCTGCTCGATCGTCTTGACGTTGTTGTGGGCGGGCTTGCAGCCGCCGCCGGCCTGTGCGTCGTTGCCATTGCTCTTGCTGTTGCCACCGCAGGCGGTGAGCGCCAGGGCGACCACCACGGAGCCTGCCGCGGCGGCTAACTTGGGCGTGCGCGTACTCATCGTTGAGGACCTTTCTGACGGACAGGTGGGCGCGGAATCTACAAGTGCCGGCTGAGTCGTTTCTCGACGAGAGAGACCAGGCCGGACGCTGGAATCGTGACGGCGGCGTAGAGGAAGCCCGCCGCGAGGAAGACGGACAGGTAGTCGAAGTTGACCGTGCCCAGCAGGTACGCCGCCTGCATGATCTCGGGCAGCGTGATGACGTAGGCCAGGGACGTGAACTGGAACCACTGGACCGCCAGGTTCATCAGCGGCGGCACCGCGAGCCGTGCCGCCTGCGGCAAGATGACGAACCGGAACGTGTCGCGGTCACTCATGCCCGCCGCGATGGCGGCCTCGCGCTGGCCGACCGGGACCGCCACCAGGCAGGCACGGATGACCTCGGCCGAGTAGGCGGCCGCGGACCAGGTGAACGCGGCTACGGCCGAGACCATGGCGGTCGCCGTCAGCCCGACCTGGGGCAGACCCTGGTACACCAGGTACAGGAGCACGAGCAGCGGCAGCCCGCGCCCGATCTCGACCAGGCCCACGGCGACGAGCCGGAGCGCGCGTACCCGGCTGTCGGTCAGCTTCGCCAGCACCAGGCCCAGCGGGAAACCCAGCAGCAGCGAGAGTCCGGTGAGCCGCAGGGCGACGCCGAGGCCACTCGCGAGCTCCGGAAGGTACTCCGTCCATTTCATGAGAGCGCCCCCATCACGTCATCGCGTAGCGCGCACGGATGCGGCTGTCGAGCCGACGGGACATCGCCGCCAGCGGCAGGCTCAGCAGGACGTAGAGGACGCCGGCCGCGACGAAGAACGTGAGCCCCAGCCCGGTCCGCTGCGTCTCGGCGTTAGCCCGGAACGCGATCTCGGCCACGCCGATCGCCGAGGCGAGCGCGGAGTCCTTCAACAGCCCGATGAGGTAGGTCGCCGCGGTGGGCAGGATGACCCGGAGCACCTGCGGCGCGACCACGTGCCTGGCGGTGTCGAGCCCGCTCATCCCCAGGGCCGCGCAGGCTTCCCACTGTCCCCGGTGGATGGCGGCCAGGCCGCCCCGGTAGATCTCCGCCAGGTAGCTCGACGCGATGACGCCGAGCGTGACGATGGCGGCGGTGAGCGGCTGGAGGCTCACCCCCACCTCGGGCAGGCCGAAGAAGACGACGAAAATCCAGACCAGCGGCGGCACCGCGCGAATGATCTCCACATAGGTACGGATCAGCGCGCGTACCGGGAAGAAGCGGGAGCGCTGCGCCCATGCGACCGGGGCACCCAGCACCGCTCCGATGGCGAAGGCGGCGCCCGTGATGACAAGGGTGCCGACGACCCCACCGAGCAGGTAGACCAGACTCTGCGTGTTCATCGGCCGAGCACCGCGCTCAGGAACTGCCGGGTCCGCGCGTTCGTCGGGTCACTCATGACCACCTCGGGGCTGCCGTCCTCGACGACGGCCCCGTCCACCATGACCACGACCCGGTCGGAGACGTCGCGGGCGAAGGCCATCTCGTGGGTGACGACCACCATGGTCATTCCGTCGCCGGCGAGTTCGCGCATGACGGCGAGGACCTCCATGCCGACCTCCGGGTCCAGCGCCGAGGTCGGCTCGTCGAACAGCATCACGGCCGGGTCGAGGGCCAGGGCCCGCGCGATCGCGATGCGCTGCTGCTGGCCGCCGGAGCAGCGCGACGGGTAGCTGTCCGCCTTGTCCTTCAGCCCGACCCGCGCCAGCAGCGCGCGGGAGCGCTCGTCGGCCTCCTGCCGGGACCGGCCGAGCACCCGCTCCTGCGGCAGGGAGATGTTGCGCAGCGCCGTGAGGTGCGGGAACAGGTTGAACGACTGGAACACCATGCCGACGTTGCGGCGCAGCGCGGCGAGGTCCTTACGCGACGGCGTCGCGTGGTCCGGGCCGACCGCGACCGACCGGTCGCCGATCGTCACCGCGCCCGCCGTGGGCATCTCCAGGAAGTTGAGGCAGCGCAGGAACGTGCTCTTGCCGGCGCCGCTGGGGCCGATGATGGAGACGACCTCGCCCGCCTTCAGGTCCATCGACACGTCGTCGACGGCCCGGTGGTCGCCGTACGCCTTCACGATGTTCGCAGCCCGCACGAAGGCGGCCGGGCCGGCGCTACCCTGCGGAGTGTCATATTTGTCCATGGCTAACTTCCCTGGTCAGCTGATGCAACGGCCGCGATGGCGCTGATTTCGATCCGCTTGCCGCCGCGGAACCCCGCAACCTGCACGGTGGTGCGAGGTGGAAGCGGTCGTCCGCGCAGTCGCGCCAGGTAGGCGGCGTTGTACGCGTCGAAATCGGCTAGATCGGCAAGGTACACGGTGAGTTGCAGCAAGTGATCTAGGTCTGACCCTGCGGCGTGGAGAACGCGCTCCAGATTGTCCAGACATACCGTGACCTGCTCGGCGAAATCGGCCGGGACGACTCCGTCCGTACGTACCGGGACCTGCCCGCACGGGTAGACGACGCCCCCGTGCACCGTCGCCGCCTGGTACGGACGGTCCTGGCCGTCCGCGTGCGGAATGATTCGGATCGAAGCGGGCATCACGCGCTCCCCTCGAAGACGGTCTCGAACAGGTTCAGCCAGTTGCCGCCCAGGACCCGCGCCACGTCGTCGTCGTTCAGGCCGGCGTCGAACAGTCCCTCGGTGAGGGTCGGGAAGTCCTCCGGGCCGGTGAACCAACTCGGCCACGACGGCCAGGTGGGCTTGTCCCCGTCGCCGCTCGGCGGCTGCCACCGGCCGTTGCGCAGCCAGCCGACGTAGTCGTCGTCCCAGTTTCGGGCGCAGTCGCTGCCGATCGCGACGTGTTCGATGCCGATCTCGTCGACCAGGCGTACCACCATCTCGCAGAACTGCTCGCGGGTGACCCGGGCGCCGCCGAGGACGTTCGGGTAGAGGCAGCAGCCCAGGATCCCGCCGCGGTCGACGAGGGCCTTGATGACGTCGGCTGGCTTGTTGCGGGCGGTGTCGAAGAACCACGTCGGGTTGGCGTGGGTGATCGCCACCGGGGTGGCCGAGGCGTCGATGGCATCCCGGCAGGTGCGGTTGCCGACGTGGGAGAGGTCGACCAGCATGCCGACGCGGTTCATCTCGGCGACGATGTTGCGCCCGAAGCGGGTGAGGCCCGAGTCCTCCGGGTCGTAGCAGGCGCCTCCGACGACGTTCTGAATGTTGTACGTCAACTGCGCGATCCGTACGCCGAGGCGGTGGAACACCTCGACGAGGGTGTAGTCGTCGGCGAAGGGCGAGGTGTTCTGGAACCCGAGCAGGACGGCGATCCGGCCCTCCGCCTTGGCCGCCACGATGTCGCCCACGGTGGACGCGAGGGTCACCAGGTCGCTGTGCTTGCGCGCCAGCTGGTACCAGTCGCCGATGTTGCGCAGCGCCTCGGTCGGCCCTTCCCAGACCGCGCAGGTCGCGTTGACTCCCGACACTCCCCCGGTGCGAAGCTCCTCCAGGGCCGCGCGATCCCAGTTGGTGATCTGCAGACCGTCGATGACGAGGAAGTCCTCCCTCCAGACGTCGCTGCCGCGGTTCGCTGTGTTCGGCTGAGCCACCGGTTCTCCCCTGCGGAATCCGTACTTGATGTCCACGATGGCGATGAGCGTAAGGACGACATCATTCGGAACACAAAGACCAATCGACGCAAGATTAATAAGCGAATATGCTTAATCGATGGAGCTCTCGCAGCTGCGCTACTTCCTCGCCGTCGCGGACGAACTACATTTCGGCCGCGCCGCCGAGCATCTGCGCATCGCCCAACCCGGCCTGAGTCAGCAGATCCGCCGCCTGGAGCGTGAGCTGGGCACACCGCTGTTCATCCGGACGACGCGCAGGGTGGAGCTGACCGACGCGGGCCGGGCCATGCAGTCGGAGGCTCGGCGCGTGCTCGCCAGCGTGGAGCGAGCCAGGACGTCGGTCACTCAGGCGGCGAACGGTGAGGCGGGCGTCCTTCGCCTCGCCTTCGTCTCGTCGGCGGCACTCCAGATCATCCCCAACGTGACGAAGGCCCTGCACCAGCGCTGGCCAGGGATCGACCTGCAACTGCACGAAATGACCACACCGGCCCAGTTCGACGACCTCCGGGAGGGCCGACTCGACGTCGGCATCGTGCGCGAGGCGGGCGTGGTCGACGATCTCGTCATCCGCCCGCTCGTACGCGAGCGTCTGTACCTCGCGGTGCACGAATCCCACCGCCTGGCCGGACAGCGCAGCGTGACGCTCGCCTCGCTGGCCGGCGAGCGGTTCATCATCTTCCCGCGCCACCGGGTGTCGCTGCTGTACGACCACATCGCCGGGCTGTGTCACGCCGCCGGGTTCCGCCTCGAACCCGCCGAGGAGGCCGTCCAGTTCCCGACGATTCTGGGCCTCGTGGCCAGCGACGCGGGCGTGGCGATCGTGCCCGACTCGCTGCGGTCGCTCAGGCTGCCCAGCCTGCGCTACCTCGCGCTGGAGGACGCGGCCGCCAACACGGAGGTGTCGATCGCGTACTCGCCCGAGCGGGCGCTGTCGCGTACGGTGCAGAACTTCGTCGAGGTGGCGCTGAGCGTGTACCGAAACGACACCGGCGCCGCAGCGGCCGGTTAGCCGGGGCCGCCCCGGGTAGATTTTGTCAGCCGATGTCGGCCGTGCGCCGCCGGCGCTTGCGCATCACGCGCACGATCGCGACCGTGGCACCGGCCTTGATCAGCAAAATGGTGCAGAACACGATCGTCAGGATCCGGTTGCTCGAAGCGTGCTGTTGCGCCTGGATCGTGGGCGACGGCAGCCGGTGGCCCTGGCACGCGGCCGCGTCTGCGACCCGGCCGCCGGACTCCACGACCTGGAAGTAGAACTTGCTCTGCTGCGCGTCACCGTCTCTGGCCACCGTCGAATACGACACCGCGTACACCCCCGGCCGCTGCAGCGCGGTCACCGAGAGGCAGAGCGTGCTGCCGTCGACCAGTACCGGCTGCCCCGAAGCCACTGGCTTGTCATCGGGGCCGGATACGCTGACCCGGTGCGGCCCCTGATCGCGTAGCGGGCCGAACGTCAGGGCCACGGCCTGCGCACCGGGGGCGATCTTGTCGCCGGGGCCGGGCGAGGCGCTGACCAGGCCACTGTGCGCCGATGCCGGCGCGGGGACGGTGAGCATCCCCGCGGCCAGCATCAGGATGGTCAGAAGTCGGCGCATGCCAACCTGTTGTCCATCGCGTCCATGGGGTGCACGACCAGCGCGCGGGCACCATCGCCGACCTTGCGGTCGTTGGCGACCGTCACCGTCGCCTTGCCGGCGGCATCGGCGGTGAAGCCCAGGTGCACCTCGTTGGGCGGCGTCGTCGGGCCGGCCGGGTCGAACATGAAGTGCGGACCGCCGTTGTCCTTGGCGCAGGCCTGCGCGTGCAGGTGGGCCATGTACTCCTTGCCCGGCTTGAGTCCGGTCATCGTGATCGTGACCGTCGTGCCCTTGTCGTTCTGGGCCAGCCAAGCTGTTCCGGCCGCGCTGTCGGTGCCGGGCGGCCGGGTGTCGAGCAGCGTGAAGGTCGACTTCTTCGCACCGTCGATCTTGTCTGCGGGGGTCGCCGAGGGGTCACCCATCGACATGCCGGAGGGCACTCCGTGGGCGCTGGCCGGCGTATCGGTCGGAGTGTGGGCCTTTCCGCCACACCCAGCCAGCGCCGCGACGGCAAGCAGGCCAACAATCGACATTCCGACCTTCACCCGGCCTGGACGAGCAGTACGCTCGCGCATCAACCCTCCCAAAAATCGCTCAGCAGCATCGAATCAGGTAGTCGTCGACTCGACCCGGGAGGTTCCCGGAGAGGCGAGCGTCACGTCTCTTGCCTCCCTAACGTGATCCGACCCCTCCTCAATACGCGCTGGAGTCAACCTGGCGCAGGGCGCAACATTAGCGCAGGTCAGAGGACAATCGGCCGCCGTCCCGTCGACAACGCCTGCGGCAGACAAGCGCCTGCGGTTGCATACGCCCGACTTCACTGCGCCAACCAAGGACATCGACACCTTTCGCTGCATCCGTACGCAGCAACCGCCACCGCTCAGCCCTACCGGGCGCACCACGGGGCAGCACGCCAGACCGTGAAGCGTTAAGTTTGTCGATGTCACGCTCGTCAACGCGGAGCCACGGACAAAAAGAAATAGATCGCATTCGAGGGCGGGCGGACAGTCTCGAGCGCACCCTGCTGCAACTACGGCAGTCGCCACCCGAAGCTGCAGCGTAAGCAGGCAAGGGACCTCTATCACGGGAGACGCACGATGAATGGATCTTCGCTAGCGCTCTCGTTCATGCTCCTAGCGGCTGCGCTGCTGCCAGTAGGCCTGATACTCCAGCTTTCCAACTGGGCACATAGCAGATTCCGCAATCACCTGTGGAATCTACGAGATTCGCTGGTCGACGATTTACTCAGCGGGGCAATAGAGCTCAGCCCGGGGGCAATCAAGCTACTAGACCTCATCGAGACCCATATACGAGACGCGAAGAGACACTCTTTTTCCGACGTGATGCTGGCCGTCGTCCTGCTTGGCGAAACGCGACTTCCGTCAATCACCGACGACATGCTCAATGACCGCGTTCCACTGACGGATCGCCAGGCACTCCTCAAGTACTTCAGTGACTTCAGGGCGGCGAACCTCGAGCATCTCCTGAACAGCTCGCCGTCTGGCTGGATCGCTGCAGCATTCCTGTGGCTGGCGAAGCACACATTCCGTCGCCGACCTGATGCCGCACCAGTCAATCCGGAACTGCAAAAACAGGTCATACGGGTAGAACTTCGCGTCATGCCCGAGTTCATGCCAGCGAAGCACCCAAAACACAACGGGCCTATCACCGACAGCGCCGTCGCAGCGTGACGATATCCCATACTCGAATAGGCCTTGATCGCTAAACGCGAGCGCCTTTCGCCGTAGGCCGTGACCAGTCGCCTCAGTGCCACCGGGTCACGGCCGACGCGCATGGTCCCGGCGAAGATTCGGCGATACCGCCGGCAGCGCGGGAACCCGGTCGCGCGGTCCGCACCGGTCGGTCACTGCTCGTGATGGCGCGCAGCGCACT
This sequence comes from Planosporangium flavigriseum, assembly GCF_011947225.1. Lineage (GTDB taxonomy): Bacteria > Actinomycetota > Actinomycetes > Mycobacteriales > Micromonosporaceae > Planosporangium > Planosporangium flavigriseum. The sequence goes on along the minus strand of NZ_JAATVW010000009.1, from coordinate 98,476 downwards.
CACCCGACGGGACGGGGGCGTACTTCGCTAGCTGATCATTTCGGTGCGCCACGCGCGGGCGCGGAGAAGGCGCAAGCCGTTGAGGCCGACGATGACGGTGGAGCCCTCGTGGCCGGCCACACCGAGGGGCAGTGGCAGGTGGCCGAACAGGTCCCAGGCGACCAGCACGGTGATGAAGGTCGCGGCGATGACGAGGTTGGCCACGACGAGCCGCCGGGCTCGGCGCGACAGTGCGATGACTGCGGGCAGGGTGGGCAGTTCGGCGCGGACGATGACCGCGTCGGCTGTCTGCAGCGCGAGGTCGGAGGCGTGACGACCCATGGCGACGCCGAGGTCGGCGGCGGCCAGGGCGGGGGCGTCGTTGACGCCGTCGCCGACGAGCAGTACCCGCCGACCGTCGCGTTGCAGGTCCCGTACGCGGGCGACCTTGTCGGCAGGCAGCAGTCCCGCGTGCAGGTCGGAGATGCCGACCTCGTCGGCGAGGCGGCGGGCGGCGCCGGAGTTGTCGCCGGTGAGCAGCACCGGCGGAGTGCCGGTGAGTACGGTCAGCGCGCGGACGGTGGTGGCAGCGCGCGGGCGCGACTGGTCCGCGAGGGCAAGGACACCGGCGGGGACGTTGTCGACGATGACCACGACGGCGGTGCGACCGGCGTTCTCGGCAGTATCGACCGCGGCGGTGACCTGCGCCAGCGCGTCGGTGCCACCCGACGTCGGTGACAGGTCGGCCAGCAGCGCGGGGCTGCCCACCCACACCTGCCGCCCCTCGACGGTGGCGGACACTCCTCGGCCGGGGGTGGACGCGAAGCCCGCTGCCACCGGGACGGCCAGTCCGCGTTGGCGGGCGGCGGCCAGCACCGCCGTGGCCAGCGGATGCTCACTGGGGTACTCGGCGCCGGCAGCCAGCCGCAGCAGCTCATCGCCGCTGAGCCGGTCGGCGGGGTGGATCTCGGCGACGCGCGGGGCGCCCTCGGTCAGGGTGCCGGTCTTGTCGAACGCCACCACCTGGCTGTCGGCAAGCTGTTCCATGACCACGGCGGATTTGACCAGCACACCGTGGCGGCCGGCGTTGGCGATCGCCGCCAGCAGCGGCGGCATCGTGGCCAGCACCACCGCGCACGGCGAGGCGACGATCATGAAGGTCATCGCCCGCAGCAGCGTCGGCTGCAGCGCCGCGCCGAGCGCCAGCGGAATCGCGAACAGCGCGAGAGTGGCTACGACGACGCCGACCGAGTACCGCTGTTCGACCTTCTCGATGAACAACTGGGTACGGGCCTTCGTCGCGGACGCCTCGTCGACCAGGGCGACGATGCGGGCGATCACCGATTCCCCGGCCGGGCGGTGTACGCGTGCGGTGAACGAACCGGTGCCGTTGAGGGTGCCGGCGAACACCTCGTCGCCGGGGTACTTGGACGCCGGCAGCGGCTCGCCGGTGATCGAGGCCTGGTCGACCTCGCTGGCCCCGTCGACGACGACGGCGTCGGCGCCGACGCGCTCGCCCGGCCGTACCCGGACCACGTCCCCGACCTCGAGGACTGCGGCGCCGACGATCTCCTCGCCACCGTCGGGACGGACCCGGATGGCCTTCTCCGGTGCGAGATCGAGCAGGGCGCGTACCGAATCGGCGGTCCGCGCGGTGGCGAACGCCTCCAGCGCGCCGGAGGTGGCGAAGATGACGATCAGCAACGCGCCGTCGAAGACCTGCCCAATGCCGGCGGCCGCGACTGCGGCGACGATCATCAGCAGGTCGACATCGAGGCTCTTGTCCCGCAGCGCCCGTAGCCCAGCCAGCGCGGGTTCCCAGCCGCCGGCCGCGTAGCAGGCCAGGTACAGCCCCCACCACACCGGCCGCGGTGCCCCGGCCAGCTGCGCGGCGCCGCCGAGGGCGAACAGCACGGTGGCGAGCGCCGCCCAGCGCACCTCCGCCAGGGCCCACAGCCTGGCGGGCAGCCTGCGGGCTGCGGATTGCCGGGGCGTCGGCGCGGCAACCGGCGTGGAGATGTCTTCAAGGCTGACCGTCACACCGAGCCACAATACCTGCGTACTCACGCAGGTAGCCAAGCAGCTAGGCAGACGAATAGAGATGTTCACGTTAGGCTGGGCGCGTGCATAGCTCGCTGCCGGACTTCCAGATGCCCAACGACGAGCAGGTCCACCTCGCCGCCGAGGGCTTCCGACTGCTCGCCGACCCGACCCGCATCAAGATCCTGTGGGCGCTGTTGCAGGGCGAGTCGTCGGTGGCGTGCCTGGCCGAGCTGGTCGGCGCCGCCCCCACCGCCGTCAGCCAGCACCTGGCCAAGCTGCGCCTGGCCGGCCTGGTCCGCGGCCGCCGCGAGGGCACTTTCGTGTACTACTCCGCCGCCGACGTCCACGTCCGCGCGCTGCTGAACGAGGCGTTGTTCCACGCCGACCACACCGACCGAGACCTTCCCGACCACGCCAGCGACGACCTGGCCACCCATACCGGCACGCCCACCCCGGTAGCCGGCTGAGCGGTACGCCCGGGAGCACTTCGGATAGGCGTCGCATAGCGTTTCGTGGATCAGCCGCGCTACGCGAAGCCTTCCCGGCGCGCGCCGCAGTACTCGCAGGTCACCGCGGATTCGTCGACTACGCCTGCTGACCTGCTCGATCTGTCGGCCGGCTTGGCTGTACGGATGGCTGTACAGCGACACGGATGGCTGTACAGCGACCGGCAGGGGCGCGTATGCGATCTGGGCGAGTTCTTCCTGGGATTGAGGCACCGGTTATTGGAAAGGTGAGAGCCATGAAGCTCACCGTCATCGGCGGTACCGGACTGATCGGCTCGCAGGTGGTCCAGAAGCTGACCGCGGCCGGACACGAGGCCGTCCCCGCGGCACCGTCCACCGGCGTCGACCTGATCACGGGGAAGGGTCTGGACCAGGCCCTAGAAGGCGCCGAGGTCGTGGTCAACCTGGCGAACTCGCCGACATTCGACGAGGCGTCCCTGGACTTCTTCCGCACCTCCATGAACAACCTGCTGGCCGCCGGAGAGCGCGCCGGTGTCCGGCACCAGGTGATCCTCTCGATTGTCGGTGTGGACCAGGTGCCCCAGCTGGACTACTACCGTGCCAAGGCCTTGCAGGAGGACCTGCTCCGCCAGGGGCCCACGCCGTACTCCATCGTGCGTTCCACCCAGTTCTTCGAGTTCATGGACGCGGTCGTGTTCTGGACCTCCGACGACACCACCGTTCGCCTGCCCTCTACCCGCCTTCAGCCGATCGCCGCTGCGGACGTCGTCGACGCGGTCGTCGACGTCTCCACCGGCACGCCGCTGCGAGGCATCCGCAACATTGCCGGCCCGGATGTCTTCCCCCTCGACGAACTCGGCAGGGTCACCCTGGCGGCACAGCAGGACAACCGGACCGTCATCACCGACGACAAGGCCGGCATGTTCGCGGGCGTCACCGGTGACGTGCTCATCGCAGGCCCGGACGCACACCTGGCACCCACGCACTACCAGGACTGGATCCAGACGGCCCGGTAACCGGGCAGCCGGCGGAATGCCGTGGTTCGTGATCGGCTGGACGGTCTGCTGAGCGCCGGACGCTTACCCGACGCCCATCCGGACACGTAGCCGGCCTCCGCCCCTGATCGACCCGCGCTGGAACGACTCTTCGTTTGCCACACTCTACGATCCGCCGAGACGCCCACGCCGCTCTCGCCCGGCTGACGGCAACGTCCGCTCATCGCCAGAGTCGGACGAGTGCTGCGGCCATCTCATGTTCCGGAGGCCATGTAGGCGGCGATCTGAACCGCCGCACCTCTTGCAGCCAGCGAACGAACAGCTCGATGTCGACTCGCCGCGCAGTCAGTACGTCGACCCCGACCTGGTCACACCAGCGTATAAACACCTGGAGATCGGACTCGACGGTGCGCTGCCAGCGGTCGCCACCGGAACCCCAACCTATCTGCGGCAAGAGCGGATGTTTCATACTGCCCGGCTTACCAACGTCGACGGGCCGCTGTGGCGGTCTACTCGCCTGCGTCTGCGTGGGTGAGTAGGCGGGCGGCCAGGGCGCGCACCTCGGCTCTGAGTTCGGTGGGCCGTTCGATGGTGAAGGGCCAGCCGAGCCCGGCCAACATCTGGGCGGCGCCGTCGAGGTGTTCGGCTCGGGTGGTCAGCCGCACTCCGTTGGGGACCTCTGTGAGTGTGCCGACCGATGGAGGGATCCGCCGCCGTGCCTGGGCGAGGCTGGTGTGCAGCAGGACCGAGACGTCGTGGGCGTAGGGCACCGAGGCCAGGCCGGCAAGGACGTGTCCGGTGGGGTCGAACCCGGCCGGTACCTCGAACGCCCCGTCGGTAGCGCCGATGGCGCCGATGCGGTCGAGTCGGAATGTCCGCACGGATCCGCTGGAGTGGTCGCGACCGGTGACGTACCAGCGGCCGTTGTGGAAGACCAGCCCGTACGGGTCGAGGCCGCGTTCACTGGAGCGGCCATGCCAGGTGGTGTACGTCAGCTGTACCGGGTGTCGGTCGCGGGCCGCCTCGGCGAGCACCAGCAGCACCTCGATGCCGGGTGGGGCTTGTTGCCGGACCGGTCCGGTGACGTCCATGGTGGCCAGTAGGGCGTCGATGCGCCGGGCAAGGGCGGCTGGCAGTACCCGGCGCAGCTTGGCGGTGGCGCTCTCGGTGGCCGTGTGGTCGGCTGTGACCAGTCCCGCGCGGCGCCCGGCGGCAAGGCCGAGGACGATGGCGACCGCCTCCTCGTCGGTGAGCATGAGCGGCGGCAACTTGTATCCGGGCGCGAGCCGGTACCCGCCGTAGCGGCCACGGCGCGCCTCGACCGGGATGCCCAGGTCAAGGAGGTGGGTCGTGTAGCGGCGGACGGTGCGCTCGTCGACGCCGAGCCGGCGGGCCAGGTCGGCGACGCTGAATGCGCCGCCCGACTGGAGGATCTCCAGCAGGGCCAGTACCCGCGCTGTCGGCCTGGCCAAAGCAGTCCTCCTAATCCGGGCGGAAACTGTCCGGTATTGACCGTAGCGTGCCGCGCATGACGACATTCGTACTGGTCCCCGGGTTCTGGCTCGGCGCCTGGGCCTGGCGTTCGACGGCCGCTGAACTACGCCGGCACGGCCACGACGTGTACCCGATCAGCCTGACGGGCCTCGGGGAGCGCGCTCACCTGGCCCGTCCCGACACCGACTTCGACGTCCACGTCACCGACGTGGTCAACCTCCTGCGCTACGAGAACCTTCGCGACGTGGTCCTCGTCGGGCACAGCTACGCCGGTAGCGTCGTCACCGCGGCCGCCGACCGCGTCACCGACCGCGTCGCCCAGCTGGTCTATGTCGACACCGGCCCGCTGCCCGACGGGGTGGCCCAGGTCGAGTTCACCCCGCCGGCCGAGCGCGAGCGCAACGCGGCATTGGTGGCCGACCACGGTGACGGGTGGCGGCTGCCGCCGCCGCCCTGGGCCGACTTGGCCGCCGACGTGCCCGACGTGGATGACTCGATCGTCACGCTGCTGCGCGAGCGGTCGATCGACCAGCCGTGGGCGACCGCCACCGCACCGGTCCGGCTGACCGGGGCGTGGGAGAAGCTGCCCAGACTCGGCGTGCTGTCGAGCTTCACCGCCGCGCAGGTGCAGGGGATGGCCGCGACAATGCCGCTGTACCGCCACATGGCCGGCGACGCGTGGCGCTACGAGGAACTGCCGACCTGGCATTGGCCGATGCTCAGCCGACCGATCGAGCTGGCCGCAATCCTGCACCAGGCGCGGCTGACGGCGTAACCGCCGCTGCCGGGTGACCACACACCAGCTCACCCGGCAGCGGTACGCGGTCGACGACGGAACCGAACAACCCGGCCACTCCCCCCAAAGCAACGTCCTCAATTCGGCTTCTTATCTACTGGTGCTACGACCGCGCCTTATGAGCGGTGAACAGCAGGTACTCCCAATCCATCGCTCCTGCACCGCGGTCGTGTCGGCGGGCAAGTTCAGCTAGCTCATGGTCCAGGGCGTCGACACGTTCGGGATGTTCCGCGATGTTGCGGTACGTGGCGATGGTCGGCCCGTAGCGGCTCTTGAAGAAGTCGCGGAACGCCTCCGCCGTGGGGAACCGATCCACGCGGACGGTCTTCCGCTGTGCGGTGACATCGGTGACCCGGTCGCCGAGGAGGGCACTGACGTAGTCCTCGTTACCCCACAATGGCGGCGGCTGCGCGCCGGCCGGCGGGGGCGCGGCGTACGGCTTCATGACGGCGAACATCTGCCCGATGAACCCCTCAGGAGTCCAGTTGAGTAGCCCGATGACGCCCCCTGGACGGGTTACCCTGACAAGCTCGTCTGCGCTGGTTTGATGGTGCGGCGCGAACATGACTCCGAGGCACGACATGACGACGTCGAACTCGCCGGTGGCGAACGGTAACGCCTCGGCATCGGCTTGGCGCCACTGTAGTTGCGCGCCGTGTTGCGCCCCTACGCGCTGGCCGGCCTCCAGCAGTTCCGGCGTCAGGTCGCTGGCCACCACCTCCCCGCCAGCCAGCGCCGCCGGGATGGCCGCGTTGCCCGACCCGGCCGCGACGTCCAGGACTCGCTGACCCGGCCCGACCCCGCACGCCTCCACCAGCACCCGACCGACTGCAGGGATGACCTCGGCGGCGACCGCTGGATAGTCCCCGAGCGCCCACATCGCGCGGTGCCTGGTCTTGAGCGCCCGGTCTGCCTCGAGCGCGTCCATCGGTGCGGTCATCGCCGTCCTCCCATCGCGTTGTCCGATATCGACCCTAGGAGCGGTGACGGAGCCGGCCTAGTACTGCATCTGTACTCGACCGGCCGCCGCCATCGGCCTACCGTCACCGCATGGGACGCTCGTACCATCAGTTCTGCCCGGTAGCCAAAGCCATGGAGCTACTCGACGAGCGCTGGACGATGCTCGTCATTCGAGAGCTGATCGCCGGCAGCCACCACTTCAACGAGCTGCGCCGCGGCCTGCCGCGGATGTCGCCCTCGCTGTTGTCGAAACGGCTGCATCAACTGGTCAACGCGGGCGTCGTGGAGCGGCGACCGGAGGGCACCGAGGTCCGGTACCTGTTGACTCCGGCTGGGCGAGAGCTCGAGCCGATCGTCATGGCGCTCGGCGCCTGGGGCGTCCGCTGGATCGGCGAGCTCGGCGACCAGGACCTCGACCCGAAGCTGCTGCTGTGGGACATGCACCGCAACATCGAGCACGCCGCCGTGCCGGACCGACGCACCGTGGTCCAGTTCCGGTTCCATGCCGTAGCGCCGCAACTGCGTGACTGGTGGCTGGTGATCACTCCGACCGACGCCGACGTCTGCGACACCGACCCAGGCCACGAGGTGGCCGTGGTAGTGACCACCAGCCTGCGCTGCCTGATCGCGGTATGGCTGGGCGATCTGCCCTGGCTCGATGCCCTGCGCTCCGGAGAACTTGAGATACACGGACCGGAGGCCCTGCGTCGCGCGCTGCCCACCTGGTTCAAGCCCACGATGTACTCCTCGGTACCCCGACCCGATGGCGACGTCGACGCGATCCACATCCGGGCGGCCGACACGGGTGTACCGGCCTGAGCGCCCCGTTGACGCCGGGCCCAGCCCCCATCATGGGAAGGCAGCGATACCCATGCCTGATCAGCGGACAGAGTCGACCAGACCACAGGCCGGCCAGCACCGCGTCGCAGCTATCGCCCCGCAGCCGACTACCGGAGAGTGAAACATCCGCTCATCGACGTTCAGCGCGTGTCTGCGCGCGGGTGCCGACCGGAATCATGGCGGTGCCGGCCAACCACAAGGGCCGCGCGCCCACACATTCGCTATTCGGCAGAGCCGGTAACCGCGTGGGCCCGGCGCGAAGCCCAGATTAGGGACACACACAGTCAGACAGTCTGGTCGGACTGCTTGCGGACGCGGAAGCGGAGGATGGTGGCGTCGCCCGACCGCGTGCTGCTGATTGGTTCCAGGTCTGTCCTCGCAAGGCCCGGGGCCGAGAAGCGGATGCCGTCGCCGAGCAGAACCGGCAGTACATACACCAGGATCTCGTCGACGAGCCCCCGCTGCAGGCACTGGCCGGCCACGTCGGCGCCGAGGATTTCGAGGTTCTTGCCGCCGGCAGCGTCCAGTGCCGTGGCGACCGCTTCGCCGATGTCGCCGGTGAGGATCGTGACGTTCGGGTTCGGCGGCTCCAGCGGCCTGTGGGTGAGGAGAAACATGGATCCGGAGAAGGGGTAGTCGGCGCTGCCCGGCTTCTCGGCCTCCATCCGGTCGCCTACCTCCCACGTCCGCCGGCCGACGAGCATGGCGCCGGTGGCCGCTGCGATCTCCGCGAAGTCGTCCGGTGCCACGAAGTCGGCGAGAGCGCGGCCATCCCCCCAGTTCATGGAATGGCCGGGGCCGGCGATGAAGCCGTCAAGCGACATACACCGGTTCACGACAACCTTGCCGCTCATTCACGACCGCCTTCCCGGGGGCATCACCGCACGTCTGACCTTCCCAGAGCGGACTCCTGCGAGACCTCAGCGCGCGCTGTCACGGTTCAGATCGTTCCACCGATCGGGGCAGTCGGGAAGACCGCGTCAACCCCATCTGGGCGCGTTGCGGCGGCGGCGAGACGCGTTGCGCTTCGCCGGGTCGGCGGTGACCATCCCGTAGCGGCGCAGGCCGTCGGGCAGGCTGATGCGGGGCCGGAAGCCCAGCAGGAAGCAGGCGTTGAACAGGTCGACGGTGGTCCCGGCGTGGTCGGACCGCTGGTGGTCGCCGGACACGGGCACCGGGAGGCCGGTGACGGTACGCACGATGGCGACCAGTTCGTCGAGGTCGACGGTGTGGCTGCCGGCGACGTTGACGGCCGCCTCACGTACCTCGACGGTGGCGGCGGCGAGCGCGGCCCGGACGGCGTCGGAGACGTACAGGGGCTGGCGGTGCCCGGCATCGCCGTACAGATCGATCGGGGTTTTCGTACGGGCAGCGCGCATGATCCGCGGGATCAGCGCCGTGGGGTGTTGACGGGGTCCGTAAACCTCGCCGTACCGCAGCGCGGCCACGGACATGGTGGCGCCGGTCGGGATGCCGCGACACAGGCACAGTTGCTCGGAGATCTGTATCGCCTGGCCGTGGGCGGTGGTCGGGGCCAGCGGGTCGGTCTCGCGGTTGGGCCCGGGCGTGCCGTACACGCTGGCGCAGGAGGCGTACACGAACCGGCGCACCCCAGCGGCTTCGCACGCGTCCAGCAGCCGACTGGTGGCGGTCAGGTGGTCGGTGAGCGCATCCTCAGGCGGGGCGGCGAAGTGGAACACCGTGTCGCAGCCGGCGACCCACTCCCCCGGGTCGTCACGGGTCAGGTCGGCATGGGCGAACGTGAACTGGCGGTACCGTCGGGCGTCGGCGAGGTTGTCGGTGTCGTTGCGGCGGTCGAGAGCGACGACCTGGAAGCCGCGGATGAGCAGCGCGTCGACCAGGTGCGAGCCGATGAACCCGGCCGCACCGGTGACCAGTGCCCGGCGGGTCACGCCTCCTCCCGGTGGCCAACCAGGGCCCGGACCGCGACCACAAGCTCGTTGAGCGACGGCGGATCGGCCCGGGGCAGCCAGTGCGCGAGGTACGACCGCCCGGCCGCGTGGTCCTCCTGCAGCACCGCCGGCAGCAGGCCGGTCGCCTCGACCAGGCCGGCCAGGAACATGTCGGGCCACCCCGTCGGGCCGTACCTGCCGGCGAGCGCCTGCCTGAGCAGCACCGGTCGCCAGTACGCCCGATTGGGGTCCACCGGCCGGTACACGACAGTGGTCTGCCGCAGCCGCCGCCGCTGCTGTTCGCGCTCGACCAGGCCGGCGCGCATGAGCCGGTCGGTCATCGTCGCTGCCGCGCTGTCGGCGAGGAACTTCACCCACACCTGTACGTGGTGAGCCTGCGACTCGGCGACGATCTGCTCCAGGATCAGGTGTGAGGTGGCGTCGACCGGCGGCGTCACGTCGGTGATGTAGACGTTCCGGTCATGGATGACGAGGTGCCCGGAGAGCACCAGTTCGCCGAGGAGCGCGCCGGCGAGACCGAGGCTACGTCTGGTTTCGTTGAGCCGGGGACGGCCAGAGTCAGCATTGTGGACGATGACCCAGAAGTCATCGGCGAGGTGGAGCCGGTCCGACCAGCGGCCGCCATCCGACAGACCGGCTGTCATCGCTGCGCTTCTCCTTGTCTGGCCCGGCGCTACCGCCCGAGACGTCAGCGGTCTTGGCTCTTCGCGTACAGAGGTTTGTGCGGGCATCCCCAATGAAGCTCCGACCCCTACCGGCGTCTTCATTTCCACCTCCCAAATCCGACGGATTACGGCTTGGTACCGGCTGGCGAGCCAGACGCTATCGATCGGCCGGAGGGCGAAATTGCAAACTTGTTGCAACCATGCGGCGTAGCGACGTACGCGGCAGAAGAGCCTTCGTCAGGCACCCATGACGCCGCGACAACGAGCAACAATGGATCCGTGCAGGATGACGAGCGGATCGGCACACGTATCGCTGCCCGGCGAAAGATGCGCGGTCTCACGGGCCGACAGTTGGCCGATCGCGCCCACGTCTCTTACAGCCTGCTGACGAAAGTCGAAACGGGCCGAGTACCAGCCTCTCCTGCCCTGGTTGCCGCAGTGGCACGCGCGCTCGGCGTCAGCACGGCCGCGCTGACCGGTCAGCCCTACAGCGACGAGAGTCGAACCGCAGCAAGGCTGCACGCCGCGATCCCTGACATCCGCCGTGAGATGGCCGCGTACCGACTGCCGCCCGCCGATGTTGAGCAGGTGCAACCACGCACGACGACAGAACTCGCTGCCGCAGTCGCGCAGGTCAGCAAAGATCGCCATGCAGCTCGGTTCGATCGGATGGCGGCGGCGCTACCAAGTTTGCTCGTCGAACTGCGAGCGGCAACCCATCTAAGCAACACCAGCACGGAACGTGGTCGGCTATACGGCCTGCTCGCCGAGGCGTACGCCGCAACAGGCCAACTCGTGTACAAGCTGGGATACCCAGACCTCTCGGCGATGACGACCGACCGCTACGAGTGGTCGGCCGAGAGGTCCGGTAATCGTCTGGCGCAACGAGTCGGCGACTGGTACCGGGCCGGAGAACTGATTGCCACCGGCGATTGGGGCGTCGCAGAGCTGGTGCTCCGGGGAGCCCGCGCCGACCTGGGGCCGGAACTGGGTGACGGCGAGGCAACCCTGGCCGTCTACGGCGCTCTACACCTCAAGTCCGCTCTTGTCTACGCTCGGGCGGGCAACGCGGCCAATGCCTGGAGTCACCACGCCGAAGCCGCCCGAATAGCTACTCAGATCGGTGTTGATCGCGACGACTACCGGCTGGCGTTCGGCCCCACCAACGCCGCCATCTGGGGCGTTGGCCTGGCCGTCGAACTCAACGATGGTCCCGCGGCGGTGACCCGCGCGCACGATGTTCGGATCGGTCCAGGCACTCCTCCCGAACGGACCAGCCACCACTACATAGACCTGGCGCGCGGCTGGCTCTACAACGGTGACCGTGGCGAGAAGGCACTCGCCTGCCTCAACACCGCCCGACGGCTCGCGCCGCAACAGACCCGCAACCATCCGATGGTCCGCGAGACTCTCCTCGCACTGGCCCGCGTTGAGCGTCGATCAACCGGCTCGCTGCGGGAGTTCACGCACTGGGTTGGCTTGGAAGGCCGTGATATCTGATCTCGCACCGGCCTTGACAGCTTCCGCGGGCCGGGGCCGGCCATCCCGCACGTGTTGTCAGCGAATTGTTTACGTAGCGCCCGACTGTTGCCGCGCCGACGGGCGATGCCGTGTAATCCAGTTCTGGCTGGGCTACGTGGGCACCAACGACCACGCCGGCCTACGCGGCCCGCAGGCGCTGACCCGGCTCGACCTGGCAACGGCTGCGATCATGAGCGACAAGCCGGAGCTTGAGCGCGGTTGCGCACTGGCAAAGCAGGCGATGACGGTCGCCGCAGAGCACCGAAGTTCGGCAGGTCCAACTCATTGCATTGAGCCGCGACGAACGGGTGTACCGGTGGAATGTCGCGGGCAGGGTTCGCCTCAGCGGCGAATAGTCACCGAGCGCGCCACGAGGAGGGCGCCGCGCCAGGGGTTGACCTTGCGCTAGATGCCGGGAAGCGCAGTGACGCCTTGCCGACACAAGAGCTTGCTGGCACAGAAAGGCAATCCGCTACGGGTCGCGGAGGCGGCCCACTGGTGTGATGCTTGTCGCCGGAACCGTCCAGATCTGAACTCTCGGCCGATTGGCTGATCGACGTTCATCAGTCAATATGACTGGCTGCCGATGCTCCTGTCAGACCCTGCCAGTACCGTAAAAGGAACGTACGGCACACGCGCAATCACCGATCGTTACCGCTAAACGAAAGGCGATTGAAATGCCCAGCGTCATCGTCAAGAGCCGAGAAGAACTGTGGCGCCAGCGGGAAGAGCTCCTCAACCGCGCACATACGACGTACGAAGAACTGCGCGAGCGCGCAGAGTCCTACCTGCTCACGGCCGACGAACGCAACATCTGGGAGACCCTGAAGACCATCGACTACCTCCTCGGCAATGAATAGCGGAGCGGTCCCAGCGCAGCTCCACGAGCTGGCCGCCGAGTTCGCCGACGATCTCACCACGCGAGTTCAACGGATCATCCCGACCGACGAGCGCTTCACCGCTCTCGCGATCGGACAGGACCACCGGGCCTTCGTCGGGGTGGGCGTCTTCACGGGTGAGGAGTTCATGCCACTCCGCCTCATGATCAAGGACGCCCACCGAAGTCGCCCTCCGGATCCCGCCACACCGAGTGGACGTGGTTCGCGCCGCGCTGAGTGTTGACGTACTCGATCAGCAGTCGCGGTCCTTGGATCCGGTAGTAGTGCGGATCCGATGGTTCGACGCCACCGGCCCAGGCGAAGGCCACGTCGTCGAGGCGCTCGCCGCGGAACCTGGATGCGTACTTCTCAGCGAGGCCGTCGGGAATCCGGTGGAGGTAGACGTCCAGCACGTTCCGAAGCAGGTGGCGTTGACTGTCGCCGAGCTGCGCCGCCGGAATCCCTTTGGGAGCCGCGGACAGCGTGACGGCATCACGGGCTTCCGCGGTCAGGCCGGCTCTCCGCTCCGCCTGATCCTGCATCGACTCCACGATCTGCGCGAGCGGGCCTTCGAAACGGATTCGCCACACGTCCTTCAACGGCAGCGGTTCATCGCCGGGACCGACCGCTGGGCGGTTCGCTCCGGCGATGTCGACGGGCGCCACGGTCGTGAGCAGCGTGTCGGCCATCTGCCGCTCGTCCAGGGTTCGTACAAGGTCGCGAGCGAGGTCCTCCTCAGCCGCGAGGGGGCGCAACGAACCCGCCCCCGGCAGTGGCGAACTCGCCGGGTCGGCCCCGAAGAAACACGGCGTCACGCTGACCACCTGCCCAGCAACCACCGTGTAGTTGAGGGAGACATGGTGGCCGCCAAAGCGCCACGACCAGGCGTGGCCGTCGGCCGGATCCCCGAACAGCCGGAGCCAGTATTTCCCGGGGTCCCGGCCGCGTTCCCGTCCCCAGTGGACGCTCCAGCCCTCGATTTCGTCGAGGATGTTCTCGAGGCCCATGATGGTGGACACCGCGACGTAGCCTGCCCGGGAGAGACCGGTGGCGACGAGGCGGAGGGCGAGTTGCTGCTGCGCCGGGCGAAGGTCCCCCAGAGCGACGCCGCCGTGGTCGGTTGGCGTGTAGAACCAGCGGCGCCGCTCGTCATCGCTGGGAAAGGGCCGCTGCCCGTTCTCGCGCTGCTCTGCCGTGAGGGACGAAAGGAACGCGACGGCGGCGGCTGACATCGCCGCAGCCACCTCCGCCTCAGGATCAACCATTATCATCAGTCAATGTATAGGGCTAGCTGGCCTCGGCGGGCCGTGACAGGAACGAGGTCATGATTGTGTCCCACTGTGCCGGGTCGCGGGGGTCGAAGACCTTGCCGGCGAGGTAGCCGATCGGGGACAGCGCCGAGGACGACGACGCCGCCAGCACCCGGCCGAACAGCACCGTGTGCGTGTAGGCGTCGACGCGACTCTCCACCACCGCCTCGAGATGGGCGCAGCTTCCCTCGATGAGTGGTGCGCCGAACCGGCCCGCCCGCCAGGCCAGCCCGTCGAACTTCTCCGCCCCGCCGCTGCGCGCGAATCGCGCCACCACCTCTGACTGGTCTGCGGCGAGCAGGTTCAGGGCGAAGTGACCCGAGCTGATGAGCGGTCGATACGTGGCTGAGGTCTTCGCGATACACGCGAGGACGACGGGCGGCTCGAGGGACACGCTGGCGAAGGCGTTGAGCGCCATGCCGCGGGGAGTCCCGCCCACCATCGTCGTGATGATGGTGACGCCGGACAGGCACTGCCGGTGGAAGGCACGAACGTCGGCGGCTGACGCGCTGCCGTTCAACACATCGTCCTTGGTGATACTCGTGCACGGCGGCAGACATGCCATTGGCGCCTGCCGGCCGCCCATTTCGCTTGTGTTCATCCGAGATAAGTCCTAAGCATCACGCGGTCACGGATCAGTTCGTCAGCTTTGCCGGCGAAGGTGATGCTGCCGCTGTCCAGTAGGTAAACGAACTCAGCGATACCGGATACTCGTTCGGGCGATTCCTCGACGATCAGCGTGGTCAGGCCGACCGCGTTCAACTTGGCGAGCGCGCTGTACAGGTTGTCGATGGCGACGGGAGCCAGGCCGAGCGACGGCTCGTCAATCATGATCAACTTAACGTCCGCCATGAGACCGCGGGCAATGGCGACCATGCGCCGTTCGCCACCACTGAGATTCCGAGCCAGCTCATTCCGCCGCTCGTGGATGCGGCCGAAGATGCTCCAGACCTTCTCCAGCCGCTCCTTGCGCTCCCGCCACGCCTTCGGCAGATAGGCGCCCAGCAGGAGGTTTTCCAGGACCGTCATGTCGCCGAACAGGAGATCTCCCTGCGGGACGTGGATGAGCCCGCGAGCCACGATTCGGTGCGAGGATTCCTTGGAGATCTCCTCGCCGTCGAAGCTGACCCTCCCGCCCTTCTTCGCGTGAAGCCCCGAGATCGCCCGCAGTGCGGTGGTCTTCCCGTGGCCGTTGGGGCCCAGGATCGCGACGGTCTCACCCTCGTGTACGCGAAAATTGATGCCGGTCAGGACAGGCGTGTCATCGTAGGCCGCCGTGAGGTCGTCGACCTCGAGCAGCGTACGAGAGTTGGCACCGCGCTCCGTGGTACCCATCAGCTACACCTCCGCCGTCGACCCGAAGTACAACTCCTGCAGCTTCTTGTCCTCGCGGGCGTCGTCCGCGGCTCCGTCGAAGAGCAGCTCCCCGCGGTTCAGGATCACGAGTCGTTGCGCGACGCTGGTCAGCACCCGCATCACATGCTCGATGACGACGACCGTCGTGCCCTCCGCCGCGATCCGCTGGACGTGCTCCAGCAGCGTGTCGGACTCTTCCTCGGACAGCCCGCCCACCGGCTCGTCGAGCAGGAGGACGGACGGCTTGTGGGCCATCGCGGAGGCAAGCATGATCATCTTCCGTTCGAAGAGGGAAGCCGTACCGCCCCTGATCCCCAGCCTGTTCCCGAGTCCGTAGCGCTCGGCAGCGGTGTCCGCCGCCACGTAGCTTCCGGCTCCGAAGCGGAACATCCCCCGCAGCCCGCGGTCCTTGGCGAAGTGCGCCCCCACCAGGACGTTGGCGTAGAAGCTCTGTTCGGTGATCACGTCGGCGAGCTGGAACGTCCGGGCCACGCCGCGCTGGAAGATCTTGTGAGGCGGTAGGCCACTGATGCGCTCACCAGCGAACAGCACTTCGCCAGCTACCGGCTTGACATGGCCGGAAATCACGTTGAAGAGCGTCGTCTTTCCGGCGCCGTTCGGGCCGGCAATTCCCAGTATCTCGCCCTCGCGGATCGACAGGCTGAGGTTTGAGATTGCCGTGACGCCACCGAACCTCACGGTCACTCCACGGCAATCGATCAGTGCGTCACCGTTGGGCATCAGCGGGCTCCCTCCATAGGCGCTTCCGGATGCCGCGCGCCGTAACCCCTTCCGCAGCACCGATGAGACCGCCGCGCAGGAACAGGATGGCGACGACCATGATGACTCCGGCGACGGCGTTCTCGTAGCCGGCCCAGATGCCCTGCACGTAGTAGACGACGACCGTGATGGCGATGGTGCCGACGATCGGCCCCCACACGGTTCCCCAGCCTCCGACAATGATCATGGCGAGCAGCGTCATGACGATTCCGAAGTTGAAGATGTCCGGAGAGACGACGCCGTTGTAGTGGCCATAGAGGGCACCGCCGAACCCGGCCACCGAGCCGCTGAAGACGAAGGCCACGAGCCGGTACCGGGTGACGCGCACGCCCCGGGCACGGGCGACGTTCTCGGCGTCCCGTGCGGCGACGAGCGCGAGCCCGACGGGCGAGCGAACGAGGAGAATTCCCGCGATCGCGACCAGTAGGACAGCCGCCAGGCCGATCCAGTACCCGAACGCGGACTGGAGCAGCAGGTTGTACGTGGCGATGTAGGGGCGCACCGGCCCCAGTCCGTTCGGTCCACCCGTGAAGCCGCCGGTGTCACCGCTGATCATCGTCATCAGCAGTTCGTGGAAGGCCAGTGTCACGAGCGCGACGTAGACCCCGCGAAGGCGGAGCACCGCCACCCCGACCAGGAGGGCCGCGAGCCCTCCCGCGACGAGTGCGGCGACCGTGTCGAGCCACGGCGGCACCTTCAGGTGCACACTCAGGATCGCGCTCGTGTATGCGCCGACCCCGAAGAACGCCAGCTGCCCAAAGGAGAGAATGCCGGCGTACCCGAGCGTCACGTTCCACGCGATGTTCACCACGATCCAGATCCACATGACCGCGAGAAACCCGAGCAGGCTGGCGCTCTGGAAGGCGAACGGCAGCACCGCCGCCAACGCCACCCCGACGAGGACTCCGGCGATGTCCAGCTTGGTACGGACCAGGCCGACCGGGCGCCGCCGAGTGGTGGTGGCGGCGTCTACGCGTAGAGCAGTGGCAATACTCATCGTGGGCCTCGCATGATCCGCTCCACCTGTGTGCTCGTTCGTCCGGCCCGCACTACAACCGCTCCTGTGCCACGCGACCGGCGATTCCCGTGGGCCGCACGATCAGGACGCCGATGATGACGGCGAAGAGCAGCGGAAGCGACCACCGGGTACCGAGGTACAGCGACGAGATCGCCTGAATGAGACCGACCAGGAACGCGGCGTACAGCGTCCCCGACATGCTGCCCAGGCCGCCCAGGATGGTGACGATGAGAGCCAGCAGCAGGTAGTTCTGACCGATGTAGGGCGTGACGAAGTAGTAGCTGCTCAATAGCACTCCGCCGACCCCCGCCAGGCCCGAACTGATGCCGAAGATGAGCATCGACGTCCGGTGCCGGTTGATGCCTACCAGTTGTGCGCCGTCGGCCTGCTGGGCGAGTGCGCGGCTCGCGAGCCCGAACCGTGTCCACTTCATGACCACGCCCAGGAGCGTCAGCAGCATGATCGTGGCAATGATCATCATGATGGAGTTCCAGGGGAACGCCACGCCGACGACGGTGAACTGGCCGTGCACCAGCGTCTGGACCGACTGCGGCTGCGGGCCGAAGGCGACAAGCGCCGCGTACTCGCCGAGGGTCGCCAGCCCGAACGTGAGCAGCAGCACCGCGTTCTCGTGATCCGGGCGCGCGGACACACGCCGGACCGGGCCGACGTAGAGCAGGCTCCCGAGTACTCCGATAATCACAAACGCCAGCAGCACGCCGATCACCGGCGACAAACCGCTCCGGCCCGCCAGGACGGCCGCATACGCGCCCAGCATGTACAGGGTGCCCTGGGTGAGGTTCAGCACCCGAAGGCCGCCCCAGACAAGGGCCAACCCCATCGACATCAGCGCGTACAGCGAGCCGAGCACCAGCCCGCTGAACAGCGCCGCCACCAGTTCTTTCGTCATCCTGCGCGTCCGATCTCTCTGCGGGTTCCGGCACCGCTACGCCTTCATCCAGGCGGGCAGTTGGAACTTGGCCACGGAGAACGGAGAGGGGTCGACCAGTACGCTCTTGCCGTTCTGGATCTGGTAGTAGCCGAGCGGCATGCCCTTCGCCGAGTCCTTGGTGTAGCCCGGGTAGGGCCGCGCCGTCTGGTCGGGATCGAACCCGAAGTACCGCGACCCGCACACCCCACGGAAGGTCATCGACTTCGTGGCGGCCGCGATCTTCTTCCGGTCGTCGGGGCCACCGGCGGACTCGACGGACTTGGCGTAGATGTTCACCGCGTCGTACGTCGTGGCGGCCGTACCGGAGACGGTCTCGTTGTACTTCTTCTGGAACTTCTGCGCGAACGCGTTGCCGATGTCGTCCTGCAGCAGCGGGATCGTGGTCGCCCACGTGACGCCATCCCCCGCCGTCCCCGCGAGCTGCCGGAACTGCGGGTTCGACGGCCCGTACTGCAGGTGCACAAGGGACTGAATGGGCTGCTGCGCGAACTGCTTCATGAAGTTCGCCTCGTCGGGCGCCAGGTAGTCGGTGACCCAGATCGCGTCGGGGTTGGCCGCACGCAGCTTCGCGAGAACCGGGCCCCACTCCGTCGTGGGGATGGTGACCTGCTCGACGAGGGCGAGCTTCCAACCGGACTTCTCGATCACTTCCTGCAGCGCCGCGCTGATGCCCGTCGTGTACTGGTCGTTGCCCTTGATGACGGCGAGCGTGTGGTCCCGGGGCTTCCACACCCCGGTCTCCTCGATACGCGTGAGGAAGCCCGGGAGATCCCTGCCGTACCAGACCTCGGTCGGGCAGTGCTGGAAGATTCCCCAGTAACGATTGGGGTCGCTCCGAACCTGCTTCGCGTCCGTCTCGTGGGTGTTCGTGTGGTAGTACAGAACCCCGGCGTTGGCGACGACGTCGATCTCCGGTCCCGACGTCCGCTGGTAACCACCGACGATCACGTCGACGTTCTTCTCGGTAACCAGGCGCTTGAAGTTGTTGACCATCGTGTCCGGCGCGAAGTCCTTCGCGTCCAGGATCTCGGACCTGACCTTGCGGCCCGCGATGCCTCCGGCCGCGTTGAGCTCCTCGATCGCCATCTCGATACCGCGGCTCAGGCCGAGCCCGTCGGCCGACGCCGTGCCCGTCATGGGAAGGGAAGCGCCGATGACGATCTCGCGCCCTGCCTTACCTGTCGCCGCTCCCTGGTTGCTACCGAACCCGCAGCTCGCCAGGGCGGTACCGACGCCGCCGGCGAAAATGCCCTTCATGAACGTGGCGCGGGTCAGCCCCTGCCGCGCCGGCTGCGTCATGTCGCTCGCCGGCTGGCTCATTCTCTCTGACGTCATCTTCTGCCCTTCCGGTGATTGCCGGACGCTGTCGGATCTCATCCGCGCAGTCACGGCCACGCCATACGTACGGTGATTGACTGCGCGACAGCGGACGCGAGCAGTCAGGCGCCAGCGACGACGCTGGCGCCGGCTGCAACAGCGGCTATGCAGTGCAGCGGATACGTGCCTCGGGAACGCTGGGACTAGGTGTAGTACGACACCCGCGGGTAGCGGTGGTTGACCGCGTGGTCGCCGATGAGCTTCGCCTTGTAGTCCACCGGGTCGTGCAACGAGAGCGTGCGCAGGTTCCGCCAGTGCCGGTCGAGACCGTACTTGGCAACGGTGCCGGAGGCTCCCGAGACCTGGAACAAGCGCTCGCAGATCTCCAGACCGACCTCTGTGGACATCAGCTTCACCTTTGACACGGCGACGATGGCCTCGCCGCGTCCGGTGTCCGACGGTGACGCCCCGGCGTCGTCCATGATCTGGTAGGCCCGGTCCTGCAGCGCCTCGGTCGCGTCCAGCTGGGCCTGCATGCGTCCGATGTGCCGCAGCACGTACGGGTCGTCGCTGGCCCGGTTCACGTCGCTCTGGAACCACGGCCTGGCCCGCGACCGCACGTACTCGATCGTGTCGTGCAGCGCGTTCTTGGCGATGCCGACGTGAATGGAGGACAGGAGGCTCTGCGCGAAAACCGTGATCATGCTTGACTGGGACTCGAAAAGGCCCATGAAGGTGTCGGGATCGGGTACGCGGCTGGCCGGCACCCGGGCGTTGACGAACTCGGCACTGCCGCTGGAGGTGCCGCGCTGGCCCATTCCGGACCAGTCGTCGATGATGCTCACCCCCGGTGTGTCCACGGGTACGAACGCGAGACGGTGCTCCTGCGTGGCGGGGTCCGAGCCGGTCACGACGAGCAGATCGGCCGCGAGGCTACCCGTGCAGTAGAACTTCCTGCCGTTCAGCAGCCAACCGGTTCCGTCCTTGCTCATCGTCAGGCTGGACTCGACCGCCGTTCTCGTTCCCAGCTCTGAGGCGGCGTTACCGAGCCACAGTTCACCCCGGGCGATCTTCTGGTTGAGTTCTGACCGCAGCTGCTCGGGCGCGGCCTGGTTCATCACCTCGGTCCAGTACAGGTGGACGAGAAAGATCTGGCCGATGCTGGGGTCGACTTCAGCGATCCGGCGCAGCACCCGGCAACGCTCCCCGTACGTCGCGCCGGATCCGCCGTCGGCCTCGGGAACACCGAGCGCGTGAATCCCGCTGGTCTTGAGCTCGGCGATCTCCGCGTGTGGGAAGGCCCGGGTCCGGTCACGCTCGACGGCCCCGAGGCGCCACCGATCGGCGAGTTCGCCGGCGATCGCGAGCGCTGCGTCGATTCCCTTGACGGGTCGGGTGACTGTGCTTGTGTTCTCATCCATGTAGTGCAGCTCCGCTTCTTCGATGCAGGCTGCCCACGCCGCCGCCGGTCCTGGCTGGCGATGTCTCTGGCCCGATGGTTGGCCTGGCTGCGTAGGCGTTTCTCTACACAGCAACTCTCGTGTGGATGCGCATCGGTGTCCAATATCAATAGCCGAGCCGGCGATACGTGATGAGTGTGGATACGACACCGCGCGCCGGGCATGAATGAGCAGCTGGGGCACCGACCGGTTGAACGGTGCCCCAGCTGGCGAGAATGAAGCGGATCAGAAGGCGTCGTCGGCCGTCTGGCGTAAGAGGTCGGCTACGGCTCGTACTGACTCGGTGATACTTCGCAGCTTGCGCGGCGCGTTGGACGCCCACGCGATTACCGTCTCGGGCATCTCGATGGGCGGACTGATGGGACGACGGCTCACCAAGCTTCCAGCGTCGCTCGCGTCTTTGAAAGAGAAGGGACGGAAAGCGACTCCCAGTCCGCTTGCCACGGCGAGCATGACGTCGCGGGCGGTGAAACATCCAGCATCCCGGACGCTGCGGAACCGATACCCGGCTTCCTCGATGGATGCGAGGAGGAGGTCATGCAGCGCCGGATCATTTGCCCGGGAGAAGATGGCGAGATCCTCTTCCTCCAGGTCATCCGGGCCCAGGCTGTCGTGCGCCGCCAAGCGATGATTTTTCGGCAGGAAAGCGGCAAGCTGCTCGCCGAAGAACAGCGGTACGAGCTCGATGCCGTCATGGTCTTCCGCATGGTGGAAGATGCCGTACTCGAGCGTTCCCTCTTGCAGGCGGCTCACCTGTTCGCGCGCCAGGAGCTGCGTGACCTGTGTCTGCACGCCCGGGTTCGCCACCCGCATGAGTTCGATGAATTTGAGTAGGCGCTCAATGGGAACGTCCGGCACGCATCCGATCCGCAGTTGTGAGGTAGTACCTCCGGCCTGCTTGGTGTCGGCTACCGCGGCTTCGAAACTCGCCAGCAACGGACGCACGTGTTCGGCGAACACGCGTCCAGCCTCCGTCGGTGCGACCGTCCGGCTCGTCCGGTGGAACAGCCGTACCCCGAGCGCCTCCTCCAACTTCCGGATCGACTGGGAGAGCGGTGGTTGTGCCATCTGGAGGCGGGTGGCAGCCCGGCCGAAGTGCAGTTCCTCATACAAGGCCAAAAAGTAACGGAGGTGACGAAGCTCCACCCCGGGCGCACATTGAGCAGTCGCTATTTTCCCGACCGTAACGCCTTGCTCGAAAACGGATTGCGGTGCAACACCCTGCTCAGACAAGACCACAGTCAAACCCCCCACAGGCGTCCAGTCATCTTGCAACGGCCCTCTATGGGTATGCTTGTATACCAGCGGTTTGAGTGCCAGGCCAGAGCGCTGAAGACAGTGATCGCCGGACATACGGTCAGAGGTCGAATCGACACGGGTACCGGCGCGGTCCTGCCTGCTGGCACGCGCCGGCATCGGGAGCGGGCGTCGGGGCAGGGGGCACCGACCAGCGCACCCGGCGCCGGTACCCGGTGATAATTCGGTTAGCGCTGTGAGCTTCCCTGGTACTCGAGAATGTACAGGCCTCCCCCACAGAAGTCCGTTGTGTAGGCCAGCCCGTTGGCATCGACGTAGACGTCGCAGGTGTGGGTGACCCGTGGCCGCCCCTGCCGGTAGTCCGTCCAGTTCTTCGGAGCCGGCGGAACGAAGTGCGCAACCTCGCGGGGCGCAAAGGGGTCAGTGAGGTCGAACGCGCGCACGCCGGCGTTCTGGTAGGTGGCGAAGATGAGGTCGGAACTCTGGAAGGAACCGATCCGGTTTTCGTGCAGATTGTGCGGACCGAAGTGGCCGCCCTTTGCGCGGTAGTCCGCGTCCGAGGGTGTCGGGAACGTCGAAATCGTCACCGGATTGGTGGGCTCACGGACGTCCACGACCCAGATGTACTTGACGCCGTCGGCACACTCGTCGGCCACCGCCTCGTCGGCCACGACCACCAGTCCCCGGTCGGGCAGCGGCAGGCAGGAGTGGGTGCCACCGCCGAACGGCGGGCTCCAGTTCAGGTGCGACAGCATCTCCGGCTTGGTCGGGTCCTTGACGTCGAGCAGGACCAGTCCTCCGTCGCGCCAGGCGCTGTACACGATGCCGTTGGCTTCCAGTCCGTGGTGCAGCGCCCACCGGTTGGTCCACTGCGGCTCCTCGCCACCGGCGGTCCACATTCCG
This sequence comes from Planosporangium flavigriseum, assembly GCF_011947225.1. GTDB lineage: Bacteria > Actinomycetota > Actinomycetes > Mycobacteriales > Micromonosporaceae > Planosporangium > Planosporangium flavigriseum. Next base: position 75,551 of record NZ_JAATVW010000009.1, on the reverse strand, counting down.
GGTATCCACCAGCGGCCGACCTCACGTGGCTTGGTCGGATCACTCAGGTCGATCGTCGCGAAGATGTGATCGGTGTACCCCCACGGCAGGATCGATGCGTAGGCGTACTGGCCGCCGTCCCACCAGATCCGGTGCACGCCCTTGCCGTCCACCGGCATGAACCCGATTTCTCGCGGCTCAGCCGGGTTCGCGATGTCGAACACACGGATACCGGCGGCGAAGTTCTGGTCTCCCGTTTCGTTGACCGAACCGCCGTAGTAGTCGGTCTCGCTCTGGTACTGCGAGAAGAAGTCGAACTCGTTGATGACCAGCATGATGTCGCCGTGGGTCTGGAGGTGGATCGACCACGTGTTCGGCGGTGCGGCGACGAAGTTCACGGTCTCCGGCTTGCGCGGGTCCCGGACGTCGATCACCGAGAATCCACCGCTGAACATATGCCCGACGAAGGCATGGCCCTTGTTGATCATTACCTGGCAACCGTCACCCCTCCCGCCCTGGTCGGAGTGACCGAGGAGGGCGAAGCCCTTGGCGCTGTCGGGCTTTATGTCGTCAGAGTTGCTCATACGCGGTCTCCATTCCGTGCGAGTGTGCGCGTAGCCGCTTCTTCGTCTGGACGGGCGGTGGAAGACGGCGCGCGCGGGCAACGGCCGACCAGAGGGCGCAAGCGCCTGCTAACTCCGACGTTCTGACCGGACGTACACCAAACTCTCTTGGGAGCGGAGACCTAAGTCCAATACGAATACCGGCCTACCCGATACGACCTGCGTGTTAATCAACAGCAGTGACCGGATCGCCGGCCACGGCGACGAACAGCGGGCGGATACGGGTGAGCGCGAGGGTGCGCACCCAGGCCGCCAACGGAAGGGGTCAGCCTGCGGTCGGGATTGACGCTCCCGGCAGCGGCCGGGTCCGGGTCAGCGCGAGCGCCAGCACCCCACCAACAACCGCCAACACGACCGTCATGACGACCACGTGCGGCCACCCACCCGAGGTCCAGGCCCCGCCGGCCATCGCCCCGAACACCGACCCACCCACGTAGTACGCCAGCAGGTACAGCGCCGACGCCTGCCCCGTTCCCCCGCCACCGACCTGCGCCCGGGCCGCGACCCAGCCACTGGCGACGCCGTGCGCGGCGAAGAAACCGAACGTCAGCACCGCCAGGCCGAGGACGACCAGCGGCAGCGGAGAAGCCAGCGTCAGCAGGATCCCGACCGCCATGACAAGAATCCCGACCGGTACGACCGGACGCTGCCCGAACCGGCCGGCGAGCCGGCCGGACAGCGCCGACGCGACCGAGCCCAGTGGGTACACGAGGAACACGAGGCCGGCCACGCCGGCGCTGAGGTGGTACGGAGCGCCCGCCAGCCGGAACCCGAGCGCGTTGAACACGGCGACGAACGCGCCCATCAGGGCAGCGGCGATGCCGTAGAGGGCGAGCAGGACCGGGTCGGTGAGCAGTCGGGCGCTCAGCTTGGCCAGCCGCGCGGGGCTGGGCGGCGCCGCGACGAACCCGCGCGACGCCGGCAGCAGGGCGAAGACCGCGATCGCGCACACGACGGCGAGGACGGCGACGCCGCCGACGGCGGCGCGCCACCCCAGGAGATCGGCCAGGCCGCCGGCGACCAGCCGCCCGAGCATGCCACCGAGGGCGGTGCCGGAGATGTACAGCCCGGCGGCGCGGGCGTGCGCCTCCCGGTGCACCTCCTCACGCAGGTACGCCATGGCGACCGCGGGCAGCCCCGCAAGGGCTAACCCGTGCAGGGTACGCAGCCCGAGCAGCACCGACCAGGTCGGCGCGACCGCGCAGGCCAGGCCCACGATCGCGGTGGCTGCGAGGGAGAGGCGCATGAACCGGACCCGCCCGTACGCGTCGGAGAGCGGGCTGACCAGCAGCATCCCGATGGCGAGGGCGAACGTCGTCAGCGAGACGGTGAGCGCCGACTGCGCGGGCGTGACCCCGAAGCCGTGCATGAGTAGCGGCAGGACCGGCTGGGTGCAGTACAGCGACGAGAATGTCGCGACACCGGCGGCAAACAACGCAATGGACAGCCGACGGTACTCAGGGGTGCCGAGGCGGTGACCTTCGTGACGGGGAACTGCGGTAGTAGCGGCGGTCCGGGTAGTTTGCACCCGTCAAACATCTCTCGCCCGCATTCAGATTCAAAATGACGACACAGTGGCCCGGCTAACGCATGGAGGTGTAGGGAATCTTGGATATGGGCATCGGGGAGGCCATGGAAGCCGTACGTCTACTGACCGACCGGTACCGCCTGCTTGACCGCCTCGGCGCGGGCGGCATGTCAGTGGTGTGGCGGGCCCATGACGAGGTGCTCGGCCGCCACGTCGCGGTGAAGATGCTCAGCAGCCGGTTCGCCGGCGACGCGGGATCGCGGGATCGCATCCGCGCCGAGGCGCAGGCGGCGGCGCGGCTCTCCCACCCGCACATCACGAGCGTGTACGACTACGGCGAAGCGGTCGAACCGGACGGCACCCGGGTGCCGTTCGTCGTGATGGAACTCATCAACGGCACCACCCTGGAAAGCCGGCTCGCTCAGGAAGTCCTGCCCTGGTCAGCCGCGATACGCATCGCAGCCGAGGTGGCCGCGGCGCTGGCGGCAGCGCACGCGCAGGGGCTCGTGCACCGCGACATCAAACCGGCGAACGTGATGCTCACGGCGACCGGGGTGAAGGTGGTCGACTTCGGGATCGCGGCGCTGGTCGGCGCGGACGCCGACCGTACGACGAACATCCTCGGCACCCCGGCCTACCTGGCGCCCGAGCGGCTGAAGGGCAAGGCGGTCACCCCGGCCAGCGACGTGTACGCCCTGGGCCTGCTGCTGTTCCGCATGCTCACCGGCCGGCTGCCGTGGCAGGCGGAGACGGTCACTCAGATGATCACGGCGCACTGGTACACCGACCCGGGGCCGCTGCCGCCGATCGCCGGACTGCCCGCAGCCGTCGCTGACGTCTGCACGCGCAGCCTCGCGAAGGAACCCGAGGACCGCCCCATGGCCGACGTGGCCGCCCGTACCCTCGCCGCCGCGGTGGGGATGCGGGCCGCCGTTCCGTTCGACGACACGCTGACCTGGAGTCCGGCGCCCGTACAGGATGCCGAGACGGCGGTCCTCAGCACCGTCGGCAGTACCTCCGCCATCGACAGCGCCAAGGCCCACCGTCCCTGGCAGGCAGCGGCCGCTGCGGCCCTCGGCGCCCTTAGCGGCATCAAAACCAGCCTCAAGACCGGGCGCTGGCGGGAACACCGGCGCTGGCTGGCTGTGGGCGCGGCGGCCCTCGTCACCGTCACCGGGCTGACTGCCTGGGCGACCGCCGGGTCGCAGACGCAGTCAACGGCGGAGGCTCTGCCGGCGCAGCAGCAGGCGACCGCGCCGCCGATCTCCTGCGAGGTGCGCTACCAGACCAGGAGGGACCAGGGCGGGACCTTCGACGTCGATCTCGCCGTCGTCAACAGCGGCGCCCGGCCGGTGGAGAACTGGACCCTCCGCTTCGACTTCCCCGCCGACCAGCGACTGGCCAGCGGTACCGGCGCCACCTGGGCACAGTCCGGCCAGGCAGTGACCGCGCGCGGGTCGGCCGCCATCGTTCCCGGTGCGACAGCCACGGCGGGCATGACCGGCGGATACCAGGCGTCCAACCCGATTCCGACGGCCTTCACGCTCAACGACGCGCCGTGCCGCGCGACGGTCACCGGCGCCCCGGCTGCCATCCCCGTGAACAACGGCACCCCGGCGAACAACGACACCGCCGCGAACAACGGCGGTGGACCCGGCGCCAAGAACCGCTGGGACAAAGGCAGCAAAGAAAAGAAGGGCGGCAAGCACGACGACTGAGCCGGCCGCCAACCGGCACTGATCAGTCAGTAGCCGGCTCAGTCAGTAACCGGCGTGGTCACCGCGGCCGGCAGCGGGCGGCTCCGCATCAGCGCGAGGGCGAGCAGCCCACCGACGGCGGTCAGCGCGAGCGTCATGACCACCACCTGCGGCCAGCCGCCGACGGTCCAGGCGGTGCCGGCCATCGCCCCGAACACCGACGAGCCCGCATAGAAGGCGAGGAGGTACGTCGCGGAGGCCTGCCCGGTGCCGCCGCCGCCGAGTTGGGCCCGCGCGGCGACCCAGCCGCCGAGCAGGCTGTGCGCGGCGAAGAAGCCGATCGTCATGACCGTCAGACCGACGGCGATGATCGGCAGCGGCTCGGCGAGGGTGATCAGGATGCCGACCGCCATGACGACGGCCGTGGCCGGGGCGACCGGTCGCCGCCCGATCCGGCTCGCGATGCGGCCGGCGACGGTCGAGGAGAACGAGCCGATACCGAACACGACGAACACCAGGCCGGCCACGGCGGTGCTGAGGTGGTACGGCTCGGCCGCCAGCCGGAACGCCATCGCGTTGTAGACCCCGACGAACGCGCCGTTGAGGGCTGCGCCCATGGCGTACAGGGCGAGCAGGACCGGGTCGGTGAGCAGCCGGCCGGTCAGCCGGGCCAGTCGTGCGGGGCGCGGCGGGGACGGGACGAACCCGTACGACGGCGGCAGCAGCGCGAACACCACGGCCGCGCACGCCAGGGTGAGGATCCCGACGCCGCCGATGGCGGCCCGCCACCCCAGGAGGTCGGCCAGCCCGCCGGCGAACAGCCGGCCGAGCATGCCGCCGATGGCGCAGCCGGACACGTACAACCCGGTGGCCCGCGCGTGCATCTGCGCCTGCACCTCCTCGCGCAGGTAGGCCATCACCACGGCGGGCAGGCCGGCAAGGGCGATCCCCTGCGCGACCCGCAGCGTGAGCAGCACCGGCCAGGTCGGCGACAGGGCACAGCCGAGGCCGACGAGCGCGGTGACGGCCAGCGAGATCCGGATGAAGCCGACCCGGCCGTACCCGTCGGAGAGCGGACTGACGACGAGCATCCCGATGCCGAGCGCGATCGTCGTCACCGACATGCTCAGCGCCGCCTGGTCGGGGGCGATCCGGAACGCGGACGCGAACATCGGCAACAGCGGCTGGGCGCAGTACAGCGAGGAGAACGTCGCGATGCCGGCGGCGAACAGGCCGATGGACAACCGCCGGTAACCGGGGTCGCCGATGCGGTAACCCTCGTGGCGGGTGGTCGTCGTGACGGTGGCGCTCACGCCACAAACGATCTCTTAACAGCCATCATGTGCCAAATGACGATCGTGTCGAGAAACAATGCGCTAGACGCATAATGCAAGGGTGAACATCGACGAGCTGCGGTGGTTCCTGACCGTGGCGGATACCGAGCACGTGACCGCGGCGGCGAGCGACCTGTACCTGTCGCAGCCGACCCTGTCGCGTGCGCTGGCCCGACTGGAGCGGGAGGTCGGCACCCCGCTGTTCGACCGGGACGGGCGCCGGCTGCGGCTCAACCAGTACGGGCAGATCCTGCGCGAGCACACCGCCCGGGCCCTCGCCGAGGTGGACACGGCCCGCCAGCGCATCGACGCGCTGACCGACCCGGACACCGGCCTGGTCCGGCTGTCGTTCCTGCACTCTTTCGGGGCGTGGCTGGTGCCCGACCTGCTGCGCGGGTACCGGGCGCAGGCTCCGGGCGTACGCTTCGCACTGTTCCAGGATGTCGCCGAGGTCATCGCCGCGTCCCTGCGGGAGGGGCGCACGGACCTCGCGCTGACCAGCCCGCGGCCGGACGGCGACGATCTGGCCTGGCACCCGGTGCACCGCGAGCGGCTGTGTCTGGCCGTGCCGCCGGACCACCGGCTCGCCACGCGGCGGCGGGTGGCGCTGGCGGCCGTCGCGGACGAGCCGTTCATCATGCTGCGCGCCGACACCGGCCTGCGCGGCATCACCGACCGGCTGTGCCGCGCCGCGGGCTTCGACCCGGCCGTGGCGCTCGACTCCTCGGATCTGCAGACCATGCGGGCCCTGGTGGGGGCCGGGCTGGGCATCGCGGTCGTGCCTGAGCCGCACCTCGGCGACGAGCCGAACGGGCCGGTGTACCTGCCGCTCACCGACCCGGGCGCCGAACGCACCATCGGCCTGTGCTGGGTCGCGCAGCGCCCCCTCCCTGCGCCCGTTGCCGCCTTCCGCGATCATGTCTCGACGTTGGCCGGGTGAGAATGGGGCGTGGCTTCACGTAACCAGCCCTGCCCCTGCGGCCTCGGACAGCCGTACGACGAGTGCTGCGGTCGCTTCCACGCCGGCCGGGAGGCCGCGCCGACGGCGGAACTGCTCATGCGCTCGCGGTTCAGCGCGTTCGCCGTGGGTGACACGGCGTACCTGCAGCGCACCTGGCACCCCACGACCCGGCCGCGTCAGCTCCGACTCGATCCGACAACCGAGTGGACGCGCCTCGACATCCTCGGCAGGTCCGGCGGTGGCCTTTTCGACGCCGAGGGGACCGTCGAGTTCCGCGCCCACTACACCGAGCACGGCCAGCCCGACGTCCTGCACGAGAACAGCCGGTTCGTCCGCGACAACGGACACTGGGTCTACGTCGGCTCCATACCTACCGAGCGGTAACATCGGCTCCGCCAGCAGGATCCCAGAGTTGGCGGAGGGAGGAACACGTGCCCATCAGAATCCCGAGCGGCGATGTCACGCTCGCAGCCGACCCGTACGGCGACCCGGACAACACGCCCGTGGTCCTGTTGCACGGCGGTGGGCAGACCCGGCACTCGTGGCGGGCGACCGCGCGCGAACTGAGCGAACAGGGCTGGTACACGCTCTCGGTCGACCTGCGCGGCCACGGCGAGAGCGGCTGGTCACCGGACGGACAGTACGGGCTCGACCGGTTCGCCGACGACGTCGCGTACATCGTGGAGTTCCTCGGCAGGGCCCCGGTCCTGGTCGGCGCGTCCCTGGGCGGCAACGCGTCGCTCGCCGCCCTCGGCCACCACCCTGAGCTGGCGCTCGCGCTCGTCCTCGTCGACGTGTCGCCGTTCCTCCAGCCGGACGGGGCGAAGCGGATCCGCGACTTCATGACCGCCAGGTCGGAGGGCTTCGCCTCCCTGGAGGAGGTCGCCGACGCGGTCGCCGCGTACCTGCCTCACCGCCCCCGGCCGCGCAACCTCGACGGCCTGCGCAAGAACCTACGCGAGTCCAACGGCCGGTTCTTCTGGCACTGGGACCCCAAGCTGCTCCATGCGCCGACCGACCACGCGGTGCAGCGCAACTCGCTGGTCGACCCGGCCCGGCTCGGCGCCGCCGCGATGACGCTACGCATCCCCACCCTGCTGGTACGCGGCGGCGAGTCCGACGTCCTGAGCATCGAAGACTGCCGGCGCTTCCTCGACCTCGTGCCGCACGCCGAGTTCAGCGACGTCGCCGGCGCGCACCACATGGTGGCCGGCGACGACAACGCCGTCTTCGACAAGGTGCTCGGCGAATTCCTCGAGCGGCGCGTACGGTCCCGCCTGACCGCTCTGGGCTGAGCCCGATAGCGCTGAAAAACAGCGATCCCCGCATCCGTCGGCGCGACGGATGCGGGGATCGGAAGCTGTCGTCAGAGAGCGCGGACCTGCTCGGCCTGCGGGCCCTTCTGGCCCTGCACGATCTCGAACTCGACCCGCTGGTTCTCCTCCAGGGAACGGTAACCGTTGGTCTGGATGGCGGAGTAGTGCACGAACACGTCGTCGCCGCCCCCGTCCTGCGCGATGAAACCGAAGCCCTTTTCGGAGTTAAACCACTTCACGGTGCCCTGTGCCATTGCCATCTCCCTTGTCAGGCGAGGACCTGCGGTCGCAGATCCGGAAGCCATTGGTCTAGAGGCCCCACATCGCCCAACCCGCCAGCGCGCACGCGCGAACCAACCGGTTGGGATAAGGCGAACCACATACCCAAGAACCTCAATCACCGTAGCAAAGATCGTGCGCGCGCGCAGAAATGTTCGTCACAACACCGGAGTAAGCACGTCGGCCCGGGTGATCTCCGCGTCCTCAATGGCGCCCACCCTCGACACCTGATAGCTCGACACGACCTTTAACCGGCCGTGGGGAAGATGGGGCCGTCCGGGATCGCCCACCAGTACGCGAGCGCCCCGCGCCGCGGCACGCTCCAGGAACCCCAGCATCCGCTCGGACATGGACTCGCTGTAAAAGACGTCTCCGGCCAGCACCACCTCGGCGTCATCGCCGTCACCATCGAGCAGGTCGCCGCGGCGTACCTCGACAGCCACGCCGTTGGCACGCGCGTTCAACGCGATCGCGGCGAGCGCGTACGGGTCGATCTCGTTGGCAGTGACGGCCGCAGCGCCGGCCATGGCGGCCGCGATGGCGATTAGACCGGAGCCGGAGGCCACATCGAGCACCCGCCGGCCGGCGACGACGTCCGGGTGATCCACGATGTACCGCGCGAGCACCTGACCGCCGACCCAGGCATCGGCCCAGAACGGCTGCTGCAGCGCTCCGCCCACCTGAGCCTCCAATCTGGCCCGTAAGACGATGGCGTCCTCGGCGAGGTACAGCCGGACCCCAGGCACGAATGGCACCTGCGCGAGGCGTATCCCGTCGAAACCGGTTGCGCCGGACTCCAGGAACGGGTCAAGGACGACACACTCGACACTTGCCGGGGCGTGCTCGGGTTGATTGATCACCGGCCCAGCATGCCGCACGCACTCGGGTTTCGTCGCTACTCAGCGAAGGTCCCACCGTGGCGGGTGCGGCCCAGCGGCCATCGCGCTAGGCAAAGCGTGTACAGTACATGCAAAAGTTTCTGTTTGTGGTTGGTTTCCAGCCCGGCTACGACCCGGATCGGTCTCCTCTCGGATTCGTCGTTGGCTGCCGCTGCTCGAGACGGCCCGGCTGGGCTTCGCCGTGCGAGCGCCCCAACCGCAACAAAGGAGTTACCCGCTCGATCCGAGTCATACTCCCGGGTCCACCGTGGCCCGGGCGGCGCCGCATGGTGCCACGGTGTTCGGGCCCCGCAACGCTGCCCTGTGCTGTGGGGCCCGACCTCACCGCCCTCATCTCCGGTTCGTTCCTGCGAAACCCCGCCGGCCTGCCCGCGGGACCTTCCTTGTGGCGTGCCGACAACGGAAGGCTCCAGATTGACCACGCCCACGCGTGCCCGTAGCCGGCGACGCCCACCGGTAGCCCCTCACCACCGCGGCGTGACGGCTTCCACGGCGTCTCAGCCCGCGGCGACCGCGCCGACGCCTGACCGCGCGGCACCGGTGGCCGGCTCCTTCGCTGACCTGCCGCTGAACCCGGCGCTGCTCGCGACCCTGTCCCGGCACGGCTTGACCACCCCGTCGGCGATCCAGGCGACAGCCCTGCCCGACGCGATCGCCGGGCGTGACATGCTCGGCCGGGCCCAGACCGGCTCGGGCAAGACCCTCGCGTTCGGCCTGGCGCTGCTCACCCGGCTCGCCGGCCGGCGCGCCCAGTCGCGACAGCCGATCGCGCTCGTGCTGGTACCCACCCGCGAACTGGCCACCCAGGTGACCACCGCGCTGGCCCCGTACGCCGGCGCGGTCGGCCTGCGCTCCACCACCGTCGTGGGCGGCCTCTCCCTGCAGCGTCAGGCCGACGCCCTGCGTCGCGGCACCGAGATCCTGATCGCCACCCCCGGCCGGCTGAACGACCTGACCGAGCGCGGCGACTGCCGGCTGGACCGCGTGGAGATCACGGTCCTCGACGAGGCCGACCAGATGGCTGACATGGGTTTCCTGCCGCAGGTCAGCAAGTTGCTGGCGCAGACCGCCCCGGACGGGCAGCGCATGCTGTTCTCCGCGACCCTCGACGGCGACGTCGACCGGCTGGTGCGCCGCTTCTTGACCGACCCGGCCCGGCACTCGGTCGACCCGCCGGCCGGGGCCGTCGTCACAATGGACCACCACCTGCTCCACATCGAGATGGCCGACAAGAACGCCACCGCCGCGCACATCGGTGCCCGCGACGGACGGGTGATCATGTTTGTGGGTACCAAACACCGCGCGGACCGGCTGGCGCGACACCTGCTCGCCAACGGCGTTCCCGCCGCGGCCCTGCACGGAGGCAAGTCCCAGGGCCAGCGCACCCGCGCCCTCGACCAGTTCCGCACCGGCACGATCAACGCGCTCGTCGCCACCGACGTGGCCGCCCGCGGCATTCATATCGACGACCTCGACCTGGTCGTCAACGTCGACCCACCCACCGACGGCAAGGACTATCTGCACCGCGGCGGGCGGACCGCCCGCGCCGGCCGCTCCGGAACCGTCGTCACGCTGGTGCTGCCCGACGAGAAGCGCGACACCGCCCGGATGCTCGCCACCGCCGGCGTCACCGCACAGTCGACCGGTGTCCGGCCGGGCGACGCCGCGCTCGCCCGCATCACCGGCGCCCGCACCCCGTCGGGGGTACCGATTGCCGCCCCGGCAGCGGCACCGAAGCCCGCGGCCGCGAAGCCTTCGACCGGGGCTGCGACCGGAGCGACACGAGGACGCCGCCGGCGGCGCTGACGCGCGGCAGCGATAGCCACCCGCTTCATCGAGGACGACGACATCGGCGAACGAGCCATCGAAGGGGCTCGTCTTCGTCTACCGTCGGTAGGCCACGGACCGAGCCTGGGAGGACACCACCATGAGTAAGCCCCTCAACTACGACGCACCGCGCCGGTCCGTGCTCGACCTCGATGAGGACCAGCCGGAAGACCTCAGGATCGGCGGCACGTCGGCGCGGTCAGCCAGCCTCGACGTGGACGACGCGGTAGCGGCCGAGAATTTCGAGCTGCCAGGCGCGGACCTCTCCGACGAGGAACTGACCGTGCCGGTGGTGCCGATGCGAACCGACGAGTTCCGGTGCGGCCGCTGCTTCCTGGTCCATCACCGCAGTCAGCGTGCCGGCGAAGATATCTGCAAGGAATGCGCCTGACGGCCCTATTCGGGAGCCAACTCCCGCCACTCCGGCCGGCCGCCCAGCCACGCGTCGGCGAGAATCTCCGCTGACGCCCTGCCGGGGCACTGCTGAATTTTCGATCGACCCGCCGCGCCCCCGCCCGCGCGCGCTTCCACTTCCCAATGTTCGCCGTCTGTACGTATGTACACATCGCGACGGCCACGAAGGCTCCGGTTCCCGTTCCACCAGTGGCGCTCGACTCTCACCCGACCACCGTATAGCAGCCTCAGCCGGAGACAGAACCCTCTGAGCGGCCAGGGGGGTGGACAGCGGAGCACGGCGAGCGGCGACGGAGAGCGGCGGGAGCGGTCGGCGGCGCCCGAAACCGTCCGCGGTCCCTTCCGTCCCCGTAGGACCTTAATTTGTCCGTTCGGCGTGAACTGATTGGCCGTTCGTCTGGTCTCGATGGCTGAACGTACGAGTGGCCATCGTACTTTCGTCTATGTGAGGCCGCTCACCTTCAGGCCCATTTGGGTGCATCACGGCACGTGCCAGACGAGTCCGATAGTTGCCACATTGGGGCACTTACCCGGTGATCCGGCGACGCACCTGCAGTCACTCAAAGTAACTACAAACATTCACAATTGTTTCTCTGCCGGACCGCTTAATCCACAGAAGGTAGTAAATGCGAAATTGGTGTCACCACGGAGTGAGACGGTGACTCTGGACAGGTAATTTGCACGTCGCTTAAGTTTTGCGCCTCGCCCGCTCGCGTTTGACGCCGGGACAGTAACTCCTCGCAATTCCTGCGAAACGAGGTGTGATGAAGCGCAGCAAACCAAAGCGCAGCAGATCCATCCGGCGACAAATGTTCGCGATGCTCGTCGTGCCTCTGATAGCCCTCGTCGGGTTGTACACGTTCGCCCTCGTCACCGTGGCCAAGCCAGTGCTCGACCTGCGCCTGGCCGACGTCGCCAAGCGGGACGTACGTACCCCGGGCAACGCCGTCGTGGCAGCGCTTCAGGCCGAGCGGAAAGCGGTCGACATGTACCTGGCCGGCGGCCGCCTCGACCCCACCACGCTCCAGGCTGCCCAGGCGACCAGCGACACGGCGGTGTCCAAGTGGCGCCGGCTGCTCAGCAACTCCGAGCTGCGCAACAACAACGAAGTGACCAAGCGCAAGATCACCGAGACGCTCCAGGCGCTGGACAAGATGCCCGCGAACCGGCAGGCGGCGGCTGCCGCTCCGGACCGCCCCACCGCCCGGTCGCTCTACACCAGCACGATCTGGGCCATTTTCGCCCTGTTCGACGCGCTGCCAGAGAGCGTGACGTCCGAGGTCGCCAAGGAGCAGGCCGGTCAGACCGGCACCGCCCGCCTCAAGGACCAGCTCAGCGAGGAAGACGCGATCATCGCCGGCCTGGGCATCGCGCGCCGGTACACGCCTCCGGACTCGGTGGCGCTCACGCAGCTGATCGGCGCCATGGCAAACCAGGTGAACCAGGCGTCAGCGCTGTTCACGGGCGATCTCAAGGACCTCGTTGACCGGTTCGTCGCGGCCAAGTCCACTCAGGACGTGTACGCCCACAACATCCCCATGCTGGCCAAGGGTTTCAACGGCTTCGTCCCGCCGACCGACCCCACCACCTGGGAGGCCGTCTACCAGCCGGCCCTCGCCGTGTTGAACACGTTCATCAGGGCCCTCGGTGACGACATCGACCGGCGCATCAACGACGCGGCCGACGTCGCGCTGCGGAACCTGGCGCTGACCGGTCTCGGTGGTCTGCTCGCCGTCGTCCTGTCGCTGTTCCTCACCATCCGGCTGGGCCGGTCGCTCTCGATCCGCCTCGCCGGGCTGCGCGGCGCCGCGCTCGACCTCGCCGACGTACGCCTGCCTAGCGTGGTGAGCCGGCTGCGCCGGGGCGAGCGGGTCGACCCGGCTCTGGAAGCGCCTCCCCTGGACCTGGGCAACGACGAGATCGGCGAGGTCGGCGAGGCGTTCAACCGGGTACGCCGCACCGCTATCGACGCCGCGGTGGAAGAGGCCACCCTCCGCCAGGGCATCAACCAGTTCTTCGTCAACATCGCCCGCCGCAGCCAGGGCCTGCTCCACCGGCAGCTCGCGCTGCTCGACAGCATGGAGCGGCGCACCACCGAGCCGGACGACCTGGCCAACCTCTTCCGGGTCGACCACCTCGCCACCCGCATGCGCCGCCACGCCGAGGACCTCGTCATCCTCGCGGGCAACGCCCCCGGCCGGGGCTGGCGCCAGCCGGTACCGATGGTCGACGTCATCCGCGGCGCCATCTCCGAGATCGAGGACTACGACCGGGTCGACCTCTCCGTGGTCGGCGAGGACGCCCTGGTCGGGCGGGCCGTCGGCGACATCGTGCACATGCTCGCCGAGCTGATCGAGAACGGCACCGACTACTCGCCTCCGCACACCAAGGTCAACGTGACCGGACAGGCGGTCGGCAACGGCTTCGCGATCGAGATCGAGGACCGCGGTCTGGGCATGACGCCTGACGCCGTGGCCGTCCTCAACCGGCAGCTCCTCAACCCGCCGGACTTCAACCTGGCCGACAGCGCCCAGCTGGGCCTGTTCGTGGTCGCACGGCTCGCCGCCAAGCACGGCGTGCAGGTACAGCTACGGCCGTCGCTCTTCGGTGGGATCACCGCCATCGTGCTGCTCCCCACGGAGCTGATAGCCACCGGGGAGCAGTTGGCCGAAGCAGCGGGCTCGGTCGGGCGCGCCGCCGTGACCCAGCAGCTACCGGCGATGGATCCCGGCCAGCACCGGGCCGACGACGGCGCCGAATCGGTCGCCCACCCTGACGCCGACGAGCACGCGGGATCGAACGGACGGGGCACCAACGGGTACTCCCGGCCGGACGATTCCGAGCAGTTCGAGTGGCTCCGCCGCCACCCGGAGGTTCCGCCGCAGTTCGAGGTGCCACTGCGCCTGGCACCGTCGGTCGGCCAGCAGTGGCCAGCCGGGCAGCCGGTCGCCAGCGCTCCCTTCCAGCGCTCGGCCGAACCCGCTCCCTTCCAGCGCTCGGCCGAACCCGCTCCCTTCCAGCGCGCCGCCGAACCGGTCGGTTTCAGGGCGGAGGCGGGCCCGGACGAATCGGGCACTTCGCCGACGCCGCTCGGCCGTCCACGCGGCCTGCCGCGCCGCGTACGGCAGGCGAGCCTCGCGCCGCAGCTGCGCAACGCCGCCGGACCGACCCTCATCGCCGAAGAGGACGAGGCCCCGGCGGTCTCACCTGACCTGGTCAGGAGCCGTATGTCGTCGTTCCAGGCGGGTACGAACCGGGGTCGCCGGGCCGGCGACGCCCTCGGACAGGAGGAAAACCAGTGACGGTGCAGACTTCCGGCGCAACAGTCTTCAACTGGCTGCTCGACGACCTGGTCGACCGGGTGCCGTCGGTACAGAAAGCCGTCGTGCTGTCGGTCGACGGACTGCGGATGGGCGCCTCGCGCGAGCTCAGCCAGGAGGACGCCGAGCACCTGTCCGCGGTGGCCGCCGGCTTCCAGAGCCTGGCGCGCGGTGCCGCGCGCCACTTCGGTGGCGGCCCGGTGCGGCAGACCATCATCGAAATGGAGTCGGCGTTCCTGTTCGTGACCGCCGCGGGGCGCGGCGCCTGCCTGGCCGTACTGGCGGACGCCGACTCCGACATCGGACTCATCGCGTACGAGATGGCGATGCTCGTGACCCGGGTGGGCCAGAACATCTCCACCGCGCCACGGACCGCCTTCGAAGCAGGATGAGCCGCGCCAGGACGGCCAACGAGTTCTGGGAGGACTCCGAGGCGGGGCCGCTGGTACGAGCGTACGCGATGACCGGCGGCCGGGTACGCCCAACGGCCACGCTGGACGTCGTCGCGTACGTGATGGCCAACGCCGGGTCACACGCCAACCTGTCCCGCCTACAGCCGGAACATCGGGCCATCCTGGCGGCCGCGCGTCGGCCGATCACCGTTTCGGAGCTCGCCGCTCACCTCGACCTGGCCCTCGGGGTGACCCGCATCCTGCTCGGCGACCTGCTGGAGCAGGACCTCATATCGACGTACGAGCCGCCCGGAGTCAGCACGCTGCCCTCCGAGCGCGTCCTGAAGGCGGTACTCCATGGTCTCCAAGCCCTCTGACATGGCGCCGGTCCCCACCGCGGTGAAGATCCTCATCGCGGGGGGCTTCGGCGTCGGCAAGACCACGATGGTCGGATCCGTCAGCGAGATCCGTCCACTGCAGACGGAAGAAGTGCTGACCAGCGCGAGCGTCGGCGTCGACGACATGTCGGGCATCGAGGGGAAGACGACCACCACGGTCGCCATGGACTTCGGCCGCATCACCTTCGAGGACAACGTCGTGCTGTACCTGTTCGGCACGCCCGGCCAGAACCGGTTCTGGTTCCTCTGGGACGAGCTGGTCCTCGGCGCGCTCGGTGCGGTGGTGCTCGCCGACACCCGCCGGCTCGAGGACTCCTTCCAGTCCATCGACTACTTCGAGCGCCGCGGCACACCGTTCGTGGTCGCGGTCAACTGCTTCCAGGACGCTGAGCGGTACGGCGACGACGAGGTCCGCGAGGCGCTCGACCTCGACCCGGACGTGCCGCTGCTGCTGTGCGACGCCCGCGACCGCGAGTCCAGCAAGCTGGTGCTCATCACCCTGGTCCAGCACGTGATCGCCACGGTCCGGATACGGCAGTCCGCCGTCGCGCTGGTCCGGTAACCCACCGCCCCCGCGCCCCGGACCGGCGCCGGGTATTCTGCCTGTTACCTGGAAAGTTTTGACGGCAGCTTGGCGACCAGGACAAAAACGCCTAAAGAGCCCGCGCCACGGTCGCGCGCCTCTTGGTCTGACTGCCGGAGGACGCGGTTACGGAGGAGCGCGGTGGCGGCGAGTGTTGAGACCTTGAAGGATGCTCTCGACCGGCGAATTCTGGTCCTGGACGGCGCCTGGGGCACCATGCTTCAGCGGGTCGGGCTGACGCCGGAGGACTACCGGGGCGAGCGGTTCGCCGACCACCCGCGCGACCTCACCGGCGACCCCGACCTGCTCAACCTGACCCGGCCGGACGTCATCCTCGACATCCACCGGCAGTACTTCGCCGCCGGCGCCGACATCACGACAACGAACACGTTCACGGCGACCAGCATCGGCCAGGCCGACTACGGCCTGGAGGCGGCCGTACGCGAGATGAACCTGGCCGGGGCGCGGCTGGCGCGGCAGGCCGCCGACGAGTTCGGTGGGCGGTTCGTGGCCGGGTCGGTCGGTCCGCTGAACGTCACGCTGTCGCTGTCGCCCCGCGTCGACGACCCGGCGTTCCGGCCGGTGACGTTCGACCAGGTCCACGCCGCGTACGCCGAGCAGATCGCGGCGCTCGCCGAGGGCGGCGTGGACCTGCTGCTCATCGAGACCATTTTCGACACGCTCAACGCGAAGGCGGCCATCACCGCCGCGCGGGAGGTGGCGCCGGACCTACCGCTGTGGATCTCGGTGACGATCGTCGACCGCAGCGGCCGTACCCTGTCGGGGCAGACGGTCGAGGCGTTCTGGACGTCCGTCGCGCATGCGCGCCCGCTGGTGGTGGGCGTCAACTGCTCGCTCGGCGCGGAGGAGATGCGGCCCCACGTCACGGAACTGTCGCGGCTGGCGGACACGTACATCAGTTGCCACCCCAATGCCGGCCTGCCCAACGCCTTCGGCGGCTACGACGAACAGCCGCACGACACGTCCCGGCTGCTGCGCGGGTTCGCCGAGGCGGGCCTGGTCAACGTCGTCGGCGGCTGCTGCGGGACCAGCCCGGCGCACATCGAGCAGATCGCGCAGGCCGTGACGGCAGTGCCGCCGCGCCGGGTGCCGGCGCCCGCTGCGCGCTCGCGGTGGAGCGGCCTGGAGCCGTTCGAGATCGGGCCGGACACCGGGTTCGTGATGATCGGCGAGCGCAACAACGTCACCGGTTCGGCCCGGTTCCGGCGGCTCATCGAGGCCGGCGACTTCCAGGCCGCGGTCGACGTCGCGCTGGAGCAGGTACGGGGCGGGGCCAACCTGCTCGACGTCAACATGGACGCCGACCTGCTCGACTCCGAGCGGGCGATGACGACGTTCCTGAACCTCATCGCCACCGAGCCCGAAGTCGCCCGGATACCGATCATGATCGACAGCTCGCGCTGGAGCGTGCTCGAAGCCGGCCTGAAGTGCGTGCAGGGCAAGGGCGTGGTCAACTCGATCAGCCTCAAGGAGGGCGAGGAGCCGTTCCTGGAGCAGGCCCGCCGCATCCGGGACTTCGGGGCCGGCGTCGTCGTGATGGCCTTCGACGAGCAGGGGCAGGCCGACACGGTCGACCGCAAGGTGGCGATCTGCGGGCGGGCGTACGACCTGCTCACGCGAGTGGCCGGGTTCGCGCCGCACGACATCGTGTTCGACCCCAACGTCCTCGCGGTCGCCACCGGCATCGAGGAGCACAACGGGTACGCGAAGGCCTTCATCGACGCGCTCCCCCTCATCAAGCAGCGCTGCCCCGGCGTTCGGCTGAGCGGCGGCATCTCCAACCTGTCGTTCTCCTTCCGGGGCAACGACGTTGTACGCGAGGCGATGCACTCGGCGTTCCTGTTCCACGCGATCCGCGCCGGGCTGGACATGGGCATCGTCAACGCCGGCCAACTCGTCGTGTACCAGGACATCCCGGCCGACCTGCTCGAACTCGTCGAAGACGTGATCTTCGACCGGCGTCCGGACGCCACCGACCGCCTGGTCAGCTTCGCCGCGAGCGTCAAGGGCTCGGGCACCAAGCGGCAGGTCGACCTGTCGTGGCGGGACGCGCCGGTGGAGAAGCGCCTCGCGCACGCGCTCGTGCACGGCATCGTCGACTTCATCGAGGCCGACACCGAGGAGGCGCGCCAGGCCGCCGCCCGGCCCCTCGACGTGATCGAGGGTCCGCTGATGGACGGCATGAAGATCGTGGGCGACCTCTTCGGCGCCGGGAAGATGTTCCTGCCGCAGGTCGTGAAGAGCGCCCGGGCGATGAAGCGGTCCGTGGCCTACCTGGAGCCCTTCATGCAGGCCGAGAAGGAGCAGGCGCTGCGCGAGGGGCGTACCGGCGGCGGGCGCGCCCAGGGCAAGGTCGTCCTGGCCACCGTCAAGGGCGACGTGCACGACATCGGCAAGAACATCGTCGGCGTCGTCCTCGGCTGCAACAACTACGAGGTCATCGACCTCGGCGTGATGGTCCCGGCGGACACCATCCTGGACACCGCGGTCGCCGAGGGCGCCAGCGCCGTCGGGCTGTCCGGGCTGATCACGCCGTCGCTCGACGAGATGGTCAATGTGGCCAAGGAGATGCAACGCCGCGGCCTCGACCTGCCGCTGCTGATCGGTGGGGCGACGACGTCGCGCCAGCACACCGCGGTACGGATCGCGCCGGCGTACGACCGCCCGACCGTGCACGTGCTCGACGCGTCCCGGGTCGTCGGCGTCGTCTCCGACCTGCTCGACCCGGAGCGCGCCGCCGACCTCGACCGGCGCAACCGCGCCGACCAGGAGCGGCTTCGCCAGCAGCACGCCGAGAAGGAGCGGCGGCCGCTGCTACCGCTGTCGCAGGCCCGGGCCAACCGCCAGCAGGTCGACTTCAGTGATCTGCCCACGCCGCCGTTCACCGGCGCCCGCGTCGTCGAGCCCGACCTGCGGACGCTCCGGGAACTGATCGACTGGCAGTTCTTCTTCTCCGCGTGGGAGATGCGGGGCAAGTACCCGGCGATCCTGGAGCAGCCGGCGGCCCGGGAACTCTTCGACGAGGCCCAGACCCTGCTCGACGAGATCATCGCCGGTGGCCTGCTGACGGCGCGCGGCGGGTACGGCTTCTGGCCGGCGCACGCCGAGGGCGACGACATTGTGGTCGACGGCGGGCCGCGCTTCCCGATGCTGCGCCAGCAGGCGACGCGGACGGACACCCGACCCAACCGCAGCCTCGCCGACTACCTCGCCCCCGCCGGCGACCACCTCGGCGCGTTCGCCGTCAGCATCCACGGCGCGGACGAACTGGCCGCCCGGTACGAGGCCGAGCACGACGACTACCGCGCGATCATGGTGAAGGCGCTCGCCGACCGCCTCGCGGAGGCCTTCGCGGAGTACGTCCACCTCGAAGCGCGCCGCGGGTGGTACGAGCCCGGCGCGCAGCCGACGCTGGAAGACCTGCACGCGGAGCGGTTCCGCGGCATCCGGCCCGCCTTCGGCTACCCGGCCTGCCCGGACCACTCGGAGAAGCGGAAGCTCGTCGACCTGCTGGACGCCGAGAGCCTCGGCATCGCGCTCACCGAGTCCTACGCGATGACGCCGGCCGCGGCCGTCAGCGGCCTGCTGTTCGCACACCCGGACTCCCGCTACTTCGCGGTCGGCCGGATCGGCAAGGACCAGGTCGCCGACTACGCCGCCCGCAAGGGCGTCCCGGTGGCCGACGTGGAGCGCTGGCTGCGGCCCAACCTCTCGTACGACCCGGAGTGAACGGCAAGGGCTGGGCGGTGGTTGAGGCTCAACCACCGCCCGGCGGTGCCCTTTACTCGACCGGCTTGGCGACCGCGTCCAGGTCGCGGTCCGCCTCCGGGATGATCCGCCACTCCCGCTGCACGTCCAGCGACCGGCACAGCAGCCAATACAACACCCCGGCCACCGGGATGCCGACGAAGAACGCCAGGTCGACCCCGTTGAGCGCGTTGGCGATGAACCCGTGGAAGAAGCTCAGGTACATGAACGGGATCATCACCGCGAAGGAGATCCAGTACGCGGTGAGCCCGCGCCAGTTCCACCGGCCGTACATGCCGGCCGGGTTGAAGATCTCCCGGACCGAGTACCGGTTCTTCCGGACCAGGAAGTAGTCGACCAGGTTGATGGCGGTCCACGGGGCCATCAGGTACCCCAGCACGGCCAGCACCGTGTAGAACGTGCCGTTGAGGAAGTCGTCCGGGATGAACAGTCCCACGACGGTCGCCGTAATCGCGATCAGCAGGATCGTGACCATCCGGATGGCGCGGGTCGCGGACACCGGCTTGACGCTGTCCGCCGCGCTGATGAGGGTCAGCGAACCCCCGTAGATGCACATGCCGGTGAAGATGGCCAGCGAGATGCCGCCCAGGATCAGCACGATGGCGCCGAGGCCGTTGAACACCTGGTCGGACGCGTCCTGCAGCGCGCCGGTGAGGCCGGCGTCGGGGAAGACGGCGGCCGCGATCGCGCCCAGCGCCTCCATCCAGTACACGCCCAGGCCCGCGCCGAGCGCGGTGTACGCGATGATCGAGCGGTGGCTCGTGTGCGCCGGCATGTAGCGCGAGTAGTCGGAGACGAAGAAGGCCCACGACAGCTGGTACACCGCGGCGGCCGAGGCCACGATGAGGAACTTCGTCAGGTCGAACGTCCCCGAGGCGCTGAGCTGCCCGGCCGGGATGTGGCCGCCGACGGCGGCGCCGACCGTGAACACCAGCAGCGCGATGACGAGCAGGACCGTGACGATCCGCTGGCCGACGTGCAGCCAGTCGTACCCGTAGATGGCGAACACCGTCGCGACGATGCCCAGGACGACGATCCAGAGCCAGCTCGGGCCCATGCCCAACTGGTGGGCGGTCGCGCCCATGGTGTTGACGCCGAACACGACGTAACCCCAGTACACGAGCACGGCCACGGCCCAGATGAACATGGACCCGTAGCGGCCGAACTGCGGCCGGGACTGCACCATCTGCGGCAGGCCGAGGTGCGGGCCCTGGCTGGCGTGCGCGGCGACCGGGATCGTACCGATGATCGTGCCGACCGCCAGCGCGATCAACGTCCAGAAGAGATTGAGCCCCGACCAGATGCCGATGGCGCCCGTCGAGAGGCTGAGTAGCTGGGCGCTCCCCGCGAACCAAATCGTCGCCTGGTCACTGAGGCGACCGTGCCGCTCGCTCGCCGGCACATAGTCGATGGAGCGCGACTCGATACCCCGGATGGGCGCGGTCGTCGCCGTGGTGGCGCTCGAGCCGGAGTGCGGCGAGCGCAGCTCCGACGACCTGGGTAATTCCGACATAGGGTCTCCATAAGGGTGGGCCCGCGGCGACAGGAAGTGACGACAGGCCGGTTGCGGGGACAGTAGAAGGAGCCCCGGCGCCACCGCTATCGTGCGCGCGAACCAAGATCTGGCCTGGCCTTGTGCTTTCGGACGACGCGGTCGTCCACTTCGTTGTCCCGTATGAAAGCGGTGCCGGCCTTTAAGAACCCGGCACAGTTGTCGCGCCCCCGCCCCGCGGCGGATCCTCTCCGCAAGCCCAGCGCGCGCACGTCTCGCGCTGACCTCGATTTGGAGCCGGAGAGTATGGACGCAGCCAAGGAGTTCGCCCGCCTCAGCGGAGCGCTGTTCGTCGACGGCGGGATCCGTCCGAGTACCGCCACCGCCCGTAAGGCAGTCATCGACCCCGCGACGGGCCTGAAACTCGGCGAGATCGCGGACTGCACCCCGGCCGAGGTGGAGGAGGTCGTCGCCCGCGCCAACGCCGCGCAGCGGACGTGGTGGGCCGAGTCGGCGCTGCACCGCTCGGAGGTCCTGCACGAGGTGGCCCGCGCCATGCGCCGCCTGAAGCCGCAGCTCGCCGAGCTGCTGACCCGCGAGACGGGCAAGCCGTACAAGGAGAGCGCGGACGAGGTCGACTGGAGCGTCACCGCGACCGACTACTACGCCGAACTCGGGCGGCACTCGCACGGGCAGGTCCTCGGCCCGGCGGTGGCCGGGCAGATGCACTACACGCTCAAGGAGCCCATGGGCGTCGTGGTCGTCATCCTGCCGTCGAACTTCCCGCTGCTGCTGTTCGTCTGGGAAGCGGCGGCCGCCCTCGCCGCCGGCAACGCGGTCATCGTGAAGCCGTCCGAGTACGCGTCGCTGACCACCCTGAAGTTCATGGAGGCGTTCGCCGACCTGCCCCGCGGTCTGGTCCAGTGCGTCACCGGCGGCGGCGAGGTCGGCAGGCAGCTCGTCGAGCACTCCGACACCCACATGGTGGGCTTCACCGGCAGCGTCCCGACCGGCCAGGCGATCGCCCGGGCGTGCGCGGAGACGTTCAAGCCGCACCTGATCGAGGCGTCCGGCAACGACCCGTTCATCGTCATGCCGTCCGCTCCCCTCCAGATCGCCGCCCGCGCCGTCACCTTCGCCGCGTTCATGAACTGCGGCCAGGTCTGCACGTCGGCCGAGCGCATCTACGTCCACACCGACATCTACGACCAGTTCGCCCGGCTCGTGGTGGCGGAGACGGCGAAGCTGCGCATCGGCAACGGTCTGGACAAGGTGGACGTCGGCCCGATGGGCAACGCCCAGGAGCGGGACCGGTTCGAGCGCCTCCTGGCCCACGCCGTGGAGCAGGGCGCGAGCGTAGCGTTCGGCGGAGAGCGCCCGGAGGGCTTCTCCGCCGGCTTCTTCCACGAGCCGACCGTGCTCGTGGACGTGACGCCCGAGATGGACGTCCTGCACGGTGAGGTGTACGGGCCGCTGGCGCCGCTGTGCCGAGTGTCCTCGTTCGACGAGGCGATCGAGCTGGCCAACGCGTCGCCGTTCGGCCTCGGCGCCACCGTGTACACCACCGACCTGGTCGAGACCCACCGGGCCGCCCGCGAGATCCAGTCCGGCATGGTCTGGATCAACGCCCCGATCCTCGACAACGACGCCGGCCCGTTCGGCGGGCGCAAGATGTCCGGCACCGGCCGCCAGCTCGGTACCGAAGGGCTCGACACCTTCCGGCACACCAAGCTCGTCATGGTCGACCCCGCCGCCGACCCGCAGGACTTCTGGTGGTTCCCGTACTCCGACGACGAGGCCTGGAACAAGCGCTGACCGCGGAGTACCGCCAGCTCAGCATGGGGAAGGTACTGGGCCACTGACGCGTGAACCGCGGGGCTAGACCTCGTGTAGCCCCGCGGCGATCGCGGCCTGCAGGGACATCCACAGTTCGGCCACGTCCGCCGTGGAGCCGAGGTTCCGGCCGGTGAGCTCCTCGACCCGGTCCATCCGGTACACCAGGGTCTGCTTGTGCACGAACAGGCGCGAGGCGGCCCGCGTCCAGGAGCGGTTCTCCTCCAGGAAGACGCGCAGGGACAGGACCAGTTGGCTGCCCTTCGCCTCGTCGTACTCCAGCAGCGGGCCGAGGCAGCGGCGGGCCGCCTCCTCGCACTCGACCAGGCTGGCCGGTAGAAAGCCGGAGAAGCGCCGATCGGTGGAGTAACGTCCCAGCCGGCGGTCGGTGTCCCTGACCTGGTGCAGGGCCCAGGTGGCCTGCAGGAGCGCCGGCCTGGTGTCCACCACCCGGTCGATGGGGGCGCTCGCCCCCACCCGCGCCGACGGCGGCAACTCGTCGAGGAGCATCGCCAACGCATCCTCCTCGTCGGGTAGGAGCGCGATGTTCAGCCGGTTCCTGGTCAGCAACGCGTTCGGCACGCCCGCGTCGTCGAAGCGGTGGTGCAGGTCGGCCCAGACCGCGTCGCTCTCGTCGTCGACCTGGGTCACCACCACCAGGCGGCGGCCACCCAGCCGCCGCTCGACCAGCTCATCCAGGGCCACGGTCGGGTCGATGTTCCCGTCGAGCAGGCGTACGAGCAACGATGCCCCGAGGCGCCGGGCGCGTTCCCGCTCCGCGGTGGCCGCCGACCGCTGCGCCGACACGACCGCCGCGGCATGCTGGACGAGGCCGATGTCGAGCATGCGACCGGGGGTCGGCACCGCCACCAGGGTGGCCGCCTGCGGGCCGGGTAGCCGTACCGCGATCGCACCGTCCGGGAGCCTGGTCGGGGCGCCGCCGTCCCCGGTGGGTAGGCCCGCGCCCGCATTTGCGCCCGCCGACGCCAGGGTCAGGGTCGCGCCGAGTTCCGTCCCGAGATCCCGCAGCAGTTGCGGAGTCCCGTCGACCTGCGAGAGCGAGCGCATGTGGCGGTAGAGCCGTTCGGTCGTCGCCAGCCGGGCCTGTTCCTCGCGGGCGTTGGCGTTGGCCACCGCGCGGGCCAGCGCCACGAACGGCACCTCGGCCTGCGTGAGCAGCAGCGGCAGGCCGCACGCGTCCGCGGCGGCGAGCATCTCGGGCTGCAGGTCGGGCGACTTCATCCGGTCACCGATGGCGATGCCGACGACCCCGGCGGCGGACAGCTGGGTCATGTAGTCCGCCTGGCTCTTCGCGTCGGCGGGCACGCCGATGCCGGTCGTCATGAGAAGCTCGCCGTCGCCGAGCCACAACCACGGCTCCGGCAGCTCGCAGACGTGCGCCCAGGAGATCCGGCGGTCCAGCCCGGCAGCGCCCGCGACGACCCGCGTCTCCAGGGACGGCACCCCGACGAGCTCACCCACGGTGATCGCCATCGAGCCTCCTCATCCTGTCCGTACGCGGGCGCGTCCCGTCATCGCACCGTGCGGGCCACATCGTACGGACGAAGGCGCCGTTTCGTCAGAAGATCGACCGGCCGGCCCCGCAACCGAGGAGGAGATGAGTCAAGAGTGGTAGACGTCGGCGCGGTGGTCGATGCGCACGACATGGACGGTGCGGGTGTCGTCGTCGATGCGGTAGACGACCCGGTAGGCACCGCGACGAGCGGAGTGGTAGCCGGCCAGGTCGCGGGTGAGCGCTTTGCCGGCTCGGTGGGGGTTGCCCAGCAGCGGTCCAGAGATGAACTCACCGACGGCCGCGGCCACGGCCACGGCGAGAGGCAGCCCGGCCGGAGGAGACTCGGTCAGTGAGCGACGTGCGGCGGGTGCCAGTGACAGGCGGTAGGCCTCGTCAGCCACGGCTTTCCCGTTTTGCCCGCTCGGCAAGCAGTACGCAGCCTCATCCCCTTCCCGTATCCCCTTCCCGTGGAAGTGCGTACGCTGATCGTGAATTTCTGCTGCGTCATGACAGGAGAGCGCCATGCCTCGCCCACCGCTGCCGCCGTTCACGTACGAGACCGCCGTGCAGAAGGTGCGGATGGCCGAGGACGCGTGGAACACGCGGGACCCGGAACGGGTCGCGCTCGCCTACACGGAGAACTCCGAGTGGCGCAACCGGTCCGAGTTCCTCACCGGCCGGCCGGCAATCCAGGAATTCCTCACCCGCAAGTGGAGCCGCGAGCTGGAGTACCGGCTCATCAAGGAGCTGTGGGCCTTCACCGAGAACCGCATCGCCGTCCGGTTCGCGTACGAGTGGCACGACGACTCCGGCAACTGGTTCCGCTCGTACGGCAACGAGAACTGGGAGTTCGACGCCGACGGCCTGATGCGTCGACGGATCGCCAGCATCAACGACCTGCCTATCGCCGAGAGCGACCGGCTGTACTTCTGGCCGCAGGGTCGGCGCCCCGACGACCACCCCGGACTCAGCGAACTGGGACTGTAGGGGCGTAGGCCAGCTCCCCGGCCCGGATCTCGGCCTCCAGCCGGTTTTCCGGCGGCGCGAGCGGGCAGGCCCACCTGCTGTCGTACGCGCAACTGGGGTTGTACAGGTAGTTGAGGTCCAGCCGGACCCGGCCGGACCCGAGCAGTTGCACGCCCCTGCCGAACGTGCCCTTCACCGTGTCGGTGAGGTAGCGACCCCCGCCGTACGTCTCGCGTGCGCTGGTGCCGTCGCGCAGCGGCAGGAACAGGCCACCGCCGTACGCGGCGATCCACCACAGCGACACCTGCCCCCACGGGGTGCCGAGCACGCCGACCCGGTCGTACCGGATGACGCCGTCGGGGCCGCCGGTGTCGATGTCGAGGTGGCCGGGCTCCTCCCGCAGCGGCACCTCCACGATGGCGTCCTCGGACGGCGGGAAGTACCGCAGGCCTTCGAACGCAGCCCGCTCGGCGGCCGGGATGGGTGATTGGGGATGGGTGGCGAACAGCTCATCGCGCCGGGCCCGGAACTCGGCGAGTCCGGACGTAGACAGGTACAGCCGCGTCACCGCTTCGCGGTAGTCGGCTAGCTCGATCGCCTGCATGCGATCAAGCTAGCCGGTGGCCCGGCACGGGTATCCCCGAGGTCACCGACCGTCGGCTAGCTCGGGGTGGCCCTGCCGGAGCAGGTCGATGAGGACCCGCTCCGCGTCGGGCGGAAGCATCGCGACGAACCTCGTCAGAACGGCGCGACGATCGCCGCCCGCGTCCAGAACTGCCCGGATCCGGCCCGCCGCAAGCTCGGCCCGGTCCGGCGCGGCGGTGTACAGGCAGGACCGCCCGACCCACTCGCACCGGGCCAGCCCCTGCTCCAGCAGCCGGTTCAGCACCGCCATCACCGTCGTCGCCATCACCGTCCGCCCGAGCCGCTCGCGTACCTGCTCAAGGGTCATCGGTTGGTCACCCGACGCGAGCATGCTGATCACGTCGCGTTCGAGGTCGGCCTTGGTGGGTGACGCCTGATCCAACATGCCGCCATCGTCTCCTTCGCACAGCGAACCTGACTGCCACCATGCCGACCCAGCCACCTGTGCGCCAGGGACTTAATCGGTAATCAACACACAACTAAGCCGTTCGGCAGCACGGCGCGTCGAGGCGCCCGAGTCGCAGCAGGCACCCCACAATGGGTCGTGACCGACGAACTGACCCTGTTCGACCTGCCCACGACCCCGACGACGTCGGCCGTCGCAATGCCGTCAGCCGTCGCAATGCCGTCAGCCGTCGCGGCTGGCGGTTCACCGGTCGGGGCGCTGGTGGTCGCCGCAACTGACGGCTCGTGCGAGCCGAACCCGGGTACGGCAGCCGGCGCCTGGTACGTGTCCCCGACCTGTTACGGGGTGGCCCCCATCGAGGGTGAAGGCACGAACAACGTCGGTGAGCTCTCCGCGATCAAGGCCCTGCTCCAGGCGGTACCCGCGAACCGGCCGCTGGAGATCGTCTACGACAGCGAGTACGCCCGGAAGTGCCTGACCGAGTGGATCGGGAACTGGAGCCGCGGCGGCACCCTGCCGCCGGCCGCGTGGCGGCGCGGGCGGACCCGGGAGCCGGTGAAGAACGCCGAACTGATCGCCGAGACGCACGCCCTCCTCGCCGGCCGGACGGTGACGTGGACGAAGGCGAAGGCGCACGTCTCGGTCAAGCTCGGCGGCCACGCGCTCAACCACGAGGCCGACCGGCTCGCCGGCACCGCGGTCGAGGTGATGCGGCGCGGCGGCGTCCCGGACCGGGGCCCCGGCTGGGTCGAGTAGCCGCCGGGCGGTTACGCCCGGTGGGGAAGGCGACGCCAGGCCTGGACGACCTCGTCGGCGTCGACGGTGGGCAGCACGACCGGCGGTCCGTCGATGAGTCCGCGCCGCGCCCGGAGGATCCGTTCGTTCAGGTCGTCGACGTACCCGCGTACCGACGCCTCGGTCCTCTTGTCCGCCACCGCCTGCGGCAGATCTTCGACCTCTTTGCGTAACGCCAACGAGGCAGGCACCACGCCGGTGATGTTCTCCCGGCGGACCAGATCCTTGATCCACCAGTCCTCGTCGTACTCTTCGCCGATTCCCGGCAGCGGCTTGCCCGCACCGGGCAAGTTGTCGAAGTCGCCGCGCTCGTACGCCTCGCGGATCTGACGGTCGATGTACGACTCGTACCAGCTGGTCATCAACACCACCTGCCCGGACTCGCCGCGATCGGAGCAGAGCAGGATCAAGCCTACCGTCGCGGATGCCGCCCGATCGGCACGCGGCGGTGGCCGGCCCGGACGGCCCGGGCCGGCCACCGCGTTCGCCGCACGCGGGGTCGGTCAGCTCACGGGTAGCTGACGACGGGGCTGGTCCCGTACGAGCCGACGACCGGAGCGCCCGCCTCGTTGATCGTCCGCTCGATGCCGCCGCTACCGTTCAGGAAGACGGTGATCATGTTGTGGAAGCGGACGCCCGGCACCTTCGGTACCTCGATCGCCCGGTCCGCGCGGATGTCCACGCCCTGGTTGAAGTACGCGTAGACGCCCAGGCCCCACGCCTCGTGACTGCGCACCCACGGGCCGACCTGGTACGACGCCCAGCCCTTGCCGGTCGGGCTGGTCCACGCCTGCTGACTCGGTGGGTCGTACGGCATCTCGCTCTGGTAGAAGACCGTGCGGCCGCGCTGGCCGTTCCAGATGGTCTGGTACTTCTGGTAGTGCTCGACGAACAGGCCGTACGCGGTCACCCCGTCGCCGTTCACCACCACCCCGGTGTCGGCCGTGTTCTGCGCCCAGCCGACCCCGTTGCCGTGGTCGGCGCGCCAGGCCCAGAGGTTGTCGATGATCGTGTCATTGCTGTTGACCACGAGGCTCGTCTTCGCCCTGCCGGCCCACGGACCGCCGATGCGGAAGAACACGTCCTGCAGGGAGATCGGGTTGCCCGAGTGGCTCCGGTGGCTGTTCCGCTTTCCGACCTCGACGAGCACGTCGGACTCGTGCCGTCCGGCGTCGACGAGTACGCCCGCGACCCGTACGCCGTCGACGTCCTCGATCCGCAGCACGGCATCACCCGTGTCCGGGGTGAGGCTCGGCATGCCGAGCCCGAGGACGACGGTGTCCTTGTGCGTCACGCGCAGGGCACGGTCGAGGTGGTAGACGCCCGGGGTGAGCAGGAGGTGCTTGCCGCGCGCCAGCGCCCGGTTGATCGTCTGCGCGGTGTCGGTCGGCTTGGCGATGAAGAAGTCGCCGATCGGCAGGGACGAGCCCTTCTCCCCCGGCCCGGCCGCCCACGTCGTACCGGACGAGTCGTGACGCAGACCGGGGACGAAGACGCGGTACCGGCCCGCGTCGTCGAGGTACAGGAAAGGCTTCTCGCGCGTGACGGGGCTGGTCGGCAACGTCGTGTAGGGCGGGTTCGGGAAGCCCTCCGCAGGCGCCCCGACGACGCCCGAGAACACCTGGTTCCAGACACCGTTGGTCCAGGCGCCGCCTAGTTCGCTGTCGCGGGTCAGCCACTGCTGCTGCGAGCCGTTGATCGTGATCCCGTCGACCTTGGTGTCGGCGAGGTAGCCGCCGCTGGAGTAGCCGCCATTGCCGGGCTCGAGCCAGAGGGTGCCGCGGATGTGCACCCGCCGCATGGGCGAAGCCTGCGACACCGCCCACTGGTTGGACCAGTCGGTCGGGGTCACCGACAGGTTCTCGGCCGAGCGCCAGAAGTTGGTGAGCGCGGAGATGCCGGCCGGCGAGTTCGGGTCGGGCTGGCCGACGACGCGTACCGCGCCGTGGATGTCGACGTCATCCGGTGACCGGCCGAGCCCGGCGACGCTCGTGTAGTAGCCGACCTTCGCGTTGACGTCGTACCGGCCTGGCTTGAACAGGACGGCGTACCGGTTCGTACCCATCTCGTTGTGCTCTTGCTGCTTGAAGATCTCGTCGAGCTTGGCCTGGATCTGGGCGGCCGGCGTCGACGGGTCGTACACGAGGACGTTGGGCCCCAAGTCCGGCTGCCCGGCGGGGTGCGCGGCGGGGTGCGCGGCGGGGTGCGCGGCGGGGTGCGCGGCGGGGTGCGCGGCGGCGGAGCCGGCGGGGGACAGCAGGCCGACGGCGGGGAGCGATGCCGCCGTGACAACGAGGGTGAGCAGACGGCGTAACGCGAGTCTCGTACGGGCGCGCGCTGGCACGCCGTGGTTGCGGGCTGTTCTCATCGACCTACCTATCGACGACGGTCGGCGAGACCGGGCCGGGCGGACGGGCGGAGCGACTGGGAGAGCGCTCTCCTGCCCGGCCCGGCTAGGGTCAAGCCATAGAAGGGGGTGAGTTAAAGACTTTCTACCCTGTCCACCCCGCCCAGCGCTACCGCTCGGCCGCATCGCCCTGTCGACCGGCGCCGCCTCCAGCGCCTCGGCCCCGCCGAGCACGAACGCCCCACCCACTGACGCCTTCTCCCGGATCTTGGAAGGTTTGACATCAAATCCGATGTCAAACCTTCCAAGATTCAATAGTTCACCGGAGGTTGCCGGCCACGGCATCCGGGCATGCAGTCGTAAAGGGGCATATGCCCT
Source organism: Planosporangium flavigriseum (assembly GCF_011947225.1). Classification (GTDB taxonomy): domain Bacteria; phylum Actinomycetota; class Actinomycetes; order Mycobacteriales; family Micromonosporaceae; genus Planosporangium; species Planosporangium flavigriseum. The sequence continues at coordinate 45,834 of NZ_JAATVW010000009.1, read as the reverse complement.
ACCGCAAGAGATCCCTCAGGGAGGGACACCTCATGTCATCGCCCCGCGAACCGGAGGGCGCGCCCAGGGGGCCCGAAGTAGCGCCAACGCCACCGGCCCGGGAGACCTAGTCCCCGGCGAGGAGCTCCTCGAACGACGTCGACAGCGCGAACGGGTCGGGCGCCGTCGCGGGCTCGCGCAGGTTGATCTGCCCGGCAAGCTCCCGCGCGGCGCGCTGGATCCGGCCGCGCAGCGCCCCGCCGGCCGCCGCGCCCCCGCCGGCCGCCGCGCCCCCGCCGGCCGCCGCGCCTGCGCCACTGCCACCCCGACCGCCACCACCGGCCCAGTCCTCCGGCGCGGCGAAGACGGCCGTGGGCACGACGACCGCCCGCAGGTACGCGAACATGGGCCGGAGCGCGTGTTCCAGCGCCAGTGAGTGCCGCGCGGTTCCGCCGGTCGCGCCGATCAGGACAGGCTTGTCCACCAGCGCGGTGTCTCCGATGACGTCGAAGAACAGCTTGAACAGGCCGCTGTACGACGCGTTGAAGATCGGCGTGACGGCGATCAGCCCGTCCGCGGCGGCCACCGCGTCGATGATCGGCTTGAGCTGGGCCGACGGGAAGCCGGTCAGCAGGTGGTTGGTCAGATCATGGGCGTGGTCACGCAGGTCGACGGCCGACGTGGAGAGCTGGATGCCCAGCCGCGAAGCCTCCGCACCGGTCGCGGCGGCGAGCTGGTCGGCGAGCAGGCGCGTGGACGACGGCTGGCTCAGACCGGCCGAGACCGCGACGAGTTTGCGCCCCGTCATCGAGCGGCCGCCTTCAGCTTCAGCGAGGCGTGGGTCGGCGCCTCCGGTACGTGCGCTGGGCGCAGCGCGTCGAACTCCTTGCGCAGCACCGGCACGACCTCCTCGCCGAGGAGGTCGAGCTGTTCCAGGACGGTCTTCAGCGGCAGGCCGGCGTGGTCGAGCAGGAAGAGCTGCCGCTGGTAGTCGCCGACGTACTCGCGGAAGCCCAGCGTACGGTCGATCACCTGCTGCGGGCTGCCGACCGTCAGCGGGGTCTGCGACGTGAACTCCTCCAGCGACGGGCCGTGGCCGTACACCGGCGCGTTGTCGAAGTACGGCCGGAACTCGCGGACGGCTTCCTGCGAGTTCTTGCGCATGAACACCTGCCCACCGAGGCCCACGATGGCCTGGTCGGCGCTGCCGTGGCCGTAGTGCTCGAACCGCTGCCGGTAGAGGGCCACCATGCGCTGCGTATGCGAAGCGGGCCAGAAGATGTGGTTGGCGAAGAAGCCGTCGCCGTAGTACGCGGCCTGCTCGGCGATCTCGGGGCTGCGGATGGAGCCGTGCCACACGAACGGCGGGATGCCGTCGAGCGGCCGCGGCGTCGAGGTGAACGACTGCAGCGGGGTCCGGAAGCGCCCCTCCCAGTCCACGACGTCCTCCCGCCACAACCGGCGCAGCAGGGCGTAGTTCTCGATGGCGAGGGCGATGCCGTTACGGATGTCCTGCCCGAACCACGGGTACACCGGACCGGTGTTGCCTCGGCCCATCATCAGATCGACCCGCCCATCGGCCAGGTGCTGCAGCATCGCGTAGTCCTCGGCGATCTTCACCGGGTCGTTCGTGGTGATCAGCGTGGTCGCGGTCGAGAGCAACAGCCGGTCGGTCTGCCCTGCGATGTAGGCCAGCGTCGTCGTCGGCGAGGAGGAGAAGAACGGCGGGTTGTGGTGCTCACCGAGGGCGAAGACGTCGAGCCCGACCTCCTCGGCCTTCCTCGCGATCGCGACGACCGCCTTGATCCGCTCCGCCTCGGCCGGCGTACGGCCGTTGGTGGGGTCGGTGGTGATGTCACTGACCGTGAAGATCCCGAACTGCATGTCTTGCTCCTGCCTCAGAAGCGGAGGCCACCTCGGTCCCCCCGAACCTGCCATCGACAACATATTTGACGCGGCAACAATTTCGGGGGCTGGTGTTGCGGGCGACACACCCGGCCGGGTGACAGCGAATGGAGCGCCGGGTCGCAGCCCTCACTCGAAGGTGAGCTGCTCGCTGCGGCGCGGCATCAGCAGCAGCGCACCCACGCCGAGCACCCCGACCACGACCAACGCGAGGAAGACGTTGTGGGTGGCGGCGTACAGGGAGCTACGGACGTACTCGGCCACCGCCGGCGTCGCTGCGCGGGTGTGCCCACTGAGCAGGAGGCTGGACGCGTCCGCGTTGCTGGGCAGCCGCCCGGCGATCCCGGCAGGCGGGTGGGCGAAGCGCGAGGCCAGGGTGGCGTTGGCGATAGCGCCGAAGACGGCGGCGCCGACCGCGCTGCCCAGCGAACGGCTGAACATGTTGGTGCCGGTGACCACGCCCCGGCGGTCCCAGCCGACCACCGACTGGACCGCGACCAGGGTCGGGCTGGCAGCCAGACCGAGCCCGACGCCGACGACGAAGGCCGCCCCCGCAACCGCCAACACCGACGAGTCCGCCGCCAGCAGCGAGATCAGCACGGCGCCGCCGATGACGAACACACTGCCGATGAGCGCGGTGTCCCGGAAGCCGACCCGGAGATAGATGCGCCCGGACAGGGTGGCCGCGATCGGCCAGCCGACGGTCATCGCGGCCAGGGCGAACCCGGCGACCAGCGCGCTCGTGCCGAGCACGCCTTCGGCGAAGGTGGGCAGGTACGAGCTCAGCCCGATCGTCAGCGCGCCGACGACCAGGGACGCGAGGTTACCCCCGGTGAGGACCCGGCGACTGAACACCCAGAGCGGCATGACGGGCTCGGCGGCGCGGCGCTCGATGAACACGAACGCGACGAGCAGGGCGGCGCCGATCACGAAGATCACGAGGCTCCGGGTCGAGGCCCAGCCCCACGCCACTCCCCCTTCGAGGAGGCCGAGAATGATCAGCGACAGCCCGCCGGTGAGCACGGCGGCGCCGACGAAGTCCACCCGGTGCTTCCGACGCTCCACCCGTTCGACGAACCGGCGGGCCAGCACCCACGCCGCGACCGCACCCAGTGGCAGGTTGACGAAGAAGATCCACCGCCAGGACAGGTACTCGGAGAAAACGCCGCCGAGGGTCGGGCCGACCACCGCGGAGATTCCCCAGACACTCGCCAGGTACCCCTGCACCCGGGCACGCTCCTCGACGGTGTACAGGTCGCCGACCATGGTCATGCTGATCGGCTGGACCGCGCCCGCGCCGATGCCCTGGACGGCGCGCGCGATGATCAGAACGGGCATGCTCCAGGCGACGCCGCACAGGACCGAGCCCAGCAGGAACAGCGCGATACCGAAGAACATCACGGGCTTGCGGCCCAGCGAGTCGGCGAACTTGCCGTACAGCGGCACGGTGACCGCCTGGGTGAGCAGGTAGATCGAGAACAGCCACGGGAACTGGGAGAAACCGCCCAGGTCGCGCACAATGGACGGAATCGCCGTTGCGATGATCGTGGAGTCGAGGGCAACCAGGGCCATGCAGAGCATGATCGCGGCGAGCACTGGGCCGCGGTCGGACCTGAAGCCGACGCCTGTCACCGACTTGGTGTCGACTGCCGGGGTTGTCGTCATGCAGATATCGCTTTCACTGGACGGTGAATCACTGAGATCAACTGGTTTGCTATGCGAAGCATTCCAGCTACCGGCTCCCGAGACGCGGATCACCCACGGCGATATCCGGGAAATCACAGCTCGTGAGGCGAATTGGCCGGTTCAGGTTTATCCGGCGGGCGGCGACGGTACGGGTCTGTTGACCGTCCGGCCCGAGGAGGTTCTCAACCCGTGAACGTCAGCGACCTGCTGATCGAGTACTTCGATCGACTTCCTGACCTCGTCCGCTCCGCCGTCGACGGCCTGACGCCTTCGCAGTTGCGGTGGTCGCCGACGCCCGGAGCGAACTCCATCGGCTGGCTCGTCTGGCACCTCACCCGGGTACAGGACCACCACGTCGCCGAACTTGTCGGCCAGGACCAGGTGTGGGTGTCCGGCGACTGGGCCGGTCACTTCGGGCTCGACCCCGACCCCGACAACACCGGCTACGGCCACTCCCCCGAGCAGACCTCCGAGGTCCGTCCGGACAGCGCCCAGGTACTCATCGACTACTACGACGCGGTCGCCGGGCGGACCCGCGAGTTCCTGCGCGGCCTGAAGCCCGAGGATCTCGACCGGGTCGTCGACAAGCGCTGGGACCCGCCGGTGACCCTCGGCGTCCGGCTCGTCAGCATCGCCAACGACGACACTCAGCACGTCGGCCAGGCCGCGTACGTACGCGGCCTGCTGCCCGAAAGCTGAGCTGTCCACAGCGGTCACACGTACGGGCCCGTCGTCTCGCCGTCAGTCTTCGACACCCGTACGGAGACGACGTTGGCGAGGTTGAGGACCACGCCGTGCTCGTTGGTGTCGGGCCCCTCCTTCGCGTGCTTCAACACCAGGCTGCTGCGCTCGTCCAGAGCGCGCGCCACCGCTTCCAGCGCCTCCTCCTGCCCACTGAAGTCCGCGCTCAGCAGCGAGACGTCGTCACCGCCCACCGGGTGGAATCGAATGACCAGTTCGACCTTGCCAGCCACGGTTCGCCCCTTTCCCGCTCGCACGCCTGCCCGGTTTGCGGCCGGCAACACCTTCCGCCGCAGACGGCGACCGGATCAGTAGAGCGGCGGGGAGATGACCCACATGACCGTGGCGGGGCGGGGCGTGGGGTTGTGGAAGGAGTGCGGCAGGGACGGATCGAGCAACAGGGTGTCGCCCGCCCGCAGGCAGTACTGGTCGTCGCCGACCGAAATCTCGATCTTTCCCTTCAGTACGACGACGCACTCCTCGTCGCCGGCGTGCGTGTACGGCTCGTCGCCGGACCCCCTACCGGCTCCGACCACGGACTCGATGAGCTGGATCCGGCGAGCCACGGGCGGAGTGAGCAGCGAGTCCTCCCACGCGCCGGCCGGCTGCGCGAGCCGCCTGCGGTCCGCGACCCGGACCACCATCCCGGAGACCGGCCCACCGTCGAAGAGCGACGCGATCGGCTCGCCCAACGCCTCCGCGATCCGGCGCAGGGACGCCACGGACGGATTGGCCATCCCCCGCTCGACCTGCGAGAGAAAGCTCTCCGAGACGGAAGCCGCCTCCGCCGCCTCCCGCAGCGACACCTGTTTGCCGGTACGCAGCTGCCGGATCCGCTTGCCCAGCTCCTTGTCCGCCTCGCCGTCGTCCGGCCCGCCGGAAGCGGGGCGCGCGACGCGATCGCGTTGCTTCGCCCCCGCTCCGGTTCGGCCAGTGTGCGCCATCGGCCCGATCGATTGCGTAGGCCCGACCAAGGCAGCTACCTCTCGTGACGAATACCGTGACCCTGTCATTCTCGGATCGAGGCGACTTCGGCGTCTCAGTCCGCCGTACGCGCTGGATTCACCCTAGCCGATGCGCGGCTTGATGCGGTCGATCGCGACGGCCCCGATCAGCACCGCGCCCAGTACGAGCTGCTGCACGTAGCTCGAGATGAGCAGCAGGTTCATGCCGTTGCTGAGCACCCCGAGAAAGATGACGCCCAGGACGACGAACGCGAGCCGGCCCTCTCCGCCGAAGAGCGACGTGCCTCCGAGGACGGCGGCCGCGACGGAGAGCAGGACGAACGAGCCGCCGATGGTCGCCTCGCCCGAAGCCACGCGCGCCGTGAGCAGGACTCCGGCGAGTGAGCTGAGGAGGGAACAGATCACGAACGCGCCCACGAGCTGCAGCTTCACCCGTACCCCGGCCAGCAGCGCCGCCACCTCGTTGCCGCCGATCGCATAGATGTTTCTGCCGAACGTGGTCCAGGAGAGCACGACATACATCACCACGATGGCGCCCGCGCCGATGAACAGCGGGACCGGTACGCCGAACCACTGCCCGGTACCGAACATCGACGTGAACTCGCTCGGCACGCCGGTGACCGGCGCCCCGTGGGACATGATGAGCGCGATGCCGGTGGCGATCGACGCCGAACCCATCGTCACTATGAAGGACGGCACGCGGAGGAACGCCACGACGATGCCGTTGACGAGACCCACGACCAGGCCGACGCACAGGCCGGCCGCCATCCCGGCCATGATGGTGCCCGCCGTCGGCTGATCCGCGTTCGACATCGTCGACGCGGTCACGACGCTCGTCAGCGCGATGGTCGCGCCGACGGACAGGTCAAGCTGGGCGCAGAGCAGCACGATCATCTGCCCCAGCGTCACCAGTAGCAGGTAGACCGCTTGCCGGCCGACGTTCGACACGTTGGGACCGGAGAAGAAACTGGTCTCCCGGACGGCGAAGAAGACGACCATCGCGGCCAGCAGGATGGGCAGCAGGCCGATCTGCAGGAAGAGGTCACTCATACGGTGCCGTAGCGACACCTCGCCGGGGACGCGGACTGCTGTCGCTTCGTCAATTGCTGTCACGACCGCTCCTGAAGGGTATCGGGCGCAGCCGCCGGGTCTGCCGGCGGACCGAAGAAGCGCGCGAGAACGTTGGATTCCGTGACGGCGTCGCCGGTCAGTTCACCGGCTATCCGACCTTCGTGCATGACGTAGACGCGATGGCACAGGCCCAGCACCTCGGGCAGGTCCGACGAGATGACGACGACGGCCCGACCGCTCTCGCACAACTGCTGGAGCACCTGGTACACGTCCGCCTTCGCCCCCACGTCGATGCCGACGGTGGGCTCATCGAAGATGTGGACGGCCGCCTCTCGGATCAGGCCGCGCGCCAGCAGTACCTTCTGCTGGTTGCCGCCGGAGAAGAACTGCATGAGGCGGCCCGGATGTCCCGGTCTGATGTCCAAACGGGACACCGACTTGCGCGTCAGGTCCCGCTCGTACCGACGGCGGATGAAGCCGCCCCTCTGGGCGCCCGCCTTGCGGAGGCTGCCCAGGGTGAGGTTCTCCAGCATCGAACGGCACAGCGCGAGGCCCTCGCCCCGCCGATCGGGCGGGTAGTACACGACGCCGTGCCGCAGCGAGCGCACCGGACTCGGCGAACGCAACACCTTGCCGTCGACCGTGATTGTTCCGGCGGATACCGCGCTCAGGCCGAAGCAGGCCCGCCCGACGGTCGACTTGCCGGAACCCAACAGCCCGGCGAGCCCGACTATCTCTCCCGCCCGGGCCTCGATGGACACGTCGTGGAGACCGGGGCCGCTGACGTTGCTCATCGCCAGGCGTACCGGTCCCGGCTCCGGCGGGATTCCGGGGTACAGGGCGTCGACCTGACGGCCCGTCATCATCTGCACCAGGCGTTCCTCGTCCGCCTCCGCCGCCGTCAACGTCGCGACGAGGCGCCCGTCGCGCAGTACGGTCACGCGATCAGAGAGATCCCGCACCTCCCGCATGCGGTGGGTGATGTAGATGATGCCGATCCCGGAGCCCGCCAGGGTGCGGATCACGTCGAGCAGGCGGTCGCTCTCGCGGTCTCCCAGGGAGGCGGTCGGCTCGTCGAAGATGAGGATCCGGGCGTCGTCGATCAGCGCCTTGGCGATCTCGACCAACTGCTGTGCGGAGCGCGGAAGGGATCCGACGCGCGCCTTCAACGGAAGCGTCACCCCGATGCGGCGCAGCGCCTCGCCCGCTCGGCGGCGCATCGCGCGGCGCGACACGAGACCGGCGTGTGCCGGGATCCGGCCGAGGAACAGGTTCTCCTCGACCGTGAGCGTCGGTACGAGACTGAGTTCCTGGAAGACCGTGCTCACTCCGGCGGACCGCGCCTCGCGGGGCGAGTTGTGGCGCACTTCCCGTCCGGAAATGAACACCCGCCCGCTCGTGTGCCGGTACACGCCGGCCACGACCTTGATGAGCGTCGACTTCCCGGCGCCGTTCTCCCCGAGGAGCACATGGACCTCGCCGGCCCGGAGGTCCAGGGACACGTCGTCGAGAGCGAGCACTCCGGGAAAGCGTTTGGACACCGATTCGAGGCCCAGGACGACCTCGCGGTCCGCACTGTCACCGCCGGGCTCTTCAGCGGGTACGGCGTCGACGATGCCGCTCGCCGTCATGACCCGACCTTTTCTCGAGCGTGCACCTGCTGCCCCGCGACGTACACGGCGTCGACGAGGACGTCGCGGATCTCTTCGCTGGGGACCGTACGCGGGTCCCGGTCCAGCACGACGACGTCCCCCAGCTTGCCGGGTTCGAGCGACCCCAACCGGTCCTCCTGGCCGAGCGCCCGGGCGGCTTCGATGGTGTGCAGGCGCAACGCCTCGGAGACGGTGAGGCGCTCGGAGATCTCGATGGTCCGCCCGAAGAAGCTCTTCCGCTCCACGCAGCACCAGATCGAGAACAGCGGGTTCGACAGCTCGTCCTCCGCACCGATCGCAACGTCCGAGCTGGCCGCGGGCACGATGCCCTCCTCCAGCAGCGTCCGCAGCGGCATCCGCCCCTTGGTGCCGCCACCCCCGAGCACGACGGGGAGGAAGTCGCCGATGAAGTTGTAGAGGAACTCCGGCTGGAGCGACGGCAGGATGTTGGCCTGCCGCCAACTGCTGAGACGGGACCGGTCGGACACGAAGTTACCAGCGTGCTCGATGCGGATGAGCGGGCCGTCGTAGTCGACGCCGGCCGACAGCACCGCGGAGACGACCTCGTCCTGGGCGCGTTCACCGTTGGCGTGCACGGCGAGCTGCACGCCGTGCTCTCTGGTGAGCCGCACCGCCTGGACCAGCCGCGGATGCGTCAGGTTCAGCCGGCCCATCGACCCCGGGCGCAGCGAATGCTCGTCGACGTACGGCGTCTTCGCCGCCGCGTTGCGCGCCGAGTAGCCGCCGTCGGAGAACATCTTGACTCCGCGCGCGCTGAGCCAGTCGCTTCCGGCGGCACTGCGGTAGTCGGCGGCCCACCCGGCCGCCTGTTCGATCGGCAGCATGCTCGGCGCCATGGGGTACAGCGCGCCGCGGGCGGGGATCTGCCCGTTCGAGATGAGGGCATCGAGGTGCTCGACGCTGGATTGCGAGTCGACCATCTCGCCGAACGTGGTCACCCCGTAGGTGGTGAACCAGTCGAAGTAGGTCGACGCCAGTTCCTTGCGCAGCGACTCCGGGTCGAGCGCGGGCAGCGGCAGCGAGTTGTTGATTTCGGCCACCAGTCCGGTGGGGCGACCGGACCGGTCCACCTCCACGACCGGACTCCCCCACAGCCCCGGGGCCCCGTGCAGGAACCGCTCCACCTTCGCCAGTTCGAGCGCGCGGGTGTTGAGCACGGACACGTGCCCGCCGCAGTGCAGCACGATGGGGACGGTCCGGCTCACGCTGTCGAGCTCCGCACCGGTCGGCAGCCGCCGGTCGGCGAGCTTCAGGTCGAAGAACAGGTTTCCGTACCCGATGAGCCAGCCGCCGTTCGCCTCAGCGGTCGGGAGCGCCTCGAACAGCCGCTCCAGCACGTCCGCGATGGAGCGGCAGCCCGGGACCCGGCAGTCGACTCCGCGCGCGCGGCCGGTCGCCAGGTGCTCGAGATGGATGTGGGGGTCGACGAAGCCCGGGAGCACGACGCGGTCGCCGAAGTCGTGGATCGGAATGCCCCGGTGCTCGGCCTGGGTCAGAATGCCGCGGTCGCCGACGGCCTCCACCGTGCCGTCCGTGATGAGGACGGCTTCGGCGTCGGTGGCGCCGGCCATGGAGATGACGCGCCCCGCGATGGCGACGGTCCCCTGTTCCCTTCTCATAACCATCCCTCTTCGGAGGTTGCGGGGGCGACCGTACGGCCGCCCCCTACTGACAGGGCGTGTGGTTACGGGCTCACCTTGAACACGGGGCTGTAACCCTTGGGAGCGAAGCTGGTCTTCTCGTCGAAGGTGCTCAGGTTGTTGTCCTTGCCCGCGGCGGGGCCGCAGACGAGCAGCGGCCGCGGCGCGTAGCGCTCGTACTTGTCGTCGAGGGGCTTCTTCTCGAGCCTGCGCACGGCCTGGTCCACGGCCATGCTGTAGGTGATCACCGGCTGCTCGGTGGGCGCGCAGGACGCGGCCCCGGACTTGATGAGATCCAGCGTGGTGGGGATGAGGTAGGTGGCGACGAGCTTCACCTGCTGCTCCCTGCCGCGCTCCACCAGCACGGTACGGGCGACGTCGATGGTGACCGCCGTACCCGCGATGACGTCGACGTCCTTGTGCGCCGAGAGCACGTCTTCGACGAGCTTGAGCTGGACCTCCTTCGCCGTGTCGCCATACTTCGTGTCGATGATCTGCACCGGGCTGCCCGCGATCGCGTCCTTGAAGCCCTGCGCCGAGCGCTCGGACCAGCTCACACCCGCCGGGCCGGGCAGGAGCGCGACCTTCGCCGGCTTGCCCTGCTTGGCCAGGTAGGCGCCGGCGGACTTGCCCATCTCGTAGTAGTCGAGGACGGTCCTGGTCTTGATCTTGGGGCTGGAGATGCCGTTCCCGCCGTCGATGACGACGATGCCCTTGTCGATGGCGCTCTCGATGACCGGGTTCAGGGCGTCGAAGCTCACCGCCCCGACGATGATGGCGTCGACCTTCTGGGCGGTGCAGTTCTCGACCTGCTGCGCCTGGTTCGTCACCTCGGTGTAGCCGCCGGCGTCGTGGAACTGCATGTTGACCCCGAGCCGACGGCTCTCCTGAACCGCCGCGTAGTTCTGCGCGACCCAGATCGGGTCCTTCAGGTGCGGCACCGTGATGCAGATCTTCCACGGCTTGGTCACGTCGGAGCGGGCCAGGGAGGTGTACGTGCCCTCCGTCGCCTTGCCTGCGCAGCCCTTCGGATCCACGTCCGGCGCATCGCAGTCAATCATTACCGCCGGGGCCGACCACGGCTTTCCGTCGTTTGCCGAACTACCGGACGCGGCGGGTTGGTCGGTGCCGGAGTTCCCGCAGGCGGCCACTGTCCCGAGCACCAGTACGGAAGCGGACGCGAGGAGTAATCTCCTCGGCCGAGTTCTACGTTTCATCGAAAGACCTCTCTGTCAACGCGGGGGAAAGTTGGATGAGGAGGTGAGCGTGACGTGGCGAAGTCGAAACAACCCTCGGGCGAAGCGGGCCCGAAGCCGCTACGCGGCGGTGGTCAGGTTCGGGAAGTGATCGGCCGCGAAGTTGATCCTGCGCTGGACGGTCTTCGACCGCCCGAGGCTCCAGATCAGCCCCGAACGCATCGTGAGCAGGTTGTCCGGCCAGTGCGTGCCGAGCCAGCCGTAGAAGCGGGAGTACCTCTGAATCCGGTCCACAACAGGGCGCTCGCTGGCTTCCCACGTTCGCAGCGCGTCCTCCACTTCGGACTTCATGGAGAGCGCCTGTCCGAGCGCGACGGCATTGGTCATGGCGACACAGGCGGCCTGACCCAGGTTGGGCGACATCGCGTGGGCCGCGTCCCCGATGATCGCGACCCGGCCCGCACGCCAACTGCGCGCCTCGACGTCGTAGAACTTCGCCCACCGCCCCTCCGTGTCGTCCGGAATCCGCTCGATCTGGCTCGCGTAGTGGGGGTACGTCTTCAGCCAGGTCTCCCGCCGGAACGGCTGTTGCTGCGTGCCCTCCGTGTCGCTCTCGGGGCAGCACAGGAAGATGTACGTCTCGGTCGGACTTGAGGGCACGACGCCGATCCGGCGTCCCCCGTGCCACTCCTCGATCGTGGTGCCGACGGGATCGTCGGAGTTCCGCGGAATCAGGTGCCGGCCACACCCGTCCTTGAGGTCGACCACCGCCTTGGCGAGCCCGAGCGAGTCGCGGACCTTCGAGTTGACCCCGTCCGCGCCGACCACCACGTCGGCCTTGACCGTCGTGCCGTCCTCGAGTTTGAGGGTCCCGTCCGGGGTGGCGCCCACCACGCGTGAGTTGGTGACGATCTCGACGCCCGCCGCGATGGCCGTATCGGCGAGCGTGCGGTGCAGGTTGCTGCGCACGACGGTGTAGAGCCGACCGTGGCGCAGCCACTCTCGCTGGACCACCTTGTGCCGGTGGTCGAACAGCGTCGGGCTCTCCACCCGCTCGCCGAGCTTGGCGACCTGCTCGAAAGCCCCGATGTACTCGAGAGCGCGGAGGGCGTTCTCCCACAGGAAGATGCCGGCCCCGATCTCCCGCAACTCAGGTCCGCGCTCGTGCACCCGCACGGACCAACCATCCTGCGCCAGTACTGCCGCCGTGGTGAGGCCCGCGAGCCCAGCACCGGCGATTTCCACGTGCCCTTTGCTTCCCATTGACTCTCCCGACGTATGCCGATGGCCCGAGGTATGCCGGTAGCCCGACGAATTTCGATAGCCCGACGTATGCCGATAGGCAGGACAAGGAGATGAGCAGACGTTCGCGAAGGGTGGCTCGAGCCGCTCGCCTGCCGCGAGCGACGAACGCCACCGCATTCGCCGCGACACTAGTGATCGAGCCAAGAGGCTCGGTGTGGCACTGCTTCAGAGGTTGTGACCGTACTTCAGGCCTGTCGGCGGCGCAATAGTCCGGAGCGATCACGTTGAATATCGACGGCGCACACCTTGATACAGCACCTGAGCTGGATGTTCGCTATACCGGAGAAGATCGGTAGCCGAACGGATCATGACAGCGGTACGAACGGCGGATGACGTCGGCTCAGGGGTCGGTGCCGGCCCCAATAGGCTCCGGTAGCACCACCCGCCGCCCGGAAGTCGAAGGTATGACCAACAGCGCACAGCCACCCACCCGCGTGGGCATCACCGCCACCGGGTCGTACCTCCCGGAGCGGACGCTCACCACCGCCGAACTGCAGCGCGACCTCGAGCGGGCGAGCGGGCTGCGGATGCCGGAGCGGCTCTTCGAGACGGTGAGCGGCATCGACCAGCGCCACGTGGCCGGGCCCGACGAGTACGCCTCGACCCTGGCCGCACACGCCGCGCGGCGCGCCCTCGCCGCCGCGGACGTCGACCCGCTCGACGTGGATCTGCTGCTGTTCGCCTCGGCCAGCCGGGACCTGGTGGAGCCGGCGACGGCCCACATCGTGCAGGCCGAACTCGGCTCGCGGGCGCACGCGCTGGACCTGACCAACGCGTGCAACAGCTTCCTCAACGGCATCGACACCGCACGCGCGCTCATCCTGGCCGGCCGGGCCAGGCGGGCGCTGGTCGTCACCGGCGAGACGCCGACCCGCGCCATGCGTACCCGGCTGGACTCGTTGAGCCAGGCCCGCGAGGCGTTCGCCGGGTTCACGTTCGGCGACGCCGGCGCGGCGGTGGTGGTCGAGGCGGTCGACCGGGGTGGGGTCCTCGACGTGGACACCGACACCGACTCCGCGCACTGGACCGTGGGCGGGATCCCCGGCGGTGGGTCGCGGCACCCGCGCGGGGACGAGTACACGTACTTCACCGGCGACGGTCGGGAACTGCGCGGCGTCTTCGAGAAGCTCGGCACCTCGATCCTGGACCGGGTGCGCTACCGCACCGGCCTGGACTGGGCCGACTACGCCCGGGTCCTGGTCCACCAGGTGACGCTGCCGTACCTGGACCGGTTCGTCGAGGTCACCGGCGTGCCCCGGGACCTGCTGGAGGTCACCGTCGCCGACCACGGCAACATGGCCAGCGCCACCCTCGGCGTGCAGCTCGACCGGGTGTGGCCGACCCTCGCCGCCGGTGACCGGGTGCTCTTCATCGGGCTCGGCGGCGGGATCAGCGTAATGACGATCGCGTGGGAACGCTCGTGAGCGGACCGCTGTGGGTCATCGTGCCCGCGTACAACGAGGCGCGGCGCATTCGGGCCACCCTGGACGCGCTCGCCGCCCAGTCCGATGTGGACTTCACGCTGCTCGTCGTCGACAACGCTTCGGTGGACGCGACGGCGGACGTGGTACGGGAGTTCGCCGCGACCGCGCCGATTCCGGTGACGCTGCTGACGGAGCTGGACAAGGGTGTGGGCTGCGCGGTGGACACCGGATTCCGGTACGCCATCGAGTCCGGCGCCGCACTGCTGGCCCGTACCGACGCGGACTGCCTGCCACGCCCGGAGTGGGTGGCGGCCGCCCGGGCGGCCCTGACCGGCGGCGCGGGCATGGTGTGCGGCCGGATCACCGCCCGCCGCGACGAGAACGGCCCGCTCGCCCGGGCCGGGTTCGCCGTGGCGGTCGCCGTCGCCACCGCGTTCGGCTGGCTGCGCCCGGCGCACCGCGGCGAGTACCTGGCGCCCTACCGCATGCACGCGGGCAACAACATGGCGATCACCGCCGAGCTGTACCAGCGCTGCGGTGGGATGCCCCGCCGCCCCTCCCCCACCGACCGTACGTTCCTCAACCGGGTCCGGCGCACCACGGCGTCGATCGCGCGCAGCAGGGACATGGTGGTGGAGAACTCCACCCGCCGGCTGCGGGCGTACGGGGTCGTGCGTACCGCCCGCTGGTACCTCGACCGCGGCAGCGGCGACCTGACCCCGGATCCCCGCTGATGCTCGGCGGACTGGAGACGGCGCTGCGCCGTAGTCACCCGGACCGGCCGGCGGTGCTCGGCCGCCGGGGCATCCGCCGGGGCGACCTGGCCGACCTGGCCACGATGTACGCCGGCGCGCTGCACCACCGCGGGCTCACCGCGGGCGACACCCTCGGCGTGGCGGTCCGGCCCGGCCCGCGGGCGCTCGCCATCATGCTCGCGGCGTACCGGCTGGGGCTGCGCGTGGCCGTCCTCGATCCGTCGGCCGGCCCGGACGTGCTCACCGCCCGGCTGGCGCTCGCCCAGCCCGCACTCGTGGTCGCCGACGCGGCGGCCCAAGCGGTGGCGGGCTGGGCGCAGCGGCTCGCCGGGCGGGCCGGCCTGGCGCTGCCATCGCTCGACCGGCTCGGCCCCGTCGTGACGGTGGGCCGCCGGCTGCCCGGCTGCGCGCCGGCTCTGGAGTCCCGCGCGGGCGGCGCCGCGCCCGACCGATCCGATATGGACGGTGACGCGGTCATCGTGTTCACCTCCGGCACCACCAGCCGACCCCGGGCGGTCGTGCACACCCGCGCGAGCGTGAGCGCCGGGATGGCCGCGGTCGCACGTCTGGTCGGGCCGCGCCCGGACGACGTCGTGCTGGGCGGGACCTTCTTCGTGCTCGTACCCGCGCTCGCCAGCGGAGCGACGGTGGCGCAGCCGGCCCGCTCATCCCGCAAGCTCGCCGCGCAACTGGGCCGGCTGCGGCCGCAGCACACCTACCTGACCCCGCCGCAGCTACGCGCCGCCCTCGACGCCGGTGCCCGCTTCACCGGCTCCGTCTACAGTGGCTCCGCTCCGGTCAGCGCGGCGCTTCTCGACCGCGCACGGGCGGCCGGCGCGACCGCCGCCTACGGCGTGTACGCGCTGACCGAGCTGTTCCCCGCCGCGGCTGTGGAGGCGGCGGAGAAGGCCGCCTTCGACGGCGACGGCGACCTGATCGGCGCGCCGCTGCCCGGCGTCTCCGCCTCGGTGGACGACACCGGGCAACTGCTGCTCTCCGGACCGTCCGCGGCGCACCGCTACCTCGGCGAGGAACCGCTGCGCAACGTGGCCACCGGCGACGTCGCCCACCTCGACGCGCACGGGCGGATCGTGCTCGGTGGCCGGTGCAAGGACATGATCCTGCGCCGCGCCGAGAACATCTACCCAGGCCTGTACGAGCCGGCGCTGCACGTGCCCGGCGTCAACCTGGCCCTGCTGGTGGGGGTGCCGGCCGGCGACGGCGACGAGAAGCTCGTCGCCGTGGTGGAGCCGCAGCCGGGCGCCGACGAACGCGCGCTCCGGGCCGCGCTCGCCGCGCCGCTGGCCCGGATGGGCGCGGCCCGGCCGGACGCGGTGGTGTTCGCCCCGGTGCCCGTGGCCGGCCGCTCCCGCAAGCCGGACCGGGCTGCCGCCTCGGCGCTCGCGGCACGGCTGACGGCGGCCGGGGACGGCCGTGGCTGAGCCGGTTCGACGCGCCCAGGCGCGGGCACGGACCCGGATCATGGCGGCACACCGCCGCTACACCGAGGCCTTCGGGGACGCGCTCGCCGGCTCGCTGACGTACGCGTTGCTGATCAGCTCGGCGCCATTCGTCGCGCTGGCCACGGTGGTGCTCGGCGGGCTCGGCGTGAGCAGCCGTACCGTCGCGGCGGCGCTGCACCGCGCAGCCGGCGTCGTCCTGCCGCACCACGTCACGGCCGCCGTCGACAGCATCCAGCCGGGGCCGATCGCCCTACGGCTCGTTCTCGTCGCAGCCCTGCTGTGGGGATCGCTGCGGTTGATCCGGGCGCTGCGCACCGGCGTACGGGCGATGTGCGGCCAGCCGGCCGGCAGCGGCAACCCGATCCGCGACGCCGCCCGGGACGCGCTGCTGGGCGTGGGTCTGCTCGCCGCGATGGCCGCCGCGACCGTGGTCACCGCGCTCGCCGCCGGCGGCAGCCGGTGGGGAGTCCTGCTCAGCCTTCCGGTGCTGGCCGTACTGCTGGCCACGGCGATGGTGCGCTGCTCGTGGCGCGGGGAAGGCCGCCCGCGGTGGCCAGCCGCCCTGCGCGCCGCGGCCGCCGCCGCGGTCGCCCTGCACCTGCTGACCCTCGCGGCCGGACCGTACTTCGCCGCGGCCGGGGCGCTGCACGCCACGCTGTACCGGTCGGCCGGCGCGGTGGTGGGGGTGCTGGTGTGGTGCAACATGGCCTGCCGGATCGTGCTGCGGGCGGTCGCGTGGGCCTCCACCGCCGACGCGGCGCACACGCGGACGGAGCCGGCGGCGGCGATTGGTCCACTGTGGGTGGTCGTCCCCGCGTACAACGAAGAGGCGGGCATCGGCGCGACCCTCGACGCGCTCGCCGGCCAGACCGACCTCGACTTCTCGCTCGTGGTCGTCGACAACGCCTCCACCGACGGCACCGCCGAGGTGGTCCGCCGCTTCGCCATCACCGCACCGTTCCCGGTGACCGTGCTCGCCGAGACGGAGCGCGGCCCGGGGGCCGCCGCCGACACCGGGTTCCGGTACGCGATCGCGCACGGCGCGGTCCTGCTGGCCCGTACCGACGCCGACTGCCTGCCCGCGCCCGACTGGACGGCCCGCGCGAAGGCGGTCCTGGCCGGCGGCGCGGAGCTGGCGTGCGGGCGCAGCGTCCCGCGCCGCGACGAGCAACCGAACCTCGCCGAGCGGTACCTCTTCCCGGCCGCCGTCCGGATGGCAGCCTGGTACGGCCGGTTCCGACGCGCGCACCGCTGTCCGGAGTACCGCACGCCGTACGTGCTGTGCCACGGCCACAACCTGGCCATCACCGCCGACCTGTACCTGCGCTGTGGCGGCGCCAGCGGCACCCCCCTGCACGCCGGCTCCGAGGACGTGGAGCTACTCAACCGGGCCCGCCGGCACAGCGACCGGATCGCGCGCGACGAGCGGCTCGTGGTCTACAACAGCCTGCGCCGGCTACGCGCCTGGGGACCGCGCCGGACCCTGTTGTGGTACTGGGACCGCCGCTACCGCCCCGCCGACGAGGCCGCGGTACACATCCGGGAGGCGACCACGTGACGCCGGCCCGACGACGTGACCGGGCCGTCTACACCCGTAGCCATCCGGCGCTCTTCGCGTTGCTGAGCCTCACCCGGCGGGCCGCGGCCCTCCGGATTGGACGGACCGTGCTCGTGCACGGCACCGACGCGTACCGGGAGGCGCTGACCCGGCTGCCGCTGGACCGTACGGCGACCGGCACCACCGGCGGCATCGCCCGCGAGGTCAGCGGCGGCGCCGGGGTGCTGTTCGACCAGGCCGGCGACGACCACCGCGGAGCGCGGCGCGCGCTCGCGGACGAGCTGAGCGCGCCCGGCGTGGAGCGGCTGCGGCCGCTGGGGCGGGCGGTGCTGGACCGCCGGCTGGCGGACCTCGCCACCGGCCGGCGGGTCGACGTCGTGGACGTGGCCCTCGAACTGTCCGGCACGGTCACCGCCGCGCTGCTGGGCGTCGACCTCGCAGCGCGCGACCTCACGCCGCGCGACCTCGCCGTCGCCGCCCGGGTCGCGGCCGCCGCCGGAGCCCGCGCCCACCTGCCCGGCCCGCTGGCCCCCCGCCACCGGCGGACCGCCCACACGGCCGCCACGGACCTGGTCGCGCTGGTCGGCGACGTGCGTGCCGCGATGCTCGCGGTGGCGGCGGTGAACACGATCGTCGCCGCCGTTCCCCGAGCCGTCGCCTGGTGCGCTGATGACGGTTTATGGCCGCAGGCCGCCGACCCGGCGACGCGCCCGGCGCTGGCCGACGAGCTGTTCCGGGTGCTCGCCCCGACGCCGCTGCTGCCCCGGGTCGCGGCGGCCGACGGGACCCTCGCCGGCCGGCCGGTGCGGGCGGGCGACCGGCTCATCCTGGTGGCCCGGCACGCCGCCCGCGCCCACGACCGTGACCCCGACGCCGTCGCGGCTGCGCCGGCCGCCACCGCTCAGCTGGTCTTCGGCGCGGGGCCGCACGCCTGCCCCGGCGCCCGGCTGGCCCGCGCCCAGCTCGTCGACGTCCTCGCCGCGTTCGCACCGCACCGGCCGGTCGTGCGGCGGGCCCGCGTCGATCGCCGGGCCGCGCTGCCCGGCTGGGCGAGCCTGGAGGTGACGGCGTGCGCCTCGCGGTGACCGGTGCGAGCGGCTTCTGCGGCGCCGCGGTCGCCCGGGCCGCTGCGGCAGCCGGCTTCGAGGTGGTGTGCCTGGGCCGCCGACCGGGCCCGGTCGGTCGCCACGTGCCGTGGGACGCCGCGCGGGACGCTCCCGACCTGACCGGCGTGGACGCCGTCGTGCATCTGGCCGCCGCGGTGGGTGACCCACCGCCCGGAGCCGCGACCGAGGCCACCTTCCGACGGGTCAACGTGGACGGTACGGCGCGGCTGATGGCGGCGGCCGCCGGGCGGCCGGTGGTGTACGTCAGCAGCGCGAGCGTGTACGCGCCGGGCCGGCACTCCAAGCCGCTCACCGAGGAGCACCCGGTCGGCGGCCAGCGCACCGCGTACGGCCGGACCAAGGCCGAGGGCGAGGCCCGAGCCCTGGCTGCCGGGGCGGTGTCCCTTCGGCCCCGGGCCGTCTACGGCCCCGGCGACCCGCACCTGCTGCCCCGGCTGCGCCGGGCGGTACGCGCCGGTGTGGCGCTGCTGCCCGGCCCGGACACCACGCTCAGCCTGACCGCCGTGGCGAACCTCGCCGACGCCTGCCTGGCCGCGCTGGACTGGCCGCCCGGCGCGTACAACATCGCGGACGCGACAGCCTACCGGCGCGACGACGCGGTCGGGCGGGTACTGGACGCGCTGGGTACGCCGGCCCGGCTGGTACACGTACCCGCGGGGTTGGCCTACGCCGCGGCGTCGGCGGCCCGGCTCGCCGGCCGGGTGCGACGGACGCCGCCGGCCCTGACCCGGTACGCGGTCGACCAGCTCGCCCACGGCATGGTCCTCGACACCGGCCGGGCCACCGCCCTCGGCTGGCGGCCCCGGCACGACCTCGACGGGTTCACGGCGTGGCTCCGCGCAGGTCGTACGTGAGTTCCAGAGCCGCTCGCACCGGATCGTTCGACCAGCGGCTGGCGAACGCGTCGCGCAGGGCCCAGCCCATGCGCCGCAGCGCGCGTTGGCGCTCCAGGTGGGCGGGGAGGCCCTCGGGGTGCACCCCGCAGATGAGCCCGACCGCGTCGTCACCCTCGCCGACGCACAGGTCGACGCTCCACCGCCCGACCGGGTAACCGACCCGCACGGCGAGGCCGGCGGCCCGCAACTCCGCGGCCAGCCGCGCGGTCCAGTCGTTCCCGTCCGCCCCGGCGGGTTCGACCGCGGGCAGCGGCACCGATCCGTACGCGAGGTAGTCGCCGATGATGCCGCCGCCCCGGGTCAGCGAGGTGACGACGACCAGCCGCTCACGGGCGCGCGTCACCATGACGTTGAACAGGTGCGGGTCGCTGGCGAACCGTTGCCGCGCCGGGGAATCCCCGTCCACCAGGCCCAGCGACACCACGACCGTGTCGGCCTCGCTGCCCTGGAACGCGTGGACCGTACCGGTACGCAGGCGGAGCCGTTCGATGTCCTCGACGGGGAACGCCGCGAGCAACGCCGACTCGAGCGCGTCGGCCTGGTCGCGGAACGGAGTGATCACACCGATGCCGGTGGCCTTGCGCTCCGCCAGGTCTTTCACCACGGCCACGACGGCATCCACCTCGGCCCGGTTGACTCCGCCGTCCACCGCGCCGGAGTCGACGGGGACGACGTCGATGGCATCGGCGCGGTCGTTGCGCGGATGCCTGGTCATCAGCGCGATGCGGTCGCGATAGAACCTGCTCGCGGAGAACTCGATGAGGTGCGGGATCGAGCGGTAGTGCTCCTCGAGGTACGTCACCGGCGTCGCACCCACGGCCACGTCGTACGCGCTCGCCCGCCGTACGTCCAGGCGGTCGCCATACCCGTCCAGACCGTGCCGGGCGAGGGTCACCGCGACGTCCACGTCGGCGACGAACGACACGAACCGCAACTGCCGCGGGTCGCCGACCACGAGGGCCGACCTGGCGCGGGCGAGGACCGGCGCCGCGCGGATCTGGTCGATGTGCGCCGCCTCGTCGAGGATCACGAGATCGAACATCCCGGGTACGGGAGGCAGCAGGTCCTCGACGTCGGTGACGGTGCCGACCCACAGCGGCAGGGCGCGTACGAGCGCCGCGCCGTCCAGGCCGGCGAGGGCCGCCCGGCGTCGGTTGCGCCCGGCGCGCAGGGCCGTCGCGAGCGCCGTCACTGCCCGGCGCGCATCCGGTGACCAGCGGCGGGCGCTGCGAGCCCGGTTACGCATCGCGACACCGACCGCCTCGGCCAGGGCGGCATCCGCGTCGGCCAGCGCATCCCAGGACGGGCCAAGGTCGGTCCCGCCGGTCGCGGCCAGCCGGGCGGCTGCCACCGTGGCCTCCGCCGCACTGAGCGCCGCCGATACCCGGTCCAGCCTCACCTGCTCACCCGAGCCGGTGGCCCGGCGCAACCGCCGCAGCGCCGTCTTGCGCCGCCATCGCCGCCACCGGCCGTCGTCGGTGGCCGGGGTGGCCCGAAGCAACAGGTCACGGGCTGCCTCGACGTCGAATCCGGGCTCGAAACCGCGCGGCGCGTCCACCCGCAGTCCGGCCATCAGCGGCTCCCACGCCGGCACCTGCGCCGCGCGCTGCTCGACGGTGAGCGCGGCCGCGATCCCGCTCGTCATGGCCGCCACCCTTGCCTCGGCGTCCGCAACCGCCGCGCGGTCGGCGCCGGTCCGGCGGTCGTCGACCCCGGCAGCCGCGCCCTGCGCCAACTCCGCCGCGATCGCCTCGCGCCGCTCGGCGTCGCCGAACAGGACGGGTACCGCTCCCGGGTAACGGCGCAGCAGGTCACCAAGGACCTCGGCGGCGTGCCGGGACTGGGTGGCCACCAGCACCGATCCGCCTCGGTCGACGGTGTCGAGCGCCGCGGCCACCACCGCGTGGCTCTTTCCGTTACCGGGCGGTCCGGACACCGCGACCACGGGCTCGTGCCGTACTCGGCGCACCACCTCCCGCTGCGGCCGGCTCAGCGGCAGCGGCGAGAGCACGGTCTCCTCCGGGTCCGGCCGGTCAACTCCAGCTGACTCGCCGTACACCCGGGCGAGCGCCGTCTCCTCCAGGCCGTCCCGGCCGGCCCACGTCAGCAGGGTGTCCCGGAGCCCGGTCGAGGAGACGTCGCGCACGACGAACAGCGCCGCGACGGCGTAGCCGACCAGCTCTTCGTCGGAAATCCGGGGCATCGCCCCGTCGACCGCTGCGACCCGCTCGGGCGCCACCCCCGCCGCCGCGGCGGCGGTGTGTATCCAGTCGGCCGCCCCGGCCGCCCGCAGCCACTCCGGGCCGCCCAGCCCCGGCGCCGTTTCCAGCGCCGCGGCCGCCTCGCGGTCGGTGACGAGCGAGGTCAGTTCCAGGTCCCCGGCCGGCACGACGCGGTACCCGCGCAGGCCGCGTTCGAGCCGGACCGGCTCGGCGAGCAGCGGCAGGCGTACCTTGCGCCGGACGCCGTCGACCTCCGCACCGCCGACCACCCACGCCCAGCCCCGGCGCAGGATCCGCTCGTCGCGGTGCAGCTCGTCGAGGGCCGCCAGCCGGTCCACCGTACGGTTGCGCGGTGCACGCGCCGGGTCGCGTAGCCACAGGATCGGCTGGCCGCCCTTTGACACGTCGAGCACGCGCTCCCCGCCGGCCGGGGCCAAGTCGGCGAGCGCGGCCAAGATCCGGCGCGGGTGCATGACGCCTGATTCTGCCGGATTCGGGTAGTGGCTCCGGCATGGCCCAGCAGGAGCAGCCCCGCCGTGTCGACACCGCCGCCCTCAAGCAGCGCATCGGCCGGGTGGGCGTGTGGAGCTTCGCGCTGAGCGACGAGTCGGCGTCCTTCGAGCGGTCGGCCGCCGCAGAGTTGGAGGACCTCGGCTACGGGGCGGTGTGGCTGGGTGAGGCGCCGTGGACCAAGGAGGCGCTGACCCACTCGGCCATCCTCCTTTCGGGGTCGCGCCGGCTGGTGGTCGCGACCGGTATCGCCAACATCTGGGCCCGCGACGCCACCGCCGCCGCGAACGGAGCGAACACTCTGGCGGAGGCGTCCGGCGGCCGGTTCCTGCTGGGCCTGGGGGTGAGTCACCGGCCTCTCGTGCAGCCGCGAGGTGAGGAGTACGGCGGCCCGCTGTCGAGGATGCGCGCCTACCTGGACGCGATGGACCGGGTTGAGTACCACGCGCCGCTACCGGAAGCGCCACCGAGGATGCTCGCGGCCCTGCGCGGCCGGATGCTGGAGCTGTCCGCGGAGCGCACCCACGGCGCCCACTCCTACTTCGTGCCGCCCGAGCACACCGCACGCGCCCGCGCAGTCCTCGGGCCCGATCCGGTACTCGCCCCCGAGCAGGCGCTCGTCCTCGACGTCGACGCCGCGCGGGCACGCCGGGCCGCCCGTGCGTACATGGCGTTCTACCTCGCCCTGCCGAACTATCTGAACAATCTGCGGGAGCTGGGCTGGAGCGACGAGGACTTCGCGGACGGCGGCAGCGACGCCCTCGTCGACGCGATCGTCGTGTGGGGCACTCCGGAGACGATCGCCGAACGGGTCCGGGCCCACCACGATGCCGGCGCGGACCACGTATGCGTCCAGCCCGTCACGGACACCGCCGGCGAGCAGCTGGAACACCTACGGATACTGGCCCCCGCACTGACCGGACAGTGACCGGACAGTGACCGCAAAGTGACCGGACAGCGCCCGCCCACCGCGCCCAGGTGCGGGTATTGACCGCAATTCAAGAAACGTTATTGAATGTCGCAGTGGTGAGATGTTCCAGGTAAGCGGCCTCGGCACGGACCACCAGCGCGGTCCCAACGATCGGTTTTGCTTATGGCTCAGCCATGAGTGCCGATAGGACGACGTGGGCCCAGTGGACTACCGGGTGACCGAGCGCCGCCGCAGGATGCTGCTCGGCGCCGTGCTCTACATCGTCTCGCACGGGGTCGCGTTCACCTACTGCCTCATCACGATGCACGAGCCGAACCGCGGCTTCATGCTCGTCGGCTACGGCAGCGCGATGGCGGCTGGCGCGATCGGCGCGTGGGCAGCGAAGACGGTGACCACGAAGGCGTCGGTGTACCGCATCTCGTTTGCGATCTTCCTGGTCTCGCTCGCCGTGGCCGGCATCGGCGCGTACTGGGACGGCGGCGCGGATTCACCAGCCGCCCTGGGGTTCGTGACCACCTCCGTGTTCCTCGCCATCTACACTCCGCACCTCCGCGCGATGATCGGGCTCGAGGCGCTCAGCCTCGGGGCGTTTCTTGTCGTCGGCATGGCCGGACCACCGCCGCGCCCCGGCCATCTGTTCATCTACGTCGCGGGAATGCTGGTCCTGATCTCGGTGTGCGGCACCCAGGCGCGGCTGGTGGCGCGGCAACGCGCCCAACTGCGCGCTCTCGCCGAGCTGGACCCGCTCACCGGGGCGCTCAACCGGCGCGGCCTGGCCGATCTCGCCACCCGACTGTTCCGGAACGGCGGCGGCCCTGGCCCCTCCGTGGTCTGCCTGGACGTCGACCGATTCAAGCAGGTCAACGACAGCCTCGGCCATGCCGCCGGCGACGAGCTGCTGCGACGGACGGTGTCGATGGCTCGCGAGGTACTGCGCTCCGGGGACGCGATCGCGCGTACGGGCGGTGACGAGTTCGTCGTCGTTCTGGTCGACGCCGACGAGGCCACCGCCCGGTCGGTCGCGGGCAGAATCGGCGCGGCGGTCCGCGAACCCACCGGCGTCAGCGTCGGCTGGGCCACCGCCCCGCGCGACGGCGCTACGCTCGAAGCCCTGATCCAGGTCGCTGACCGGCGCCTTTACCGCGCGAAGCAGGCACTCCACCGCGCCGTGGACCCGCCGGTACGACGCGGCCAGGGCCTGGTGCCCACCGGCTCCGACCCCTTCGGCGCACCGTAGCCGGGGGGCGAGGCCGGATCCACACACTCCCCGCCGATGGACGGACAGCAATGCCAACTTCAATGAATCGCTTTCGTATTCTTTATGAGGTGCCCTTTACGCGGTATCGCCGGCCCGGAAAAGCGGGCGTCAACAGCTCAAAATATTCGCAGGAGCTTGTCGGAATACCTCACAGCCTCGATATTCCGACCGATCTGGCAGGTCGTAATCCATGTGCAACGCGGCTCGGAGAAGTGAGTGCAAACCCTTTCAGGTAGGACGATCCTGCTGCCCGCCGCAGCGCCTGGCTCTTCGCGCCCCGGTGCTACCGGCCGGACTGACGTGATCGGAGGTTGACGCGTGAACGCCTCCCTGCCGCCCCACTTCCACGAGCGCGCGCTGGCTGCCGGCCAGGCGATGATCGCCACCGATCTCGCCGGCCGGGTGCTGTACTGGAACGCCGCCGCCGAAAAGCTGTACGGGTACGAGTCGTCGCAGGCCGTCGGCCGGGTCCTGGCTGACCTCATCGCCCCCGCCGACCACCGCGACGTGACGCAGGTCCGGCACTTCGCCGTCATCGTCGAGAACTCCGACGACGCCATCGTCGAAACCGATCCGGACGGCGTCATCCGCGCGGTCAACCCCGCGGCCAGGGACGTCTTCGGGTACGAGCCCGGCGAGTTGATCGGCCGGCACGTCGACCTCCTGGTCCCGGCGGAGGAGAGCGCGCTACTCGGCGCGGTCCGGGCTGCCGTCCTGGCCGGCGAGTCACCCGAGGTCTTCGTCACCAAGGCCGTCCACAAGGACGGCTCGCTGGTGAACGTGGCGGTGCGCCTGTCGCCGGTGTTCGAGGCCGGCGCGGTCGTCGGGGTGAGCGGGCTGTCGCGTGACCTCACCGCGGATATCCGCGCAAAGGCCGACCTCGCCGCGAGCGACCGGAAGTTCCGGGACCACTTCGAACGGGTGGGCGCCCCGCAGACGGAAGTTTCCCTGTCCGGGTACGTGACAAGCGTCAACGACGCGGTGTGCGCGCTGCTCGGCCGGCCGCGGCACGAGGTCGAGGGGGCGCCGTTGTGCGCCTTCTACCACCCGAGCGACCAAGGGGCGGGTAACGAGCGCCTCGCGGCCCTGCTCCGCGGTGACGCCGACGCCGGTTCCTGGGAGCGGATCCTCGCCGCCGGGGACGGTTCTGCCGTCCCGGTGCTGGTCCAGGCCGCCGTGGTCAAGGACGCGGACGGCACGCCGTACGGGATCGCGGCCTTCCTGCACGACCTGCGCGAGTTGCGCGCCGCCGAACAGGCCCTCCGGGTGTCGGAGGCGCGGTACCGGGCGATCGCGGAGACCGCGCAGGAGGGCATCTGGACCATGGACCGGTCCGGTCGCACCCTGTACGCCAACGACAAGCTGGCCGCCATCCTCGGCGTCCCCATCGACGAGATCTACCGGCGGCCGGTCACGGAGCTGGTCGGCGCGGCGAACGTCGCCCCCGTCATCGCCAATCTGAACAGCCGGACCGAGCGGGGCACCGAGGAGTACGAACTGTCGTACCCGCACCCCGACGGCGGGACCCGCGTGCTGCGCATCAGCGCCAGCCCGCTGCGCGACGACACCGGCCAGTCCGGATCGCTCGCGATGATCGCCGACGTGACCAGCGCCCGCCGGGCCGAGCGCGAACTGCAGCAACGAGCGCTGCGCGACGAACTGACCGGCCTGGCCAACCGCGCGCTGCTGAACGACCGGCTCGAACGCGCGATCTCCCGCGGCGCCCGGGTCAGCAGTCCGGTCACCGTCATCATGGTCGACCTCGACCAGTTCAAGCTCATCAACGACACCTGGGGCCACGAAGCCGGCGATCAGCTACTCGTACACGTCGGGCAGCGACTGATCTCGGCGGTACGGCCGGAGGACACCGTCGCCCGGTTCGGCGGCGACGGGTTCGTCATCGTCTGCGAGGACACCGACGAGGAGCGTGCCCACGAGGTCGCCGACCGGATCATGGCCGGATTCTCGGAGCCGTTCGACCTGGACGGTCAGCGGCTGCACGCCCGGATCTCGGTCGGCATCGCGATCTGCCCGCCGCACTCGGCACCCGATCTCGTACGCTTCGCCGAGGCGGCCATGTACGACGCCAAGGCCCGCGGCCGCAACCGGGTCCAGGTCTTCAACGCCGCGCTCGCCGAGGAGTCGGCCGACCGCCTGTCGCTCAGCAATGACCTGCGCGACGCCCTGGCCCGCGACGAACTGGTCCTGTACTACCAGCCGGTGGTGAACCTGCGCACGGGCGAAGTGCTCGGGGCGGAGGCGCTCGCGCGCTGGCACCACCCCACCCGCGGGCCGGTCTCCCCCGCCAAGTTCGTGGCCGTGGCCGAGGCGACCGGCCTCGCACCGGCCCTGGACCGGTGGGCGCTCGACCGGGTCCGCCGCGACGCCGCCACACTGCGGCGCGCCCTGCCCAGCCTGCACATCAACGTGAACATCTCCGCCACCCATCTCTCCGACCCGAGTCTGGAAGAGACGGTGCTGTCGGTGTTCCGCACCGGCGACCTGTCGGTCGACGAGCTCATGCTGGAGGTCACCGAGAGCGCCATGATGGCCAACCTCGAGCAGGCGCGGGCGGTCCTCGAACGGCTCAAGGCGCATGGGATCCAGTCGGCCATCGACGACTTCGGCACCGGCTACAGTTCGCTGGGCTACCTCAGCCGGCTGCCGGCCAGCAAGCTCAAGATCGACCGCAGCTTCATCGAGCACATCACCGAGGACGCCGACGCCCTGGCGATCACGTCCTCCGTGGTCCGGTTGGCCAGTCGGCTGCGCATGATCACGGTCGCGGAGGGTGTGGAGACGCCCGAACAGCTCGCCGTCCTGCGCGACCTCGGCTGCACCGGGGCGCAGGGTTACCTGTTCAGCCCGGCCGTCGCGCCGGCCAGGCTCGCCGACGTGGTCAAGCGCCTGACCGGGACTGACCGCAGCACCGACGTCGCCAGCTGAGCGCCGGCACCACGCGCCACAGGTCAACAGCGGAACGAGGACGCCAGCCTGGTCAGCTCGGTCGACATGGCCGCGAGCTCGGCGGCGGCGCCGCGGGTCTGGGTCGTGGCGTCGCTGGCGCGAGCGGCCGCGTCCCGGACGCCGGTGACGGCGGCCGTGACGGCCGTGGAGTTCTCCGACGCGTGACCCGCTCCGCTCGCCATGGCGTGCGCGGCGGTCGTCTGCTCCTCCACCACCGAGGCGATGGTGTGCTGGTACGCGCTGATGGACTCGATCACCGAGGCGATGCTGGCGACGGCCTCGACGGCCCGTTCGGTTTCGGCCTGGATGTCGCCGATCTTCTGGGTGATCTCCTCGGTGGCGGCCGCGGTCGCGGTCGCAAGGTCCTTGACCTCGCCGGCGACGATGGCGAACCCGCGCCCGGCCGCACCGGCGCGAGCCGCCTCGATGGTGGCGTTCAGCGCGAGCAGGTTGGTCTGCGCCGCGATCGCGGTGATCGTCCGAACCACCTCGCCGATGCGGCGACTGGACTCGCGCAACTGGTCGACGTTGGTCGCCGCCAGCTCCGCGGTGTCGATCGCGCCGGCGGCCGCGGTCGACACCGCGGTGGTGTTGGTACTGATCTCGGCGATGGCGCGCTGCAACTCCCCGGTGCTGAGCGCGATCCCCGCCAGGTCATGAGTGGACCGCTCCGCCGAGCTGTACACGGTCTCCAGCTGGCTGGCCGTCTCGTGTACCGAGCCTTCCATCGTGCTGCTCGTGGACTCCAGGCCCTGGGCGGCGGCCGCGAGCCGGTTCGCGGTCTCCCGCATGTTGCGGACGGTCTCGCCCATCTGGATGGTCATGGTGTTGAACGAACTGGCCAGCAGCGCAAGCTCGTCCTTGCCCATGACGTCCATCCGGATCGTCATGTCGCCCTCAGCGGCGGCCATGGCGACCTTGGCCGCGTGCCGGAGCCCCCGCACCACCGTCAACTGAACCGACAGCTGTACGAACACGACGACCGGCACCAGAGCGGGAAACCAGATCGCGAGCGTGGCGAGCGTCTGCAGGCCTTCCCGGGCCGACGAACCGGCGGGCAGCTCGGCCAGCGCGGCCGTAGCGGCGTTGTGCCCGACGATGCTGAGCGTGAGGATCGCCGTGATGTAGCTGAGCAGTGCCCCCACGTTCCGGACCTTCGCCGGAATCCAGTTCACGAGCTTGTACATGACACCCCCGATCGTTGCCGTAGTCATCGGCGCCGATGGGGCATCAATGAGCGTTTAGACGACCGTTTCTGCGCATCGTGCAAGTCGCTGGATAGCGTCCAGCCCGGCCCGGACCGCCGCCACCGATCCGTCGGAGTCGAACGGGGTGACAAGTGGCACGTAGACACCGCCGAGCTGGACCGCTGCGTTCGTCATCACGCTGACGGTAGTTCACCCGCGCCGCACGGCAACCCCAATAACCTCGGGCAGCGTCGCCCAACCCTGCGCAGATTTAAATACATGAATATAGATGGAACAAGAACGGGCATCAACGATCGGCACCGGCTGCCGTTACAGCGCCGGTACGACCGGGCGACGCCGATAGCTGCCGGCCGTGACGATCATCGGGGACCGTAGACCCACAGCACCTCGTAAACCCGGTCAACGGCCGGATCCTTCGATACCGCCGTGGCCGGGCCGCCGCCCGCCGGCGCCGCCATGGCCAGTGCGGCACACTCGGGCAGCCCGAGCTTCGTGGCCAAGGCCGCGGCGTCGGCAGGGTGCAGGGCGCGCTGGCCGAACAGCGCCGCCACCACCCACGCCACCGGCTTGCTGATCGCGTCAGCGAGATCCTGCCAGGACAACCCGCGCGCGAGCTTCGCCGCCAGCACCGATTGGGTGATCTCTTCTCGCGTCATGGCCGCCTCCCCAGGCGTCAGGGCCACTGTGACGACGGTAGGAGAGCCCGGTGCCCGCAGCAACCGGAGCGCCACCCGCAGCGCCGTCCCGAGCCGGAGCCGGCATAACGGCGGACAAGCCGGGTAAGCGCTATCTCGTGCGCAAGCTGGCCGCAAGGCCCGGCACGGACCACCCTCCCCGCATCCTCGTCATCGGAGGCGGCCATCTCGGCCTGTACGCAGCCCAGCGCCTGCAGCAACGCTTACCGCCGGGAGAAGCGGAACTAATCCTCGCCGAACCCCTGACCCACATGACCTACCAGCCGCTGCTGCCCGAGGTCGCCGCCGGCACCGTCGAACCCCGGCACGTCACCGTCCCCGTGCGCCCGGCGCTGCCCCGGTTCCACGTCGTCACCGCTGAGGTCGTCGAGTTGCGGCACGCCGACCGGACGGCTCGGGTGCGGCTGATCGACGGCTCAGAGCGCGACCTCGCGTACGACCATGTCGTGGTCGGCCCCGGCACGGTCTCCCGGACGGCGCCGGTACCCGGGCTCGCCGAACTCGCCGTGGGGTTCGAGACCCTCGGCGAGGCCGTCTTCCTGCGCAACCGGGTGATCATCCAGCTCGCGCTGGCGGCCTCCACCTCCGATCCCGCCGTACGGCGCCGAGCCCTGACGTTCGTGGTCTTCGGCGCTGGCTACGCCGGCGTGGAGGCCGTGGGCGAGCTGTCGGACCGGTCGATGGACGCCATCAAGACGTTCGCCGAACTACGGCACGAAAAGGTCCGCTGGATCCTGGTCGAGCCCACCGACCGCATCCTGCCCGAGGTCAGCCCCGCACTCGGTGAGTACACCGCGAACGTGCTCCGCGCGCGAGGGGTGGAGATCTGGCTCGAAACCAGCATCGCCTCCTGCGTCGGCGGACGGGTCAGGTTCCACGGCCGGCACGCCGGCGACGTCGTCGAGGCCAACACGAAGGTGTGGACGGCCGGTATCCGGCCCCATCCGATGCTCGACCACACCGACCTCCCCCGCGATCCCGAAGGTCGCGTGCTCGCCGACGCCTATCTGCGGGTACGCGGAACGCCGGGCGCCTGGACCGGCGGTGACTGCGCCGCGGTGCCCGACCTCACGTGCGACGAACCCGGAGCGCTGTGCGCGCCCACCGCCCAGCACGCGATCCGGCAGGGTCGACGCCTGGCCGACAACCTCGTCGCCGACGTCCGGGGCCCGCAGCGCAACGGCCCACCCAAGCCGTACCGACACCGCTACGCCGGCTCTGTGATGGGCATGGGGCGCATGCAAGGCGTGGCCGAGGTCTACGGGGTACGCCTGAGCGGCACGCCGGCCTGGCTGCTGCACCGGGTGTACCACTGGCTCATGCTGCCGAGCGGGGCCGGCAAGGCCCGGGTGCTCACCGACTGGATCTTCGACGCGCTCTTCTCCCGCGACATCAGCGCCCTCGCCGAACTCCAGGAGCCGCACAAGCCGCTCCAGACGGCGGCGCGGGCGCCGGCCCCCAGCACGCAAACTGCATGACGGGCAGGCCGCTTTCCTCGCCGGTCGATGTCGCTGTGGCACGTACCACTGCCCTAGCGGCTCAGGCCACCGCTCTCCCTCCCGATGGGTACTGATGGACCCCTGTCGGCAGTCTGCCCCCTACGCCGCACGGGTGCCGGGAGGATAGAAATGGCCACAAGAAAACACCTGGTCCGCGTAGCCGTGCTCACGGCGGTGGCACTGATGTCGGCAGCCGGCTGCGGAGGCGCCAAAGCCAACGCGCCGGCCGTGGGAGGATCGGCATCCTTCGCCGGATGCGTGCAGCACCCCAACGACTGCAACAGCGGTCCGACCACCCGCGGCGGGACCCTGACCTACGCCGTCGAGAAACCGATCAACGGCTGGAATCTCGCCGACGCCGACGCCAACAGCTTCGAGTCCACGCAGGTGCTCGCCGGCGTCCTGCCGTCGGCGTTCATCGCCTACCCCGACCTGTCCGTCCGGGTCAACAGCGACCTGCTGGTATCTGCCGAGCAGACCGCGACCAGCCCGCAGACCGTGGTATACCGCATCCAGTCGCGCGCGGTCTGGGACGACGGCACACCGATCAGCGGCGACGACTTCGCGTACGCCTGGCAGACGCAGAACGGCAAGGACTGCCCGGACTGCTCCGCGGCGTCCACCGCCGGCTACGACCAGATCGCCTCGCTGTCCCAGAGCGACGGGGGCAAGACCGTGACGGTCACGTTCCAGCCAACGTTCGCCGACTGGAAGTCGCTGTTCACCAGCCTGTACCCGGCGCACGTGGCGCGCGCGCACGGCGCCCTGGCCGCCTCCTGGAAGTGGTTCAACGCCAATCCGCCGACCTTTTCCGGCGGCCCGTACAAGATCTCCGGGTACGAGCCCGACGTCGCGGTGACGGAGGTGCCCAACCCGCGCTGGTACGGGAAGGTCCAGCCGGCGCTCGACCGACTGGTGTTCCGGATCATCACCGATCAGACCGCTGAGCTCTCCGCGCTGCGCAACAACGAGGTCCAGGCGATCTACCCGCGCCCCACGGCGGATCTGGTCAACTCCGTCAAGGCGGAGCCGTCGGTGCAGTACACCGTGGGCAAGGGCCTCAGCTGGGAGCACCTCGACCTCAACCTGAAGAACCCGCTGCTGTCCGACGGTCAGCTGCGGCGGGCGGTCTTCACCGCGATCGACCGCAAGGCGATCATCAGCAAGACCGTCGGCCAGGTCCTCGCGGACACCCCCGCGCTGGGAAGCCACAACTTCGTGCCCGGCCAGCCCAGCTATCGTGACGTGGTCACCCCCACCGGCCAGGGAGCCGGCGACGTGGCCAAGGCACGGAAGCTGCTCACCGACGCCGGCTACCGCGATGTCGGCAGCGCCCTGAAGACCCCCGCCGGGGCGCCGGTCACCCTGCGGGTGACCTATGCGGCGGGTAACAGCATGCGGGCGCAGATCGCCGAACTGATCCAGGGTCAGCTCGGCCAGCTGGGGATCACCGTCAAGATCGTGCCGGTCACCGATTTCGGCACCGCGCTCACCGGGGGCGACTTCGACCTGATCCTGTTCGCCTGGACCGGCAACCCGTTCCCGGTCGGCAACGCGCTGCAGAGCTGGGCCAGCGACGGCGGCGGCAACTTCGGTGGCTGGCAGAACGACGCCAGCGACAGGCTCCTGCGGCAGGCGGCGACCGAGACCGACGCGGCCAAGGCCGCCGACCTGCTCAACCAGGCGGACCAGATCATGGCCGGCGACGCCTATGTGCTGCCGCTGTTCCAGAACCCGACGCTGCTCGCCGTCAACGGCCGCTTCGCGAACATCCGCGACAACGCAACCAGTTTCGGACCGACCTACAACGTGCAGGAGTGGGGCCCGCGGAAGCGGTAGCAACTTCCGAGCTCCAAGAAAGATCAGAGGGCGTACCCGTCGACGGGTACGCCCTCTGATCTTGTTGGTCCGTCAGGCGGTGGCCTCAGCGATTCCCTGCTGGTCCACAGCCGCACCGACCTGGTCGTCGGCGGACGGCTTGGCGGCGATGGACACGGCGATGGCGCCGATCGCCGCCACCCCGCCGAACACGTAGAAGCCCCACGGGTACGCGAGGCCCGCGGTGAGCAGCCAGCCACCCACGATCGGACCGCAGATCGCGCCGATGCGGCCGACCCCCGCGGAGCCACCCAACGCGGTGGCGCGGCCCGCCGCCGGGTACGCCCGGCCGACGTACGCGTACACGAGCACCTGGGCGCTGAACACGAAGATGCCGGCGAGCAGCACGCTGATGTAGAGGCCGATGGTCGGCAGCTTGATGCTGAGCGCGGCGAGGAACACGGCCGCCGCGGCGAACCAGGCGATCGTGGAGCGGCGGATGCCGTTGCGGTCGGCGACCCGACCGGCGACGAGGAGCCCGATCACCGCGCCGACGTTGAGGATGAGCAGCAGGACCAGCGCCTCACCCAGCTGGTAACCGGCCGATCGCATGATCTGCGGCAACCAGGTGTTGAGCCCGTAGACGAGCAGCAGACCCATGAAGGAGGTCACCCAGAACGCCAGCGTGGACCGCGCCATCCCGCCCTGGAACAGGGTCGCCACGGCGCGCTTGCCGGTACTCGCCGCTGGAGCGGCGGTGCCGTTGGCGGCCGCGGCCCGCGCCGCGAGGAAGGACTCCGACTCGGGCAGGTAGCGCAGCATCAGCGGCACGATCACCAGTGCCGGCGCTGCGCCGATGACGAACATCGTCTGCCAGCCGTACCGTTCGATCACTTCGATCCCGAGCAGCGCCGTGAGGACCGCGCCCACGTGGTAGCCGGTCATCAGCGTGGTCGTGGCGCTGCCACTGCGCTCCCGCCGGGAGTACTCGGTGACCAGCGCGATCGCGGTCGGCAGGCAGCCGCCCAGGCCGAGCCCGGCGAGGAAGCGGAGCAGGCTGAAGATCTCCGGCGACGGGGCGACCGCGCACAGCAGGGTGAACACGGAGAAGCTGACCACCGCGATCAGCAGGGCCTTACGACGGCCGATGATGTCGGTGATCGCGCCGATGGTGACGGCGCCGATGGTCATGCCGATGAGGCCGACCGTGGCGATGAGGGAAGCCGAACCGGGGTTGAGGTCCCACTGTTTGTACTTGAGCAGGGACGGCATCACGGTCCCGAGAACGACGAGATCGAAGCCGTCCAAGAGGACGGCTAACCAGCACAACGGCAAAACCCAGGATGAGGCCCTCTGACGGTTTTGTGCCGATATCGCGCTTGTCATGAGCTACCTACCATGATCGTACTCTGTGCGAAGATACGCGCACGTAGTATGCATCACTCTCGACAACAGTGAAACGGGCTTCCCGCCACGACGCGCCAACCATCCTCATAACCACGATCGTGGCGGCTTTCCGTGTTCTGGCACGGAAAAGCCGCCACGATCGTGAAGTGAAGAATTCAGTCCGCGGCGCGGTGGCGCCCGACCGGCTGCTCGCCCTGCGGCTCGGGCTCGTCCTGCGACTCGGGCTCGTCCTGCGACTCGGGCTCGTCCTGCGGCTCGGGCTCGTCCCGCGGCTCGGGCTCGTCCTGCGGCTCAAGCGCGGCCAGCGCATCGAAGGCGCGGGGCACCGTGACATCGGGCAGCACTTCAGCGCCGTCGCTGATGCCGGCGCCGCCGCCGACACTGACATCGTCCAGCCATTCGGCTGGGCTGTCGGCCAGGTCGGTGCGGATGCCCTGCAGCCAATGCTCAAGATCGTCACGCTGGGCGGCGGGGTCGCTGGCGTCGACCGGCTCGACCCAGCCATGGTCCGACGTCATGACTGGCACTCTCCAAACGGCTGCGGGCAAGCGGGTCCGGTTAGGGTACCCGGCCCCCGCCAGCACCGGCCGGCGGCACGCCCGCGCAACGCGATCATCTGCTCACACCCCGCAGTGGTTCGTCATACGGGAGGGTGACGGCGAACCGCGCGCCGCCCTCCGGGGCGTGGCCGGCTTCGATCCCGCCGCCGAGGCGCCGTACCAGCCGCGCGGCCAGCGCCAGCCCGAACCCGCCGCCGGCTTTGCGTACGCCGTGATAGCGCTGGTAGAGGGCGCCCCGTTCGAACGCGACCACCAGGTCGTCGTCGGTGAAGCCGGGACCGCCGTCTCGTACCTCGACGATCCCGCCGTCCGGGCCGGCCCGTACTGCCAGCACCAGCGGACCTCCGGGCGGCGTGGCCCGCAGCGCGTTCTCGCACAGGCCATCCACGACCTGGCGAATACGTCCCGGATCGGTACGCACGACGACGCGACCGCCCGGCAGGTCGGCACGAAGCGCCACGGCGGCTGCGGCGCAGCGGGGTCGCCACGCCCGGTCCGCCGCTTCGATCAGCTCGACCAGATCCACCCGCGTCAGCTCGACCGGCAGGTCCGCGGCCTCCAGCCGGGCCAGTACGAGCAGGTCGGAGACGAGGCGATCGAGCCGATCGGCCTCGTCGAGGATCGTCCGGCCGGCCGTGGGCGCGCCGGCGGCGTCGACGACTCCGTCGGCGAGCGCCTCGGCGTAGCCGCGGATGGTCGTCAGCGGCGTACGCAGATCGTGGGAGACCGACAGCAGGAAGTCGCGCTGGCGCCTCTCACTCGTAGCCAGGTCCGCCGCGAGCTGGTTGAACGCCGTGGACAGTTCAGCGACCTCGCCCACGTGCCGGGCGGCCAGCCGTACCGTACGGTCCCCGCTGCCCAACCGCGCGGCCGCCGCTGCCGCTTCCCGGATCGGGGTCACCACCAACCGTCTCAGCAGCACACCGGCGGCGATCCCGGCACCCAGGCCGGCGAGGAGCCCGACCCAGAGGTTGCCGAACGCCAGCGCGGCCGACGCGGTGACCGCCGGAGTGGTCAGGACGACGCCGTTGCCGTTCGTGGCTGCAACGCCCTGGCGGACCAGGTACACCTCGCGGCCCTGCCGGGACTGCCGGTTGGCCAGGATCGCCCGGGCGGAGAAGGTACGCGTCAATGCCGGTCCTCCGCGGCGTAGCCGACGCCCCGGGCCGTGCGGATCCAGGCGGCGGCGGCGCCGAGCTTCCCGCGCAGCTGCGCCACGTGGACGTCGACCGTACGCGTGCCGGCGTGCGCGGCGTACCCCCAGACCGAAGCGAGCAGCTCCTCGCGGCTGAACACCCGCCCCGGCCGGGCCATGAGGTGCCCGAGCAGGTCGAACTCGGTCGGGGTGAGGCTCACCGGGGCGCCGTCCACGAGCACTTCCCGCCGGCCCGGGTCCAGCATGATCGGCCCGAGCTGCCGTACCCGGTCGCCCTCGGGCGGCCCGGCGGCGCGGCGCAGCAGCGCCTTGACCCGCGCGACCAGCTCGCGGGGGCTGAACGGTTTGGTGACGTAGTCGTCCGCGCCGAGCTCCAGCCCGAGCACCCGATCTATCTCGCCGTCGCGCACGGTCAAGAAGATGACCGGCGTCCAGTCGCCGTCCTCGCGCATCCGCCGGCACACGTCCGTGCCGTCCATACCCGGCAAGGCGATGTCGAGAATGCAGGCGACCGGCCGGAGTTTGCGTGTTGCGGCGAGACCGGCCACGCCGTCGTGTTCGACGTGAACGTCGAAACCGTCGCGGGTCAGGTACAGCCCGACCAGGTTGGCGATCGGACGCTCATCCTCGACGACGAGCACCAGCCCCTTGCGCAGGGCTTGCGGACCCATGCTGCCATCATCCCGCTACTGCGTCGGGATGTGCGCACGCCGCGGCAACTCTCCGGGGCGCCCGGGCCCGGCGCGGTGCTGCCGGGCCCGGTGCCTGATGTCCCGCGGTGGCAGGTGCGCTACCTCGACGGGCTGGGGTGTGGTGTCTTCCCGGTCAGGGGCTGGACGTCGGCCGCAGGGGAGGTCGCGGTCTTGGTGGGTTTCGGCGACGGATGCGGGGTGGCCGCCGTGGCGGCGGTGGCGCCTGGACCGAACAGCCCGACCACGACCGCGCCCACGGCGAGCATCTTGTGGATCCGTTTCATGGGTAGGTGCTCCCTCGAAGTCCGCGTGCTCGACTCCCAGCCTGCCGACAAGATGCTTACTTTCCACAAAGCCCACGTAAGGCTCGGGTAAGGATGCGAGCCCGGTATGGCGGGGAACCACCGCCGGCCTCGATCCGTTTCGACATGGCCTGTCCCGGTAAGTAGATCGGGTGCCATCGTCTTGAACAAAGGGAGCTGGCGGGTCAGATGGCCGATCGGCCGGACGCGGGCTGGGCGAGCGGCGCCCCGGCGGAGTATCCGGCCAACCGCTGCGGCCCAGCGACGCGGCCGCGCCGGCGCGACTACGTCAAATCGGTCGGGCCGGGGGTGGTTGCCGGCGCGGCCGACACCGACCCGACCACGGTCGCGACGCTGGTCGTCGTCGGCGCCACCACGGTCTACGGCCTGGCGTGGCTGACGCTGCTGCTACTTCCGCTGCTGGCGGTGGTGCAGACCCTCGCCACCCGCGTGGGAATGGCCAGCGGACGCGACCTGGAGAAGGCGGTGACTGACAACTACGGTCGCCGATGGAGCGTGCTGCTGCTGGGGTCGATCCTGACCGTCAACGTGGTGACCATCGCCGCCGACCTGGAGGCCGGTGCGGCGGCGATGAGCATCCTGACCGGCGTCGGCGGGGCCTGGTTCGTCATCCCGTTGGCCCTCGCGCTGCTGGGCCTGCTGATGATCGGCAAGTACGACGAGGTCGAACGGGTGCTCAAGTACGTACTGCTGTGCCTGTTCGCGTACGGCGCGGCCGCGATGCTGGCGCACCCGCACTGGGGCTCGGTGGCGCGCGGGAGCCTCCTGCCGTCGGTGCACCTGAGCCCCGAGTACGTCACCGGCGCGGTGGCGCTGCTGGGTACCACCCTGACCACGTACATGTACGTGTGGCAGACGGTCGAGCAGGTCGAGGAGCGGTGCAGCCGCGCCTGGGTGGGCGTACGCGAACTCGATGCGGTCGTGGGCACCGTGCTGGCCGTCGCGGTGTTCTGGTTCATCCTCGTCGCCAGCGGCGCCACGCTGGGCGTACACCACCAGCACGCGGAGACCGCCGAACAGGCCGCGCAGGCGCTCCGGCCGGTCGCCGGCTCCTTCGCCAGTGGCCTGTTCGCCATCGGCCTGCTCGCCTCCGCCGCCCTGGCCCTCCCCGTGATCATGGCGTCCACCGCCTACGCCACCGGATCGGCCTTCGCCTGGCGCTGCGGCCTGTCCCTGCCCGTGCGCGAGGCACCCGCCTTCTATGCCGTCCTCGCCACCGGCGCCGTGCTGGGCAGCGTCCTCGCGCTGGCCGGCATCAGCCCCATCCGGCTGCTCTTCATCGCCAGCATCATCGCCGGCGTCGCCACGCCGATCGGCCTGGTGCTGCTCGTCCTCGTCGCCGGCAACGCCCAACTGATGAACCACCAGGCCGTCGGCCGGCCCCTGCTGACCGCCGGCTGGGCGGTCACCGCCCTGGTCGCAGGCGTCTCGATCGTCTACCTGGCGCAGCAACTCCACCTGCTGCCCGGATAACGACGGTGGCCCCGCCCCGCGCACAGCGCGGGGCGGGGCCACCCGAATCGCGGCTGCTACTCGAAGCCGCCGAAGTCGCCTTCGTCGCCGAAGGCCTCGTCCATCATCTCGCTGGCGACGTATCCGCCCACCATTCCGGCGGCCAGGCCACCGAGGACCGCTCCGGCGCCCATGCCGCGGTGCCCGTGACCATGGCCGTGACCCGGCTTGCCGTAGCCCGGCTGGCCGTAGCCGTACGCCGGCGGCGCGCCGAAGTGCCCGCCGCTACGGGACAGCACGGCCTGCTGCAGCCAGCCGTCGATCTGCGCGGCCCAGTCCGTCCGGTCGGCGGTCGCGTGCTCGACGCGCAGGTGGTGGAACACATCGCGGCCACTGGTGAACAGCCCGCCGCGCTTGTCGACCTCGATGATCACGTCGAGGCCCTGCTGGTTGGCCACAAAGGTCAGTTCGAGTTGGTTGAGGGCGCGGGCGTACTGCGGCGCCGCCCAGAACTCGATCTCCTGGTAGAACGGCAGGCTCTGCTGCACGCCGCGGATGTACCCGCGCTCCAGGTCGGCCTTCTGGAACCGGAAACCCAGCCGGCCCATCGCCTCCAGGATGGCCTCCTGGGCGGGCAGCGGGTGCACGAAGACCGGGTCGAGGTCGCCCTTGTCGACCGCCCGGGCGATCGCGACCTCGGTACGCAGGCCCATGGTCATGCCGTGCAGGCGCTGGCCGTAGACGTCGGTGACCGGGGTCTCCCACGGGACGGCGAACTGGAAGGGGATCGACTGGCGGGCGCCGGCGGGCAGGCGCAGCGCGCCGCTCACCGGCACCCGGAGGAACTCCACGGTGCTGTTGTATTCGTGGTCACCGCTCTCCGTCTCGACCCGGGTGACCAGCCCGACGGTGATGTGCTCGATGTCGACGTCGCTCTTGCCGCCCTCGAGGTGGACCTGCCCCTGCAGCATCCCACCGGGGCGGGTGTTCGGGTCGGCCAGCACGGTGTCCACCGACGGGCCACCGACGCCGAGCGCGCCGAGCATCTTCTTGAAAACCACGTGATCTCCTTCTCTGTAGTAATCAGCGCAGGACAGTGGGGTCGTTCGCCATCTGCTGCAGGCGGCGGATCCGGTCGGCGGTCGGCGGGTGGGTCCGGAACATCGCAGCCAGGCCGCCGGCGGTCAGCGGGTTGGCGATCATCAGGTGGGCGTGGGCGGCGTGCTGGGAATCGGCCGGCAGGGGCAGCATCCGCGCCCCGTGCTCGATCTTGTTCAGGGCGCTGGCGAGGCCCAGGGGGTCGCCGGACAGCCGGGCGCCGTCGGCGTCGGCCTGGTACTCGCGGCTGCGGCTGATCGCGAACTGGATCAACCCGGCGGCGAGGGGGCCGAGGATGAGCATCATCATGATCGCCAGCGGGTTCGGCGCGTCCTCGTCGTCCGAGGTGAACGGCAGGAACAGGGCGAGGTTGGCGACGGCGGTGATGATGCCGGCGAGCGCGGCCGCGACGCTGGAGATCAGGATATCGCGGTTGTACACATGGGACAGTTCGTGGCCGAGCACCGCGCGCAGCTCGCGCGGGTCGAGCAGGCGCAGGATCCCCTCGGTGACGCACACCGCGGCGTTGGCCGGGTTGCGGCCGGTGGCGAACGCGTTGGGCTGCGCGGTGGGGCTGACGTACAGCCGCGGCATCGGCTGGCCGGCGGCCGTGGCCAGCTCGCGCACCATCGCGTACAGCTCCGGCGCCTGCGCCTCGCTGACCGGCTGGGCGGCCATCGAGCGCAGCGCGATCTTGTCCGACCAGAAGTAGGTGCCGGCATTCATCGCCAGCGACAGCACCACGGCGATGACCAGTCCGGTGCTGCCGCCGATCCAGGAACCGGCGGCGAGGATGAGCGCGGTGAGCAGGCCGAGCAGCAGGGCCGTCTTCAGCCCGTTGAAATGACGGTGCATGGTCGTCTCACTTCCGTGCAACCCGGGCGTTGGCCACCCGGGTGTGGTCGGTTTCGTCATCGAACTCGCCGATGACCTCCTCCAGCAGGTCTTCGAGCGCCACCAGGCCGACGACCTGTCCGGCTTCGGTGACGAACGCGACCTGCGCGCGGTGCTGGCGCATGGCGGTGACGGCGGCCGGCACGGTCAGGTCGACGGCGGCCGTGAACGGGCTGGTCATCAGGTCACCGGCCCGGGCGGGCCGGGCGGCGGTGGTCGCGCGGACGGCGTCGCGTACGTGCACCTGGCCGACGATGCGGCCGCCGTCGTCGACCACGGCGAGCCGGGACCGACCGGTCTCCTGGCTGACCTGCTCGACCCGGTGCGCCGGCGCGTCGACGGGAACCGTGACGATCTGCTCGCGCGGCGCCATCACCCGGTGCAGGGGCGTGTTCTGCAGTTGCAGCAGCCGGGTCAGCAGGCGGTGCTCGCCGGCCGGCAGGAGCCCGTGCTCGCGGGACTGCTCGAGCAGCATGCGCAGCTCGTCCGGGCCGTGCGCCTGGGCGACCGTGTCGACTCCGGTGACCCGTACCGCGCGCAGGGCGAGGTTCGCCAGGCCGTTGAGGACGGACAGCGCCGGACGGGCCAGCCGGGCGAAGGCCCGGAACGGCAGCGCCAGCAGCAGAGCCGAGCGTTCCGGGTCGCTGATCGCCCACGACTTCGGCGCCATCTCCCCCACCACCATGTGCAGGAAGACCACCAGAGCCAGGGCGACCAGGAACGCGACCGCGTAACTGACCTCGGCGGGCAGTCCGACCGCGGCCAGCGCCGGGTCGAGCAGGTGGGCGATCGCCGGTTCGGCGAGCGCGCCGAGCCCGAGCGAGCACAGCGTGATGCCGAGCTGCGCGCCGGCGAGCATCAGCGACAGCTCCCGGCTGCCGGCCAGTGCCGCGACGGCGGCCCGGCTGCCGTGCTCGGCCGCCTGTTCGAGGCGGTGGCGCTTGCTGGCCACGAGCGCGAACTCGGCGGCCACGAAGAAGCCGTTGGCGGCCAGCAGGACCAGCGAGATGATCAGGGCCCAGGTGGTGCTCATGCCGCCACCGCCTCGTCCGCCCCCGCGATCACGGCGATGGACGCGGGCACGTGCCGGGCGACCGCGACGACCTCCAACGTGACCCGTGGCGTCGCATCATCACCGGTCGCCGGCAGCGTGACCTCGGCCCGGTCACCGGGCTGGGGCACGCGTCCGAGCAGGGTCATGACCAGGCCGGCGATGGTGTCGTAGTGCTCGCCTTCCGGCAGCTGTACGCCGGTCGCGTCGGCGACCTCGTCGACGCGCCACCGGCCGGGAACCAGCCACGCCCCGTCCGGGCGCCGCAGGACGCCGGGCTCGGCGGGGTCGTCCTCGTCGAGGATCTGGCCGACGAGCTCCTCGGCGATGTCCTCCAGCGTGATCACGCCGGCGAACGCCCCGTACTCGTCGAGCACGCAGGCGAGTTGCCGGTGCTCGCCGCGCAGCCGGTCGAGCACGGCCGGCAGCGGCAGGGATTCGGGCAGCAGCAGGGCCGGCGTCGCCACCCGGGCGACCGGGGTGGCGGCACGCTCGGCCGGTGACAGGGCGAGAACGTCGTTGATCCCGATGACGCCGACGATGTCGTCCACGCTGTGGTCGCCGAGGACCGGGAACCGCGAGTGGCCGGTGTCGAGCAGGTCCACCACCCGGGTGGCGGGCTCGTCGACGCGTAC
The DNA here is from genome assembly GCF_011947225.1 of Planosporangium flavigriseum. Taxonomy (GTDB): domain Bacteria; phylum Actinomycetota; class Actinomycetes; order Mycobacteriales; family Micromonosporaceae; genus Planosporangium; species Planosporangium flavigriseum. The sequence goes on along the minus strand of NZ_JAATVW010000009.1, from coordinate 4,074 downwards.
GGTGTGCACGTCGACCCGGGGGGTCATGACCTGCCCGGCGGTGTGCTGCCGGAACTCCAGCCCGCGGGCGAGCAGCCGGGACGTTTCGTCGTCGAGGTGGCCGCCGGCGCGCGCGTCGGCGACGATGCGCTCCAGCTCCTCCGCCGTGGCGCCGGTCGGCAGCTCTTCTACGGGCTCGACGCCGATGCGGCGCAGCAGCCGGGTCGCGGCGACGTCGAACAGCCGGATCACCGGGCCGGCGACCGCCAGGTAGGCCAGCGTCGAGCGGCCCAGCGCCCGGGCCAGCGTTTCGGGCCGGGCGATCGCGAGGTTCTTGGGCGCCAACTCGCCGAGCACCATCTGGACCACGGTGGCGAACAGCAGCGCCGCCGCCACCGACAGGGGAAGGCTCACGGCCGTCGGTACCCCGGCGGTGTCGAGAAGGTTGGCGAGCCCCGCGCCCAGGTACGGCTCGGCAACGAAGCCGACCAGCAGCGCCGTCACGGTGATCCCCAGCTGCGCGCCGGAGAGCATGAACGACAACCGGCCGGTCACCCGCAGCGCCCGCCGGGCCGGCTCGTCGCCGCCATCGGCCAGCTGCCGCAGTTTGGCGCGGTCGACCGCGACGTAGGCGAACTCCTGAGCCACGAAATACCCCGTTGCAGCCGTCAGGGCAACAATCAGGACAAAACCAAAGAAGATCAACATGCCGGGACACCGTCCACGGCCTTCACCGGGCCGGCCGGGGCCGGTCCCGCTGGAATCTGCAGCCGGGCATAACCCGGCCCGGTACTACAGCCTTCGCTGTCAGCCGAGCGTCTCACGAAAAAAACACTAGCACGTGCAACTGTATGGTTGCGGTGTAAGACTGAACCCCAGGGGGTGACTGATGTCCGACGGACTACTCCGCATCGGCGAACTGGCCGCGCGTGCGGGGGTGAGCACCCGCACCGTGGACTTCTACACCAACCTGGGCCTACTCAGCCCGGCCGGCCGCACCGGCGGCAACTTCCGCCTCTACGCCCCCGACGCCGTGGAGCGCATCGGCCTCGTCCGCCAGCTGGAGGCCCACGGCGTCAGCCTTCAGGACATCGCCGCCGCGATGCGGCGCGAGCCGACCGGCGACGCCATCGCCGGCCTGCTCACCAACCTGAGCCAGGACCTGCACTCCCTGCAGGAGGTCGCACACAGCGCCGGCCCCGAGGCGCACGGCATCCTCGCCGCGATCACCGCGCGCGCCCACTCACTGATCACCACCGCGCTGGAGATCGCCGCCAACATGCCGCCGCCGGCGTGACCCGGCCGCCGTACCGGGCGGGTACGGCGGCCGGTGAAGCCTGAGAACGGGCCGGTGAAGCCCTAGAACGGGTACGCCGGGAGGTCGCCGCGCACGGTGACCCACTGGGTTTCGGTGAACGCCTCGATGTTGGCCTGCGGGCCGCCGTGCCGGGAGCCGGTGCCCGAGGCACCGACCCCGCCGAACGGCGCGACCGCCTCGTCGTTGATCGTCTGGTCGTTGATGTGCACCAGCCCGGACGGGATGCGCTCGGCCAGCTCCAGCCCCTTGTAGACGTCCCGGGTCAGGATCCCGAGCGAGAGGCCGTACTCGGTGCCCGCGGCCAGCTCGGCGACCTCGTCGAGCGACGAGAACGGGGTGACCGGCGCGACCGGGCCGAAGATCTCCTCGCGGTAGGCCGGGGCGTCGACCGGCACGTCGCCGAGCACGGTCGGCCGGTAGAACAGCCCCTCGAACGTGCCGCCGGTGCGCACCGTGGCGCCGGCGTCCACGCTGGCGGTGACCAGCCCGTGCACCCGGTCGCGCTGGCCGGCGTCGATCAGCGGGCCGAGCGCGACCTGCTCCCGGTACGGGTCGCCGACCGGCAGCTTCTCCACCTTCTCGGTGAGGATTCGGGTGTACTCCTCGGCGATCGAGGAGTGCACCAGGTGCCGCGAGGTGGCCATGCAGATCTGGCCCTGATGCGAGAAGGTGCCGAAGGCGCCGACGGAGGCGGCCTTCGCCACGTCGACGTCGGGCAGCACGATCAGCGCCGAGTTGCCGCCGAGCTCCAGGTGCGCCCGCTTGAGGTGCTGCCCCGCGAGGGCTCCGACGGCGCGGCCGGCCCGGGTCGAGCCGGTGAACGCGATGATCCGTACCGCTGGCTCCACGACGAGGGCCTCGCCGACGTCGGCACCGCCCGGCAGTACCTGCAGCACCCCGGCTGGCAGCCCGGCCTCCTCGAACACCCGGGCGAACATGGCCCCGCCCGAGATCGCGGTGCGCGGGTCGGGCTTGAGGATCACCGCGTTGCCCAGCGCCAGCGCCGGCGCGACCGCCCGGATCGCCAGGATGGTCGGCACGTTGAAGGGCGCGATCACGCCCACCACGCCCGCCGGGACCCGCCGGGCGAACGACAGCCGCGGCGCGCCGGTTCGCAGCAGTTCCCCGTACGGGTGGCTCGGCAGGGCCGAGGCCTCGTAGCACTCGGCCGCGCTGGTGTGCACCTGGAAGTCGCCGAACGGTCCGATCGCGCCGGACTCCCGGGCCAGCCAGCCCTTGATCTCGTCGGCGTGCTCCTCCATCAGCTGGCCGGCCCGCCGCAGGACCCGCGCCCGCTCCGCGTACGGCAGCGCCGCCCACGCCCGCTGCGCCGCCACGGCCCGGTCGGCCGCCGCGGAGACGTCGGCGGGCGTCGCCCGGCCGACCTCCCCCAGGCTCTCGCCGGTGGCCGGCTCGACCGCGGTGTACGTGCCGCCCGTGGCTTCCGTCCACGAACCGGTCCAGATCTTGCCCTGCCAGGTGCCGTCGTCGAGCAGTGCCATCGCGTCTCCTTCGTCGAGCCAGGCGCGGAGCGTAGGCAGGCCCACGGGGGCGAGTCAATGCCCGGTGCCGGTCTCGCTCCTTACATTCCGCCGGCGCGCCCGCCGCTACCCCATCCGGGCGGTGGTGGAGGTGCCGAACCGCTGCGCCACAAGCTCCTTTAGTCCGTACGGGAACCGGCTGCGCGCCGCCTGGTGCGCCCCGAACAGCCGGCGCTGCGCTGTCGGGTCCCCGTCCCATGCGGCGAGGCAGTCTTCGGGTACCGCGTTGGCGACCGCGAGGATCGCTCCGGCGGCGCCAAGCGCGCCCGCGTAGCCGGTCAGCACCGGAGCGCCCACGTACGTCCAGCCGTCCCACGCGTCCAACTCGGCGAGGAGCCGCTCCGCGTTGCCGGTCGAGTCCTTGAGCCCCGCGACGGGCAGCCCGGCCAGCGCCTCCACCGGCACCTCTCCCCCGGCCACGCCCGGGAAGTGGTAGGCCAGCACCGGTGCCGGTCCGGCCGCTGCTGCCACCGCCGAGTAGTAGGCGGCCACGTCGAGACAACGGCCCGGGGGCGCGACGAGCACCGCGTCCGCGCCGGCCTTGACCGCGGCTTCGGTACGCGCAACAGCAGTCCCGGTCCACGGGCCGGAGGTACCGGCAATGACGGGTACGCCCGCGCACGCCCCCTTGACCGCCGCGACCAGGGTTGCCCGCTCGGTGTCGGTGAGCGTGTCCGGCTCGCCGGTGCTCCCGGCCACCAGCACCGCCCGCACGCCCGACTCCACCAGGCGAGCGGCGTGCGCCGCGGTCGCTGCCACATCCACCCGGACGCCGTCCGGGTCGAACAGGGTGACCAGAGCGACGGCGACACCGCGCCAGAGCGGTTCCGGGCACGAACTGATCATGGCGCTAGGATGCCAGACCGGTACGCACGACGCCCAGCCCTTCCTCCCCAATGTCGCGTTAGGACAATTCGGAAAACGGAGCCGGTTGATTCTCGGCCCGTGACGGCTGACGGTGGGACGTCCGGGCCGCGCGGCTGCGATGGCTACGCGGACTCCTGTCGAGCTGAGCCCTCATACGCTGGTCATTCCGACTCCGGCCGCTTGCCGGCGATAGGAATGCTCAGGATGAACTCGGTGCCCTCGCCGGGCGCGGAGTGCACCTGGATGGTGCCCCCGTGCCCGTCGATGACCACCGCCCGCGCCAGGGCGAGGCCCTGTCCGGTGCCCTTGCCGACCTCCTTGGTGGTGAAGAACGGCTCGAAGATCTTCTTCTGGAGGTGCTCGGGGATA
>NZ_JAATVW010000085.1 GCF_011947225.1 Planosporangium flavigriseum | reverse complement strand
CCGCGCCACCGTCAAGGTCGTCGTCAGCGCCTCGTTGAGATCGGCGTACGAGCGATCCCGGGAGTCCTTGTAGCTGAACGACTTCATCGCCCGCACCAACGACGCGACCCGCTCGACCCCCTCCAGGCTCTGCCGCACCGCCGACGGCACCTCCTCGGCCAGGTAGTCGACGTCGGCCTTACGCTCGGCCTCCGCGACCCGT
>NZ_JAATVW010000084.1 GCF_011947225.1 Planosporangium flavigriseum | reverse complement strand
ACGCGCCACCGTCAAGGTCGTCGTCAGCGCCTCGTTGAGGTCCGCGTACGAGCGGTCCCGGGAGTCCTTGTAACTGAACGACTTCATCGCCCGCACCAACGACGCGACCCGATCGACCCCCTCCAGGCACTGCTGCACCGCCACCGGAACCTCAGCCGTCAGGTAGTCGATATCGGCCTCCCGCTCGGCCACCGCGGCCCGCTTCAA
>NZ_JAATVW010000083.1 GCF_011947225.1 Planosporangium flavigriseum | reverse complement strand
GCGATGAACGCGTACCGCAACCTCGCCACCACCGACAAGTCCATGAAGAACTCGCTGGAGCGCCTCTCCTCGGGTCTTCGGATCAACAAGGCCGCCGACGACGCGGCCGGCCTGTCGATCAGCCAGGGCCTGCAGGCCCAGATCGGTGGCCTCCAGGTCGCGGCGCGCAACGCCCAGGACGGCGTCAACGTCGTGCAGACCGCCGACGGTGCCCTGACCGAG
>NZ_JAATVW010000082.1 GCF_011947225.1 Planosporangium flavigriseum | reverse complement strand
TGGCGGCCAGGGCCGCGACGGTCTGGTGCACGAACACGTCGCGCGGCATGAGCGTGAGTCCGGCCTGCCGCGCCCGCGACACCACCTGGATGCTCAGGATCGAGTCGCCGCCGAGTTCGAAGAAGTTGTCCTCGACCCCGACCCGCTCCACCCCCAACACCTCGGCCCAGATCCCGGCCAGGACCCGCTCGGCCTCCGTACGCGGCGCGACGTACCCGTCCCCGACCGCGGCA
>NZ_JAATVW010000081.1 GCF_011947225.1 Planosporangium flavigriseum | reverse complement strand
GGCCGTCTCCGACGTTGCCGTCATCGCGCGGGCCGATGGCGGCACTGGGCCGAAGCGACTGGTGGCCTATGTGGTACCGGCGCCGGGCGAAGCGGTGGACACCGCCGAACTGCGGGCACACCTGACGTCCGCCCTGCCCGACTACATGGTGCCGTCGGCGTTCGTACCGCTGGACGCCTTGCCGTTGACGGCGAACGGCAAGCTGAACCGGCGGGCGCTGCCCGCGCCGGACTTCGC
>NZ_JAATVW010000080.1 GCF_011947225.1 Planosporangium flavigriseum | reverse complement strand
AACGAGGTGAAGTACGTCGCTGACGTGGTGCTGGACCTGGGTGAGCTGCCGGAGGTGCTGTGCCGCATCGGTGATCTCAACCAGGTGTTTTTGAACCTGCTGGTCAACGCCGCGGACGCGATGCAGGACAAGGCGGCGAGGGGCGAGCGGGGCGAGATCCGCATCAGTACCCGGGTCGAGGGCCCGATGGCGGTCATCAGTATCGCCGACAACGGCAGCGGTATCCCCGAACACCTCCAGCAGACGATCTTCGAGCCGTTCTTCACCACCAAGGAGGTCGGCAAGGGCACCGGACAGGGCCTCGCCCTGGCGCGG
>NZ_JAATVW010000008.1 GCF_011947225.1 Planosporangium flavigriseum | reverse complement strand
GCCATTGCCGGAGCGAAAATACGGCGGTGGGCAGCGCCCGCCGGACTGGTTTCAGCCTAAAAATAACGCCTGGACCAAGACCCAGCCGAAGATGGCCGGATACATGGCCTGGCTCGTCGTTGAGCACCAACGCAAGTGGGCGAAGGGCAGTGCCGGTGGTCGGCGGCTGCAAGAAGCGATGGAGCGCGGACTGCACCTGTACGAGCCCCGCCTCGCGTTGCTGGCCTGCGAGGCGGGGCTAACCACCGACGGGGCCGAGGCAGCCGTACAAGCCGCCGCGCAGGCGCTCGTCTCCCGCACCACCGACGACGCCTATCAGCGCCTTGCGGACTGGCTTACGTGGGTCCAGCAGAGCCAGGCGCTGTTGGCGCGACGGAGCATGCCCCACCGGGAACCGGCCAAGCGACGCGGTCGCCCAACCGCACTGGTACCGCCGAACCCGTACCTGCCGAACTAACTGTGTGCGCCCCTTCCACCGCGCGGTTGAGGTGAGCTTGACCATGAACCCGGGAACGCCCACTGGTGCCGATGTTCAGGCGGTCCTCAACCCTGCTGGGTGGTGGGGTCGCAGTTCGTCATCGAGGATGACCACTCAATGGTTTCGAGTGCCGGGGTGGCTCTGATCGCGTCGATCAGGGTGCGGGTGCCGCTGACTCTTGTGGCTTGAAGGTCCCAGTCGGTCCACACGAACCACGACCTGTCCAGGGGCCACAGGTTCGTCGGTGAGCACTGGTACGGCCCGCCGTTGTCCTGGATCAGTTCCGGGACGGCGGACAACGGCCCCTGCCAGAGATGCACTGTGTCGAAGTCACTTGCTGGCAGGGCGGCGTAGAAGGCATAGCAGCGGATGGCATCGCCACTCGGTGACTGCGCGGCGAGGGTGTCGAGCAGAGCGCCGAGGCTCTCTTCGTCGAGGGAGGCCTCCGGGGGCGGCTCCACTGCTACCGGCCAGCTGGCGTGCGGAAACCACCGGTCAGACGGCGGGTAGGAGCGATCACCGTGGAACTCCGGCGTTCTGGCCAGGTAGTCGCCCCAGCGCACCCGCCGCCACGGGCGGCCCGGCTTGATGACAAAGCCCAACGGAGTCCCGACGACGCTGGTGGCCTCGTCCAGGTTCACGTCACCGATGATGAGCGGCTCGATCTCGCCCGCGTTGAGTCGACGACGGTGCAGCTCGTCGTGGGTGCCGAGTCTCTCCAGAGCGGGGTTCTCGTACATCGCGTGCAGGATCCACGTGGATGCCTCCCAACCGTCGGGGGCATAGCCGGTGACGCCTTCCTCCGCCGGCCGGTCGCCCAGCCAGCTCAACAGGCTGGCCGCATCCTCTGCCCGCTCCATCGCTGACACCCCGTTATCTTCCCTACCAGGGCGACGGAAAGACCGGGCAACGCGCTGTCATGCCCCATTCCGCCGGTCCGGCTCCGGCCGCGGTCGGCCAGGAGCGGTTAGACGCCCAGTCCGGCATACCGCGCGGGTAACCGCGGGGCCAACCCATCACAAGATCATTCCCGTTTGCGGCTGGTGACGCGATCCTTACCGGCACCCCGACTCCAGAGGGGATATTCGCAAGTCGCCTGGGAGGGTGCGGGCGCCGAGATCATTGAGGCATCGCCTGCGGCCAACCAGTCCGGAAGCAACTGCGCCGATTTCACAGTCGGCCTGTCCCATGTCTTCGAGCTCTCGCTCATCCGCCAATACCTCTCCGCGGTGGTCATGGGCCGCCGTGGAGACGTGTTCTGCGATCCGACGCCGTCGCCGCTGGCCACCGTCGGCCCGCCCCTGCTGCCCGCCAAGCCGACCCCGTACGTCGCGCCCCTGGACCCGCAACAACGGGAGATCCTCCTGGTCGGCGCGTACGCGGTCTGGCTTCCCCGCAGCGGCCCCGGACGCAACGGGATGGACCTTTCCGACATCACCACCGTCGTCGCCCACGACGCCGCCGGCAACGTCGTGGCACAGCTGACCTGACGCGCCGCGGGTCAGCCCCAGGACGGAGCGTCCGCGCCCGGGCGGTGCGGGGGAGTCGTCCACCGTGGCGTGTACCCGTCGAGCGTGCCCGGCGGCCGCACGTAGCCGAGCGCCCCGAAGTCGCTGTCCATTGTGGAGACAAGGTCGGTGGGGTAGTCGGGTTCGCCCGCGCCCGTACCGGCGGTGGAGCGGCCCAGCCCGTCCAGCCACCTTGCCGTACGCGCCAGCGACAGCCGGGCGTGCCACGAGCCACCCACGCACGCGCGGCGACGCAGCCCCTCCATGGCCGCCATCGCCGCCAGCCAGCCCGTACCGTGGTCAAGCGTCTGCGCGGGCAGTGGCACCGGTCGTCCGGTGTCCGACCACGCGATGCCCGTGGCCAACTGCACCAGGCTGTCGAAGCCGCGCCGCTGCCGCCACGGTCCCGCCTCGCCCCACGCGCTGATCGACACGTACACCAGGCCCGGTCGCAGCGAGGCGCACTCGCGCGGGCCGAACCCGAGGCCCTCCAGGGCCCCGGGGCGGAAGGCCTGCAGCACCACGTCCGCCTCCCGGATCAGGTTCCGCAGCGCCTCCCGCCCGGCGTCGGTACGTAGATCCAGGTGGGTGAACCGCTTGCCGAACCCGGTGTCGACCACCAGCGCCGGCACCAACGCGAGCTGGTCGGCCCCGACCCGCAGCACGTCCGCGCCGTACGCTGCCAGGGTGCGCCCCGCTACCGGCCCGGCGATGACCCGGGACAGGTCCAGCACCCGTACCCCATCGAGGGGCCGGTCGGCGGCCGGCAGCGGGCGCGCCGGGGCGTCACCGATCCGCTGGAGGTCCACCAGAGGCAGCCCGGCCACCGTGCCACCTTGCGGATGGGCGGCCCACTCGGCCGGCGTGCGTAGCGCCGCCGCCGCGCCGCCGGCGGCCACCACCGCGTCCTCGACGTCCACCGCGGCACGGCCGGCGACAGCCGACGCCGCCCGGTCACGGTCCTCCGGTACGCCCAGGGCGCGCGTGATCGCGTCCCGGTGCGCTGGGTAGTTGGCGTGCAGCCGTACCCACCCGTCGGCGGACCGGTAGTCACCGGACAGGTCGGCCCACACCGCCGGGGCCGCACCGTCGATGCGCAGGTACCGCTCGGTGCGGAACGCCAGCGCCGCGTGCCGCACGTCCACGCGTACCCGGGGCTGCGGTCCGCCGCGCGCCTGCCACAGCCGGCCGGCGGCCAGGGTCGTCGCCGCCACCGCGGCCGTCGCGGCCGCGTCCACCCGGTACGGCGATGCCAGCACCCCGTCGCCGGTGATGTCGATCCCTGTCGGGGCGTCCACCCCCAGGTCCCGGCAGATGCCGGCGACTGCGTCGACGACTGTTTCGCTTGTGGCGCCTTCGTTCATGCTGCCGACTGTAGGTCCGCCCGACGCCCGGTCCCGGTCTGCAGTGCGGTCGCGTCGGTCACAGGACGTCCAGCTTGAGTCGCTGGAGGTAGGCGTACAGGGCGGCCGAGGCGCGCAGTCGCAGCAGGCTCCGGCGCTGCGCGGCCCGGTCGCGGCTGGCCGGTTCGGCATGGCTGGCGTCGAGCGCCGCCAGCACGGCTTCGAGGTCTCCTGCATGGGCGGCGCGCATGATGTCTCGCGTACGTGCCCAGCCGTGCCCCTCGGCCAACTGCCGCGCCACTGTCAGCGCCGCGGCGTGATCGTCGGTGAAGATGCGGTAGCCGCTCGCCGTACGCTCGACCGGCGGAAGGACTCCGAGGTCGATGTAGTTGCGGACCTGCTGGACCGAGATCCCGGCGGCCTGCGCGAGGTCGGTTGCCCGCAGCCTGCGAGGGGGGTCGACGGTGGGTCGGGGATTCACGGGCACCCGCTGACCGTACCGCTTCTATTTGGGACTTTCAGGGCATTTTCTCGACTAAACCCGGGAATCACCCTAAGAAGTCTCAAGCCCTGGAGTGGGGGTGTCGGTAATAAACGTGCCATCAGCCGCAAACGGCGACGCAGCTCCAGTCACCGGAACCTAATCGGGTGATCTACGGCAGCGTGGTGCGTCTGTTACGGGTCTGGGCCCGGCGGCGGACGGCGTCGAGCGCCGCAGGCGGGGGGAGGCTCCGCGTCAGGCCGGAGCGAGGACGCAGAACTCGTTGCCCTCCGACGTCGGCCAGGACGATCCACGGGACGTCGCCCTGGCCGACGTCGGCGAGCGTCGCGCCGAGGGTCTGCAGCCGGGCCACCTCCGCCGCTTGATCGTCACCGCGATACGGCACCACGTCGAGATGGACGCGGTGCCGTACGTCCTTCAGGTGGGGCGTGCGGAGGAACTCAAGATACGGCCCGACACCCTCCGCGGAGCGCAGCAGCGCAGGATCGTCGGTTACCCCGTGCAGGGTCCAGTCCATCGCCTCGCCCCAGAAGTGGGCCATGGCCCGCGGATCCGCGCAGTCGACCACCACCGTGGCGATCGGCCCGGTGTCCCGGTAGATCTCCCGAGGCTCCAGCACGCAGAACTCGTTGCCCTCCGGGTCGGCCAGAACCGTCCACGGGACGTCGCCCCGGCCCACATCGGCGGGCGTCGCACCGAGCTCCTTCAGGCGCGCGACCAACTCCGTCCGATGGGACGCAGAGGTGGTGGCGAGTTCGAGGTGCACGCGATACTTCACCGTTTCGGGGTTCGAGACGGCTATGACATCGACGCAGGCAGAGGCGTCGGGGTCTGTCCAGACGAAGCCCGCGGGTGCAACGCTAGTCGCACCGGGACCCGAGCGGGAAACCCAACCGAGTGCCTCCACCCAGAACCGGCCGAGCGCCGAGTCATCCCGAGCCTTAAAATTCGCCTGGACAAGGCGCAGCGCCATGCTGCCTACCCTTCCAGACTCTGAGCGCTCGCATCTGTTGGTAGCACTACAGACGCTTCCGCATCTGGATCGCGGAAATCTCAAAGCCCATTTGTTCGTACAGGCTGCGCGCGCCAAGGTTGAAGCCGAACACGCTCAGTCCTACAGAGACCACTCCCATCTCGCGGCACACCTGCTCAGCGGCGACCACGATCGCGCGGCCATAACCATGGCGACGCACGTCCCGCCGTACCGAGAAGTCGTAACCAAAGGCATGTAGGCCGTCCGATCTCTGCTCCACGTGCAACCACAGCACGCCGACCTCCTCCTCGCCGTCGTAGGCAACCCAGAGATGGTGACCAGGCGTATCAAGCCCTTCGGCTAGCAGTCGGCCAAAGTCTTCCCGTGCCTTTTCGCGAGCCTCGGACTCTGGCGTCGCTCCCGACGCGGCGATGTTGTGTGCGTAGTCAACCTCAGCGGCCAGTCGATAGGCCTGGTACCGGGCAGCGGTCATCGGCTTGAGTTGCACGGCGACAGTCACTCCTCGAACCTAGCGCCGCTCGGCAATCGCATGATTGCCGAAGGTCTTCAGGAACGGTGCCGGTACAGGACGCCTTGGCTCGACCGGAACGGCAAGAACCAGCTGGGACGGAAACGCGAGTACGCGGTACGGCTCCTCGCGCCGGCCAACCGAACGGGGAAACGGCCGTCACGCCTCGTCCGCGCCAGCCGTCGCCCCACCGAGCAGCCGCCCCAACGCACGGTTGGTCCGGTTGGCCCGCACCGCGGCCCGCTGCTGGCTCGCCGTCACCTCGATGTAGTGCTGACTCGTCGCCAGGCTCACGTGCCCCAGCAACCGCATGATCTCGGACGCGTTCGCCCCGTCCTCGGCCAACCGCGTTGCGAACGTGTGCCGCAACGCGTGCAACTGCGCCCCACGCGGCACCCGGTCGGTGATCCCGGCCCGCCGATAACACGACTCGACCAGATACTGGAGCCCGCCGCGGCGCATCGGCTCACCGTGCCGATCGACCAGCAACGCCGAATCCGGGCGTACGGTCTGCGCCCCGAACCGGCGCCGGCGACTGTCCAGATAGCCGTTCAGCACCTCGTCAAGCTCGGGCTCGATCGGCACCACCCGGGGCCGGCCACCCTTGCCGGACACCTCGACGCGACGCTCACCCGGGCGCCCCGTAATCGACGCCACCCGCAGCGCCAGCAACTCCGACAGCCGCAGCCCCGCGCACAACGCCAACGCCAGAACCGCCACATCACGCTCCGGCCAGGGATGGCGCTGCCGCTGGTCGTCGCGCGACACGGCCTCCAGCAACTGTTCGGGGGTGTCCTCACCGCGCAACGGCTTGGGCTGGGGGATAGGAGCACTCGGCCTGTCCACTGCGGACATCGGGTTACCGGCGACGAACCCGTCGGCGACCAGAAACGTGAAGAAGCTGTTCCACGCCGACCAGGCCCGGTAGACCGAGGCCGCCGCGCGGGGAGTGGCGAAGCGTGCGAACGCCGTACGCAGCACCCGGGGAGTCAGCGCGGTGATCATCAGCATGTCAAGGGGGAGGGGAGGGGTGGCGCCCTCGGCGACCAACTGGGCGACCGCCACCAGGTCACGCCGGTACGCCTGCAGGGTGTGCGGGGACGGCTTCCGCGCGGCACGGGCGGCAAGGAACTCCTCGATGAGAGTTAGTACCTGTTCGTCCTCTTTGTCCTGCATAAGGATTATTATGCATGAATTACGGGTCAACGTCGATAGGGGTCCTCGCGCCACATCGGCGCCCACGCGCAGCGATGTCGCCACGGCGCCGTATTCGCGCGCACTGTCTCCGTGAGCCCATACCGTCTCCCTGAGCCCACACCGTCGGGCGTCCATGCGGATGCGGATGCCAAGACGGACGTGCCGGATGGACGGAGAACGCGCGATGGCATCCGGCGGCGAACATCCGACGCGCGACAGTCGATCGTTGTCGTCGCGAAGCATGCCGTCTGTCGTCGCGTTTGACGGAAACCGCGGGAGACTTCGCAGCGGCCCGTGCGGGCGCGGTACGAACGCGGGCGATAACCGTGCCTGTGTCGGTGGACGCCGAAGTGGACGTCGAAGGGGTCCTCTGGGCCCCTTCCGGGGAGCCTTCCCAGAGTCAGGTTGACATAATGTGCATTATCGACCAACTGTTACCGCACGTCGGATGGGGGCTTCGGCCAGGGTTTTCCGTCCGTGTGACTGCCCGGCCCCCGGCACCCGGCAAATTCACAGCCTCACGGGACTAGGTGGCGTCGGCGCGGGTAGTCGCGCCGAGATCCGCCCAGCATTCGAGGTGATCAGGAGGAGCCCATGGCAGTCAACAGTCCCGCGGACTTGTTCATGTTTGAGCTGTCCGGCATGCACGACGCGGAGAAAAAGAAGGCCGCGTGGAAGGGCGAGATGGTCGGGCAGATCCGTGAAGGCAACCTCCAGCAGGTCGTCCGGATCGAGCAGCAGGAGAGCCAGCAGAAGGTGAAGAATCTGGAGCAGTGTTTCCAGGCGTTGGGTACCCAGCCGCGCGATGTCCCTTGTCTGGCGGTCGACGGGATGCGCGCGGACTACCAGCAGTTCATGAGTCAGAACCCGTCGCCCGAGGCGATGGAGATGTTCACTGCCGGCATTATGTTGAAGGCGTCGCACTATGGGCTCGGAAGCTACAAGAGTCTGATCGACAAGGCGATGATCATGGGCGAGACGCGGTGCGCTCAGCTGCTGCAGCACAACCTGGTCATCAGCGAAGAGAGCACCGGCCGGCTGGAGCGGATCGGCCACGAGATGAGCCAGCGGGTCATGGCCACCGCCTAGGGCGGTTCGCGGGTACGCCGATGCGACGGTCGGCGGTGTCGGTGCCACTGTGCGCCGTCGCCGCTGGCCGTCCGCTTGTGACGGCCGCTATCCACGGCGCACGTACTCCCCCTAGGCTGGTACTCCCTACTCCCCTACGCTCGTACTCCCCTACGCTCGTACTCCCCTACGGCGGCGTGGTTCGCGTACGGCTGGACTCTCTGCTCACGATGGGGCGCCGGCAGGGCTGACCGGCGTGGAGAATGTCGGACCCGGTTGGTAGAACATGTGTACAGCCGCACGTGGGAAGGGTTCGACATGGCCGTACGCAGCGCAGCCGGTGGGTTGTCTCCTGACGAGCTGGAGCAGATCCGCGACGCGCTTGCCGCGGGGCGCCGGCCGAAGGTGGTGTTCACGCAGGCGGCCGGCCAGATCGCTGGACAGCAGGGCCAGGTCGTCGGGTTGACCGATCCGCAGGACAGCGACGAGTGGGTCGTGGTCCGGTTCGGCCGGGACGAGTTGCCGTTCTCCCCCGCCGACCTCGCTGTCGCGCCCAAGGCGACGCCGGGGCACCGGGCGGCGAAGGCCGTGCAGGCGGCGAAGGCGCCGGAGTTGGCGCCTGGTCCTCCCCTGCTCCCCCCTGAGCAGCCTGCTCCGCCGCCGGTCAGCACGCCTACCACTGCGGTGCCCACGCCTCGGGAGGAGAAGCGACCGGCCACCGGGAGCGGAGCGGCCGGGCGCAAGGCCGGCCGGGGTAAGCCGGCCGCGGCGCTGACGGTGACCCTTTCGTACGCCGATGGTGAGTGGATGGTCGCCGCCCAGCAGGGCGCGAAGGTTCTCGCCAAGCCCTACCTGATCAAGCCGTCGGAGGCGCTGAAGATGGTGGGGATGCTCGACGTCCCAGGGGTTCAGGCTGCCGTCGAGGAGATCGTGTCGGCGGCCCGGGCCGAGGCGGAGGCGGCTGCCGAGCGGTTACGGGCGGAGCTTGCCGAGGTCGAGGCACGGCTGGCGGAGTTACGCGACGCGACCTAGCGGACGGAGCGGCGCCAGGTGCTGTGGCCGGTGGCGGGTCGACGAGGGTTCGCGGGCACCGGCACAATGGCAGGCCATGGCCGGTCATCTGTACCCGTACCTGGACGCGCCCACTCCGTTGGCGTTCGCGCACCGTGGCGGCGCGGCCATCGGGGACGAGAACACGGCCGCCGCGTTCGCGCGCTGCGTCGACCTGGGGTACCGGTACGTCGAGACCGACGTGCAGGCCACCAGGGATGGGGTGCCGGTCGTGTTCCACGACGCCACCCTCGCGCGGATGACTGGTGACCAGCGGCGGGTACGGGACGTGAGCTGGGCCGACCTCGCGTCGCTGCGGGTGGCGGGCGGCGCGATCGTGCCACGCCTGGCCGACATGCTCGATGGGTGGCCGCAGCTGCGGTTCAACGTCGACATCAAGTCCGAGCAGGCCCTGGAACCGGCGCTGGCGGTGCTGCGCCGGAGCTCGGCCTTCGACCGGGTGCTGCTCGCGTCGTTCTCCGACGACCGGCTGCGCCGGATCCGCCGCGCGTTGGGGCCGCGGGTCGCCACGTCCATGGGTATGCGTGAGGTGGCGAAGCTGTGGGCGGGTGCCCGGCTGGGCCGGGCTGTGCGGGTACCCGAGGGGGTGGTCGCCGCTCAGGTTCCGGTGCGGCACGGCCGTGTCCGGGTGGTCACGTCCCGGTTCGTCGCGTACGCGCACCGGCTGGGGCTGCAGGTCCATGTCTGGACGGTCGACGAGCCGACCCAGATACACGAGTTACTCGACCTCGGCGTGGATGGGATCATGACCGATCGCATCGAGGTGCTGCGGGACGTCTATCGCGCCCGTGGTCTGTGGCCACCGAAACAGGCCACCGAAACAGGCCGCTGAAACGAGATGAGGACGCCGATGGTCGCGGAGACCGGGGTACGTGCGGAGCTGAGCAGCCGCCGGGAGCGGATCGGCTGGTACTTCTACGACTGGGCCAACTCGGCGTTCTCCACCACGGTCGTTACGGTGTTCTTCGGCCCGTACCTGGGGTCGATCGCCGAGCACGCCGCCGACGCGAACGGGCGGGTGTACCCGCTGGGCATTCCGGTCGCGGCGGGCTCGCTGTTCGCGTACACGGTGTCCTTGTCGGTTTTTCTCCAGGTCTTCGTGTTGCCGACGGTGGGCGCGATCGCCGACCGGACGTCGAGGAAGAAGGAACTGCTGGCGCTGTTGGCCAACGTCGGCGCCGGCGCGACGATCGGCATGATGTTCGTGACCGGCGACCGCTACCTGCTCGGCGCGGTGCTGTTGCTGGTCGCCAATCTGGCGTTCGGGGCGAGCATCGTGGTGTACAACTCGTTCCTGCCGCAGCTCGCCGGGCCGGACGAGCGGGACCGGGTCTCCAGCGTCGGCTGGGCGATCGGGTACATCGGCGGCGGGCTGCTGCTCGCGCTCAACCTGGCCGTTCTCGTGATCAATCCGGCCGGCATCGGGACGGGCGAGATCGCGCGGTGGAGCATCGTGGCGGCCGGCGTGTGGTGGGCGGGGTTCACCATCATCCCGCTCGCGCGGCTGCGTAACCGGCCCGCCGTGGCGGGTGAGGCGCACGGCTCGGCGTTGCTGGACGGGTTCCGCCAGCTGGGGCGCACCCTGCGGGAGCTGAAGGCGTACCCGCTGACGCTGTTCTTCCTGGTCGCCTACCTGATCTACAACGACGGCATCCAGACGGTCATCGCCATGGCCAGTGTGTACGCCGACAAGGAGCTCGGTCTCGATCAGTCGGTGCAGATCGAGACGATCCTCCTGGTTCAGTTTTTGGCTTTCGTGGGCGCAATCGCGCTGGGGCGGCTGGCCCGCCGGTTCGGCGCGTGGAAGACGATACTGGCCAGCCTCGTGCTCTGGACGGTCGTGCTGGGGATCGGGTATTTCCTGCCGGCGAAGCAGCCGGTGGCGTTCATGCTGATGGGCCTGCTGCTGGGGATCGTGCTCGGCGGCACCCAGGCGTTGAGCCGGTCGCTGTTCAGCCAGCTGATCCCGCACGGCAAGGAGGCCGAGTACTTCGGCCTCTACGAGATCTCCGACAAGGGCACCAGTTGGCTGGGGCCGTTGCTGTTCGGGCTGGCGTACCAGCTGACCGGCAGCTACCGGGTGGCGATCGTGTCGCTGGTCGTGTTCTTCGTCGTCGGGTTCGTGGCCCTGGCCGCCGTACCGATCCGGCGCGCGATCGTGGCGGTCGGCAACACCCCGCCGCGGGTGCTGTAGCCGTCAGTGTGACTCGGCAGCCGTCAGTGTGACTCGGCTCGGTGGGCCGTCAGGACGTCCCCGCCGAAGTCGCTGTCCGGACGGCGCAGCACCGTGTGCGTGTGGTTGGCGTTGTTCTGCCGGTTGTCGTACTCGATGAGCAGGTCCGGCGCCTGGATGCGGTAGTAGTGCCCGAAGCCCGGCTGCGCCGGCCCCTCCCAGGCGAAGTGCAGTTCGCGCCGGTCGACGCGGGCCGCCTCCTGGCGGGCCAGCTCCGGCGGTAGCCGATCGAGGTACACCGCGACGAGTCGGTCGAGCAGGTCCCGCGCCGGTGGGGTGAGCCGGTGCGCCGGTACGCCCTGCGGGGTCAGCGGCGCGTCGACGTGGGGCTGCTGGCCGCTGGCGATGTCGGCGGGCGCCGTGTCGGCGGTGATGGCGCGCGTACGCCCGGCCGGGCCCATCGCGTCCAGGAGCGCCCGGGCCAGGTCCTCTTCGAGGGCGAGGGGGCGTACGACCGGGTGGCCGGCGTAGCTGACCGTCGCCGGGTTGGCGCCCAGGAACACCGGTGTCGGGTACACGCGGTCGCCGTCGACGGTCATCGTCACCGAGATGTGGTGGCCCTCGAACCGCCAGCCCCACCGGGAGTCGCCGTCCGGATCGCCGAACACGTTCACCCAGTAGTCGTTGCTGTGCCGGCCCCGACCCCAGCCCTCGGCCCGGTCGAGGACCTCCTCCAGCGCGACGATCGTCATGGCCTGCGCGTACGCGTGGGGGCTCAGCCCGGTGGCGAGCAGTCGGTGCGCCGCCTTGCGGGCCGGTACCGACAGCTCGGCGAGGCTGATCCCGGGCCGGGGGCGTGGACGGTACTCGATCCAGCGGCGCATCGTGTCGTCGGCGAACGCGTGGTAGGACGCGGCGCGTTGCCGGTCATCGAGGTGGCCCACCAGGGTAGCGGCGGCTGCGCGCATCGCGTCGGGGATTGTTTCCACGGCTCCTCCTTACCCACCGGTGCGCGATCTCAGCGGCGGTTCGCGCGGGCCGCCGCGATCGCGTACGTCGGGTCGCGGTCGAGGTTGTGGCGGTCGCGGTCGTAGCGTCGGGTGGTACGCGGGTCGGAGTGGCCCATCGCGTCCTGCACATCCTCCAACGGCACACCCTGGTCGCGGGCGGTAGTGGCGAACGCGTGCCGCAGCGAGTGCGGTGACAGCCTGGCCCAGGCCGGGATGCCGGCCTGCTTGGCCAGCCGGCGGACCAGCCGGAAGACGGCGGGCTGGCCGACGCGGCCGCCCGTCGACGTGACGAACAGCGGCCCGGCGGGCGGGCCCGGCCGGACGGCCAGGTACGCGTCGAGCGCCGCCGCGGTGCCCGGGGCGAGCGCCCGCCGGCGGGGCTTGCCGCCCTTGCCGACGAACCGCACGGTCCGGTGACCGCGCTCGTAGCCCAGGTCGGTGACGTCGAGGCCGACGAGTTCGCCGACGCGCAGCCCCAGGTCGGCCAGCAGGGTCAGCATCGCCCGGTGCCGGACCGCCTGCGGGCCGTCGTCGGCGTCGGCCGCCGCGAGCAGCGCGTCCACCTCGTCGGCGGTCAGCCCGACCGTCACAGAGTGGTCGCGCTCCACCCGGGGCCGGTCGGCGCCGGCGACCGGGTTGGCCGCGACGGCGCCGAGCCGGGCGAGGAACGTGTACCAGCTCGACAGGCCCGACAGGCGGCGGGCGACCGTGGCGGGCGTGGCCGGCCTGCTCGTCCTGCCGTCCACAATGGATTCCAGTTCGCGGGCGTACTCGTTGACGTGCAGGAACGACACGGCCAGGGGGTCGAGGTCGCGGCGGGCGCACCACTGCAGCCAGGCGTCGACGTCACGCTGGTACGCGGCGCGGGTGTGCGGCGACAGCCGCCGGTTGCGCAGCCACGCCGTGGTGAAGTCGACCAGGTCGTGGGTGCGCGCGAGGGAACCGGCGGGTGACTCGACGCGGATCGGCAGGTTCATGGGTACCGAAATCGTAGTTCAGCGGATCGGTGGTTCAGCGGATCACACGACGACCGGGCTGCGACGCTCGACGAGCACGACGTCACGCCAGCGGCCGTGCTGGCGGCCGAGGCGCTCGCGGGTGCCCACCACCCGGAACCCGACGGAGCCGTGCAGCGCGAGACTGGTCGTGTTCTCCGGGAAGATGCCCGACTGGATCGTCCAGACCCCGGCGGCTTCCGTCGAGTCGATCAGCGCGCGCAGCAGCGACCTGCCCACTCCCCTGCCACGTGCGGCCGGATGGACGTACACCGAATGTTCCACCACGCCGGCGTACACGCCCCGCTGCGACACCGCCGCGCAGGCGACCCAGCCGAGCACGTGGCCGTCGGCGTCGACGGCCACGAACCGGTGGTCGCCCGACCTGGCGGCGGTGAACCGCTGCCAGGTCGGGGGTTCGGTCTCGAACGTCGCCTCGCCGCCGTCGATGCCCATGCGGTAGATCGCCAGCACCGCGTCGGCGTGGGCGTCCTCCATCGGCACGATGCGCATCTGTTGCTGGGTTGGCACGGATCTACTGTATTTCCGGCGGTGGCTGGATGACGTCGGACGCTCCGCGCCGCCATGATTAGGCCGACATCCGCTCCCGCTGGTGCCCGTACCGCTGGCTGATCATCCGGCCGGCGGCGCTGTCGGCCGGCGGGGTCGTGCGGGCCAGGTGCAGCAGCGTGTCCAGGTTCGTCACCGCCGCACCGTCGACCGCCGCGCGGTCCATGATCCCGGCGCACGCCGCCTCCCGGTAGCCGGGATCGGCGTGCCCGGCCCGCTCCAGGACCGCCAGCACCTCGCTGCGGGCGTCGGCGATGCTGTTGCCCTGGCTGCGCTGGCTGACGATCCGCGGGCGGACGGGTTGGCTCGCCGGCGCCGGCCCCGACCGGGTAGGCACCGGGGTGGGCGCGGGCCGAGCCGGCGGGGCACTGACGAACTGGTCGTCGGTCGCATCGTCAGCGGGCCCCAGGTCGACGATGTGCTTGGCACACCGGTACTTCTTGTTGGGGTCGGTCCGGGTCTCCATGTGCTTGTAGACCGCCACCCGGTGCCCGATCAGCCGCTTGGCCGTCTCCCACAGCGCACGGCCGGTCGGCCCGTCGGTGCGGTCGGTGCGGATCATCTCGTCGGCTGGCTCGCCATCTCTGGGGACGGTGAGGGTCAGCATGGCCCGGGTGCTCGAGTGTTCGATCTCCACCGCGGTGAGGACGCCGACGAAGACCTGGGAGTTCATCAGTTCCGCAAGGCGACGGGTCAGCTCCGCCCGCGGGCCGCTCTCGATCCACAGGTCGATGGCGAGTGCCCGCACCCGCTCCATGTACTGGCTCTGGGGCTCGCCGTCCCGCATCGGCCCGACGCCCTGCACGGCCAGCGGCAACAGGCGCATGGCCAGCTCGCCCGCGTCCCGCGCGATCTGCTCCGGTGACATGGGGGCTCCAATCCCTCGTTAGTACGCATGTACGAGTGAAGTACAGCGCGAGGGTCTGACATTTTCGCGGCGCACTCGCGCCGGCCGTGCGACGAACCTAGACGTTTGACCGGTCCACCCCGCACCTGGACGATCGGCGCCGCCTCCCATTCGGCGCCGTCTCCGAGTTGGGAGGCGCGGTGGCACCGGACGCGGTATGAACGGCAGGTACCGGCCACATCGTCAAGGAGGTCACCATGTCAGACAGACCGTTCGCACGGGCAGGCGCAGACCCGGCCCTGCCAACCGCCGCGCCCGCGCGGCAGCCCCCGCCCGCCGGCAGGGGAAGCATCGCCGGCTTCGACGCCGCCTACGCGGGCACGCCCCCGTGGGACATCGGCCACCCGCAGCCGGCGCTGGTGCGCCTGGCCGACGACGGGGCGGTCCGCGGGTCCGTGCTCGACGTCGGATGCGGGACCGGCGAACATGCGCTGATGGCCGCCGCCCGCGGGCTGGACGCCACGGGAATCGACGCGTCGCCGACGGCGATCGGCCTGGCCCAGCGCAAGGCGGCGGCGCGCAACCTGCAGATCCGGTTCCTCACCTGGGATGCGCTCGATCTGTCCGCCCTCCACCAGCGGTTCGACACCGTGCTGGACTCTGGCCTGTTCCACGTCTTCGACGACGACCAGCGGCACCGGTTCGTCAACGGCCTCGCGGCCGCCGTGCCGGTCGGCGGCCGCTACATCATGCTCTGCTTCAGCGATCAGATCCCTGGCCAGTTCGGCCCCCGGCGGGTGAGCCGCGAGGAGATCCGCACCAACTTCCGCGACGGTTGGCACGTGCTGTCGATCGAAGCGACCACAATGGAGGGTACCGCCGCGGTGGGCGACACCCCCGCCTGGCTGTCGGTGATCGCGCGCAGCTGAGCCGGCCGGGCTGTCGGCGGGCACGGGTCCGCGTCACCAGACATGTGGTACTGCTCGGGTAGCGTCACCGCGTGCTCGCCGACATCAAGGGCCTGTCCAAGCACTTCACCGAGGAGAGCCTGCGCGCCCACCTCCTGGAGCGCTCGACCCGTACCGACGACGGCTGCCTGGTCGTCCGCGGCTACGGCAGCCGACGCGGTTGCCACCAGAAGGTCGCCGGGCGCGCCTGGGCGCACATCGCGGCGTACGTGGTGTTTGTCGGCGGCTACGACCCCGGCCTGGACGTCGAGCACACGTGCGGCGTGCGGGACTGCATCGCGCCCGCCCACCTGCGGCAGGTGACACGGGCGGAGACTGGCCGCAACCGGGCCCAGCGCTCGCACTGCCGCAACGGACACGCCCGGGAGCTCGACGAGGCGACCGGCCGGTACCGCCGTGCCTGTCGGCAGTGCAATCGGGACGCCCAGCGGTGCTGGCGGCAACGGGAAGCCGACGAGGTCGCGCGGGCCCGGGCCACCGCGGGGTGGCTGCCCGGCTAGTGCGCATCCAGAGCGGGACCGCCACCGGGCGGTCCCGCTCTTTCCGGCCGTTGCTACACCAGCCTGATTCATTACGGATGATAACTGGCATTATCATGTATCTGATTATTGGATTACCGGTATTGGTAATACAGATACTCCGGCGAAGGATGCGGTTCGTCTGATGCCGGAGATGGGTCAAACGCGAAGGCGCGCGGGACCCCGAGGGTCACCGCGCGCCTTTCCGCCCTGGGTCAGCCCTGCTTACGGGGCACGATCCGGAGGATCGCCGTACCGACGGCCAGCATCGCGAACGCCGCCAGCGCCATCCACACCACCGACGAGCCGGTCAGCGCCAGCGCGCCACCCGTCGTCGCCGCGCCGCCGCCGATAATCACCTTGTCGTACATTCCTTACCACCTCCTCTCTCGCATCAGCGCCGCGTCCACATAGGCCTTCGCGTGGACGAGCTGCAGGAAAATGTCGTAGAGGAGCTCGTACATGCTGGCCGCAGCGAGCATGTAGCGCCATCCCCGGTCCCGGACCGTGATGACCCGCTCCAGGACGAAGACCAGCGTCACCGCCAGCCAGATCGGCTGGAGGTGCACCTGCCCGACGCACAGCGCCAGCAGCAGCGACGCCAGGTACAGGAACGTCACGACGACCCCGAGCACGGTCAGCAGCTGTCGGCCCCAGTACGGCCAGGTGATGCGCGTGATCCCGTACTGGAAGCAGTTCTCGACCGCGCCGCGTTTCCACCGCAGCCGCTGCTTCCACAGGTCCTGCCAGCTCTGCATCACCTCGGTCGTGAGCGTGCATTCCCGCGGACTGAGCACCCGGTAGCCCAGGTGCCGGATGGCGAACGTCATCTCGTTGTCCTCGGTGAGGACGGTGGTGTCGTAGATGCCGCCGTCGCCGTCGCCGGCCGGCAGGGTGCCGTCCCGGCGCGCGGCGCTGATCCGCCGCAGCGTGGCTGCCCGGAACATCGCCGCGGTACCGGTGACCACCAGGCACTTGCCCTTCAGTCGCCGGACGTCGCGGGCGTACCGGGCGTACTCGTTGCGCTGCAGGTGGCCGACGAGACCGGCCCCCTCGGCGCCCCGGAACGTGCCGCCCACCGCACCGAGTCCCTCGTCGGCGACCAGGTGCGACACCGCTCCGGCGAGGAAGCCGGTGTCGAGCTGGCTGTCCGCGTCCTGGACCAGAACGAAGTCGTTGCCGTCCAGGTCCGGCTCGCCGGTGTGGCCCGCCCGACGCTCACCCCGGCGCCGGTCGCTCGGCCAGCCCTGATGCCCGTTGGCGGCCACCGGGGACCGCCGGTCGCGGGCGCGGCGGAAGCGCATCCGCCAGGCCTGGTTGAGCGCGCCGGCCTTCTTGTCCCGGTTGCCGGCGGTCTCGTACACCTCGGCGCCCTCCGCGGCGGCGACCGTGGCGGTGTCGTCGTCACAGTTGTCGGCGATCACGATGACCCGCCGGGGCGGCAGCGTCTGCGCCCGCAGGCCCCGCAGGGTGCTGGCGATCTGCCGCCCCTCGTTGTGCGCCGGCACCAGTACGGTCACCTTGGCTGGTGCTCGGTCCGGAGCGGCAGCTTCGGCGACCGTCACCACGCCACGGCTTTGGCGTAGAACGCCAGGTCGTGTCCGTCCGGGTTCGGTTCGCTGGTGGCGACCAGCCGGCCCGAGCACATCTTCTTGGCGCGCAGGGTCTCGGCGATGCGCGGCAGCGCGTTGACGGTCTCCGGACGTCCCAGATCGTGCATGTTGATCACGCCACCGGGTCGGGCCGTGGCCACCTGCGCGACGATGTAGTCGACGCCGACGTCCTGCCAGTCCACCGTGTCCACGGTGTACACGACCTGGGTGAGACCGGCCTGGGCGGCCGCGACGCGCAGCTGCTCGGTGGTGTTGTGGTACGGGGCGCGGTAGAACGTCGGCCGGGGCAGCCCGAGCAGCTGGATGACCTGCGCGCCGTCCTTGAGGTTCTTCAACGCGCTGTCGAGGGGCATTTCACCCAGCTTCGGGTGGTCCCAGCTGTGCGCCTGCACGCTGTGCCCCTCCGCGGCCATCCGGCGGACCAGCTGGGGGTTGTAGATGACCCGGTCGCCGACGACGAAGAACGTCGCCCGCAGACCGTGCTTGCGCAGCAGGTCGAGCAGGCGCGGGTCGAGCACGGGGTCCGGCCCGTCGTCGTAGGTCAGCGCCACGTAGCCGCCGGAACAGTCCGGAGCCGGGCGGAACGGCTTGACCGGCGCGGCGCTGGCGTTCACGGCACCGGTCATCACGGCGGTGGCCAGCACGCCGAGGGCCAACAGCGATGCGGTCGCCCGGCGGCGGCCACGCGGCGTACGGTGTTTGGCGCGGCGGAACATCGAAGGTAAATCCCCTCTGGAGAAAGCTCCTGGGGGCGCCGGTTTCGCCACTGACTCCTCGCCGGGCTGCTGCGGCGACCATGATCGCCCGGCGTCTCACTGTCTCGCCCGGACCCTTGTCGGGTCCGCTGCAACCATTCCGCAACCACCCCGCGACTTTCTGTCCAGCCGCCAGGCATAAAGCTCAGCCGATCGGATGTCGCGGACCGGGCCGGGGGCGCGCCTCGGGGGCGTTATGGGGTGATCTGTCCGTCGTGCGTGGCGGGGCCGCCGTCCGGCGCCAAGGCATTGATGCACGCCGCTAGGCGGCGGTAACGTGACGCAACGATCGAGCCCCGGAGGCGTCATGCGTACCCTCATCCTGCTGCTCGCGGCGATCGGCGCCGTCGTGGAGGCGGCCGTCCTCGGCGGATTCCTGTATGTGCTGGGCGTCATGATCGGCGAGTACTCGATGTCGATGAACGGGACGCCCCCAGCGGCCGGGCGGCTCGCGGTGTGGATCCTCGGCGCGGTGCTGGCGCTGATCCTGGCCGCTCTGGCGGTACCGCTGGTCAGGGCGGCGGTGCGGAGCCGGCCGTTGCGCCGCCCGGCGCGGGTGCTGATCGTCTGCGGCCTGGTGCTGAACGCCCTCTTCGGTGTCGTCGTCATCCTCGTCTCCGGCGGACTCGCGGTCGTCGGTGTGCTGGCCGTCTTCAGCCTGCTGCTCCTGGCGCTGCTCACCACGGGCGACGAGGCGGCTGAGCGCCCGTCCACCGAACCGGCGCCGGCGGCGTAGCCGCGTGTCCGGGCGGGGTGGCGGCCCGGCGTACCCAGTAGATTCGCGCGGGTGACCGAGCAGCTTGAATCCACCCGCCCCTGCGCGCACTGCGGCCGGCCCGTGCCGCAGCGGGACAGCGCGGGGCGCCCGTTTCGGTACTGCCGCGACAACGACGGCGCCTGCCAGTCGGCCGCCCGGGCCGCGCGGATGCGCCAGCGCAACTCGCCCGGCCTGACCGGGCAGGTCGCACGGGCGTTTGAGGTGGTCGACCGCCTCGAACAGGTCACCGAGACCCTCGCACAGGCCCTGTACGCCGAACTGTCGCCGGCGGGCGTGGAGCGGCAGGTCGCTGCGGTACGGGCGGAGGCGGCGACGGCGGTCGCGGCGGCCCACGCCGAGCGTGACGAGGCCCGCGAGGACGCCCAGTCGGCGCGGCGGCAGGCAAGGACGGCCCGGGATGCCGCGGACGCCGCCCTCGCCGCCGCGGAACGGGCCCGCGACGAGGCCGGCGAGACGGTCGCGCAGGTCAGGGCCGACGCCGCGGGGGCGGTACGCAGCGCCCGCGCCGAGGCGGAAAAGGCGATCGAGGCGGCCCGGGACGAAGCAGCGGAGTCGATCAAGGTCGCCCGCGCGGACGCCGACCGGGCCGAGGCCGACGCGGTGGCCGCGCGGGAGGCCGTGGACCGGGCGGCTGCCACCGCCCAGCGGGCGTTCGCGGAGCGTGACGAGGCCCGGTCGCGGGCCGCGGCCGCCGAGGCGCTGCGGGTCGACGCCCACGCCGACCGGGAAGCCGCGCGCCAACAGGCCGCCGACGCCGAGGCCGCCCGCGCGGCCGCCGTCCGGGACGCCGACACCGCCGCCCGCGACCGCGACGAGGCGGTCCGGGCCCGAGACCAGGCAGCGGAGGAGATCAGGACCACCCGCGCCGCCCACGACCGGGCGCTGGCCCGGGCGGAGGCCGCCGAGACGGAGTCGACCCGGCTCCGCGACGAGGTGTCGCAGGCGCAGCGGGAGGTGGCCAAGCTGGCCGCTGAACTCGCCGCCGCGCAGACCCGCGCGGAGGAGCTGCGGGGCAGGCTGCGCGCCGTCGAGACCGACCGCGACGCGGTACGCGCGGAACTGTCGGGCGCCCACGCCCAGGTGGGCCGGTTGAGTGAACAGGTGGCGAACCTTGCCGCGGCGCTTGCGCCGTGAGATTGCCTACCAAGGTCACAGAGCGTACGATTCGCCGCCGCAGATGAATCATGAGTAAAATGGAACAACCGACTCGCTGGCGGCACGACCGCGGCTGTTGAGACCGACAACCGCTCGCCGGCCCGGGAATGGTCAGACCGGCCCGCGTCGTTGAACCGTACGAACCGCACACTACCCGAAGGGGAAGATCCGATATGGGCGAGCGCATGTTGCGCGGAAGCCGCCTCGGAGCCGTCAGCTACGAGTCCGACCGCAATACCGAGCTGGCGCCGCGACAGACCCGCGAGTACCTGTGCGCCAAGGGCCACCAGTTCGAGGTGCCCTTCGCCGTCGACGCCGAGGTCCCGATGACCTGGGAGTGCAAGTTCGACGGCAGCGTCGCACGGCTGGTCGACGGCAACGAGCCGGAGCAGAAGCGGGCCAAGCCGCCGCGCACCCACTGGGACATGCTGCTGGAGCGGCGTTCGATGGAAGAGCTGGACGAGATCCTCGCCGAGCGGCTCCAGGAGATCCGCACCCGGCGCGGCCGCGCGGACTGACCACACCACACCTCACAACAGCCGCCCGACATCACGTCGGGCGGCTGTTGTCGTATTAGTCGGTCCTTCCGTCGCCATCGACGATCTCGCCCTCGATGGCGGTCGTCCCCCGCGGCGGTGGCGGTGGCGGTGGTGGTGGTGGTGGAGGAGGGCCGGCACGTCGACGCGGGCGTACCCGCACCCGCACCCGCCGCGGGCCGAACAGGGTGCCGGCCAGGGTGGCTGAGGTGCGCCGCTCGACCGAGCGTTCCAGCCGGTCGCGGGCGTACCAGCGCAGCGGCGTCGTGAGTAGCGCCGCGCCGAGCAGGCCGGTGACGAACCCCGGCACGGCCAGCAGCAGCGCCCCGATCAGCCCGACGAGGCCGTCGGTGGCCTGCCGGCCCGGGGGACGACCCTCCTCGGCGGCCGCGTGGAAGCGCCGCCACGCCCGTAGCCCCTGCCGGGGCACCAGCCACGCGCCGAGCGCCGACACGACCAGCAGCGCGGCGAGCGCCCATCCCCATCCGACGAGCTTGGCCACCGCCACGAAGACGGCGATCTCCACCACGATCGTCCCGATCATGGCCAGACCGATCAGCGGTACGCGACGCATGCGGTACTCCGTGCCTAGCCGGGGCGCTTCTGGCCGCCGCCGAGCGCCCGCTTCACGCTCCCCAGGCGCGCCTGGGCGCCCCACACGGTCACCCGTACCAGCGCCTCACGCACGATGGTGGAGCTCATCTTGCTCGCCCCGCGTTCCCGCTCGGCGAACGTGATCGGCACTTCGACGATGCGGAAACCGTGCCGGTAGGCGCGCCAGCCCAGGTCGATCTGGAAGCAGTACCCCTGGGAGGCCACCTGGTCGAGTTCGAGCTTGTCGAGCACCGGCATCCGGTACACCCGGTAGCCGGCGGTGGCGTCGCGCACCGGGTACCCCATCGCCATCCGGGTATACAGCGACGCGCCGCGCGACAGCACCAGCCGGCGCACCGGCCAGTTGATGACCTTGCCTCCGCGCACCCACCGCGAGCCGATCACCACGTCGGCGTCGCGGCCGGCGTCGAGCAGCCGGGGCAGCTCCTCGGGGGCGTGTGAGCCGTCGGCGTCCATCTCCACCACCGCGTCGTAACCACGCTCGCGCGCCCAGCCGAAACCGGCGATGTACGCCGCGCCGAGGCCCTGCTTGCCGGGGCGGTGCAGGACGTGGATCTGCGGGTCGGCGGCGGCCAGCTCGTCGGCGATGGCGCCGGTGCCGTCGGGGCTGTTGTCGTCGGCGATCAGCACGTCGACGGCGGGCGCCGCGCGCCGGACACGGTCGACGATGACCCGGATGTTGTCGGACTCGTTGTACGTGGGGATCACGACGAGCACCCGGCCGACGCCGGGGTAGCCCCCCGCCGACTCCTGCGGCGTATTGGTGCTCCCGGTCACGTTTCCCCCTCGCTGTCAAGCTCGTTATCAGCTGTGACGGACCGCGGGCTTCGCACAACAGCCGCGCCGACCAGCACGATGGCGGCGGCGCCCAGCATCACGTACTCCGGGACCGCCCCCAGTCTGGTTGCAAGCGTACGGGTACGGCTCAACGTCAGCTCGCGCGACTCGGCGGCCGCGGTGTTGAATCCGGTCGCGGAATGTACCCGCCCGTCGGCGGTGACGAAGCCGGAGATCCCGACGGTGGAGACCATCATCGCGTCGCGGCCGTGCTCGACGGCCCGCAGCCGCACCATGGCCAACTGCTGGCCCGCCTCGTCGGCGTCGAACGTCGCGTTGTTGGTCTGGGTGACGATCAGTTCGGCGCCACCGGTGACCGTGTCGCGCACCAGACCGTCGTAGGCGACCTCGAAGCAGATGACGTCGCCCACCCGCGCCGGGCCGACGCGCAGCACGCCGGCCCGGTCGCCGGCCAGGAAGTCGGCGCGCACCAGGTCGACCTTGGTGGTGACCTTGCGGGCGAGCGCGCGCATCGGCACGTACTCGGCGAACGGCACCGGGTGGCGCTTGACGTACGTGTCGACCGGTCCGCCGGTCGGCAGCCAGACCAGGCCGACGTTGCGTACCCGGTCGCCGGGGCCCTGCAGCAACGAACCGACCAGGATCGGCGCGTCGACGGCTTGGGCGGCCCGGGTGATGAGCTCCCCGGCGACCGGGTCGGCGACGGGGTCGACGTCACTGGCGTTCTCCGGCCAGATCACCAGGTCGGGCCGGGGCGCGGTGCCGGCGGCGACCTTGCGGGCCAGCTCCTCGGTGCCGGTGACGTGGTTGCGCAGCACCTGCTGGCGCTGGGCGTTGAAGTCCAGGCCGAGCCGGGGCACGTTGCCCTGCACGAACCCGACCGTGACCGTCCGCCCGTCCGGACGGCCGACGGGTACGACCGCGGCGAGCCCGACCACGCCGGCCGCGGCGAGCAGGAGCGCCGCGCGCCGCGCGACGGCGACCGAGCCGCGGAGAACAGCCGCGGCGATCAGGCCACCGACAAGGGCGACCGCGAACGTGACGGCCGGCGCGCCGCCCAGCGCGGCCAGGCGCAGCAGCGGCGAATCGGCCTGGCTGAACGCCAACCTCGCCCACGGGAACCCGCCGAACGGGGTCCGGTCGCGCAGGGCCTCCTGCGCGACCCACAACACGGCGGTCACCGGCGCCAGCAGCCCCGGCCACCGGCGCACCAGCCGGCCGGCGGCGGCGAGCGCGCCGCCCAGCAGCGCGACGTAGAGCGTCTGCAGCCCGGACAGCAGCAGCCAGGGCGTCCAACCGACCTGGGTGTTGGTCCAGTGCAGCAGTGGGGTGAAGAACGCGGCCCCGGTCACCGCGCCCAGCGCCAATCCGCCGGTGACGCGGCGGCCGTGCACGGCGATCGTCAACAGCGCCACCCCGACCGGCGCGAGCCACCACAGGTTGTACGGCGGGAACGACGCCAACAGCGCCAGCCCGGCCGCAGCCGCCGCCAGGACGGGCAGGATCCGGCGTACGGGTACTTGGGTGCGAGGAGCGGCCGGGTGACCGACCCGGGAGTCCGCCGGCGCCGGCTGCGACGCCGCGTCCATGCCTACCGCCGTCACGTGGGCCTCTCTCGATGGTGCTCAAGCCTGCCCATTGTGCCCGCTGTCACCGCCATGCGCCGGGAGGGGCGCGATGAGAGGGGGCCCAGGAACGGAAATCGGGGCGCGGCCGTAGCCGCGCCCCGTGCTCCCAGGTCCTGCCCGGCCGGAGTGGCAGAGCACCAAACACGACCTTCGTTCCGGCCAGGAACGGACCGGCTGCCCGCGACTGGCTCGTTGTCTACTGACCGTGTGTAACCCCCTGCCCGTACCGGAACGCGGCCGGTTCGCGCCGCCCCGCCGACCCCCGCTCGCTGGACCTGGCACGCGCCGGATGGCTCGGCGTACGGCCAGCGAACGAAGAGGCAAAGCGAACAACAGTCGCTTTCCGAAGTAGGACTCAAAGAAGGTACGCGACCCACCCCTGCCGCTGTCAACGGGTCAACCGGGTATCCCCCGATCGGGGCGGCGTGTCGCACTTGGCGTGTCTCGCCGCTGTGACGACCCCTACAGTTCCCGTCGCGCCAGCGCCATGGCGGCGTAGGGAAAATCCGCGGCGAGCAGCCCGACGGCGGCCAGCACATAGGCCCGGTCCACGCGCGGCGTCGCCGCCTTCGGCAGCCGCCATCCGCCGGCGTGGTCAGACAGGACCGCCTCCAGGGCCGCCACCGACGCGCGGGCCGGGGCGTGCCGCAGCACCCCGCCCGACCCGATCAGCAGCCGTACCGCGCCAAGATCCTTGCCGCCGCGCCGGACCGTCGCGCTGGCCGCAGGCCCCAGAGTACGGTCGCCGACGGTCTCGCCGCGGGCGTGGCGGCGCAGCGCCACCACGGCGGCCAACTCGGCGAGCCGAAGATCGACCTCCGGTGACTCGGCGATCAGGTCCGGATCGGCCGCCCGAGCCTCGGCGGCCGCGGCGAGCGACTCGGCCTCGGCGTCGCCGATCAGCTTCTCCGCCCGCGCCGCGACGACCACGCCGGGCGCGCTCCACCGCACGCCCAGGTCGCCTTCGACGGTACGGCTGCGCCACAGCACCCCGGCGACCTCCCGGCCCGGCCCGGCCGACCGTTCGGCGTCGGGCACGATCACCGAGTACACGTCGGTGGTGGCCCCGCCGACGTCGACCACGGCGAAGTCGCCGGGGGCGCTGTCAGCACTGTCGGCGTTGTCGGCCAGCAGCTCCACCGCGGTCAGCACGACATCCGGGGTGGCGCCACGGACCAGGCGGGCGAAGCGGGGATCGCGCGACAGCCCCTTGCCGCTGATGACGTGGCGCAGGAACACCTCCCGGATCGCGGCCCGCGCCGGCTGCGGCGCGAGCACCCCGATGCGGGGCAGCACGTTGTCGGTCGCGACGACCGGGACGCTCTTCGCGCGCAGCGCCGTGACCACGTCGTCGCGGGCATCGGCGTTGCCGGCCACCACGACCGGCACCCGCAGCCGCGCGGCGGCCAGCCGCGCGGCGTTGTGGCGTACGGTTTCGGCGTCGCCGCCGTCGGTGCCGCCCACCAGCAGCACCACGTCCGGTTGCGCCGCCCGTAGCGCCGTCACCCCGGCCGTGTCCAGGCGCCCGGCGGCCACGTGCACCACCCGCGCCCCGGCGCTCGTGGCGACCCGGTGCGCGGCCTCCGCGCTGACCAGAGCCTCGTAGCCGACCACGGCCAGGCGCAGCCCGCCACCGGCCGACGAGCACGCGTACCGGGTCGACAGGTCGTGGCCGGGCAGCCGCTCCGCGACGTCGGCGACGCACGCGTCGAGGCCGTGCATGACGTCGGTGCCGGCGGTCGTCGGGTGCGACGCGGTCACGACGAGCGTCCCGTCGGTCACGTCGACCACGGCGACCTTCGTGTAGGTCGACCCGATGTCGGCGCAGACGGCCAGGGGCGTGCCCGGCGCGGGCCGGGTCCGCACGTCGACGCGGGCGGTCACGGGCGCGGCGGGACGACCACGGTGCCGGTGGCCGTGACGGCGACGATCGGCGGGTCGAGGACCTCAGCCGCGGAGTCACCCTTGTCCGGGTTGCCGCGGCAGACGACCGCGCAGGTGAAGTCGACGGTGCGGCTGCGGGTACCCATGCGGGTGACCGTCGCGGTCACTTCGAGGACGTCGCCGGCCCGTATCGGCGCGGTGAACTGCACGTCGGAGTACGAGGCGAACAGGCCCTCGTCGCCGTCGGTGCGGATGCACACCTCGGTGGCGACGTCGCCGAACAGTCCGAGGGCGTACGCGCCGTCGACGAGGTTGCCGGCGTAGTGGGCGTGCGAGGAGGGCACGTAACGCCGGTGGGTGACGGTCAGACCAACGCTCATGCTGCCTTCGCTTTCTGCGTGATCAACGCGTGGACGAGGTAGCTGGCCACCTCGCGCGGGGTAGTGCCGCGCCCGAAGATCCGGTTGACGCCCAGTTCGGCGGCCATCAGCTCGTCGAAGCGGGGACCACCGACGACCAGCAGCGGCCGGCGGTCGGCCGGCACCGCCTCCCGGAACGCCGCCGACATCTCCCGGGTGTTGTGCAGGTGCGCGTCGCGCTGGGTGACGACCTGGCTGACCAGGACCGCGTCGGCCTTCTCCGCCCGGGCGGCCTCGACGAGGTCGGGCACGGCCACCTGGGAACCCAGGTTGACCACCCGCAGCTCCCGGTAGTACTCCAGGCCCTTCTCCCCCGCGATCCCCTTGACGTTGAGGATCGCGTCGATGCCGACCGTGTGCGCATCCGTACCGATGCAGGCCCCGACCACGACGAGCTCGCGCCGCAGCCGCCGCTTCACCAGCGCGTTGACCTCATGGGGCGACAGCAGCGGGAAGTCCCGCTCGGCGACGACGACCTCGGACAGGTCGACGAGGTGGTTGACCCGCCCGTACACCACGAAGAACGTGAAGCCTTCGCCCATCTGCTTGGCGTGCACCACCATCGCCGGGTCCAGGCCCATCTTGCCCGCCAACTGCAGCGCCGCGCCCTCGGCGCGCTTGTCGCACGGCACCGGCAGGGTGAACGACAGCTGCACCATGCCGTCGCCGGTGGTGTCCCCGTAGGGGCGGATGACGGTGCTCATGAACTCTCCGCAGTTTGGGCGAAGTTGCTGCTATCCGCCGGCCGGTAGCCGCAGTTACGGCGAAACTGCGCGGATCTTGGGCGCGGGCTTGAGCGCCGGCGTGGGCGTGGGGCGCTCACTGCTCGCCCTCCAGGATCTCCGTGGCCGGGTTGTAGTAGCCGGCCTCGTGGCGGGCCACGCCGTCGAGGCCCTTGCCCCGGTCGGCCGGGCGCTTGGTGATCCCGAACGTGCCGTCGGCGATCGCGTTCAGCAGCGTGTCGTCCACGATCCGCTCCAGCAGGTCCACCGCCTCACCCAGAACATGGTTCGCGCGCCGCTGGATGAATCCGCCGGGCGCCGGCACGAAGTCCTCGTGCAGCCCACCGGCGGCGTTCAGCACGTACCGGACGTTCTGCAGGGCGATGTCCCGGTCCGACAGCCACGGCGTCACCACCGCCTCGGTCATCATGCCCACCAGCAGGATGCCCTGCCCGGTCATGGTGCCGGCCAGGTTGAAGAACCCGTCGAGCAGGTTGCCGCGGAACACGTCGCCGGTCATGTGCTTGGTGGGCGGCATCCACTTCAGCGGCGCGTGCGGGAACAGCTCCCGTGCCAGCAGCGCGTGCGCGAGTTCGAGGCGGAACGACTCCGGCAGGTCGGGGTTGATCTCGAAGGCGTGACCCAGGCCGAGCTGCCAGTCCGCAAGCCCCGCCTCGTGGGCGAAGTACTCGTTGAGCAGCTGCGACACGGTGACGGTGTGCGCGGCCTCGACCGCGTCGGCGGTGGTCAGGTAGTTGTCCTCACCGGTGTTGATGATGATCCCGGCCCGGGCGTGGATCTGCCGGGAGAACCGCTGGTCGACGAAGGTGCGGATGGGGTTGATGTCGCGGAACAGGATCCCGTACATCGAGTCGTTGAGCATCATGTCCAGCCGTTCCAGGCCGGCCAGGGTGGCGATCTCCGGCATGCACAGGCCGCTGGCGTAGTTGGTCAGCCGCACGTAGCGGCCCAACTCGCGCGACGACTCGTCGAGGGCCGCTCGCATCAGGCGGAAGTTCTCCTGGGTGGCGTACGTGCCGGCGAACCCCTCGCGGGTGGCGCCCTCCGGTACGTAGTCCAAAAGGGACTGCCCGGTCGACCGGATCACGGCGATGATGTCGGCGCCTTCCCGCGCGGCGGCCTGCGCCTGCGGGATGTCCTCGTAGATGTCGCCGGTGGCGACGATCAGGTAGATCCAGGGTCGTTGGTCGGGGTCGCCGTGGCGTTTGATCAGCCGGTCTCGCTCGGCGCGGCGCTTGTCGATCCGCGTGATGCCCGCCCCGACCGCCCGCCGGGCTGCGCGCCGCGCCGCCGTCGCCGCCCTCCCCGAGGGCACCTCGAAGCGCACCGACCCGGCGGCCGCCTTCTGCGCCAGCAACGTCAGATCGTCCACGCCTTCGCGGGTGGCGGCTTCGACGACCGGCAGCGCCACCCCGTGGCCCAGGCCGACGTCGGCCACCACCGCGTCGACCAGGCGGTTGACCAACGGGATGCCGTCGGCGTCGGCGCCGGTCACCCCGGCCAGCCGCAGCACCGCCCGCTCCACCGACACGGTCGTGTGGCTGCGCGCCAGGTCCACCACCGGCTTGCCGGCCCTGCGGGCCAACTGCCGCGCCCGGCGAACGAGGGCCGGGTCGAGGTCGAGTTTTCCGCTCACGCGTCCTCCACGTCGTAGATCACCTCGCCGCGCAGCACGGTGCGCCGGCACACCGGCAGCGCCGGCGCCGATTCCTCCGGCGAATCCGGGGCCAGCACCGGCAGGCCGCCCTGCAGCGGCCCGGCCACGTCCCACACCGCGAACGTCGCCGACGTCCCAGGGGCGAGGCGGCCGTCGGCGTCGAGCCCGGCCGCCCGCCAGCCGCCCCGGCTGTGCGCGGCGAACGCCGTCCGGGTGCTCACCCGGTACACCGGGTTGTGGTGGGTGGCCGCCGCGCGGATCGTTCCCCACGGGTCCAGCGGCGTCACCGGCGAGTCCGAACCGAACGCGAGGGCCACCCCGACGCCGGCGAGGGCGCCCAGCGGGTTGGACTCCAGCGACCGGGCGACGCCGAGGCGCTGCGCGTACATGCCGTGCTCGCCGCCCCAGAGCCGGTCGAACGCCGGCTGCACGCTGGCGGTGATCCCGTACTCGACGAGCCCGCGGATCAGGTCCCGGTCGAGGATCTCCAGGTGCTCGATGCGGTGCCGCCCGGCTCGCAGCGCGTCGATACCGACCTGCCGCGCGGCCAGACCGAACCCGTCGAGGACCGTGCCGATCGCCGCGTCCCCGATGGCGTGGAACCCGCCCTGGACCCCTTCGCGTACGCAGCCGACCAGGTGCTTGGCCACCTGCTCAGCGCTGACGTACCCATGGCCGGAGGTGTCGGCGTCCAGGTAGGGCGAGCGCAGGTGGGCCGTGTGCGATCCGAGCGCCCCGTCGGCGTACAGGTCGCCACCGGCCCCGACCGCGCCCAGCTCGCGGGCCTTCGCGGCCGCGCCCAGCTCACCCCAGTACCCGTACACCTCGGGCAGGTCACCCTCGGCCGGCAGTGCGAGGAGAGCCTGGAAGCCCTCCTCGTCGGACGTGCCCGGCCCGCCGCACTCGTGCACCGCCGCGATCCCCAGCGACGCGGCGTGCCGCAGCGCCGTTTCCTGCGCCCGGCGGCGCTGCGTGGCGCCGATCGACCCGTGGGCGATGCCGCGCACCACGTGATGGGCGTCCCGGCGCAGCCAGCCGTCGGACGCGTAGCCCGGCACGTCCGGGGACACCCTCGCCAGCAGCGGCGACGAGACGATCGCCGAGTGCACCGACGCCTGCGACAGGTACACCATTCGGCCGCCCGCCGCGCGGTCCAGCTCTGCCGCCGCCGGTGGCCGCTGGTCGACCCAGCCCGACTCGTCCCAGCCGTGCCCGACCACGACCGCGTCACCGGGCAGGTCCGCAGCGTGCCGGCGCACCGCGTCGAGGACGTCCTCCCGCGACCGGGTGGCG
The DNA here is from genome assembly GCF_011947225.1 of Planosporangium flavigriseum. Lineage (GTDB taxonomy): Bacteria > Actinomycetota > Actinomycetes > Mycobacteriales > Micromonosporaceae > Planosporangium > Planosporangium flavigriseum. The sequence continues at coordinate 182,910 of NZ_JAATVW010000008.1, read as the reverse complement.
GCCAGGTCGAGTCCCAGCAGGGTGAGGCCGGTGTCGAACGCGTGCACGTGCGCGTCGACGAACGCCGGCGCGATCAGCGCGCCGGCGACGTCGACGACCCGGTCGGCGGCCGGCGCCCCGGTGTCGGCGCCAAGCCAGGCGATCCGGCCGTCGGTGACGAGCAGCGCGGTCGAACCGGGCACGGACGCGCTGTAGATCCGCCCGTTGCGGTAGAGCGTGGAGGGGGTCATGGCGGAGGGGGTCATGGCCTCAGTCTGCCGCCAGCCGCGCCGCGAACAGATCCCGCACCGCCGGCACACCCCGCAGCAGGTCCAGCGCGAAGTCGGCGTGGCCCGGCGCGTACCCGTTGCCGATCAGCATGGTCACGTCCGCAGCCAGGCCCTCCGCCCCCAGCGCAGCGGCCGGGAACGACGTGGCCATCGAAAAGAAGATCACGGTACCGCCGTCGGCCGTCGACAGGATCGCCCCGTGCTCGCAGCCGGGCACGTCCACGCACACCACGGTCACGTCCGCCGGCCCGCCCAGGGCCTCGGTCACGGCTCTGCTCAGCGCAACCGGGTCACGGGCGTCGGCGAGAGCCACCGCGTTCGCCAGACCGGCCTTCGACAGCAGGTCGCGCTCCGCGGTCGTGGGGACCACCCCGACGGTACGGGCGCCGGCGCGCCGGGCTGCGGCGAGCGACAGACAGCCGCTCTTGCCCGCACCGCCGATGACTGCCACGGTCGGATGGCCGTAACGCCGGACGACCCGGTCGGTCAGCGCGGGCGCGCCGCACACGTCGAACACGGCCAGAGCCAACTCCGCAGGCAGGTCGTCGGGGAGCACCGCCGCGATCGACCGTCCGAACAGGATCGCGTGCCCGTCACAGGGCACCTGCTCGCTCAACCCGTCCCAGCTTCTCAACCCGTCGGTGATCTTGAGTGGGGTCAGCGTCAACGACACCAGCGTGGCGACCCGGTCGCCAGGTTTGAGGCCCAGCGACGACTCCGGGCCGACCTCGTCGACCGTACCGATGAGCATGCCACCGGAGCCGGTGACCGGGTTGTGCATCTTGCCCCGAGCCTCAATGATCGCGAGCACCTCGGCCCGCACGCTCTCGCCGTCACCGGCGTGCTTCGTGGCCAGCTGCCGGAAGCTCGCCGCGTCCAGGTTGAGCCGCTCGACCCGGACCCGCACCTCGTCCGGTCCGATCTCCGGACGGCTGTCCAGTCGGTCGGCCGCCTGGGGCAGCACGCCGCGCGGCGCGAGTACCCGATGCAGCCCGACGGGCGAGGTCATGAAAACTCCTACGTTTAATCCGGGCAGTGACGAGAATTCTTCCCGCAGGTTAATCTATCGGCCGTAGATTCTCCATTCTCTCTAAGGAGGCGCGGTGAACGAACCCGGCCAGCCCTACCTGTACCAGCGACGCACGCTGGTCGAACCGGACTGGACCCGGCTGCCCGGCTGGCGCCACGTCACCCGCGAGCAGTGGGAATCCGCCCGGTGGCAACGAGCCAACTGCGTCAAGAACGTCAAGCAGCTGCGGACCGTCCTCGGCGACCTCGTCGACGAGGCCTTCTACACCGACCTCCTCGAAGACCAGCAGCGACTCGCCACCATGTCCATGTTGGTCACCCCGCAGATGCTCAACACGATGGTGCCGACAGCGACCCCGGACACCGACAGGTTCTACGCCGACCCGGTACGCCGGTACATGATCCCCGTCGCCTCCGACCGGCGCCCCGACTGGCCCTCCCACCCGTACGCCACCCGCGACTCCCTCCACGAGCACGACATGTGGGTCGCCGAAGGGCTCACCCACCGCTACCCCACCAAGGTCCTCGCCGAACTGCTCCCCACCTGCCCGCAGTACTGCGGGCACTGCACCCGGATGGACCTCGTCGGCAACTCCACCCCAACCGTGGACAAGCTCAAGCTGACACTGAAGCCGGTGGACCGCTATGAGGGCATGATCGCGTATGTGAAGACCCACCCCGGTGTGCGCGACGTCGTCGTCTCCGGCGGCGACGTCGCCAACGTGCCGTGGCGAAACCTCGAGTCGTTCCTCATGCGACTGCTCGACATCGAGACCATCCGCGACATCCGCCTGGCCACCAAGGCCCTGATGGGCCTGCCGCAGCACTGGCTGCAGCCCGACGTCGTCGAAGGCATGGAACGCGTCGCCCGTACCGCCGCCCGCCGCGGCGTCAACCTCGCCATCCACACCCACGTCAACCACGCGCAGTCGCTGACGCCCCTGGTCGCCCGCGCGGCGCGGACCGCCCTCGAAGTCGGCGTCCGCGACGTCCGCAACCAGGGCGTCCTCATGCGCGGCGTCAACGCCACCAGCGCCGACCTGCTCGACCTGTGCTTCGCGCTGCAGGGAGAGGCAGGCATCCTGCCGTACTACTTCTACCTGTGCGACATGATCCCCAACGCCGAACACTGGCGCGTCGCCGTCTGGCAGGCACAGCAACTGCAGCACGACATCATGGGCTACCTGCCCGGCTACGCCACACCGCGGATCGTGTGCGACGTCCCGTTCGTCGGCAAGCGCTGGGTCCACATGCTCACCGAGTACGACCGCGAACACGGCATCTCGTACTGGACCAAGAACTACCGCACCTCGATCGAGTCCGCCGACCTCGACGCCCTGGACCGCCGGTACCCGTACTACGACCCGATCGACACGCTGCCCGAGTCCGGAAAGAAATTCTGGCGCAAGCAACAGGCGACCGTCGCCGTCTGACGCGCCTGAGCTGCGAAGAATTGGCCCTACCTCCGGAGTTGGCGGTGGGGCCAATTCGCTGCGGGTACGACGAACCGCGCCGCGAAGGTCGAGAACCGGAAAGTTTGCCGCGTAGCGGCGTTGAGTGCGATGTGGCGGTAGCCACATCCGCCTACGGCTTCCTAGGACGCTAGGTTATAGGTGAACCGCCGTCCGGAGCGCGCCGGCGCGCTCCGGACGGCGCTGTACCGCCGGGCACCTCAGCGCCAACCGCGCCACGAAGATCGAGCGCGTCCGCAGCCGGCCCGCGATCCGGCAGCCCGCCACGGCGGTACAGCCAGCCGTCCACCCCGGTCACCGCCGCGGCGACCACGATGAACAGGACCGCCATCATCAGCGCGTTGAGCAGGACGCCCGGGTACCCGAGCTGGTCGACGTCCACGAAGGGGTACGGGTACCAGCCGACGAGCGCGCCACGGATCAGCGTGATCACCAGGTACCCGACCGGGTAGACCAGCGACAGCGCGGTGAGCCGCCATGAAGCGGCCCGCCGTGGTCCGAACAGCAGCCAACCGAGGATCGCCATCGCGGGCACCACGGTGTGCAGCAGCGCGTCGGTGACCACCCACCAGCCGGTGAGATGCGCCAGCCCCGCCAGGACCGTGTGGTACACGAGCGCCGTGATCGCGATACCCACCACGCCCGCCACCCGGAACACGCCGAACACCGGCGATGTACGGGTCAGCCGGATCGCCAGCAGCGCGGTGGTGACGGCGATCAGCACGTTCGACTCGATCGTGAAGTAGCACAGCTGATTGATCACCCGGCCACCGGCCGAGGTGAAGTGGCCGTGCGCGTGCGACGCGCTCATGATCAGCTGGAGCGTCACCGCGGCGGACGCCACCAGCGCCGTCGAGCCGAACCAGACGCGCGCCCACCGGTCAGACATGGCGGCGAGCCTATCCAGCACCGCTATCCCCCAGGTCCCCCGTTCTGCCGCTCGCCCGTCCCGCGCCGGGCGGGTCACACCCGCTAGGGCATCCTAGGATGCTAGGTCTATCAGATCGGCTCGGCCACGGCGCTGATCGCCTCCAGTACCGCCTCGGTGTCGGCCAGATCGGCCAGGACGGCGTGCGCACCGGCGTTACGAAGCTCCGCGGCGGTGTAACGGCCGGTCGCCACGGCCACCACCGCCGCACCCGAGGCGAGGGCCGCCTCCACGTCGAGCGGGGTGTCCCCCACCAGCACGGTGGCCCGTCCGGGGTACTCCCGCTCGTGGCGTACCCGCGCCGCCGACCGTGCCAGGTCGACCAGCCGCGCCCGCACCGCGTGGGCCCAGCCGTACACGCCGATGTCCAGGTCGAGGTGTTCCGACAGGTCGAACGCTCGCATCTTCGCCTCCGCGAAGGCGCGGAGGTTGCCGGTGAGCAGGGTCTGCACCGTGGACCGATCGCGCAGCGCCATCAGAGCGGCCAACGCGCCGGGCAGGGCCCTCCCCTCCGCCCGCAGGACGCCCTCCAGGCCTGCCAGGGCCTGCTCGGCGGCCAGTCGGAAATCCTCCAGGTGCCGATCGGGATCCGCCACCCCGTTGGCGGCTAGCAGGTGGATGGCGATGGCCCGGTCGGTACGCCCCGCCATGGGCGGCAGCGGCGCGGTGTCGTCACGCCCGAACAGTTGCCGGAAGGCGATCCGGAACGCGCGTGCGCCCACACCGGCCGCGTCGACCAGCGTGTGGTCGACGTCCCACAGAACCAGCACTCCCCCGGTCATGGCGACGACTCTACGGCGCGCGGTCGATGTGCCCAACCATGTAAACCTCCGGTTTACATGGTTGGCTACAGTGGACACGTCGACGTGTCCCAGGGGGTGCCGGATGGATCGTCTCGCCGACGTGCTGACCGCGGCCGAACGCAGGGAGCTTCAGCTCCAGGCGCGGGACCTGCTGGAACGCATGACGCGGCAACTGGCCGCGCACCCCGGGCTCGAGGCGCCCCAACCGGTCGTGCGACCCGGCGACGCCGACGACGAGTACCGGCTGCGCCGCGACCGGCTGCGCCGGGTACGGGCGGCTCAGCTGGCCGGGGCGCTCGTCAACGAGGTGACGGCCGAGTTCGCCGCCGAGGAGGCGGCCGACGCGGTCTGGCTCGGCGCCAGCCTCGCCGACCTGGGCACAACGAGCGGCAGTACCCGGCAGGCCGCGCGCAAGCGCTGGCCGGAACTCGGCCCCATCTACCGGACCCGGCGCTGGCTGGACGGCCACCACGACCACCTCGTCGCCGTCATCGGCGCGGTCCTCGCGCGGGCCGGCGAGCTCAGAGGCGTCGGCCTGGACCACCTGCAGCCGCTGCGGGACGCCCTGGACAACGACGAGCCGCAACCGGCGCGGTGGCGCCGGCTGGCCGAGGCGGTCGACCGGCATCTGCGGTACGTCGCGGACGTAGCGGTGCCCACGACGGATGAGGCCGCGATGGCCGTCGACGGGGCCCGCGGCGCGGTCGCGCACTTCGACGCGGACACCGCCGGCCCGACGCGCTGACCGTCAGCCGATCTCCACGGCCGGCATGATCTCGGGCAGAAACTCCGGTGTTGCCAGGCCGGTGAAACCGGCCAGCTCACCGGTGTCGCGAACCTCGACCGCGAACAGGCCGAAGCCGTGCTCCTCCCAGTGGCGCTCGCAGGCAGCGACCCCGGCCGCGGTCCGCTCGATGGTGGAGACCGAGCCGTCGCCGATCCATCTCATGACCTCGGGATCGGCGTTGATGGCCGCCATGACGGCGACATCGTCGGCGCGCCAGCGGCGCAGCACGAGGCGGGAGGTCTCCAGGCGCATCCGTACCACCGTAGGCGACCGACCCGGCCGGGGACGCGGTGATCAACCGTGCTGCCCGGGCAGGGATGATAGGGGTATGGCCGAGATCATCCTCATCCGTCATGGTGAGACCCAGTGGAGCAGATCGCACCAGCACACCTCGTACACGGATCTGCCCTTGACCGCGGAGGGCGAGCAGCAGGCGAAGGACCTCGCCCGACTGCTGGCCGGCCGGCGGTTCGTCGCTGTCATCAGCAGCCCCCGGCAGCGGGCGCTGCGCACGGCGGAACTGGCCGGGCTCACCGTCACCGCGATCGACGACGACGTGGCCGAGTGGAACTACGGCGAATACGAGGGCGTGACCACCGAGGAGATCAGGCGGACCCGTCCGGGTTGGACGGTCTGGACCGACGGCTGCAGCCCCGGCGGGGAATCGCCGGAGCAGATCGGCACCCGCATCGACCGGGTGATCGAACGTGTACGCCCGCTGCTCGACCAGGGGGACGTGGCGATCGTCGGACACGGCCACGCGCTGCGGGTGCTGGGCGCGCGCTGGATCGGCATGCCGCCGTCGGGCGGTGGGCGGCTGCGACTGGACACCGCGACGCTGTCGGCCCTCGGCTACGAGCGCGAGCAGCAGGTCATCCTGCGGTGGAACCAGCCCCCACTCATCTGATCTGCGGCGGGCGCCCCTCGTACGGGGTGGAGAGCACCACGGTCGTGCGCGTCGCCACGTTCGCGGCCTTGCGGATCTCCTGGAGGAGTCGCTCGAGATCGGCCGGGCTCGCGACCCGCACGAGCAGCATGTAGAAGTCGTCGCCGGCCACCGAGTAGCACGCCTCGATCTCGGGCAGGTCGGCCAGCCGCTCCGGCGCGTCGTCTGGCTGTGAGGGGTCGATGGGGCGAATCGCCACGAACGCGGTCAGCGGCAGGCCCAGGGCCTCATGGTCCAACCGGGCGGCGTAGCCCCGGATCACTCCCCGCTGTTCGAGCCGGCGCACCCGCTGGTGCACCGCGGACACCGACAGCCCGACCTTCTCGGCAAGGTCGGTGTAGGACTGCCGGCCGTCTCTGCCGAGTTCGGTGAGGATGGCCCGATCCGTCTCTTCCACGCCCGGAAAACTACACTGCCGCCGCACCCGGGGTGTGCGGGCGGAGCGATTCACTCATGCGCAGGGTGCCAGCCGGCGCTCATCTGGTGCGATCCGGCGCTCATTTCGTGAGCGCGCGGGAAATCACCAGCCGCTGGATCTGGTTGGTGCCCTCCACGATCTGCAGCACCTTGGCCTCGCGCATGTACCGCTCGACCGGGTGGTCCGCTACGTAGCCGTACCCCCCGAGCACCTGCACGGCGTCGGTGGTCACCCGCATCGCCATGTCGGTGGCGAACAGCTTGGCCTTGGCCGCTTCCACGCCGTACGGCCGGCCGGCGTCGCGCAGCCGGGCCGCAGCGAGGAGCAGGGCGCGGGCCGCGGACACCTGGGTGGCCATGTCGGCCAGCAGGAAGCCGACCCCCTGGAACTGTGCGATCGGCTGGCCGAACTGCTGGCGCTCCTGCGCATACGCGACCGCGTAGTCCAGCGCCGCCTGCGCCAGGCCCACCGCGCACGCGGCGATGCCCAGCCGGCCGCCGTCCAGGGCGCTCATGGCGATCCGGAAGCCGGTGTTCTCCTCGCCGAGCAGCCGGTCGCCCGCCACCCGGGCGCCGTCGAACGCGATCTGGGCCACTGGCGAGGCGCGCAGCCCCATCGTGCGCTCCCGGGCCTGCGGCACGATGCCCGGCGTGGCGGCGTCGGCGAGCAGGCACGAGATGCCGCGGGCGCCCGGGCCGCCGGTACGGCAGAAGATGTTGTAGAAGTCGGCGTACCCGGCGTGGGTGATCCAGGCCTTCGTGCCGGTCACCACATACGCGTCGCCATCGCGTACGGCCTTCGTGGTCATCGCGGCGGCATCGGAGCCTCCGGCGGGCTCGGACAGGCAGTACGCGCCGAGCAGCTCACCGCCGAGCATGTCCGGCAGCAACCGCTTGCGCTGGGCGTCCGTGCCGAACCCAGCGAGCGGGTAGCAGGCGAGGGTGTGCACCGACACCGCTTCGGCGACGGCGAGCCAGCGGCGGGCCAACTCCTCAAGTACCTGCAGGTACACCTCGTACGGCTGGGCGCCGCCGCCGTACTCCTCCGGATATGGCAGCCCCAACAGGCCGGCGCGGCCCAAGGTGCGCACCAGGTCGCGGGGGAACTCTCCGCGCGCTTCGAAGTCGTCCGCGCGCGGGGCCAGCTCCGCGTCGGCGATGTCGCGGGTCAGGTCGAGCAGCGCGTACGCCTCGTCGCTGGGCAGGATGCGCTCGACGTGGGAGTGGAGGTTCACAGGCTCACCGGATCCAGGGGTAGAGGGTCCTCGTTGACCGCACTCTGAAGCTTAACGGTCGTTTGGGTTTTCCCGAGAGTGACACGGGGCGCCGGTGCCCGGACGGCCGGAGCGAACGCCGAACGGGGGCAGCCGGCAGCCGGCCACGCGTCGCCGCGGACAAAACGTGTGGACACCTACCCGAACCTTTTGCACCATCTGAAGAATTCGTGACGAGCCGGCGACACACGGTAGGTATCCCAGGCGCGCCCACTCGAATTGTCGGTCGGCCTATCGGACATGCCGGATCAGCCCGATTCGTTGGATCGATAAAAGCGAGTAGCCCGTCCCCGCAGTGAACCGGCGACTTGGGTAATCACATCGGGCGAAACAAGCGTTACCAATTGGTAGCGCGCATTGCACTCAGCGTTAACTCCCGAATCGCGCGCGGCCGCCGATCGCGGTCGCACCAGCGCGTCAGGCCCGTAACCCTGTGCCATCACCGGCCGGCATTTTGCGACCAAGACAGCGATTTCACGTACTGATGCTGCGCAATGCCGCGTAACACAAACACGCTCCGTAGCCGTGCGTCGATACCTGAATCCGCCCCGCCAGCCGCGATAAAGAACCTTTACTTCAGCGCTCTCTCATTCCACGCCAGCGACACGCGTTTAAGCGCAAGAAACCAGGCAAGAAACGCCGCCACACACAACCGGTACCCATATCTTGACCATGGGTATGTGGTGAGCCAGTCCCATCGAGGGGAGGTTGAGGCCGATATCCGCGACGCGCCTCGGAACGGGACCGGACGGCCGCCGTTCCACGAATCAGGTCCCGTTGGCCGACACTGAGCAGCCGGGGCAACGCCGGCTCGGCGCGACGAGAGTCGGCCGCGCACACCGCGACACCGGCGTACCGGTTGCTCGCCGACGACGGATCGCGGCGAAGAACAGCCAGGCCGCGCCGAACAGTGGCACCCAGTGGCCGCTCACCGCACCCCGGTTCCTGGTGCCGCCGCTGCCCGCGACGCACGTACCCCGGCCCCGGCTGCTGCACCGGCTCGACGTCGCCCTGCGCCACCCCCTCACGCTGGTGGCCGCGCCAGCCGGGTGGGGCAAGAGCGTGCTGCTCAGCTCCTGGATCCGCGCCGACCGGGCGCCGGGGCCGGTCGCCTGGGTGGGATTCGAGACCGCCGACGGGCTCGACGCAGCCGACGGTTTCGACTCCTGGCACCACATTGTGGAGGCCCTGGCCCGCGCCGGGGTGCACCTCCAGGCCGACGGCGACGACCGGGGCCGACCGGCGCAGCGCAGCGGTCCCCCCGTCCTGCTCGTCCTCGACGACTTCCATCTGGTCACCGACCCGGCTGTCCTGTCCAACGTCGAGCGGCTGCTGCAACAGCGCGGACCCGACCTGCGCGCGGTGCTGCTCACCCGCAGCGAGCCCGGCCTGCCGCTGTACCGGTGGCGCCTGCTCGGGCAGCTGGCCGAACTGCGCACCGAGCAGTTGACGTTCACCGCTGACGAAACCGGTGAGCTGCTGCGGCGACACGAACTCGAGGTGCCCCGCGCGACCGTCCGCAAGCTGCTGAGCGTCACCGAAGGGTGGGCGGCCGGCCTCACCCTCGCCGTGCAGGAGATGTCGTGGCGCGGCGAACCGGACCGCGTGGTCGACGAGTTGGGCGTCGGCGACCGGGCGTACCTCGACTACCTCGAGCGCGAGGTGCTGCACCGGCTGACCGACGACCAGCGGGAGCTGCTGCTGTGCACCTCCGTGCTGGAGTACGTCTGCCCCGGGCTGGTCGAGGCGTTGACCGACCGCCGCGACGGCGCGCGGATCCTGAACGAGCTGGAGCAGGCGAACGCGTTCACCGTCTACTGCGGCGGGGCCCACGGCTGGTACCGGTACCGGCGGCTGCTCCGCCGGGCGATGTACGCCGAACTGCGCCGGAGCGCGCCGGAGCGGATGCCGGTCCTGCACACCGCCGCGGCCGACTGGTACGCCCGTAACGGACTGCCCGCCGCAGCGCTGCGCCACGCCCTCGCCGCCGGCGACTGGGACAGCGCGACCCTGCTGCTCGTCCGGCACTGGCGCGAGCTGCTGGCCGGCTGCGGCCCGTCCGGCCCGGTCGGGCCCACGCCCACACCCCCCGAAGCGGTCAACACCGACGCCCGGCTGGCGCTCGCCTTCGCGGCCGCGCACCACGAGGCGGGCGACGTCGACGGCGTGCGCGCGTTCCTGCGCCGGGCCGAGGAGAGCCCGCACGTCGACGACGCGGTCGCCCCCATCCTCCACGCCGTGCGGCTGGCCGAGGCGCGCGGCGCCGGGGACGCCGACCGTACGCTGACCGCCGCGGCGGGCCTGCTCGACAGCGTGCGCGGCGCGCCGGCCGGGGTACTGGACGAGGTACGGGCGTTGAGCCGGACCGCCGCAGCGGACGCCTCGCTGGCCCTCGGGCGGTTGGAGGCGGCCACTACGGCGGTCCGGGAGGCGCTGCCGCTCGCCCGCCGCAGCGGCTCCGGCCGGATCCTCATCGCGACCCTGCGCCAGCAGGCGCTCGTCGGCCTGGCCCGCGGTCACCTCGGCTCCGCGGTGCACGCCTGTCAGCTCCTGCTGCGCGCCGTGTCCCGGGCCGGCCTGACGAGTGCGAGCGAGGCCGACTGGGCGCGGGTCGTGCTCGGCTGCGCCTGCCTGCTGCGTGGCCGGCTCGACGACGCGGCCCACCACGTCGACCGGAGCATGGCCGGCGCAGCCCACACCGACGCCGCGATCAGGATGTTCGCCACCACCATCCAGGCCCGGCTGTACCAGCTGCGCGGAGATCCGGCGCGCGGCCTGGAGATCCTCACCTCGGCCGGGGCCGACAGCGACACCGACGGCCTCCCGCCGGTGTTCGGCGCCGCCCTGGCGCTGATGGAGGCGGAGCTACGGCTGGCGCTCGGAGAGGTCCGGCAGGCGGGCCGGCTGGTCGCGGGCGACGCGACGGCGGCGCCATACCCCGACTGGACGGCCGTTGTCCGGGCCAAACTGCACCTGGCGGCCGGCGAGGCGGCGGCGGCCGCGGCAGCGGCCGGCCGGTACGCGAGGATGCCCGCCGGGACGTCGGTCCACTCGGCGGAGGCGTGCCTGCTGCACGCCCTGGCCCTGCGGAGCCTCGACGACCGAACGGCCAGCGAGCGCTTCGTCGAGCGGTCGCTACAACTGGCCAGCGCCGAAGGGCTGCGGCTGCCCTTCCTCGTCAACGCCCCCCTTGTACGCGACCTGCTGGTGGCGCACCTGTCCGCCGGCACCGGCCACGCGAGCCTCATCACCGAGCTCACCGGCGCGGCGATCAACGCTCCGGTGGCCACCCCACCGCCACGTCCGCGCGGAGTCGAGCCGCTCACCGAGCGGGAACTCATCGTTCTCCGCCATCTGCGCAGCATGATGTCCACCCCGGAGATCGCGTCGATGCTGTGCGTGTCCCCCAACACCGTCAAGACCCACGTCAAGAACGTGTACCGCAAGCTCGGGGTGGGACGCCGCCGCGACGCCATCCGCCGGGCGCAGGAGGTGGGGCTGATCTGACCGCAGCGTACCCGACGGTCGCTGGATGACCAGCCCCACCGAACGGGCCGCGGTCTGCGGTGTTTGCCAGATGTCACCTCACCCGGTCCGGGTGGAGCAGCGCCGGAACTGCGGCAACAACCGAACATCACCCGGTTCGGGGGAGCCGGGGTCACCAACCCGTGCCAACCATGGTCTGTCAGGCGCACTCGGCACGGGAGGTGCGATGGAGGAAATCCGCGCTGGTGCGCGCAGCGCAGTGGCGACCGACCCCGGGCTCGGCACGGCTGGCCAGGGGCTGGGCTGGGGGGCCTGGCACCTGGATACCGACCGGGTCGAGTGGTCCGAGCGGCTGTACCGGCTGACCGGTAGGCGCCGCGTCGACGGTGCGCTGGCTCTGCCGGGCTTTCTCAACCTCGCCGCGCCCGACGACCGCGGCCGCGTCTCGGCAGCCGTCGACCGGCTGCTGGACGACGGCGCGCCGGTGGACGTCGAGTACCTGATGCGCGCCGCGGACCGCGCGCGACCGGTCCGCGCGACCTTCGAACTGCACCCGGCGCAGCAGACCCTGTACGCGGTCGTCAACGACCTGACCGAGCTGAACCGGGTACGCGACCGGCTGCTGGTCAGCCACCGCACCGTGGTGGCGCAGCAGCGGGCCCTGGCCCAGCAGCGGGAGATCAACGGCCAGCTGCAGCAGGTGATCCTGCCGGTGCCGACGGCCGTCACCGACGCGGGCGGGATGCGCGTCGCCGTACGCTACTTCGCCGCCGACGACTCCGCCGACGTCGGTGGCGACTGGTACCTCACGGTTCCGCTCGCCGACGGCGACGTCGTGTTCGCCGTCGGGGACGTGGTGGGCCACGGGCTCGCCGCGGCCCCGCCGATGGTGGCGTTGCGCCACGCCGCCGCCGCGTACGCGGTCGCCGGCCACCAGCCCGGCGAGATTCTGGCCGCGCTCAACGTCCTGCTGTGCCGGCAGGGCAGTTGGGCGACGGCGACCGCCGTGGTGGCCCGGTACCGTCCGTCCACCGGCACGCTGACCTGGGCTCGGGCCGGCCATCCGCCGATCATGGTGGCCGGGCGGGACGGCGTGCACACCCGGTACGAGCCGGCCGGCATGCTCCTGGGCGTCTGCCCCGAGGCGGAGTACGAGCACGCGTCGGTCCAGCTTCACCCGGGTGACGTGGTGCTCATGTACACCGACGGCCTGATCGAGCAGCGCGGCCACGGGATCGACGAGGGCATACGGGACCTCGCGATGTCGGTGGCCGAAGGGCTGCACGCACCGGCGACAGACCGCCTTGAGTCCATTTTGGACCGTCTGCGTCCGCGCAATCCCGGCGACGACGCGTGCATGCTCGCCGCCCAGGCGACCGGTGCGCGGTAGCCACAAATTTCACCCGCGCCGGGTGATGGTTACTCACCCGACCACAGCGTTTCATAGGCGGCAAGGCACGACGGAGTGCCGGGGGTGGAGGCGTTCATGACGGCAGTGGAGACCCCGACATCGGTTCGCGGTGGGCGCGAGCACGCGGGCCACCCTGCTCCGGTATCCGCACAGCACCGACCCTTGCCGATGGCGGCCGGTGTTGTCGCACTCGCCGCAGGGTCCACGCCGTCTGACGGGCCTCCGATGGTGTGCCGGCCGCGATCGCCGCGCGGCCGGCACACCGCTTGACTTTACTGTCCGGGGGGTACGAACGCGCCGGTCCGGTTAACACCGGGCCGGCGCGTTCGCGGTTGCCCGAAACCCCGTACCGGGAACGGTCGCGGGAAGGAGAGGGACAAGGGATGCCCATGAGTCACAGCGGATGGGCGGAGTGGAGGAGGTTCAGCGCCGCGATGCTCGCCCTGGTCGGGGCGTTCAACATGGTGGAAGGTCTCGTCGTGGTGTACGGCGGGAACGTGGCGCGCGTCGATCCCAGCCGGGTGCTGGTCCTCGATCTGGCCGGCTGGGCCCAGGTCACGCTGACGCTCGGTGCGCTGCTGTTCTCGCTCGGAATCTGGTTGTCGCTGGTGACGGTCCGGGTGCGGCTCATGGCCCTGTCCGTCGTCTGCGTACACGCGCTCACCCAGCTCGGCGTGCTGGCCGCGTTCCCGGCGTGGGCGCTTCTCATGATCTCATTCGATGTCGTCATCATCTTCGCGCTGACCGCGACCCCCGCCGGAGGCGCGGCCAGCGTCGCCCGGACCGGGTCCATGCCCGCCGACGCCCGGCAAGCGGCGATCACGGGAGCGGGCAGGACCGGTACCGCGGTCGGGGCCGGCCGGGCCCGGCGCGGCGCGGGCGACCGGGTCGGTTACCGGCCCCGCCATCAGATAGCGAGTGCCGACGCGACGGTCGTGCTGAGCCAGCTGACGGAGGCGGTCATCGCCGAGGCGGCACCGCACCGGACGGCCGGGGCCGATGACGTCCTGGCGCCGCGGGCACTGCTGGCCGGCCCGATGGGGCCGGCGGGACAGGCCGGGCCGGCCGGCGTCGCCGGACCACAGCCGCCGACCGCCACGATGGTCGGCGCGGTGGCCCACAGCGCCGCCGACGCGGCCAGCACGACGCCGGCCGGCACGGCACGGGGAGTCGCGCCGCCGATCATCGGTGCCATCTCCGGCCGGTGGCCGGACGCGAGCCTGCAGTAGTCGTCCCCATGTTCACGGGGAGTCGGTGTCACCAGGACGACACCGACTCCCCGTGAACATGGGAACCTAGAGCAGGTTCAGCTCGCGCGCCCGCTGGATGACCTCGCGGCGACGGCCGGCCCCCAGCTTGCGGTAGATGCTCTTCATGTGGGTCTTCACGGTGTTGACCGACACGCACAGCATCGACGCGATCTCCGCGGCCGACAGCATGCTCTGCAGGTACCGCAGGACGGTCAGCTCCCGCTCGGTCAACGGCTCGGGCAGCCGGCTCACCGCCACGTTCTGCCGCGACGCCCCCTGCGCCAGGTCGCCGGCGAGGTCGTCGGCGAGGCTCCGGTAGCTGCTGCCGGCCGGCACGTACGTGGTGAGCAGCTCGCGGATCGCGTGCCCACCCTCCAGGAACGGCCGCCGGATGCCCTCCTCGTCGGCCAGGCGCAGCGCCTGCTCCACCGACCGGCCGGCCTTCGTCCGGTCGCCGAGCGCCCGCATCGCCCGCGCGTACGTCAGGTTGGCCTCGATCGTCCACAGCAGCGAGGTGCCGCCCGGCTCGAGGTGCGCCACGACCGCGGACGCGGCCGGCGACGGTCGTCGCTCAGCCAGGTGGACCTTCGCCTGCACCAGGGTGAACCAGACCGACAGCAGATCCGGCGGCGGTGCGCCCAGCAGCCGCTTGGCCGCCGCCGGCTCGCCGGCCTGCACGTGCAGCTCCGCCTCGGCGAGGGTCAACGAGTGCCACAGCAGGCCCGAGATCTGGCAGTCGACGAGTTGGCGGCGCACCACCGACAGCTCGCTCGCGGCGCCCTGGACGTCGCCGGCGGCCGCCGCCAGGCGGGCACGGACGATCGCCGCCGAGGCGACCATGCCCGGGTCGACGAGGCCGCCGCTGTTCACCGCGCGTTCGAGGTAGTACATCGCCGGGCGGACCCGGTTCTGCTGGTAGCACACGTCGGCGAGGGTCAGCAGGGTCCAGATCAGGTCGCTGCCCTGGATCAGGCCGTGCTGGTCGGCCAGGCTCACCGCCTCCTTGGCGAAGCGCACGGCGGCGTTGAGCCGGCCCCGGGTGGCATGCAGCGCGGCGAGCTGGCGCAGGGACGCGATCTGCGCCTGCGCCACCCCGGAGCGCCGGGCGTGCACGAGTCCCTCCTCCAGCGGCGCCTCGGCCGCCTGCAGATCGCCCTGGTGCAGCCGCGCGCTCCCCATCGCGATGAGCGCGAGGGCCCGGACCTGGTGGATGTCCCCTTCGGACACCGGCACGTCGTCGGAGAGCAGCAGGGGCGCGGTCGCGAGTACCAGCTCAGAATCGCCGGACAGGTGCGCCTCCGCCACCCGGAACGCCGCGAGGATCGGGCGCACCTGGTCGCGGGTGGAGTCGTCGGGCGCCGCGTGCTGGGAGCGGTCCACCAGGTGCAGGAACGTCTCGGTGGCCCGCGGGTCGCTCGCGTCGAGCCGCTCGGCGGCGAACGCCAGCGCCAACCGGGGATCCTGCTGCACCTGCTGCGGCGGCGTCGGAACGATCTCTTTGAGGGTACGCATGCGGGCGCCGGGCACGAGCTCGTGCCAACTGGAGTCGACGACAGCGACCGCCTGGGCCCACTCCCCTGCCGCGAGCGCGTGCCGGATCGCGTCCGCGGGCATGTCGTGCGCGAAGTACCACTCCGCGGCCCGCCGGTGCAGCACCGGCAGCTGCTCGGGCCGGCGGTGGCGCAGCTCGTTGTAGAGCATCAGGCCGAACAGCGGGTGACAGCGGTACCAGCCACGACTGCCGGTACCGTGTACGGCCAGCAGGTTGGCCTGCTCGAGCGAGGCGAGGATCCGCTCCCCGTCGGCGCGGCCGGTCAACGCCTGAACCAGCTCCGGGCGTACCTGCTCCAGGATCGACGTGGCGAGCAGGACCTCGCGGATGTCGTCCGGCAGCTTGCCCAGCACCTCCCCGACGAGGTACTCCCCCAGCGCCCGGTCATGCACCGCGAACTCCGGTACCAGGCTGTCCGGGTCCGGGTGGTCGGCGATCGCGAGGGCCGCCAGCCGCAGCCCGGCCGCCCAGCCCTCAGTCATCGCGTGCAGGCTCACCAGCGCCGGCTCCGCGAGCCGCACGCCGTGGGCGCCGAGCAACTGCCCGGTCTCGGCCAGGGAGAACGCGAGCTGAGCGCTGCGGATCTCGGTCACCGCGCCGTTCATCCGCCACCGGTACAGCGCGACCGCCGGGTCGGCCCGGCAGCCGAGCACGAACCGCAGCCGGGCGGCCGTACGGCCGAGCACGGTCTCCAGCTCAGTCCAGACCTGCGCGTCGGCCACCTCGTGGGCGTCATCGACGACCACGACGATGATCGGCCCCGGTACCTCCAGCGCGGCGACGATCTCCCCGATCGTGCCGGCGCGGTCGTCCGCCCGGTGCGCGAACGGCTCGACGGCGGCGAGCGCGGCGGCGAACTGGTCCCAGAACTCCGCGACTGAGGCGGCCTCGGCCGTGAACCAGGCCACCGGGCCCGGCGCCCGCCCGGCCCGCACCCACGCGCCGAGCAGCGTCGTCTTGCCCCAGCCGGCAGGCGCGGAAACGATGGTCAGCGGCCGGGTAACCGCCTGGTCGAGCAGCTCGAACAGGCGCGGCCGCTCAACCAGGTTCGGTGGCGGCGCCGGGATGGCCGGTTCGGACAGCACCTGCTCCATGCCACCGGGCGCGAACGCGTCGATCACGGCGACGGTCGGATCCGACCGGCTGTCAGAGGTCATGCCGGCCCCCACTGGGCCGTACGCGCGCCCAGGCGCCGGACCGCCCCTCGCTCACCCCGGCGGGCAGCCCCGTGGGACCGCCCGAAGTCCTGGTAGCCATACCTGTCGTTCACCCAGCGGTCCCCCTGCCCGTTGATGCGTAACACGCCGGGAATTCTTTAGGCGGCCGAGGTGATCCGTCTTCACCCCGCGAAGGTGAAGCCCGCATCCGCACCGGCAGGCCCCGTGACCTCGGCATCCAGCGCCGACAGCGACGCCACCGCGTCGTCCATCATGCGGCCGGGTGGGGTGAGCGCGCCTCGCACCGGCCGGACCACGCGCCGGCCGCCGACACCACGGATGCGACCACCCCACCGAGGTGACGTGTGCTCACCCAGGCCCCTACCACGATCGACGGCGTCATGGTTGGCACGCTCAAGCCAAGGGAGGTGGCCGCTGAAGGAGGCTCGCCAGGCGGGCCGCGACAGGGAGCACTCTCACCCGCCGGGCGGCTTCCGGCCAACTACGCCGCCCGCTCCTGCCGCACGCGACGCGCCACGGTCCGCCGGCGAGTCCGGCCGAGCTATCCGGAGTCGGAGGAGTCAGCCAATGACCCAAAGTACGAGCCCACGGTCGGGCTGGATCAGCTTCGCCACGGTCATACTGACGATCATCGGAGCGTTCAACATCGCGCACGGCCTGGCCACCCTCATGGTGGGCACGGTCAGCTTCGTCGACGCGGGCCGCCTGATAGTGGTCAACCTGACGGCGTGGGGCGTGCTCGCCCTCGTCTCCGGCGCGCTGCTCATCGCCGTCGGCCTGGGACTGCTCGCCCGCAGCCAGCTGGCACGCGTGGCGGCGGTGGTCCTCATCTGCCTGCACGCGCTCATCCAGGTCGCCGTGCTCGCGGCCTTCCCGATCTGGTCGCTGATCATGGTCGCGCTGGACGTGGTGGTCCTGTTCGCGTTGACGGTGCACTGGCCCGACGCCGTGGTCGAGCCCGTGACCGAGCCACTGGCGGTTCCCGACGCACGGCCGGCGGGCGGCGCGCCACGCTGACCCGCGCCTACCCGGTCACCACCACTGCTCGTGGCGCAGCACGCGTGCCTTCGCGGCCGCGAACTCCTGCGTGGTCAGCACGCCCCGCTCAGCCAGCTCGACCAGCTGGCTGAGCTGGGCGACGACGTCATCGCCCCCGCTCGCGATGGACGGCGGCGTGGAGATCGGGCTCGCGGGTACCGGCTCCGGTGGCAGACCGCCCGGCCAACCAGCCGAGAGCGCCGCGACGGCCTCCTCCGCCCTGCGGTGCGCCAGACCGATGCTGAGGGCGCCGCGCAGCAGCGGCGCGCCATGCCGGCGAGAAGACATTGGTCCCTCCTTACGACGGGGTCGTCAACGGGCCGGGTGGCCGGGCGCCTCCTGGCACCGGCGCGCTTCGTTCGCGTACGCCTCGGGGATCCGTACCGCGCCGACCAGCAGGCCGCCCAGCTCGCGCACAGCGGCGTCGGCCGCGCTGGCCCAGACGTGGTCGATCAGCAGGGCGAGCGCGGCGGTTCCGGCGTCCAGCGCCTGTCCGACCTCGTCGACGTCGGCGGCGTCGATCAGCCCCGGGTCGGCGACGTCGTACGCGGCCAGCGCCGGCACGTCCGCGAACTCCACGCCGCGGACGTGCCCGTCGCGGTCCTTGACGACCGCCAGCGCGTCGACGATCCGGACAGCGCCGCCGGTCTCCACGGCCTGCAGCACGGACGCGACCCGGTCCGGCAGCGCCTCCCCCGGAAACGCCACCACCAGGAACTCCAGTGGACCGATCCCCGCCATCAACCGCTCCTGTCCGCCTACCTCTGCCCCGGCCGTCGGCGACCGAGTCGTTGCCGGCAATCGTGGGGCTCGATCGGGTGAGAGCGCGTCACCCGCTACGGACACCGCTCGCCCGCGCCGCCGTCACCCCGTACCGGCTCCGGCGGGTACGGCCGGGGTCATCCTCCGGGTGAGCGTGGGGTGTCCGCGGTCGGACTGTTCGGCCGGTCACCGCCGCGAGCTGGCCTCCGGTCACTAGGCTTGCCTCGTGAGTCGACCTCTGCTGCTCGTCGATACGGCAAGTCTCTACTTCCGGGCCTACTTCGGCATCCCCGAGTCGGCAGTGGCCGCACCGGACGGCACGCCGGTCAACGCCGTACGCGGCTTTCTCGACATGCTCGCGACGCTGGTGCGCACGCGGCGACCGGGGCGCGTGGTGTGCGCGCTGGACGCCGACTGGCGCCCCGCCTGGCGGGTGGCGCTGATCCCCGGCTACAAGGCCCACCGGCTCGCCGACGACGGCGGCGAGCAGACGCCGGACGGGCTGTCGCGCCAGGTGCCGATCATCCTCGACGTCCTCGAGGCGCTCGGCGTGCCCGCGATCGGGGTGGCCGGTTACGAGGCGGACGACGTCATCGGCACCCTCGCAGCCCGCGAGCCCGGCCCGATCGAGGTGGCCACCGGCGACCGTGACCTGTTCCAGGTGATCGACGACGACCGCGCCGTACGGGTGCTGTACTGCGGTCGCGGCGTGTCCAAGCTCGCGGTGTACGACGACGCGGCGGTACGCGCGAAGTACGGGGTGCCGGCGGCCGCGTACGCGGACTTCGCGGCGATGCGCGGGGACCCGAGCGACGGGCTGCCCGGCGTGGCCGGCGTCGGCGAGAAGACCGCCGCCCGGCTGGTCGACCGGTACGGCAGCGTGGCCGGCGTACTCACGGCCCTCGACGACCCGGCGGCGGGGTTCGCGCCCGGCCTGCGCACGAAGCTGACGGCCGCCCGCGACTACCTGGGGGTGGCGCCCGAGGTGGTGCGGGTGGCCGTGGACGTCGCGGTGCCGCCCTTCGACGGTCACCTGCCGCCGTCGACCGAGGGCGAGCGGGTGCTCGCCCTCGCCGAGAAGTGGAACATCGCCGGTTCGGTACAGCGGGTGGTCGACGCGCTCTCCGCCTAGCCGCGGTGGGCGCCCCCGATCCGGCTACTGATCGGCGCCCAGGTGCGGTTGAGCGTTGCCGTGTCGCCGGGCGCGGCGTGTGCGGGAGGCCTGGCGATGCCGGCCTCGGCCGGTGCGACGTGCGCGGCAGATCTGCCGGCGCCGCCTGGCGGCGCCGCGTCGGCACCGGCGACGACTTCCTGTCCGTTGCCCGGGGGCGCCTCGTCCGCCGCGTGCGCGCCCGGCATCCGCACCACCCCGCGTACGGGCTGACTCAGCTGGTCCGGCCGGGTGCCGGCGCGGTCCTGCACGGCCGGTTGAACGGCCGGAAGCGGATCGCTGAGCGGGTCCGGCTGGCTGGGCGCGGCCGGTTGGTCGTCGTTCTCCCGGGCGGGCTCCCGGGCGGGCTCCCGGGCGGGCTCCCGGGCGGCTGACTCCTCGGGGTCGGCAAGTGCCGCCAGGAGGTGCTCGCCGGGTACCGCCGCCGCGACTTCAAGCGACGGCAGTTCGTCGATGCGCCGCTGCACCCCGCCCAACTGTTCGGACAGCGCGTCCCGGTGCGCGCCGAGCGCGTCGACCAGCCACCGGGCCGACGCGATCACCTGGCTGCTGACCGCACCCGCGCGTTCGATGACCCGGCGCGCCGTGTCGCGGGCCTCGTTCACGTGCCGCTCGGCCCAGCCCTCGATCGCGGCGCGACGCTCGGCCGCCGCGGCGTCCTCGGCGGCCCGCCGCTGGGCCAGCATGGCCTCCAGGGCCGAGGTCGCCTGCTCGGCCTGTTGGCGGGCGGTCGTGAGGACGTTCTCGGCCTCCTCGCGGATCGCCCTGGTTTCCGCGTCGGCGCGGGCGCGCATCTCCTCGGCCTCGGCGGTGGCGATGTCGATGATCTGCCGGAGGCGGGCACCAACGACTACTGATTCCGGCTTGTTGGGGTCGCAGGTGCATATGGCGGCGGCCCTAGTCAGGTCGTCGACCCGGGCGGTGAGGATCTGCTCGTGCTGGCGTACCGCGACCAGTTCGTTCGTGAGCTCCTCGATGCGCTGCTGCGTCCGGGTCACGTACTTGTTGACCTGCCGCCGGTCGTACCCGCGCAGCGCCCCGTCGAACCCGGCGTGCGCTTGCAGGTCGACATCTCCGCCGACCGGGGTCGGGTGGGCCTCTTCGCCCCTGACCTCCGGTGCGGCCGTCGTCGCGGCGGGTTGCGCGGGTGACTGGTCCATCAACGCTCCTTCGTTACCGGTTCGGGGTGGGACACGTCTGCAGGCAACCGGGCTTCAGCTAACGCCCGACGAGTGGCGCCGCAGCATCCACAGTGGAGTGGTCGATGTCCGGGGATGGTCAGCGCCGGGCAGGCCCGGGACGTACCCCTTCCCGCGCCCGTGAACTGCCGCAACCGGGCACCGGCGGTATCGCGCCGGTTCACCCACAACGCCCAGAACGGTAGGAGAGGGCCGGGTTCGTCTTCATCACCCTGGCTGGGTGAACCTCCCGAGGGCGGCGGCTACCGCCGTCACCGGGTGTACGCGAGCACCCCGCGGTTCACGGCGGACATCGCCTGCCGCGCGGTCTTGCGGATCTCCGCCGAGGCGCCGCTCGCCTCGGCGAGCTGGCCGAGCAGGTCGATCACCTGGCGTGCCCAGCGCACGAAGTCGCCCGCCGGCATGTCGCCCTCGATGCCGTGCGCGCTCGCCAGGACCTTCGACAGCGACTCGCCGCGCGCCCACCGGTACATCGGCCAGACGAACCCGAGATCGGGCTCGCGGGTCAGCTGCAACCCCAGGGCGGACTCGGCGTTCTGGAGCTCCGCCCACAGCTTCAGCGTGTCGTCCACCGCCTCGGCGAGCGCGCCACGGGGCACCGACGCCCGCTCCTCGGTCTCCCGGCGGGACTCGTAGAGCACCACCGACACCGCGGCGGCCAGCTCAGCGGCGTCGAGGCCGTCCCATGCGCCCTCCCGCAGGCACTCGGTGACGAGCAGGTCCGCCTCGGTCCAGATCCGCGCAAGCATCTGGCCGTTCGGGGTCACCTCGCCCCCGCCGCCGAGGTAGCCGCGCTGGGCGAGGATCGTGCAGACCCGATCGAAGGTACGGGTCAGCGAACCGGTCCGGGTGGAGACCTTCTCCTGCAGCGCCTCGTTCTCGCGGGCCAGCCGCCAGCGCCGCTCGGCCCAGCGGGCGTGCTCCTCCCGGTCGGGGCAGGCGTGGCAGGGGTGGCTGCGCATCCGGTCGCGCAGCCGCGCCAGCTCGGAGTCGTCGCCGCCGTCCGCGCGGTGCCGGCGCGGCCGGCGGTGCCCGTCGACCTCCCCGGCGGCGTCGCGCAGCAGCGACGCGAGGTCGCGGCGTGCCTGCGGGGAACGGTGGTTGAAGTGCTTGGGTACCCGTACCCGGGTCAGCGGCTCGACCGGCTCGGCGAAGTCGCCGGACGAGATCCGGCCGGCCCACCGGTCCTCGGTGAGCACGAGCGGGCGGGGCTCGCCGAACCCGGCGGAGCCGTTGTCGAGAACGACCGCGAGACCGGCCCGCCGCCCGTGCGGCACCCGGATCACGTCGCCAATGCGCAGCCGCTCGACCGACTCGACGGCAGCGGCGCGCCGCTGCGCCTTGCCCCGGCGCGCCAACTGCCGCTCGCGGTCCGCGATCGCCACCCGCAGCGCGAAGTAGTCCTCGAAGTTGCCGAGGTGGCAGCTCATCTCTTCGAGGTAGCTCTGCATCGCCTCGGTGTTGCGCTGCACCTGGCGGGCGAAGCCCACCACCGACCGGTCGGCCTGGAACTGGGCGAACGAGGACTCCAGCAGCTCGTGGGAGGCCGTCATGCCGACGCTGCCGACGAGGTTCACGGCCATGTTGTACGAGGGCCGGAAGCTCGACCGCAGCGGGTAGGTGCGGGTGGAGGCCAGTCCGGCGACGTGCCGCGGGTCGATCTCGGGCGACCACGCGACGACGGCGTGCCCTTCGACGTCGATGCCGCGCCGGCCTGCCCTACCGGTGAGCTGGGTGTACTCCCCCGGCGTCAGGTCGACGTGCGCCTCGCCGTTGAACTTGACCAGCCGTTCGAGCACCACGCAGCGCGCCGGCATGTTGATCCCCAGCGCCAGCGTCTCGGTCGCGAAGACGGCCTTGACCAGGCCCCGTACGAACAGCTCCTCGACGACTTCCTTGAACGCCGGCAGCATCCCCGCGTGGTGGGCGGCCAGGCCCCGTTCCAGCCCGTCGAGCCACTCCCAGTACCCGAGCAGCTGCAGGTCCTCGCTCGGGATGTGGGCGGTGCGCTCCTCGACGATGCGCCGAATCTCGATGCGCTCGTCCGGCGCCGTCAGGCGCAGACCGGCCTGCAGGCACTGTTCCACCGCGGCGGCGCAGCCGGCGCGGCTGAAGATGAAGACGATCGCCGGCAACAGGCCCTCGCGATCGAGGCGCTCGACGACGTCCGGCCGCGGCGGCGGCATCCAGCGCCGGCCGCGACCCGGCCGGCCGCGACCGTCGTACTCGCCCAGCCGCCGCAGCGTCTCCCGGGTGTAGCGCAGCAGCTCCGGGTGTACCTCGCGCTTCTCGGCCGCCTCGGGGTCGTGGAACAGGTCGAACATCCGCTTGCCGACGAGCATGTGCTGCCACAGCGGAACAGGTCGGTGCTCGCTGACGATGACGTCGGTGTGGCCGCGCACGGTGATCAGCCAGTCGGCGAACTCCTCGGCGTTGGAGACGGTGGCCGACAGCGATACCACTCGCACCGATTCGGGCAGGTGGATGATCACTTCTTCCCAGACCGCGCCGCGGAAGGGGTCGGCGAGGAAGTGCACCTCGTCCATGACCACGTACGCCAGCCCCCGCAAGGCCGACGACTTGGCGTACAGCATGTTCCGCAGGACCTCGGTGGTCATCACGACCACCGGGGCGTCACCGTTGATCGCGTTGTCCCCGGTCAGCAGGCCGACCTGCTCGGCGCCGTAGCGCTCGACCAGGTCGTTGTACTTCTGATTGGACAGCGCCTTGATCGGGGTGGTGTAGAAGCACTTCCGGAGCAGCCCGTCACCGTCGGAGTCGGGCCGCTCGGCGGCTGCGCTCCCGCGCAGCGCGAGGTGGACGGCGAACTCACCGACGACGGTCTTGCCGGCGCCCGTCGGCGCGCAGACCAGGACCCCGCTGCCGCGCTCGAGCGCTTCGCACGCCTCGCGCTGGAAATCGTCCAGTTCGAACCCGAGCCCCTCGGCGAACTCATGGAGAGCCGGGAATCGGGCCACCTCAGCGGCGCGCTTTCGGGCCGCGGCATACCGTTCGGCCGGGCTGGTCATAACCTAAGGCTAGGGGACGGAGGTTGTGGGCTGTCGGGCGGAGCCCACGACTCGACGGCCGGTTCGTTTCAATCGTCTCCTGTCGGGTCGGTATGGTGCTCGGCGTGCCGCACCGCCCCGAAGCGCCGCAGCAGAACCACGAGTCGGACTCCGACCCCTCGGCGTCACCGCTGCCAGCGGTTAACCCGTCCCGGCGAGCGGATCGGGCCCAGGTGGAGCGGCCGCAGGCGGTGCTGTTCGACTTCCAGGGCACGCTCGCGCAGGTCGAGGACCCCGTGACCTGGGTACGCGAGGCGGCCCGTACCTGTGGCGTGGAACTGGACCGGCCCCGGGCGACGATCCTCGCGGACCGGCTCGTCACCGCGGGCCGGGCCGGCGGCCCCGCACCGCACCGGGTCCCGCCACACCTGGCGGAGGCCTACTGCGACCGGGATCTTGACCCGCGGTCGCATCGGGCGACGTACACCGGCCTGGCGCAGACCGTGGACTGCGGCGTGGACGGGTTGCCGGAGGCGCTGTACGACCGGCTGCTGAGCCCGGGTGGGTGGGTGACCTACCCGCATACGGTGCCGACCCTCAAGGCGCTGCGCGCCGCCGGCATCCCCGTGGCGGTGGTCAGCAACATCGGCTTCGACATCCGGCCGATCACGGCACATCTCGGCTTCGCCGATCTCGTCACCGAGTTTGTGCTCTCGTACGAGGTCGGGCGGTGCAAACCCGATGCGGCGATCTTCGAGTACGCGTGCGGGCGGCTCCGCGTTGACCCGGAGCGGACGCTGATGGTGGGTGACACTCCCGCCGACGCCGGGGCGGTGGTGGCCGGCTGCCGGGTGCTGATCATCCCGGCCCAACCGCCGGCGACGGCCAACGGCATCGCGGCCGTGCTCGACCTCGCCGGGCTGTAGTGGGGGCCGGCCGGATCAGCTGAGCAGCGTCAGCGCGCCGGGCACACAGGTGATCGTGACCGGCAGCGGGAACGCGCGCTCGCCGTCGGCGTATCCGATGATCCCTTCGGCGTCCAGTTCGACCGTACGGGCACGGAACGTGCTCACCATCGGATGCTCCACGTGGGTGCCCCGGTAGACCCGAGGCTTGATCCGCATCAGCGTCAACCGGCCGACGGCGCCCGCGACGACCACGTCCAGCAGCCCGTCGCCCGGGTCCGCGGCGGGACAGATCCGCATGCCACCGCCGTAGCTGGCGGTGTTGCCGACCGCGACCAGGACCGCGTCGACGGTGTGCGCCACACCGTCGAGGCGCAGCGTGTACCGGCGAGGCCGCAGCCGGGCCAGCTCGGCGAGGATGGCGAGGTCGTAGCGGCGGGGACCGCGCGGGAAGCGCATGACGTTGGCCCGCTCGTTGACGATGGCGTCGAATCCCGCGCCGAGCACCGCCCCGTACCAGCGGGTCCGGTCCGCGCCGGAGCGCAGCTTCGCCAGGTCGACCGTACGGGTCCGGCCGGCTGCGAGGGCCGCGGCGACGGCGTCGGCCGCGGCGAGCGGCTGCGTCGACAGCCCGACCTCCGCGGCGAAGTCGTTGCCGGTGCCGGCCGGGACGATGCCCAGCGGTACCGGCGTCCCGCCCACCGCCTGCAGGGCGGTGTGCACGGTCCCGTCCCCGCCGACGGCCACCAGCGCCGCGGCGCCCCCGGCGACGGCCGCGTGGCAGGCGTCGGAGGCCCCGGCGGCGTCCGAGGCCTCCAACAGCCGCACGGACGCGCCGGCACCGCCGAGCCGGGCCAGGACCTCCGGCAGCAACCGGGCGAGGCGTCCACGGCCGGCCGACGGGTTGGCGAGCACCGCGATCTCACCGGTACAGGGCGGCTCCGTCACATCGCTCGTGGCGCTGGTGGTCACGGCGAGCAGCGTACGGCCGCATCAGCCTCACGTGAAGTCGTCGTAGCCGCGGTCGAGGGGCTTTGGCCGGGCCACCGACTCCGGCGCGTCGATCGAAGAGATCCGGTCGACCGGCTCGCCGGCCTCGATCGGGTCCGCGTCGTACTCCAGCGGCGAGACCTCGTCGTCGCCGACGTTGCCGAACTCCGCCTTGCGGCGGCGCTCACGGCGGCGGTCGTTGAGGAACGCGAACCCGACGGCCCCGAAGTAGAGCACGGCCATCGCACCGGCGAGGGCCGACATTCCGAACGGGTCGGGGGTCGGGGTGACCACCGCGCCGAAGAGGAACATCAGGAAGACCGCCACGCGCCACCAGCTCAACAGCTTGCGCGCGGACACCGCACCGGCCAGGTTGAGCATGACCACGATCAACGGGAACTCGAACCCGGCGCCGAACAGCAACATCATGTTCGTGACGAAGTCGAAGTAGCCGGTCAGCCCGACGGTGATGTTGAACTGGCTGCTGTCCCCGAGGAAGAAGTGCAGGCTCTTGGCGACGATGAAGTACGCCAGGGTGGCGCCGGCGAAGAACAGCGGCGCGGCGACCGCCGCGAAGGCGTACGTGTAGCGCCGCTCATGCTTGTGCAGACCGGGCGCGATGAACGCCCACAGCTGGTAGAGCCAGATCGGCGCCGCCGCCATCAGCCCCAGGTAGAGGGCAATGCGCAGGTTCAGGATGAACGGGTCCATCGGGGCGCTCGCCACGAACTGGCAGTCCGGCCCGGGCTTGACGCCCTTGAGATCGCAGTAGGGCGTGATCAGGAAATCGAGAGCCTGCCTGGCGAAGAAGTATCCGACGCACAGGCCGACCAGGACCGCCAACGAACCCTTGAACAGGCGGCTACGCAGCTCCTGGAGGTGCTCCATGAGGGTCATGGAGCCGTCGGCGGCCCGGTTGAACCGGGCTTCGCGCTGCCGTCGAATGGGGAGTGCCACGATTTACTTGTCGCGGACCCGCTCGACCGGGTCCACGGTGCTCGGCCGCCCGTCTTCCGACTTCGGCAACGGCTGGCGTTCGTGCTGCGCGTCGGCCTTGGCGTTCACGTCGTCGTCGGCCAGGCCCTTGGTCTCGGCCTTCAGGATGCGCATCGAACGGCCCAGGCCGCGGGCGGCGTCAGGCAGGCGCTTCGCACCGAAGAGCAGGATCAGCACGACCACCAGAACGGCGATGTGCCACGGTCGGAGAGCACCCATGTGAAGCCACCTCACAGTAATTGTCGCTGCCGACCTCATGGTACGTGTGTTTATGCACGGGACCCAGGCCGACTGCGATCGGTCAGCAAAGAAGTCTTGACCAGCGCGGCCCGGGCGTCAACGGTCGCACAGCTCTGTTAACCAACTGATCCGCTAGTGACCACTCCGAATTTGAGTGGCCCGCTCCTGAACCGCCACGACCTCCTGCTGCATCCGCTCGGCCCGACTCTGGAGCGCGGTCACCGCTGGCATCAGCCGCTGCACGTCCGCCACGCGCAACTCCAGGCGGCGCGCCGCGATGCCCAGCTCACGCAGCCGCCGCAGCAGCGGCGCCGCCGCGACAGCCAGCAGGAGCAACGAACCGACCACGAGGACGATCACGAGCGACCAGATCACGGACCGACTCTAATACGTCGATCGTCTCCGGACCCGATCAGCACCCGACCGACTCCTCGTACACGGCGAGAGCGGTCCGCGCCTCAGCACCCACCGCCTCGATCAGCTCGGGCGGCCCGACGACGCTCACCTCCGGCCCCAGCCCCAGCACCAGCCGCCGCGCCCACGACAGGTCGGAGGCGCGCAGCGAGACCAGCCAGTGCTCGCCCCGCTCGGCCCGGACCTCCTCGCACGGGTAGTACTCGGTGATCCACCGCGCGCCGCGGCCGACCCGCAGCGTGACCAGCGGCTGGTCTGGGGTGGCACGGAAGACGCCGTCGCGCACGTCGGTAGGGTGCGCGCCCGGCGGGGGCGCCGACGGTTCGGAAAGCGACGTGAAGGCGTCGATGCGGTCCACGCGGAAGAGCCGTACGCCCTCGGCCCGGCGGCACCACGCCTCCAGGTAGGCCCGGTCCCCCACCGCCAGCACCCGCATCGGGTCGACGACCCGGTCCGTGGTCTCGTCCCGCCCCGCGGTGTAGTACGTGATCCGCAGCGCCCGCCCCTTTTCGACCGCGGAGCGCAGCTCGGCGAGCCGGTCCCGGTTGCCCGGCAGCCGCACCGTCACCGGCGGGGCGGCCTCGTCGCCGCTCGCGCTCTCGATCTTCGCCAGGGCCCGCTCGATCGCGTCCCGGTGCCCCACGCCGGGGGTCTCGGCGAGCAGCCGCAGCGCCACCACCAGCGCGAGGGCCTCGTCACGGGTCAGCCGCAGCGGCCGGTCGATACCCGCGTCGTAGGTGATCGTGACCCGGTCGCCGTCGAGCGCCATGTCGATGAGGTCACCCGGCCCGTATCCAGGCAGGCCGCACACCCACAGCAGCTCCAGGTCATCGCGGAGTTGACGCTCGGTGACCCCGAGATCCGCCGCCGCCTCGGCGACCTCGATACCCGGCCGGGCCAGCAGGTAGGGCACCAGATTGAGCAGCCGGGACACCCGGTCCGCGGAACCGCTCATGAAAAAGCCGCCTCCTGCCGTACGGACGGGTGCGCGCCGACGATCTCGTGCAGCCGCTTGACCACGAAGTCACGTACCTCGGGCGGGTCGAGGACGATCACGTCCGCACCGTAGCCGACCAGCCACCCGGCGAGCCCCTCGGCGTCGGCGTACCGCAACACGACCCGATCTCCGTCGTCGCCCGGGACGATCTCCTCGGCATAGCGGCGGATGCCCGCGCCGCGCCCCTTGCGGACGACGACGGTGGCGCGGCGGGTGCGCTCCGGCGGGCCGGACCACCTGGCCACGTAGCTGATCAGATCGACGTCGGGCGGGGTGTACGCGCCCGGGCGGTCGATGCGCCGCACGGTCCCGACGACGCGCGACAGCCGGAAGCACCGGGGCGCCGCGCGCTCCAGGTCGTGGCCGACCACGTACCACCGGCCGCGCCAGCAGACCACGCCCCACGGCTGCAGCCGGCGGGTCGTGGGCCGGTCGTCGGATGGCGTGCGGTAGTCGAACGTCACCGGCTGCCGGTCCCGCACCGCGGCGGTCAGCGGCTCGAACGCCGGATCCACCCGGACCACCGGCTCGATCCCGAGGGTCGCGTGCGGGTCGACGTCGATCCCGGCCGCACGCAGCTTGGCGAGGGCCGACGCCGCCGCGGCGGCGAGGCCGGCGTGCTGCCAGGTCCGGGCGGCGATGCCCACGGCCGCCGCCTCGTCCGGCTCCAGGTGAATGTCGGGGAGCGCGTACTCCCCCCGTGCGATGCGGTAGCCGGGCTCGGTGTCGAAGACGCTGGCGGTGCCGGTCTCCAGCGGCACCCCGAGGTCGCGCAGTTCGGCCTTGTCCCGCTCGAACTTGCGCTGGAACGCCTCGTGGTCGCGCGGGTCTGACGGATCGTGCTCGTAGCCGGGCACGGTCGCGGCGATCTGCGCCGCGGTCAGGAAGCGGCGGGTGGACAACAGGCAGATGACGAGGTTGACGAGGCGTTCGGTGCGGCTGCGCGACACGCTCCGACGCTAGCAGCGTCCGGGCGTGTTTGCGGTGACGGTTGACGATATCCGTACGTACGTACGATCAACTGTGTCCCGGCGGGGTGGCGCGGAGGCCACGGCGTGATCCGTTAGCGTGGCACGGTGATCCGATGGCGCCAGGGCACCGTGACCGGACTGCGTCGCCGCTGGCGGGGCGCGGTCGAACTCGACGTGACGCTGGAACGCCGGCGCCCGGAGGATCCGGCGGCGGTACGGGCGTTGGCCTACCCCGCGCTCGTCGGCGAACCGCAGGTCGGAGACATGGTCCTGCTCAACGTCAACGCGCTCGCCCTGGGCCTGGGTACCGGCGGGTACGCCCTGGTCGTCGCGCTACCCGACCGGCTGCCCGCCGACGCCGACCAGCCGGGACACGTGGTGAAGGCCCGCTACACGCCGCTGCAGGCGGTCGTGCTGGCCGCCGACGAGGACGACTCACCCCACCGTGGCGTGCTCGAGTCGTCGGACTCGCTGGACGGGATGCCCGTGGTGACCGCGGACCTGCACTCCGCGCTCCCCGCGGTGGTCGCCGGGGTGCACGCCGACCGGCCCGACGCGCGCGTCGCGTACGTGATGACCGACGGTGGCGCGCTGCCGGCCTGGTTCTCCCGCACGCTCGACGCCCTCGCCGACCGGCTCGCCGGGGTGGTGACCGTCGGGCAGGCCTTCGGCGGCGACCTCGAGGCCACCAACGTGCACACCGGCCTGCTCGCGGCGCGCCATGCCCTGCGCGCCGACGTGGCGGTCGTGGCGCAGGGGCCGGGCAACCTCGGTACGGGTACCCCCTGGGGTTTTTCCGGCGTCGCCGTGGGCGAGGCGGTCAACGCGGCCGCGACGCTGTCCGGCCGTCCGGTGGGTTCGCTGCGCATCTCCGCCGCTGACCCCCGGGCCCGCCACCGGGGCGTCTCCCACCACAGCCTCACCGCGTACGGGCGAGTCGCCCTGGCGCCGGCCGACCTGGTGGTGCCGGCGGGCGTGGACCCGGACCTGGGCGTCGACGCCGCGCTCGCCCCGCTCCGGCAGCGGCACCGGATCGTGACGGTCGGCGTGGCCGGGCTCGACGAGGCGCTGCGCGCCCTGCCGGTCACGCTCTCGACGATGGGGCGCGGCCTGGCCGCCGACCACGCGTACTTCCTGGCCGCCGCGGCCGCCGGACGGCACGCCGCGTCACTGCTCTAAGCGGAGCGGTCAGGACAGGACCACCAGGGCGAGCCAGCCGCCGAGGATCACGGCGAGCAGCACCGTCAGGACCCAGGTGGGCACGACCGGCTCGCCGCGCCGGTTGCGCTCGATCTCGGCGGAGATCCTGTTCCGGCGCCGCCGGACGCGCTGGACCGCCCAGCCCACCATGTCCGAGCGGAGGGGCAGCTCAGCCGAGCGGAGGGGCAGCTCAACCGACCGGCCCGGAGCCGCGGACGTGGCCGGGCCCGCGGACGGCGGCTGGGCGCTCCCGGCCGGGGCGGTCGACTCGGCGACTGGGTCATCGTGTGCCATGGCGTCGCCGAGCCTACCCACTACCTGATCGCCGGTCACATACTGGCGATCAGCCGGTCGACCCGCTCGTCATAGGCCCGGAACGGGTCCTTGCACAGGACCGTCCGCTGCGCCTGGTCGTTGAGCTTGAGGTGCACCCAGTCGACCGTGAAGTCGCGGCGACGCTCCTGGGCGTGCCGGATGAACTCCCCGCGCAGCCGCGCCCGCGTGGTCTGCGGTGGGGTCTCCTTGGCCTGGAAGATCTCCACGTCCGTCGCGACCCGGTCGACCGCGCCGCGCTTCTCCAGCAGGGCGTACAGGCCGCGACCGCGCCGCAGGTCGTGGTAGGCCAGGTCCATCTGCGCGACCCTTGGATGCGACAGCGGCAGATCGTGCCTGCGCTGGTAGCTCTCGATCGTCCGCAGCTTCGTGACCCAGTCGATCTCACGGTCCACCCCGGACAGGTCACCGCTCTCGACCGCCTGCAGCACCCGGCTCCACAGGTCCACGACCCGCTTCGTCGCCGCGTCGGCGCCCCGCCGTTCGACGAACTCGCTGGCCCTGGCGAAGTACTCCTGCTGGATCTCCAGCGCACTGCACTCCTTGCCGTTGGCCAGGCGTACCTTGCGCCGCCCGGTGATGTCGTGGCTGACCTCGCGGATCGCCCGGATCGGGTTCTCCAGGGTCAGGTCACGCACCGGAACGCCGGCCTCGATCATCCGCAGCACGATGTCGGCGCTGCCGACCTTCAGCAGCGTCGTGACCTCGTTCATGTTGGAGTCGCCCACGATGACGTGCAGCCGCCGGTACCGCTCAGCGTCGGCGTGCGGCTCGTCGCGCGTGTTGATGATCGGCCGGCTGCGGGTGGTGGCCGACGAGACGCCCTCCCAGATGTGCTCGGCACGCTGGGACAGGCAGTACACGGCCCCCCGCGGGGTCTGCAGCACCTTGCCGGCGCCGCAGATGAGCTGGCGGGTGACCAGGAAAGGAATCAGGACGTCGGCCAGCCGCCCGAACTCCCCGTGTCTGCTGACCAGGTAGTTCTCATGGCAGCCGTATGAGTTGCCGGCCGAGTCCGTGTTGTTCTTGAAAAGGTAGATCTCGCCCGCGATGCCCTCGTCGTGCAGCCGCTTCTCCGCGTCGACGAGCAGACCCTCGAGGATGCGCTCGCCCGCGCGGTCGTGCATGACCAGGTCGGGCACAGAGTCGCACTCCGGAGTCGCGTACTCCGGATGCGAGCCGACGTCCAGATACAGCCGCGCGCCGTTGCGCAGGAACACGTTGCTCGAACGGCCCCACGACACGACCCGGCGGAATAGGTAACGCGCCACCTCGTCCGGGGACAGCCGCCGCTGCCCACGGTAGGTACAGGTGACCCCGTACTCGGTCTCCAGTCCGAAGATGCGCCGGTCCATGGAAAGACATTAGCCGCCGAGGGAGCATTCCTGCCGTAGCGATCCGGCCTGGATCGCACCTGATTTCTGGCATGATCCGCCTAGACGGCTCCTGGGCGGCCGATCACGGCGGTACCGGCGACTCGCGGGCCAGCGCCCGGGGTCAGGCGCCCGCGCCGAGCCCCGGTTCGGGCTGCCCGAGCGCCGCGCGGACCAGGCCCAGCGCCTGAGCCGGATCGAGGCCCAGGCGGCGGGTCTCCTCCGCATACCGGGCCGCGAGCCGCTCAGCCTCGACGGGCACGCAGGCGGCGCGGTGCGTCACGAACGTGCCGTGCCGGCCCCGGGTCTCGACCAGGCCGGCCGCCTCCAACTCCCGGTACGTCCGCGCCACGGTGTTGACGGCGAGGCCGAGGTCGCCCGCGAGCTGGCGGACGGTGGGGAGCCGGGTGCCTGCCGACAGGTGGCCATCCCGGGCCAGGGCCGCGATCTGGGATCGGACCTGCTCGTACGGTGGGACCGGCGAGTGCGGGTCGACGTTGATCACTATCGCATCGCCCGCGGTGAGCGGGCGGTGCCCGGCACCGCCCGCTTCGTGTCACCCATTGTCTTAATGTAGCAACACACTTTGCCCGTTTCATGAACGCCAATCCGAATGCGGCTACCCTGTCGTGCGCGAGCTACGAGCGGACCGACAGGAGATCGACGATGACCACCAATCGAGAGAGCGACGCGCTGCCGCGCGTCAGCGCGATCGTTCTCGCGTGGCAGGCCGAGCCGTGGCTGCGCCGCGGCGTGGAGGCGCTGCTGGCATCGGAGAAGGCGGCGGTCGACGTGGTGCTCGTCGACAACGGGTGCACCACCGACGACGTCGAGGTCCTCGAAAAGCTGCCCGGCGTGACCGTCGTACGCCCGGGCGAGAACCTGGGCTTCGCCGGCGGCTGCAACGCCGGCGCCATGGCTGCGACCGGCGAGTACATCGCGCTGGTCAACGGTGACGCGATCGTCGAGCCGAACACGATGGCCCGGCTGGTCGAGGAGGCCGCCCGCCCCGGGATCGGAATCGCCGGCGCCAGTATCCGGCTGGCCGACGATCCCCGTCTGATCAACTCCGCCGGCAACCCGGTCCACGTGCTGGGGCTGAGCTGGGCCGGGCGCCTGGGTGAGCCGGAGGAGGGCACGGAGCCGGTCGACGTCGTGACCGCCAGTGGCGCCTGCCTGCTGATGCGCCGCTCGCTGTGGGTGGAGCTGGGCGGCTTCGACGTGGAGTACTTCGCCTACCACGAGGACACCGAGCTGTCGATTCGCACGTGGCGGCGCGGCCTGCGCGTGGTTTACGTCCCCGACGCGGTCGCCGTGCACCGGTACGAATTCTCCCGCAACGAGTTCAAGTTCTACATGATCGAGCGCAACCGGCTCATGTTCCTCGCCACGCTGTGGGGGTGGCGGGCGCTCCTGCTGCTGTCACCCGCGCTGCTCAGCCTCGAACTGGGCATGGTGCCGCTCGCCGCCAAGCAGGGATGGCTGCGGGCCAAGCTGCGAAGCTGGCGATGGCTGATCGGCCACGCCGGCCACATCCGGCGACGGCGGCGGCTGCTGCAGGCCGAGCGTGTCGTTCCCGACCGGCAGTGGATGGCCCTGCTGACCGACCAGCTCTCCACGAGCGCGATCGAGCTGCCCGGCGTGGTCACCCCGCTCAACGCCGTCATGCGGGCGTACTGGCGCCTCGTGCGCCCATTGGTGTGATCGGTCGTTGGTCAGAGCAGCCGCTACGATGACCGCGCGAACGAATTCTAGGGGTGAGCGAGTGGCCAGGGGCAACGAGGACGTGTGGATCATCATCCCCGTCTACAACGAGGAGAAGGTGATTGCCGACGTCCTCGAGAATGTCCTGCAGACCTTCCCGAATGTCGTCTGCGTCGACGACGGCAGTTCCGACGCCTCCGCACAGCAGATCCTCGGTACCCGAGCCCACCTCGTCCGCCATCCGATCAACTTGGGCCAGGGCGCGGCGCTGCAGACAGGCCTGCGCTACGCCTTGGGCCGCACCGGAAGCAGCTACTTCGTCACTTTCGACGCCGACGGCCAGCACCGGGTCGAGGACGTCCTCACGATGCTCGACCTGGCCCGCTCCGGCAAGGCCGACGTCGTGCTCGGCTCGCGCTTCCTCACGAGCGCCGAAACCGTGCCGTGGATCAAGCGGGTCGTCCTGCGCACCGTCGTCGCCCTGAGCCCCACCGCTCGCCGTCTCAAGTTGACCGACGCGCACAACGGCCTGCGCCTTTTCACCCGGGGTCCGGCCGAAGCCCTGCGCATCAGCCAGAACGGGATGGCCCACGCCTCCGAGATCGCCACGGCCCTCGCCCGGTCCTCCTGGCGCGTCGCGGAGTGCCCGGTGACGGTTCTCTACACGGAGTACTCGCGCGCGAAGGGCCAGTCCCTGATCAACGGCGTCAACATCCTCTTCGACGTCTCGATGTCCCGGCGCGGGAGGTAGTCCGATGAAGCTTCTGATTCAGGCCGTCCTGCTGGCTGCGGTCCTCGGTTTCCTGATCGTGTTCGTCCGCGGTCAGCACGGCGCGCGGATGCGGGCGAGCAAGCGCCTGGCGTTCATCGCCTTCCTGTTCCTCAATGCGTTCGCGGTGCTGCAGCCGGAAGCCACGTCCTGGGTGGCCAAGCACATCTTCGGGGTCGGCCGCGGCGCGGACCTGCTGCTGTACGCGCTGATCGTGGCGTTCGTCTTCGCGGTCCTCAGCCTCTACCTGCGCCTGCAGAGCAGCGAGCAGCGCACCACGGAACTGGTCCGCACGGTCGCCATCCGGGACGCCGAAATCCTCAATCGCGACCGGGGGCTGCTGCCCGCCCCGACCCTGCTGGCTCCGACTGAGCCGCCGGCCTGATCCCACCCGACGCGCAACGAACCGTGCCCGGCCCTCGCGAAGAGAGCCGGGCACGGTCGTGTACGGATGTGAGCGGCGGGCTTACCCCTCGCCGTCGGCGACGGGGTCGACCCCGCCCGGGGACTTGTCCGCCGGTGACGGGCC
This sequence comes from Planosporangium flavigriseum, assembly GCF_011947225.1. Classification (GTDB taxonomy): domain Bacteria; phylum Actinomycetota; class Actinomycetes; order Mycobacteriales; family Micromonosporaceae; genus Planosporangium; species Planosporangium flavigriseum. The sequence continues at coordinate 147,509 of NZ_JAATVW010000008.1, read as the reverse complement.
CGGCTCTGCGATCTTCGGCCCCTCGGCCGGCTCCACCGGCGCCCCGCCCTTCTTACCGGCCCCGTCCTCGGGGGCGAGCAGCGGAGCCAGCGCTGCTCCCGTGATCCGCCGGAACGTACGCCCGGGCCGGCGACGATCGAGCACCGCCACCTCAAGCTGACTGGCTTCCAACTTGCGCGGCTGGCCGCCCTCTCCCCCGACGCTGCCCAACGACTGCACCGCGAGCTGGACCGCATCACGCAGGGACATGTCCGGGCGGTGACGGGCCTTGAGCACCTGCGAGATGGCGTCCGCCTGGCCACCCATCGCGATCGTGCCCGGCTCGTCCTGCAACGACCCGTCGTATGTCAGCCGGTAGAGCTCGTCGCGCTCCGGCCGGGAACCGACCTCCGCCACGCAGATCTCCACCTCGAACGGCTTGGACTGCTCGGTGAAGATCGCGCCGAGGGTCTGGGCGTACGCGTTGGCGAGAGACCTGGCGGTCACGTCCCGGCGGTCGTAGGAGTACCCGCGCAGGTCCGCCATGCGGACCCCGGCGGCGCGCAGGTTCTCCAGCTCGTTGAACCGGCCGACCGCGGCGAACCCGATCCGGTCGTAAAGCTCACTGACCTTGTGCAGGGCGGTCGACACGTTCTCGGCGACGAAGAGCACCCCACCCTCGTAGGTGAGCACGACGACGCTGCGCCCACGGGCGATTCCCTTGCGGGCGTACTCCGAGCGGTCCCGCATGATCTGCTCGGGCGAGGCATAGAACTGCATGGCCACGGCGGGTTGCGTCTCCTTTACGGCGATCGTCGCTTACGAACTGGTGTGGGCGTCAGCCGCCCGGGTTTTCCATCCGGTCGCGGACCACGGCCTCGGCCACCTCACCCGCTTCCTCGTCGGTCAGCCGGCGCGAGCCCTCCGCGGTCGCGGTCATGACGACCGGGTACACCTTCCGGATCAGGTCGGGGCCGCCGGTGGCGGTGTCGTCATCGGCGGCGTCGTACAGCGCCTCCATCGCCAGCCGGACCCCCTCGTCGAGGCTCACCCCGGCGCGGTAGCGCTTCTTCAACGCCGACTTCGCGAACAGCGAACCGGAGCCGATGGCGTCGAAGCCCTTCTCCTCGTAGACCCCGCCGGCGATGTCGAAGCTGAAGATACGCCCGGCGTGGCCGGGGTCCTCGGCGTCCACATCGAACCCGGCGAAGAGCGGGATCACCGCGAGTCCCTGCAGCGCGGCGCCGAGGTTGTTGCGGATCATCGTCGCCAACCGGTTGGCCTTGCCGTGCAACGAGAGCATCGCGCCCTCGATCTTCTCGTAGTGCTCCAGTTCGACCTGGAACAACCGCATGAGCTCGATGCCCACACCGGCGGTTCCGGCGATGCCGACCAGCGAGTACGCATCGGCGGCGAAGACCTTCTCGATGTCCCGACTGGCGATGAGGTTGCCCATCGTGGCCCGCCGATCGCCAGCCATCACCACACCGTCCGCGCAGGTGAGCGCGACGATCGTGGTCGCGTGCGGTCCGACCTCGGCTGACGCGCCAGCGGGCAACGGGCGCCGGCCGGGCAGCAGTTCCGGAGCGGCCATGCTCAGGAACTCGGTGAACGACGAAGTTCCCGGCGTGGTGAATACAGCCGGTAGACGCCCGGATGGATCGAGACCCGCTGCCACGTGGTTCCTTTCAGGTATCTGATCGCCTCGCTCAGCCTCCGGACATCGCCGGAGAACTGACCCAGGCCGCCGTTGCAGTTGAAGCAGAGAATGCCACGTACGTTACCGAACACATGATCGTGGTCAACACGCTCGGGGTCGGGTGTGCCGCAGATTGCGCAGACGCCGCCCTGCTCGGCCAGCAGTGCCCCAAACTCCTTCTGGCCGATGCGGTACCGACGCCTCAGGTGATACTGGCGAGCGCTTCGCGGGGCTAGCCACTGAACGCACGTGTAACACGGCTTGCAGCAGCTGCCGTTGCCACTTGGGCGCCGGCTGCTACTGCAAGCTCGGTTAGCGGTCTCCACTCACCGCAGTCCCGACAGCGACGCAATTCGTCGCGGTCGCCGATAGGCCGCGCTTTGTCCGATTTACTCGGAAATAAGCGTCACTGTCCGCCTTTTTGGACGTAACCCCGAACGAACTCCTCTGCGTTCTCCTCAAGAACCGAGTCGATCTCGTCGAGCAGGTCGTCGACGTCCTCGCTCAACTTCTCGTGACGCTCCGCCGCTTCGGCGCTGGCCTCGGCAGCCGGCGCCTCGTCGATCTCTTCGTCACGGCGGGAGCGGCCGGACTGCGCCCGTCCCCCGGGTTCACGAGTTGCCATATCGGGCCTCCTTCAGCGCATCGCCGATGCGTGCCGTCCTTGTGCGTGCCAACGTACCGCGATCCTCCGACGTTACCCGGACGTGATCGCCTCAAGCAGGTCCTTCGCGCTGGCGCAACGATCGAACAAGGTGCCCACGTGCTTTTTCGTCCCCCGCTCCGGCTCCATCATCGGAACCCGGACCAGCGACTCCCTGCCCACGTCGAAGATGACCGAGTCCCAACTCGCCGCAACCACCTCCGAGGCGTACTGCGCCAGGCACCTGCCCCGGAAGTAGGCACGAGTGTCGTCGGGCGGTTCGACCATCGCCCGACGCACGTCTTCCTCGCCGAACAGCGTCTTCATCGAGCCACGCGCGACCAGGCGGTGGTAGAGGCCCTTCTCCAGTCGCACGTCGGAGTACTGCAGGTCGACCAGTTGCAGCTTGTGCGATGCCCATCCGAGGGACTCGCGGTCGCGGTAGCCCTCCAGCAGGCGCAGTTTGGCCACCCAGTCCAGCTCGTCGGCGCACAGCGCGGGGTCGCGACCGAGGCGGTCGAGGATGCTCTCCCAGCGATCCAGTACGTCGAAGGTGACCTCTTCGGCCTCGTCCTCGCCTCGGCGGGCCTCGGCGTAGGCCCGGGCGCGTTCATAGAACGCCCACTGAATGTCCAGGGCGGTCAGCCGACGCCCGTCCCGCATGCGGATGAGGTGCTTGAGCGACGGGTCGTGGCTGACGGCCTTGAGCTCGCTGACGGGGTCGGCGATGCCGAGATCGCCGGGCAGCGCCTTGTCTTCGATCATCGCCAGGACCAGGGAGGTCGTGCCGACCTTCAGGTACGTGGAAATCTCGGAGAGGTTGGCGTCGCCGATGATGACGTGCAGCCGTCGGTACTTGTCGGCGTCGGCGTGCGGCTCGTCGCGGGTGTTGATGATGGGCCGCTTGAGCGTGGTCTCCAGACCGACCTCGACCTCGAAGAAGTCGGCGCGCTGCGAGATCTGGAAGCCCGGGGTGTTGCCGTCCTGCCCGATGCCGACCCGCCCGGCCCCGCAGACGATCTGGCGGGTGACGAAGAAGGGCGTCAGGTGCACCACGATGTCGGCGAACGGCGTCGACCGGCGCATCAGGTAGTTCTCGTGCGCGCCGTAGCTAGCGCCCTTGTTGTCAGTGTTGTTCTTGTAGAGGTGGATCACGTGACTGCCGGGGATGGTGGCCGCCCGGCGGGACGCCTCGGCCATCACCCGCTCCCCCGCCTTGTCCCACAGCACCACGTCACGGGGGTTGGTCACCTCGGGGGTGGAGTACTCCGGGTGGGCGTGGTCGACGTAGAGGCGGGCACCGTTGGTCAGTATCACGTTCGCGAGGCCGAGGTCCTCGTCCGCGAGCGCTTCAGCGGGGTCGTAGAGGGCACCGGAGTAGCTGAAGCCGCGAGCGTCGCGCAGCGGCGACTCCTCCTCGTAGTCCCAGCGGGCGCGGCCACCTCTGGTCAACTCGGGCCGCGCACCGTAGGCGTTCACCACCTGCGAGGAGGTCACCATCGGGTTCGCGCCGGACTGCCCCGGCACCGACACGCCGTATTCGACCTCTGTGCCCATCACACGACGCACGCTCATGCCCCAACCCTAGACGTACCGGCGGCGCGATGGCTTAGTCCGGGTACGCACTTCTGTCCATGTGCCGGCCAGCGCGCCAGCCGGACCTCACTGAGCGGGGGCAGTGCCGAAGGCTGACAGTTTCGGCTGCCCGGACAGGTTTTCCCGCCCGGAGCTGTCCGAACCCTCTCCGGGCACACCTTCGGCATGATCAGTCACGCTCGGCCGAGCCGAGCCGGCGGCGAGCCGCCAACACAGCACGCCCAGGAGGACGAGGCCGGACACCGAACACAACAACGGCAACAGCGAGCCGACCTGCGGGTGCCAGCTCCCAACGAGCGGGTTGTAGGAGCTGAGGTTGGGCGGCGGGGACGATCGCGGGATGCCCTGCTGGTAGCGGGCCATGGTGACCTGGAGCGCGTGCAGCTGGATGGGCAGCGTGACGACAACGGCGAGCCTGCTGCTCAAGCGGGCATATGCCGCGGTGATGGCGCCGCGCCGTTCGATGATCCAGGCAGCGAGCAGGAGTGCACCACTCAACGTCGGCAGCAGGTAGCGACCCTGGGCGAACCAGAAGCCGACCTTGTTGACGGCGCTCATGTCCAGAATGGCCGCGGCCGCGATGGTGCCTCCGACGACGACGAGCAGCCGCACGCGGTCCAGACCGGACCCGACCAGCAGAGCGACCAGCAACAGCGCGGCCGCCGGATACTGCCAGAACTGGTAGGCCGGTGGCCACATCGCGGTGTCGAGCCAGCCCGTGATGCCGACCAGCTGCTGAGTGAGGCTGGGCCAGGTCATGAGCTCGCCGATGAAGAGCTGGCCGCGATTGAGCAGCGCGAACGGCGAAACCCCGACGATTTCCCCGGGTTTCATGATCAAGATCCACAGCGCCGACGCGATGCCGGCCACCACCAGCACGAGGACGCCCCAACGCACCGCCACCGGCCGCAGTACCTGTCTGACGGTCCGCGGGGTCAACGGCAGCAGCAGGGCGAGGCCGCCGAGCGCAAGCCAGATCGGGCCGCCACTGCGAACCATGACCAGGATGACGGCGCTGACGACAGTGACGCAGACCAGCCAGGTCGGCGGGTGCTCGCGTGCGCTGCCGACCAGCAACGGGATGGCTGAGGCGAAGAAGGCGATACCCGCCGCGATCTCGAGGCCGCTGGGGTTGATCGCGCCAGCCATGTTGATCGCTATCGGCGTAGCGCCGAACAGCAACGCGCCGAGCATAAACCGGTACCGGGAGTAACTTACGACGCTCACCAGGGCGGCTGCGAGCAGCGCGGCCGCCCTGGCGGCGCTGATCAGACGGGCCAGGACGACGCCCTTCATCGTCGGCCAAATCTTCAGCGGAGCGCCGACCATCGCGTAGTAGAAGGGGTTGTACCGACCGGCCGAATTGGCGAACCTGATCGGGGTCTGCGGGCCATGGAGATCTGCCTGGCACGCGCGGGGCTCCAAGGGGCAGTGTTCACTGCGGAGGTTCTTCGGCACCGACTGGTAGGCGCCGCGGGGCGCCAACTCGGGCATGATGTCGCCGCTGGCCACCTGGCAGGCGCGCAACGCGTGCGACATCTCGTCGGCGGTACCGCTTTACGGAAGGGCCAGCGACCAGGCGCCGATGGTCAGGCCGAAGCCGACGAACGCGAGCAGCCAGAGCCGAAGCAGCGACATTCCGTTCTCCGCCCTGGAAGTTCCGGTTTTCCGGGGCTTCCCCGGTGACAGCGACTCCATCAGCTCGCCGGGCCGAACGCACCCGCGGCGGGAGCGATGGGCCGCGCGCCGGTCTCGGATGCCTGATCCGCCTCTGCTGCGGGCCCACCCGGAAGGCCGCGCTGCGCGCGCCAGCCGAGCCATCCGATCACCGCGATGCCCGCGGCCGCCATGACGAGCGGAAGCAGCGACCCGAGCACGGGATGCCACTCCCCGGCCAACGGGTTGAACCGCCGGAACGGGGTGAAGTCGCGCAGACCGTGCTGCCAGCGGACCATCGTGTACGAGAGGAAGACGAGGTGGAGTGAGAACAGCACGACGAACAGGCGGGTCGCGGCCCGGCACCGGGCCAGGTCCAGCCCCCGATCCTCGGCCACGTACGCCGCGAAGAGCACCGCCCCGGCGAGAATGGGCATCATGTAGCGCCCCTGCATGACGTAGCCGGTCTCGTTGAAGTAGCGGACCTGCATCGCCGTGGGCACGAGCGCCCCGCCGACCAGCAGCACCAGCAGCCGCCAGCGGTCCAGCAGGCGACCGAAGACCACGCCGAGGAACAGGAGCCCGAAGACAGCGGCTTGCCAGGTCGTGTAGAACGGCGTCGGCAGTCGGGCGTCGAGGTACGAGGCGACACCGACCATCTGCTCCAGGAAGTTGCCCCAGCGCTCCGCCACGAGCCAGCTCGCCTGGAAGGGCGACAGCTGCATCGGGAACTTGTAGTTGCCGAGGTCGGACGCCTTCATCACGACGATCCAGGCCGCCGCGACTGCCGTGGAGACGGCGATCCCGGCCGCCCACCAGACAGCCGCCCGCTGCCGAATCAGGGCGGGGAGGTTGCCGCGCCGGAGCGGGAACGCGAACGCGACGAACGCCGTGGCGAGCAGGAGCGGGCCGGTCTGCCGGAGCATCGAGAGCAGCAGCCCGCTGATCCCGGCCAGAAAGATCAACCCACGCCACGACCCGGTGCGCTCCCCCAACATGAGCGGGATGAACGCGGCGAAGAAGGCGATGGCCGCCGCGAGCTCCAGTCCGCTGGGGTTGACCGAACTGGCCAGGTGCACCGTCATCGGGGTCGTGACGGCCAGGAGCGCGGCCATCATCAACCGGCGACGCGAGCGGCGCATGATCACGACGAAGGCGCCGGCCAGCAGGGCGGCGCAGAACGCGCCACTGATCAGGCGGGCCCCCAGCACTCCGGACATGCCGGGCCGGAGCACAAGCGGCCAACCCACTGCCGCGTAGTAGGCGGGGTGGTAGCGCCCGGCAGCGGTGCCCACGCGGACCGGGGTGGAGTCGCCGCCCGGAGACGGCGCGCAGCCGGCGTTGGCCTGAACGTTGAACTGCCAGCACTGATCCCGCACGAGGCCCCGGGGAACGGTCTGGAACGCTCCCGAACCCTTCTTGGCCACCTCCGGTTTCGGCGCGAACTGCCCGGCGGCCACGCCCGCGGCACGGATGACGTGCTCCTGTTCGTCCGGCGCGCCGTCGTAGGGGGTGGCCACCGACCAAGCGGCGATGAGGAGGAAGAAACCCGCGAAGGCGAGCGCCCAGAGCCGCAGCGCCCCCCGCCGTTCGGTAGCTGCCGAAACTGTGTCGCTCATCGCCGCCTCGTATCGCCTGTCGTAGTACTGCCGTGGGTCGCCGCGATGGATGGTGCCGGACCGCGCTCCGGATCCGCTCCCACGCGCCCGTCAGTCTGGTGTGGACTGGATGTCCAGCGTCAGTGCGGAGATCAACATATGGACGCCGGTAAGCAGCGGAGCGACGGCCAGCAGCACGCTGCCGGTGGTGGCCACCGGCGGACCGAGGGTCTCCACCACCACCCAGATGCCCCACCCGACGCCGACGAACACGAGGAACAGCCCCGTGAAGAAGAGCAGCGCCACCGCCGAGAGCGACGGGAAGACGTGCTTGAGCAGCATCCGCCGCCAGAACCCACGGAAGAGCAGGCTCGCGATGGCCGGGGCGACGCGGTGGATGCGCATCGTCGAGACCTCTTCGCCGTACAGGGCCGGGACAGGGACATCCTTGGCGCGTGCGTTGGCGATGTTGAGCCAGATGAGGAGGTCGTTCTCGAACTCGTACCCGCGCGCCACCGCGCCCAGGTTGAGCCGTTGCAGCGCCGAGCGCGCGATGGCGGTGTAGCCGTTCTGCGGATCGAAGAGGTTCCAGTAGCCGCTCGCGAGCTTGGTACCGAAGGAGAGCAACACACTGCCCACCATGCGGATCTTCGGCATGTCGGCGAACGAGGTACGGGAAAAGAACCGGTTGGCCTTCGTGAACTCGTACCCGTCTTCGCAGATCGGGTCGAGCAGGGCCGGCAGATAGGCGGGGTCCATCTGCGCGTCCCCCGCCATGACCACGTTGACATCGGCGCCGAGTTCGAGCGCTCGCTGGTGGCCATCCATGATCGATCCACCGACGCCGGTGTTCTTCTCGTGGTCGATGACGGTCACCCGAGGGTCGCCCACCGCCCGCGCACGCGCCGAGGTGTCGTCCGTGGAACAGTCGTTGATCACGATGATCATGTCGACGAAGTCCGGCATCGTCGTGATCGTCTTGCCGATCAGCTTGCTTTCGTTGTACGCGGGCACAACGGCTGCGATCTTCCTGCCCTTGTACATCCTTAGCCCATCGTCGCGGAGTCGCGGATAGCCAGGCAGACCTCGAGAGCCGCCAGCCCGTCCTCTCCGGTCACCTCCGGCCGGCGCCGATTGACGACACAGTCGGCGAAGTTGCGCAGTTCGTGCATGAGGGGCTCACCGTGCTGGGACAGGAACGGGATCTCGACGAGACCGCTCTGGCGGTAACGCACCCCACCCTCGGAGAGGTACTCAGAGTGTTCGATCCGGTGCACCTCGACGTGCTGGCGCAGCAGGTCGGCCACGACCGAGTTCTCCCGCTGGGTCAACGTGATCCGGCGGATCTTGTTCTGGCTGACCCGGCTGGCGGTGATGTTCGCGACCACGCCGTTGTCGAAGAGCAGCAGCGCCATGGCGTGATCGTGCTCCCCGGACCGCACCACGCGTGCCATCGCATGGTGTTCCACGACCTCCGCGCCGGCGATGGCACGCGCGAGATCCACATCGTGGATCATCAGGTCGAGCACCACATCGGCCAGCGCCCGGTTCGGGTACGGGCCGACCCGGGTGATCGCGACCGACAGCGGGTCGTCGACCAACTGCCGAAGCTCGACCACCGCCGGGTTGAACCGCTCGACATGACCGACCATGAGCACCCGGTCGTGGGCCGCGGCGGCATCGATCAGCTTCCGCGCGTCGCCCACCGACGTCGCGATCGGCTTCTCGATGAGCAGGTCACGGCCGCTCTGCAGGACCCGCAGCCCCAGCTCACCATGGGTCTCGCTGGGAGTGGCGAGCACGACCGCGTCGGCCGAGGCGATGGCCTCGTCGAAATCGGACGTGTAGTCCGCGCCGATCGATGCCGCCAGGGCGGCGGCCCGCTCGGCCGAGGGGTCGCAGACCGTGGTGACGGTGAAATCCGGCACGAGGCGGGCGACGCGGCCGTGGTTGGCGCCCATGATGCCGGCGCCGATGATAGCGAGATTAGGCACGGAAGCCCCCTCGCACGGCGGCCACGATCCGGTCCACGTCACTGTCGGCCAGGTGCTGGTGCACGGGGAGCGAGACGACCTCGCCGGCTATCTGCTGAGCCAGCGGCGTGGCGTCGTCCGCGATCTGGGGGTGATCGACATAGCAGTCGTAGTGATGCATGAGCCTCGGGTAGTACAGCCCGTACCCGATCTGCGCCTCGTCCAGGTGCTTGCCGAGATCGTCTCGGGTGATCGGGGCGTCGGCACCGACGCGCACCGTGTACTGGTGCCACACGTGGCTGCGGCCCTCAGGCACGCTGGGCGTGGTCAGCCCGGGCACACCGGCGAGCCCTTCGTTGAGGCGGGCGGCGTTCGCGGCCCGTCGCTGGGTGGTCTCAGCCAACCGCCCGACCTGCGGCACGGCGATCGCGGCCTGCAGGTCCGTCAGCCGCCAGTTGTGCCCCGGCATCTCGTACTGGTAGCGCACGCGCATGCCCTGGTTGCGCAGCAGCCGCAGCCGGTCGGCGATGGCGTCGTCCGAGGTGGTGATGAGGCCGCCCTCGCCGCACTGCAGGTTCTTCGTGGCGTAGAGCGAGAAGCAGCCGGTGCCGAACGAGCCGACGGCCCGGTCGCCGACCCGCGCCCCGTGGGCCTGCGCGGCGTCCTCGATGATGGCGAGACCGGCGCTCTCGGCGATGGCGGTCAAGGCGGTCATATCAGCGGGTAGTCCATAGAGGTGCACCGGCAGGATCGCCTTGGTGCGCTCGTTGACCAGCGCCTGCACCGCGGCCGGGTCGATCGTGAAGTCGTCGCGCACGTCGGCGAAGCGGACGGTCGCTCCAGACTCGAGAATCGCGTTGAGGGTCGCGGCGAAGCTGAAGGGAGTGGTGATCACCTCGTCGCCGGGACCGAGACCGACGGCCTCCAACGCGGCGACGAGCGCCACCGTGCCGTTGTTGACGGCGACCGCGTGAGACACCCCACACAGCTCGGCGAAGGCGCGTTCCAACTCGGCGACGACGGGACCCTGTGCGAGCTTGCCCGAACGGAGCACCTCCAGAACGGCGGCCTCTTCATCCGGGCCGATGACAACTGAGGTGATGGGGATGAAACTCATTGTTCTCGTTCCGTCTCAGTGTTCTTCGAGGATGTCAGCGGCAGGCTTCTCGGCCTCGCGCGACACGATGTCGCCGCGTCGGTTGACCCAGCCGAGATGGCGGGCGGGATTGCCCGCCACAACCTGGTGTGGTTGGACATCGCGGGTCACCACCGAACCGGCCGCGACGAGAGCGTACTGCCCTATCTCGGTTCCGCAAACGATCGTTGCGTTCGCGCCGATGGAAGCACCGCGGCGTACCACCGTTGGAGTGACGACCCAGTCCGGATTCTGTGCCCGCGGCCGCAAGTCGTTGGTGAACACGGCGCTCGGACCGACGAACACCTCGTCCTCGAGAGTCACGCCAACGTAGACCGAGACATTGTTCTGTACCTTGACCAGATCGCCGATGCTGACGCCCGCATCGACGTAGACATTGCGGCCGATGTTGCAGCCGGCACCGATCCGCGCTCCGGACCGGATGTGTGCCACGTGCCAGATCTTCGTGCCGGCTCCGACTTCGGCACCGTCCTCGACTTCCGCCGTGGGATGGACGAACGCTGTCGGCGCCGGGGAACCGGCATCAATCACTGGAGTACTCCCGATGACTCGTAGCGGCCGCGCCGCCCTGTGGGACGAACAGACGATAACCTACAAAGCCGTGACCGATCATGCGCCACCGCGCCGTGACCGATCGAGTCGCGTCCAGTACTTGGGAGTCATCTCTTGAAGTCAGAAATCCCCCGGTCAATCACTGCCCTGACTCGGCACAGCGCGGTGCGATTCCTGGTTGTCGGCGGCCTCAGCATGGTCACCGACACCGGCGCGCTGTTCGTCTTCCACGGCGTTGCCAGGATCTGGCTCCCACTGGCGACGGTGCTCGCCTTCGCCGTGGCGTTCGTGGTCAACTTCGGCCTCAACCGGGTATGGGCGTTCGAGGGTGGCGCGGCCGGCACGAACACGATCGGCACCCAACTGTGGCGTTATCTCGCCCTGGTCCTGGCGAATCTCGTGGCTACCGTCGCACTGGTCTCGACGCTGACCTGGGCAGGGCTCCCCTACCTGGTCGCCAAAGTGGTCACCGCCGCTTTGCTGGCCGTGGCCAACTATCTCGTCTCCCGGAAGTGGATCTTCACGTCCGCCGGGACCGTCGAGGTGCCGTAGTCGCATTGACCGAGGTACCGGACACCCGGAAGCACGGCATCGAACCGGCGACGAAAATCCTCGTCCACTGCGGTGACGCAGCAGGTGCGGCGCGTTAACGCGCCGCACCTGCTGCCCGCCGGACGCCTACAGGTACTGACCGGTGTTGGTGGCGGTCTCTATCGATCGACCCGACTCGGCACCCTTGCCACCGGAGACGAGCGTCCGGATGTACACGATCCGCTCGCCCTTCTTGCCGGAGATGCGCGCCCAGTCGTCGGGGTTGGTCGTATTGGGCAGGTCCTCGTTCTCCCGGAACTCGTCCACGCAAGCGTCTAGTAGGTGCTGCAGGCGCAGCCCCTTCTGGCCGTTGGACAGGAAGTCCTTGATGGCCATCTTCTTGCCGCGGTCGACGATGTTCTGGATCATGGCACCCGAGTTGAAGTCCTTGAAGTACAGGACCTCCTTGTCACCGTTGGCGTAGGTGACCTCGAGGAAACGGTTCTCCTCGGTCTCGGCGTACATCCTCATCACCACGGCGTCGATCATCGCCGCCACCGTCGCCTCGGTTGACCTACCGTGCTCGGCCAGGTCGTCGGAGTGCAGCGGCAGCCCGGAGAGGATGTACTTGCTGAAGATGTCCTTGGCCGCCTCGGCGTCCGGACGCTCGATCTTGATCTTCACATCGAGACGGCCGGGTCGCAGGATGGCCGGGTCGATCATGTCTTCCCGGTTGGAGGCGCCGATGACGATGACGTTCTCCAGCCCCTCGACACCGTCGATCTCGCTGAGGAGCTGTGGAACGATCGTGTTCTCCACGTCGGAGGAGACGCCCGAGCCGCGGGTGCGGAACACGGAGTCCATCTCGTCGAAGAACACGATGACCGGTGTGCCTTCACCGGCCTTCTCGCGCGCCCGCTGGAAGATCAGCCGGATGTGCCGCTCGGTCTCGCCGACGTACTTGTTGAGCAGCTCCGGACCCTTGATGTTGAGGAAGTAGCTGGCGCGCTTCTCCTCGCCGCGCTTCTCGGCGATCTGCTTGGCCAACGAGTTGGCCACCGCCTTGGCGATGAGGGTCTTACCGCAGCCGGGCGGGCCGTAGAGCAGGACACCCTTCGGCGGCCGCAACTGGTGCTCGCGGAACAGGTCGGCGTGCAGGAACGGCAACTCCACCGCGTCGCGAATCTGCTCGATCTGGCGGGAAAGACCACCGATGTCGTGGTAGTCGACGTCGGGGACCTCCTCCAGCACGAGCTCTTCGACCTCGCTCTTGGGGATCCGCTCGTACGCGTACGCCGAGCGGGGCTCGATCATCAGCGAGTCGCCCGCGCGCAGCGGCGTGTCGAGCAGCGTCTCGGCGAGGAACACGATGCGCTCCTCGTCGGCGTGCGAGATCACCAGGGCGCGGTCGCCGCCGTCGAGCACCTCCTTGAGCATGACGACCTCGCCGGTACGTTCGAAGCCGAACGCGTCCACGATGTTGAGGGCGTCATTGAGCAGGACCTCCTGGCCGCGCCGGAGGTCCTCCACGTCGAGGGCCGGAGACACAGCCACCCGCAGCTTCCGCCCGCCGGTGAACACGTCTACGGTGCCGTCGTCATGCTTGTCGAGGAAGATGCCGTAGCCGCTCGGCGGCTGCGCCAGGCGGTCGACCTCCTCCTTGAGCGTGATGATCTGCGCGCGCGCTTCCTTGAGCGTGGCGACCAGGCGCTCGTTGTTCTCCGTGATCCGGGCAATCTGAGCCTGAGCCGCCGCCAGCCGTTCTTCGAGCTGGCGGACGTGTCGCGGGCTCTCGGTCAGCTTGCGCCGCAGCAGGGCAATCTCTTCCTGCAGGAACGCGACCTGGTTGGAGAGATCGCGGGCATCTTTCTCCCACCGTGCGGCGCGCGTCTCCGCGTCGTCGCTGCGTGCCACGTCCCACCTCCCCGGGGCTTTGAACGTCGTGCTCTAACACTAACTGCTGATCGCCCAAACAGCCCCGTACCAAACGCCATCACGTGATCTGTTACCGATCCGGCTGCGGCGCTGTGCGCCGTCGATCCTTCGTCCGGTAACGTCGCTACCGTAGAGTGCCCGGGAGGTAAAGCATGGTCGTCGACACCGATGAATTGCAGGTCTGGGTTGACCAGTCGCTCTGCACCGGCGACGGGCTGTGCGTGCAGTACGCACCGGACGTGTTCGAGTTCGACGTCGACGGCCTGGCCTACGTCAAGGACGAGTCGGGCGAACTGCAACTCGCCGAGGGCAGCAAGGTTGGCGTGCCGGCCCACCTGCGCCTCGAAGTCATCGACGCGGCCAAGGAGTGCCCGGGCGAGTGCATCCACGTGCAGCGCGCCAGCGACGGCGCCCCGGTGGCCGGCCCGGACGCCGAGGACTGACCCCTACTGGCCGGCCGGCTCAAACCAGCGGCCGGTCACCGGGATCGGACCCTCCGTAGCGCCTTCGCGGTGCTCAGAGCATCGGACGGCCGACGAGCGACGCGACCAGGCGGGCGAACTCCTCCAGCCGGGCGATCTGCCCGGCGCCGCCGTCGTCGAGCGTCTTGCCGAACCTCAGCGCGTCGTGGCGCAACGTCGACGTCGACGTCGAATCTTCGGCCGTCGCGCCGCCGCCAGCCTCGTCCAGTGACGAGAGCAGCAGGTAGACGTCGATGCTGTCCACGCGGACGACGCCGGTCGGCGTACGGGTCAGACGCCGCCGGCAACCGACCTCCGTGACCGCCGACAGCGCGACGACCCGGAGCGACGAGGTCAGCGAGCCCGGCGGGCCGTCGCCCGGCGGCACGTCCTCCCCATGCCAGAGCACCAGGCGGGTGCCGTCGCAGACGACGACCTCCTGCCACACACCGTTGACCTCGTTGACGAACCGCTCCAGGGTGAAGCCCAGCACGCTCGCGCCCCGCAGCACGCCCGACAGCGACTCCAAGGCGATCTCCGGATCGCGCAGGTATGCCCGCGCCGCCGAGTCCAGGTCCTGGTAGGGCGACCAGTCGGGGAAGACTGCCGGAATCTCGCTGCCGAAGCTGGGGCGGCTCATGTCACCTCCAGGTCATCCTGGTCACGCGCGTCGCCCCCAGCACCGGCGGTGTCGGCGCCGTTCGCCGCTGCGCTGCGGCGCAGCGCGTACGCCTCGGCGCCCTTGCTCGGCTTGCGCCGTCTGGGCGGAGCGACCACGCCGGGAGCCAGGCGCCGGCTGGTGACCAGGAACGCGGTGTGAGCGATCATACGATGATCGGGGCGGACCGCCAGCCCCTCGACGTGCCAATCGCGCACCAGGCTCTCCCACGCCCGCGGCTCGGTGAAACCGCCCCGCTCGCGCAGTGCCTCCACCAACTCGGACAGCTGCGGCGTGGTCGCCACGTAGCCGATGAACACCCCGCCGGGTACGAGGGCGCGCTCGACCACGTCGAGCACCTCCCACGGGGTCAGCATGTCAAGGATTATCCGGTCGAACCCCGTCTCGTCACAGCCCGCCACGTCGCCAACGCGAAGCGTCCAGTTGGGTGGCACGGTACCGAAGAACGCCTCGACGTTGCGGCGGGCGATGTCGGCGAACTCCTGACGGACCTCGTACGACGTGACTTGTCCGGTCGTGCCCACTGCGCGAAGCAGCGAACAGGTGAGGGCGCCGGAGCCGGCGCCCGCTTCGAGCACCCTGGCTCCGGGGAACACGTCGCCCATGGCGACGATCTGAGCCGCGTCCTTCGGGTAGATGACCTGGGCGCCGCGCGGCATCGACAGGACGTAGTCGGCCAGCAGCGGGCGCAGCGCCAGGTACGCGGTGCCGCCGGTGGAGGTCACCACGCTGCCGTCCGGCCGCCCGATCAGATCGTTGTGCTCCAGTCCGCCCCGATGGGTGTGGAAAGTCTTGCCCGGTTCGAGCACGACGGTGTGCATTCGCCCCTTCGGGTCGGTGAGCTGCACCCGGTCCCCCGGCTGGAACGGTCCCCGCCGTACCGGCGGCAGACCGCTGGCGCCGTCACCGGCGGCGCTCGTGTCGCCGGGCGTGGTCGAGGTGGTGGGGTGCGGAACGGTCACCGTGCGGTCTCCTTGGCGATGATCAGATCCGCGGCGTGGACACCGCGGAGGACTTCCCCCAACATCCTCACCCGTCGCCACCGGATGGTCGCCGGGAGGGTCGCCCGGTGCGGCGGGGCGCGCGGGTCCGCGCCTGATCGACGGTTTCGTCGTAGGGCTGCCCTAACCTGTCCCCCATGACGGTCGAAATGGTGCGGGACCCATCCCAACCGACGGGCGCGGAGCCGACGAGCCCGGCGCCGACGGGCGCGGAGCCGACGAGCGCGGAGCCGACGAGCCCGGCCTCGACGAGCGCGGATCCGGCAAGGGGCCAGGCGGCGGAGCGGCCGCGGCGGCCGTCGCTGTCCCCGTCCCGCGCGGCCGACTTCAAGACCTGCCCGCTGCTATTCCGTTTCCGCACCATCGATCGGCTTCCCGAGCAGCCAACGGCTGACCAGGCCCGCGGCACCCTGGTGCACGCCGTTCTGGAGCGGCTGTTCGACCTGCCTGCCGCCGACCGCACCCCGGAGCGCGCCGCGGAGCTCGTCGCTCCCGAGTGGGAGCGGCTGCGGGCCGCGAACGCGGAGCTGGCCGGGCTGTTCTCGCCGGATGCGGCAGCCCCGGCGATGCCGCCGGCGGGCGAGGCGCCGGCAGGCGCGCCACCGAAGGGCGCGACGGCGGCGGAGTTCCTCGCCTCTGCCACCGACCTGCTGGCCGGCTATTTCACCATGGAGGATCCGCGGCGCCTCGAGCCCGCCGAACGCGAGACCCTGATCGAGGCGACGATCGGCGACGAGCTCCTCATCCGTGGCTATGTCGACCGGCTCGACATCTCACCCGCCGGCGACATGCGAGTGGTCGACTACAAGACCGGCGGGGCGCCGCGGGAGGCGTTCGAGGCGCGGGCCCTGTTCCAGCTCAAGTTCTACGCGCTGGTGCTGTGGCGCATCCACGGCGTCGTGCCGCGGGTGCTGCGCCTGCTTTATCTGCGTGACGCGGAGGTCTGCGACTACACCCCCGACCTCGACGAGCTGCTGCGTTTCGAGCGCACCCTGCTGGCGTTGTGGCAGGCGATCGAACGGGCGACCCAGACCGGTGACTTCCGCCCCAAGCCGAGCAGGCTCTGCGGCTGGTGCGCCCACCAGGCCCACTGCCCCGAATTCGGTGGCAGCCCGCCGCCGTACCCGGCGATCGCGTTGGCGCCGGGCGTACCCGCGCCCGCCGGCGAGGACTGACGCTGCGATCTCCCATGAGTTGCACGTCGGCGCGACCACGGTTAAGACGCATGTAGGCCACGTCCTGACAAAGCTGAGACCGCGCGACCGCGTACCGGCGGTCGTCCTCGCATACGAGAGCGGTCCTGTCCGCCCCGCGTGTGCCCACGGCCCTGCCGCCTCCGGATGGAGATGTTCTTCACCGGAAACACATGTGGCGGTTATCCGAAGGAACGAAGCTCCATTCGCATACGCCCTTTACCGTCGTTGATGCAACTGACGGGGAACCTTCGAAAGGACTAGACGTGACCGCGACACTCCCAACGGCGGTGGATATCGCCGCTCGTGCGGTGGACGTGTGGAAGGTATACGGCAGCGGTGAGGCCCAGGTCATCGCGTTGCACGGAGTGAGTGTGGAGCTCCAGCGCGGTCAGTTCACCGCGATCATGGGGCCATCCGGATCGGGCAAGTCGACGCTGATGCACTGCCTCGCCGGGCTGGACACGGTGACCCGGGGCGAGGTGTACGTCGGGGACGCCCGGGTCACCGGGCTGAGCGACCGGGCGCTGACCGACCTGCGCCGCGACAAGGTCGGCTTCATCTTCCAGCAGTTCAACCTGCTGCCCACGCTGACGGCCGAGGAGAACATCCTGCTGCCGCTGGCCATCGCCGGGCGCAAGCCCGACCGGGATTGGTTCGACACGGTGATCGACACGGTCGGGCTCCGGGACCGCCTCAAGCACCGGCCGACCCAGTTGTCCGGCGGCCAGCAGCAGCGGGTCGCCTGCGCCCGGGCGCTGGTGGCCCGGCCCGAGGTGATCTTCGCCGACGAGCCGACCGGAAACCTCGACTCCCGCTCCGGCGCCGAGGTCCTGAGCTTCCTGCGCAACTCGGTACGCGACTTCGGCCAGACCATCGTCATGGTCACCCACGACCCCAACGCCGCCTCGTACGCCGACCGGGTGATCTTCCTCGCCGACGGCCGGGTCGTCGACGAACTGCGCGACCCGAGCGCCGAGGCCGTACTCGACCGGCTCAAGCGCCTCGACGTCACGGCGGCCCAGCTCGCTGACGGCGCCGTCGACGGGGCCGTGTGATGCTGCGCGCCACACTCAAGAGCCTGCTGTCGCGCAAACTGCGACTGTTACTGAGCGGCCTGGCGGTCGTGCTTGCGGTGATGTTCGTATCGGGGGCGTTCGTGCTGTCCGACACGCTCGGCCGCACCTTCGACTCGCTGTTCACCAATGCGTACGACAACACCGACATCCAGGTCCAGGCCAAGCCCAAGGTCGACGTGGACGGCGACGGTCAGGGGGCCGTACCGGCGAACATAGAGTCCACTGTGGTCGGCAAGGTGGCGGCGGTGCCCGGCGTGGCGAAGGCCACGGGATTGGTCTTGGCCGAAGGCGCCCGGGTGGTCGGGCACAACGGCAAGGTCGTGGGGGGCGCCAGCCCCTCTCCCCGCTTCGGCGTCAACTGGGCCGGCGAGGACGAGCTGATGTCGCTGCGCGAAGGTCGTGGTCCGCGGACGAGCGGCGAGGTGGCCATCAACGCCGGCCTGGCCAAGACCGGCGACCTCACGGTCGGCGAGCAGGTCGGGGTGCTCACGCTCGAGGCGAAGAAGACGTTCACGGTGGTGGGCATCTTCGGGTACACCGGAGGCCGGGACTCCGTCGGTGGCGAGCAGACCGTCGCGTTCACCGAACCGGTGGCCCAGCAGCTCATGCTCGGGGCGACGGGCGTCTACAACGTCATCGACGTCAAAGTCACCGACGAGCGGGACCTGACGAAGGTACGCGACGCGCTGCGCACCCAACTGGGTGCGGCCTACCAGGTCGACACCGGTGAGGATCTGGCCAAGAAGCAGGCCGACAATCTCAAGCAGGTGCTGTCGTTCATCACGTACATCCTCCTCGGCTTCGCCGGGGTGGCGTTGCTGGTCGGCGTGTTCCTGATCCTCAACACCTTCTCGATCATCGTGGCGCAGCGCACCCGGGAACTGGCGCTGCTGCGCGCGATGGGCGCCAGCCGGGGTCAGATGATCGGATCCGTGATGGTCGAGGCGACCGTCATCGGCGTGGTGTCCTGGCTGGTCGGTCTCGCCCTGGGGGTCGGGATCGGTTGGCTGGGCGGGTTCCTGGTGGCGAAGCTCAGCGGCGACCTGGAGGTCGCCAGCCTCGGGGTTCCACCGGCGGCGTGGATCGTGTCGTTCGTCGTCGGGGTGGGGGTGACGATCCTCGCCGCTCTGTTGCCGGCGTTCCAGGCGTCCCGCGTGCCGCCGGTCGCCGCGATGCGCCAGGCGAACACCGCCGACCGGCCGTTGACGCGGCTCACCGTGGCGGGTGCGGTCCTCCTGCTGGCCGGGAGCGGTTCGCTCGTGTACGGCCTGTCCGGCAAGGCCGGCGGCAACACGATCTGGTGGGTCGTCGGTGGCGTGTTCGTCGACTTCATCGCGGTCGCCCTGCTGACCCCGTTGCTGGGCCAGCCGGTGGTGTCGCTGCTCGGCAGGCTGTTCTCCTGGTCGGTGCCGGGCAAGCTGGGCCGGCTCAACTCCGGCCGTAACCCGCGCCGCACGGCGATCACCGCCGCCGCGATGATGATCAGCATCGCGTTGGTCACCGGTATCAGCACGATCTTCTCGTCGGTCGACGAGAGCATCGGGAAGGTTCTCGACAAGCAGATCCAGGCCGACCTGATCATCGCCGGTCAGCAGACGTCAGCGATCCCGCCGTCGATCGACCCGGCGGCACTGCGGCAGGTCCGCGCCATGCCCGCGGTGGACGCGGTGGCCGCCGAGGCGTACGACGCCGTCCTGGTCGACGGCAAGCAGCGCTTCGTGGGCGCCTTCGACGACCAGGCCGCCGCGAGCCGGGTCCTCAGGCTCAAGGCGACGAACGGCCGGGTCGACCGGCTGGGCGCCGGAGAGCTGCTCATCGACGAGAGCACGGCGAAGGACCGGAAGTGGAAGGCCGGCGACACGGTCGCCGCCCAACTGTCCCGCGGTGAGCCGCGCCAGTTCCGGATCACCGGCGTCTTCGCCAACAGCGGGGGCGGCGGCGGCATGATCATGTCCTGGCAGGACGCGACCACCGGGTTCCGGACCGCGACCGCCACACAGGCGTTCGTCAAGCTGCGGCCGGGGGCCGACGCGACGAGCGCCAAGCGCGACATCGACATGGTCCTCAAGGACAGCCCAGAGGTCAACGTGTCGACCCGCAGTGAATGGATCGGCAACCAGCTGAAGATCTTCACCTTCGCGCTGTTCATGGTCCAGGTACTGCTCTTCGTGGCCATGCTCATCGCGATCCTCGGCATCATCAACACCCTGGTGCTGTCCGTCCTCGAGCGTACCCGCGAACTCGGCATGCTCCGGGCCATCGGCCTGCGCCGTGGTCGTACAATGTGGATGATCACCGTGGAGTCGGTCGTCATCTCGCTGTTCGGGGCGCTGCTCGGTATCACCGTCGGGGCCGGGCTCGGCGCGGCGGTCGTCCGGGCGCTCAAGGACAAGGGCATCACCGAACTGTCGCTGCCGTGGGGCCTGATGGCCACGTACGTCATCGGCGGGGCCGTGGTCGGCGTGGTCGCCGCCATCATCCCGGCGATCCGGGCGGCCCGCCTCAACGTGCTGAACGCGATCGCGTACGAGTAACGGCGCGACCATCTCGCAGGAGGGCGCCTCTCTCACGGGTTAGACCGTACGAGGGGCGCCCTCCTCACGTACAGGGGCGCTCCACCGCACACGTCGGGGGCTCCCTGACGGACATAAGTCCTTATGAACGCCCGGTTTACCGCGCCGGAGACGGTCCGCGCCCACCCGACATCGGGGATTTTCCCGGAGGGGCGGAGCCGGGTTCCCCTGATGGGAAAACCGGTGGCAGGCTCCCCCGCCGGGTGGACGTAACCGCACGTCACCGCCCCGATCATGGGCTTGCGGGACGACGGGGATCGACGGGACAGATGGAGGAGCGGTGACACTCACCACGGGTACACGCAGGACGGACGTGGCGCGCACCATTCTGCCGGCGGCGCGCGCGGTGGACGTGTGGAAGGTGTACGGCAGCGGCGAGGCCCAGGTGGCGGCGCTCCGGGGGGTGAACGTCGACCTGACCCGCGGGGAGTTCACTGCGATCATGGGGCCGTCCGGATCGGGCAAGTCGACGCTGATGCACTGCCTCGCCGGACTGGACACCGTGACGCGGGGCGAGGTGTACGTCGGCGACACCCGAATCAGCGGGCTGCCCGACCGCGGCCTGACCCGGCTGCGGCGCGGCCAGGTCGGCTTCATCTTCCAGCAGTTCAACCTGCTGCCCACGCTGACGGCCGAGGAGAACATCCTGCTGCCGCTGGCCATCGCCGGGCGCAAGCCCGATCGTCAGTGGTTCAACGCCGTCGTCGACACGGTCGGGCTGCGCGACCGCCTCCAGCACCGCCCCACCCAGCTGTCGGGGGGGCAGCAGCAGCGCGTCGCCTGCGCCCGGGCCCTCATCTCGCGACCCGAGGTCATCTTCGCCGACGAGCCGACCGGAAACCTCGACTCCCGCTCCGGCGCCGCGGTCCTGAGCTTCCTGCGCAACTCGGCGCGCGACTTCGGCCAGACCATCGTCATGGTCACCCACGACGCAAGCGCCGCCGCGTACGCCGACCGGGTGATCTTCCTGGCCGACGGGCAACTCGTCACCGAGCTGGGCACGCCGAGCCCCGACGCCGTACTGGACATGTTGAAGAATCTCGACACCCTGGCGGCGGTGGGCTGACCCGGCCGCGACGTGGTCGGTACCCGACCGTCAGGCCGCGGCGCGGCCCGCCAGATGCCGGCGCAGCGTCGCGACATCCATCATCGTGAGGCTGTCGATCTGGACGACGCCATCCGTCGGGACCAGGGCAACCTCACAGGGAACCGCCACGACCAGGCATCCGGCGGCCAGGGCGCTCGCCACGCCCGTCGGCGAATCCTCGATCGCCGCGCACCGCCGCGGGTCCGCA
The DNA here is from genome assembly GCF_011947225.1 of Planosporangium flavigriseum. Lineage (GTDB taxonomy): Bacteria > Actinomycetota > Actinomycetes > Mycobacteriales > Micromonosporaceae > Planosporangium > Planosporangium flavigriseum. The sequence continues at coordinate 125,910 of NZ_JAATVW010000008.1, read as the reverse complement.
CCGAGCTTGGACGCCGCCGTCAGGTACGGCTCAGGGTGCGGCTTGCTGTTGCCGACCTCGTCGCCGCACACCACGACGTCGAAGTTATGCGCACCGATCGTGCCGAGAGCCACGTCCACCAGGCGCCGACGGGTCGCCGTCACCAACGCCGCCGGTAACCCGGCTGCCCGCACCGCGTCGAGTAGCTCCCGCGCGCCCGGTCGCCAGATCAACCCCGCGGCGAACAGCTCGTACACCCGGTTCTCTAACCAGGTGACGCTCTCCTCCGGGTTTAGCCACGGCTGGGAGATATCGGCGTGGAGGATCTCCATCGACTCGGCCATGCTGGTGCCGACCATCCGGGTACGGGCCGCCTGCGACAGCTCTCCCCCGAACCTGCGCGCCAACTCCCGCAGGCCGACATCCCACACTTTCTCACTGTCGACAAGGGTGCCGTCCATGTCGAACAGCACCGCCTCAAGCTCCGACACACTCACCTCAGGATCTCGACGGATGTCCCCCAACTTACGGCTGTGATCGCCGTCATAGCGGTAGGTGGGTAGCTCCCAGCCAGCCCCGCCCGTCGCAGCCCCGGCCAGTGCGGTCCCTCCCCCCCCTGTTTGTTCATTGCCTCGGGCAATACGCCATCTAACCGGACGAATGAACCCGGCCCGTCAACCAAACCGAGAGGTACCCGCAACCGAATGGCAACCGGCAACCGGTTGGCAACCGACGAGCACCCGTACCGCAACTGTCAATCTCAAGCATGGCCTGATCACACACAGTCCGTACTGGATCTAGAGCGCTGAGTGAGCGCGTCTTTTGACGGGTCCGCGACTGAGGCCAGCACTGAATGAGACGCAGGGAGGTCCAAGCCGCGATCGATTGGGTCCGACTCGTGCGCCGGAGCGCGGCGACCACGCTGACCGCCGCAGCGGTGGCAATACCCGGGACGGTCGTCCTGGGCGCGCCGGCGGCAAGCGCCGAGACATGTCTCCCGGTCTCCGGACCGTGCCCCGGGGCGCTAGCGCTGCCAACCGTTCCGGCCGCACCGGACGTTCCAGCCCTGCCGGCCCTACCGGCCCTACCGGCCGTACCAGCGGTGCCGGTCGTACCGGCCGTACCAGCCGTGCCGGATCTACCGGCCCTACCGACCGCGCCAGGCGTTCCGGTCATCGACCAGCAGCAGCCAACTGCGCAGCCCACTGCGGGCCATCCCGCAATTCCGACCCCCGGCAACCAGGAGGGGCCGGTCAGGAAGGGCCCCACCGGCAACGCCGACAGCTCGGTCAACAGCGGCACTCCCGTGCCCGGAACCGGCTCTCCGGGCGCTCCTGGACAGCACGCGGGCCCCTCGGCGCCGCCTGCGTCGTCAAACGACTCGCACGTAGTACGTTCTCGATCGACCAAAACCGGCGCCGACATCGCCGGCGCAGAGCCCACGCCGGCGCAGCCGGCGACGGGCAGCGGCGGCGACACCGCCACGATCCTGGCGGCCGTCGCGTTCGTGCTGGCCGGCCTAAAGGACGGGGATTCCCTCCGCGCTGCGCGTGGAACGCGCGCGGCGCGCGGGTGGATTACCGCTTCCCTGCGCGCCGCCGGCACGAGTGCCGGTCTTACGTGCGCTCCACGGTCGTTTAGGCTCTCCGCCCGTCCGGCGGCGAGCACGTTCATGGCGGCGTTGACGTCCCGGTCGTGGGCTGCTCCGCAGGGGCAGTCCCACGCTCGGACGGTGAGCGCCATCTTGTCGTTGACACGCCCATACTGCGAGCACATCCGGGTGGACGGGAAGAACCGGTCGATCTTGGCGAAGGTCCGCCCGTACCGGGCGGCCTTGTACTCCAACATCCCGTCAAACGACGCCCAGCCGGCGTCGTGCACGGATTTGGCCAGCCGGGTCCGGCCGAGACCGGCCACGCACAGGTCCTCGACGTACACCGCTTGGTTGTCGCGGATGATCGCCGTGGACAGCTGGTGCTGCCAGTCCCGCCGGGTGTCGGCCACCCGGGCGTGGGCCTTCGCCACCTTGACGACGGCCTTCTTGCGGCGGTTGCTGCCCTTGGTCTTGCGGGAAAGGTCCTGTTGCAACCGTTTGAGCTTGCGGGCGGCCCGGCGCAGGAACTTCGGCGCCGCCACCTTCGTACCGTCCGACAACACCGCGAAGTGCGTCAGCCCCAGGTCGATGCCGACCTCCGCGTCCGCCTCGGGCAGCGGCTCGTCCTGCGTGGTCTGCACCACGAACGAGGCGAAGTACCGGCCCGCCGCGTCCTTCACGATGGTGACCGAGCTGGGTTCGGACGGCAGGCTGCGCGACCAGCGCACGTCCAGGCCGCCGATTTTCGGCAACCTGAGCCGGCCGTTGTCGCCCACCTTGAACCGGGCGTTGGCCGTGAACCGAATCGCCTGCCGGTTGTCCTTGCGCGACCGCAACCGCGGCGGCGCGACCTTGCGGCCCTTGCGCTTGCCGGTGATCGAGGCGAAGAAGTTGCGGTAGGCCACGTTCAGATCCGCCAGGGCCTGCTGGAGCACCACCGCCGACACCTCGCCCAGCCACTCCCGCTCCGGGGTGGCCTTGGCCTGGGTGATGACCTGCTTGGACAGCTGCCCATCCGACAGGTACGGCAGGCCCTGCTCCCGCGCGTTCTGGCGTGCGCGCAGCCCGTCGTTGAACACCACCCGCGCGCACCCGAACGCCCGCGCCAGCGCCTCGCGCTGAGCGGCGTCGGGTACACCCGGTAGTTGTAACGCAGCTGCATGGCCGCACTGTGCCATTGGCCTATGGCTGATCTCAACGGTATTCGCACTAGACACTGCGGGTTTGCCCTGCACGCTCACTTGGTCTTCGTGACGAAGTTCCGACACCAGGTGTTCGCCGACCGCCACCACGCCCGGATGAAGGAGATCATGCGCGACGTCTGCCGGGACTTCGAGACCGACCTGGTCGAGTTCAACGGCGAGAGCAACCACATCCACCAGCTCTCGAACGTCCCGCCCAAGGTCGCCATCGCCAAGCTGATCAACAGCCTCAAGGGCGTGTCCTCCCGGCGGATGCGCCAGGAATTCCCCGACCTGCGGCGGCACTACTACCGGGCCAACAAGCTGTGGTCGGCCCGTACTTCACCGGTTCCCTCGGCGGCACCCCGCGAAGTGCCGTCGGCCAGTACATCGAGCAGCACAACCACCCGGCCTAAGGCACCCTCGGGCCCGGCGACCCTCCCGCACGGGCCTTCACCCCCGCGCTGAAAGGCGGAGCACTGGCCCGCAAGGCGGTAGCGGCGTTCTTACGCGACAGGCTTGGACTCCAGTTCGCCGGCCGCAGCCTCGGCCGGTGTGCCATCCGGGCCCGGGCGAACCGCGGTCACCGCCAGCACGGCACCCACCAGGACCACCGCGCCGCCGAATAGTTGCGGCCCAGTCAGCTGCGAACCCAGCAACAGCCAGGCGGCGATGATGCTGACGACGGGCTCGAACATGCTGAGAACGGCGGCCGACGACGGTCCGATCAGGCTCATCCCGGCGAAGAACGAGCCGATCGCGACGACCGTCGAGACCACCGCCAGGCCCAAGACCGGCCACCAACCGGCGGGCGCGAAGTCGAACCGCAACTCACCCGTCGCGCCGCCGACCAGCCCTGACGAGATTGCCCCGAACACGCACACGTACCCGCCGATGGCCATCGGCGACACCGACGGGGAGACGCGGTTACCGAACACGATGTAGAGCGAGTAGAAGATCGCGGACCCGACGGCGAGGACGACACCGAGGAGGTTCACCGAGCCGCCCGGCAGACCAAAGATGAGGGCTATCCCGGCGAACGCCACCAGCATCGCCGTGAGCCGGCGGCCGGACAGCCGCTCCCTGTCCATGACCACCGACAAGAGCATCACGATGGCCGGGAACAGGTAGAGCAGCAGCACCGCCAGCGGCGGCGGGATGTAGCGCACCGAGGAGAAGAAGGTGATCGACTGAAGCTCGTAGAGCACCCCGCCGAGCACCGCCAGCAGCGCCAGGTCCCGTCCACGCGGCAGGCGAAGCTGACCGCGCACGGCCAGGTAGCCGAAGAAGAGCAGCGCCGCGATCGAGAACCGCAGGAACAGCAGCGTGAACACGGTGATCCGATGCTGGTACGCGTACGCCGTGAAGGTCGGCAGGAAGCCGAAACACGTCGCGGACAACAGCACCAACGGTGCTCCCCAAACGCGCTTACCCATCATGCCCACCCTCTCCACGCGAATCTGATCATGGTACGACCCACCTGAGTCGTTCCGTGAGCAAGCCAGGCTGGTCGCTCGCCGCGCCGGCCCCGTCGGCACAATCGCGGCCAATGGTCGCCTGTTGCCGATGTTTCACGGTGCCGTGTGCCCCGGATGTGCCCCCGCTTATGGCTCAGCGACCCGCCGGCCGGGGTGACGATCACCCAGGTCAGCGCCGGGACTTACCACAGGTGTGCGGTGTCGTCGGCGGGTGCGGTGTACTGCTGGGGCTTCAACGTCTACGGGCAGCTCCGCGACGGCAGCACCACCCAGCGGCACGCTCCGGTGGCGGTGAGCGCCTTGCCGACCACGCCGCCGGGGGCGCCGACCTGGACTGATCCGAAGGCCATCAACCCTCGCCAGCGTCACCGCAGGAAGCCCGCGCCTGCTACCCGCGGCGTCGCCCCGCCCCTACATCCTCGCTGTGTACCGTCGACCCACCCTTCGGGGAGCGGGCCGGCGACGGGCGGGGCACCCCGACGTCCAGGTAACGCCCACGTGGAGCCAAGACACGACCAGAACCGCGCTACGGTCCATGACTATGACAACCTACTCAGGTCCTGCAACGCTGATCCTCGCCGACGGCGCACGCGTAGTCGGCATGGCTTCGCTCGGGACCAACCAACGCGGGGACCTCAACGGCTGGAGTGGCACGTTCCGTCCGAACGAGGTCAGCAGGGATGTCCGCAACGCGAGCGACGGGCTACAACTGGAGTTGCCCGATGAGGAGATCGGCGCGGTCGCCGTCACGAGCATCCGGCCCGTACTCGCGACGCAAGTGTTGATGTCGCTGGTCGGTCGCGGTCCGGTACCGTTCTGATGTCGCAGTCCGACGGCCGGCGCACTACTTCGCCGCAAGTCGCGCGTTAGCCCTTCGCCGCGTATGGACGGTCGTCCGATGAGACGATGCCTTTGCGCACGGCCAGCGATGAATGTCACCGATCGGCTGCGGAGAACCCGGCGCCCGGCTCGTCTCACGTGGCCTTGGCCGGACAATGGCTACAGGCGACCGATACGCGGTGTGGTGCCTGCGTTTCCGCCGGTTCGTTGGTGCGCCCCTGGACGTGCGGGTGCCAGACCGCTCACGGGCGGGGGCGACCGGGCGTACGCTGGCGTGCGTGGATCAAGAAGAGCGTATCGCCCTGTTCCTTGACTATGAGAATCTGGCGATTGGTGCGCGCGACTACCTTGGTGGCATGACGTTCGACTTGCGGCCCATCGCGGATGCGCTCGCCGAGCGGGGGCGGGTGGTAGTGCGTCGGGCGTACGCCGACTGGTCGTACTTCGATGAGGACCGCCGGATGCTCACCCGGTCGCACGTCGAACTCATCGACATACCGCAGCGCATGGGCGCTTCGCGTAAGAACGCGGCCGACATCAAGATGGCCGTAGACGCCCTGGAGCTGGCCTTCGAGCGGGACTATATCTCGACGTTCGTCTTCGGTACCGGCGACAGCGACTTCACTCCGCTGGTGCAAAAGCTTCGCGAGCTCAACAAGCGCGTCATCGGCTTCGGAGTGGAGAAGACGACCTCGGCACTGCTACCGCCGGCGTGTGACGAGTTCCTCTACTACGACCGTCTGGAGGGTGTCGAGGTCCCGCCGGCGCCTACCCGGCGAGGCCGTCCGGCCCGCGCCCCGCAGGCAGAACCACAGTTGCCGGCGCAGGAATCCCAACTCCAGGCGGCCGCGGACGGATCCGGCCGCGATGCCGACGCACTCGCCGCCCTCGTCGCCCAGACCGTGGCCGGTCTTCAGGGCAGTTCCAGCGGTGCGGTGACCGCCTCGACACTCAAGCGGACCCTGCTCAGGAAGGACCCGACATTCAACGAAGCCGACTATGGGTTCCGCGCCTTCGGAGAACTCTTGCGCCACCTCGCCGCCCAGAACGTGGTCGAGCTGACCGAAGGCCCCGCCAGGGGCGACCTTGAAGTGACGCTCCCCGAGCAGGGCGACCGGGAGGAGGCGTTCAAGCTGCTGCGCTCGGTGATCCTCGACCTGGCCGGCCGCGACGGCTCGGTGCCGCTGTCCGGCCTCAAGAATCAGCTGCGCAAGGTACGGCCCGACTTCAGCGAGAAGAAGCTCGGCTACCGCAGCTTTCTCCAGTTCTGCAAGGCGGCGGCGACCACCAGAGCTGTCGACCTACGGTGGAGTGCCGACGCCGACGACTACCTGCTCACCGCCAAGACAGAAAGCTAGGTGCTGCCCGGCTTCACGCTGCGTACCGACACGCACCTGCTGCCCACCAGCGAGGACCGCCCCTGACAGGCGATCGACCGGGCCTTCGGTGACGGCTTGGACGCGGTTGACGGCCTAGGCGGCGTGCGGCAACCAGTTTTCGCAGGTCACCCCTTGCTAAAGGCTCACTTGGCGTTGAAGTAGTTCGCCTCGGGGTGGTGCACGATGATCGCGTCCGTGGCCTGCTCCGGAATGAGCTGGAACTCCTCCGACAGCGTCACCCCGATCCGCTCCGGCCGCAGCAGGTCAACGATCTTGGCGCGGTCCTCTAGGTCCGGGCAGGCGGGGTAGCCAAAGGCGTACCGGCAGCCGCGGTAGTCGGTGCGCAGCAGACCGTCGAGGTCGGCCGGGTCGTCGTCGGCGATCCGGCGGCCGTCGGGAAGGATCATCTCCTCGCGCATCCGCCGGTGCCAGTACTCGGCGAGCGCCTCGGTCAGCTGCACGGACAGGCCGTGGACTTCCAGGTAATCGCGGTAGGCGTTCTCGGCGAACAGCTTCGCGGTGTACTCGCTGATGGCCTGGCCGACGGTGACGAGCTGCAGACCGACAACGTCCAGCCCCGACTCCCGGTTCCGGAAGAAGTCGGCCAGGCACAGGCGGCGGTCCCGGCGCTGCCGCGGGAAGGTGAACCGGGCGCGCTCGCCGTGGGCGTTCTCGTCGAGTACGACCAGGTCGTTGCCTTCCGAGTACGCCGGGAAGTAGCCGTACACGACCGCGGCTTCGAGGACCTTGTCGGCGGCCAGCCGGTCCAGCCAGTACCGCAGCCGCGGCCGGCCCTCGGTCTCGACGAGCTCCTCGTAGGACGGTCCACTACCGCCGCGGGCACCGCGCAGCCCCCACTGGCCCATGAACGTGGCCCGCTCGTCGAGCAGCGCGGCGTAGTCGGCGAGCGGGATGCCGCGCACGACCCGGGTACCGAGGAACGGCGTCGACGGTACCGGCGCGTCGGCGGCGACATCCGAGCGGACCGAGGAGTCCGACAGCGACGGTAGCTCCTCGCGTACCGTCGCGGTTTTCTGACGCCGCTCACGACGGGCGGCGAGGGCGGCTTCGCGCTCGACATCGACGACGGCCGCGCCGCCCCGCTTGGCGGTCATCACCCGGTCCATCAGGGATAGTCCCTCGAAGGCGTCCCGGGCGTAGTGCACGTCGCCGGTGTACAGCGCGCGCAGGTCGTCCTCGACGTACGCGCGGGTCAGCGCCGCGCCGCCGAGCAGCACCGGCCAGCGCTCCGCGACGCCACGGGTGTTCATCTCCTCCAGGTTCTCTTTCATGATGACCGTGGACTTGACGAGCAGACCGGACATGCCGATCACGTCGGCGTTGTGCGTCTCGGCGGCCTCGATGATCGCGCTGATCGGCTGCTTGATGCCGATGTTGACGACCTCGTAGCCGTTGTTGGACAGGATGATGTCGACCAGGTTCTTGCCGATGTCATGCACGTCGCCCTTGACGGTGGCGAGCACGATGCGGCCCTTGCCGCCGTCGTCGGTCTTCTCCATGTGCGGCTCGAGGTAGGCGACGGCAGCCTTCATCACCTCTGCCGACTGCAGCACGAACGGCAACTGCATCTGACCGGAGCCGAACAGCTCGCCGACGACCTTCATGCCGTCGAGCAGGATGTCGTTGATGATCGACAATGCGGAGCGACCGGCGGCGAGAGCCTCGTCGAGATCGGCCTCCAGGCCGCCCCGCTCACCGTCGATGATGCGCCGCTTGAGCCGCTCGTCGAGCGGCAGGCTGGCCAGTTCCTGGGCGCGGGAGGCACGGGCGCTGGTAACGTCGACGCCCTCGAACAGCTCGATGAACTTCTGTACGGGGTCGTAGCCGTCGCGGCGCCGGTCGTACACCAGGTCGAGGGCGACCTCGCGCTGCTCCGCCGGAATGCGCACAATCGGCAGGATCTTGGACGAGTGCACGATGGCGCTGGTCAGCCCGGCCTGCACACACTCGTGCAGGAACACCGAGTTGAGCACCTGCCGGGCGGCCGGGTTGAGGCCGAAGGAGACGTTGGAGATGCCGAGGGTGAAGTTGACCCCTGGGTACCGCCGGTTAATCTCCCGGATCGCCTCGATGGTCTCGATGCCGTCGCGGCGGGTCTCCTCCTGACCGGTGGCGATCGGGAACGTCAGGCAGTCGATCAGGATGTCTTCGCGGCGCATGCCCCAGCGGCCGGTCAGGTCGTCGATGAGCCGGGAGGCCACCCGGACCTTCCACTCGGCGGTGCGTGCCTGGCCCTCCTCGTCGATGGTGAGGGCGACGACGGCGGCGCCGTGCTCCCGCACGATCGGCATGATCCTGGCGTACCGGGAACCGGGGCCGTCGCCGTCCTCGTAGTTGACGGAGTTGACGACGCAGCGGCCACCGAGCATCTCCAGGCCGGCCTCGATCACGTTGGGCTCGGTCGAGTCGAGCATGATCGGCAGCGTGGACGCGGTCGCGAAGCGGCCGGCGAGTTCCCGCATGTCCCCCGCGCCGTCCCGGCCGACGTAGTCGATGCACAGGTCGAGCAGGTGCGAGCCGTCCCGGGCCTGCTGGCGGGCGATCTCGATGCAGGCCTGCCAGTCGGCGGCGAGCATCGCCTCCCGGAACGCCTTCGAGCCGTTGGCATTCGTGCGCTCGCCGACGTTGAGGATGCTGGCGTCCTGGGCGAACGGTACGTGGTGGTAGAGGCTCGCGACGCCGGGCTCCGGCCGCGGATCGCGGGACGCCGGGCGTTTGCCGGCCAGCCGGGCGACGACCGCCTCGATGTGCGCCGGCGTGGTGCCACAGCAGCCGCCGACCATACCGACGCCGTACTCGGTGACGAACCGGTCGAGCGCCTCGGCCAGTTCACCGGGCGTCAGCGGGTAGACCGCTCCGTCGCTGGTCAGTTGGGGCAGGCCCGCGTTGGGCATGACCGACAGCGGCACCCGGGAGTTCTTGGACAGGTAACGCAGGTGCTCGGTCATCTCCGCCGGGCCGGTGGCGCAGTTGAGCCCGATCAGGTCGATGCCGAGGGGTTCGAGCGCTGCGAGGGCGGCGCCGATCTCGCTGCCCAGCAGCATCGTCCCGGTGGTCTCGACCGTGACGTGGCAGATGAGCGGGACGCCTCCGCCGGCGGCGGCCATGGCCCGCTTGGCGCCGATGATGGCCGCCTTGGTCTGCAGCAGGTCCTGGCAGGTCTCCACGAGGATCGCGTCGGCGCCACCGGCGATCAGACCGGCGGCGTTCTCCTGGTAGGCGTCGCGCAGCCGGGCGTACGGGGCGTGCCCGAGGGTCGGCAGCTTCGTGCCCGGCCCGACCGAGCCGAGCACGTACCGTGGGCGCTCCGGGGTGGACCAGGCGTCCGCGGCCTCGCGGGCCAAGCGGGCACCGGCTTCGGACAGCTCGCGGATGCGGTCGTCGATCCCGTACTCGCCCAAATTAGCCAGGTTTGCGCCGAATGTGTTTGTCTCGACGCAGTCAGCCCCGGCCGCCAGGTAGGCGTCGTGCACGCTGCGGACGACGTCCGGACGGGTTACATTGAGTACCTCGTTGCAGCCTTCGTGCCCGTCGAAGTCGTCAAGCGACAGATCGGCCGCCTGCAGCATCGTGCCCATCGCGCCGTCCGCCACGAGCACGCGGTCCGACAGTGCGCTGAGCAGTGAGATCGACACGACTAGAGGCTAACTGGAAAACAAGGGCGATTCCCAACTACCGTCCGTAATCCACGTCTCTCTCCCACACCGCGCCGGACACGTTCCGGCGCGGTCGGAGCGCCGTTTGCAATGCGGACACGTAGGCTTGGCAGTGTGACCGAGTTCGACGGCCTGCCAGTTCTCCGCTCCCCTGTCGCCATCGCCGCGTTCGAAGGGTGGAACGACGCTGCGGATGCGTCCACCGCCGCAGTGGAGCACCTAGAGCAGATGTGGGATGCCCGGCCGGTGGCCGAGATGGATCCCGAAGAGTTCTACGACTTCCAGGTCAACCGCCCGATCGTGGCCATGGCCGACGGTGAGACCCGCCGCATCGAGTGGCCCACCACTCGCTTCTCCGTGGCCACCCCACCCGGCGCCGACCGTGACGTCGTGCTGATCCGCGGCATCGAGCCGAGCATGCGCTGGCGGACGTTCTGCGATTCACTGTTGGAGATCTGTCACAGCCTCGAGGTCACCCAGATCGTGCTCCTCGGCGCGCTGCTGGCCGACGTGCCCTACACCCGGCCGCTGCCGGTGACGGGGAGCGCGTCCGACCGGGCGACCATCGAGAAGTACAACCTGACCCCCAACCGGTACGAGGGTCCGACCGGCATCGTCGGCATCCTGCAGGACGCTTGCACCCGCGCCGACCTGCAGGCGGTTTCGTTCTGGGTCCACGTGCCGCACTACGCCAACAACCCACCCTGCCCCAAGGCGACACTCTCGCTGCTGCACCGCGTCGAGGACGTCCTCGACCTGCCGGTGCCGGTCGCGGACCTGGGCGAAGAGTCGACCGAGTGGGAGGAGCGCCTGCGGGCCGCGGCCGAGCAGGACGCCGAGCTTGCCGAGTACGTACGCGAGCTCGAGGAGCGCTCCGGCGACGCCGGCCTGAAGCCCCTGTCCGGCGACGAGATCGCGCAGGAGTTCGAGAAGTACCTGCGTCGGCGGGGCGGCCAGGCCGGCCCGTCAGCGACCGGCCCGACCTGGTAGACCGATGCGAAGAGGGGCCGGCCCGATCGGGCCGGCCCCTCTTCGCGTGCACGGTAGGGCTACTGCTTGTAGGTGGCGAGGAAGCGGGCGATGCGCCCGATGGCATCTTCGAGGTCGGTCACCCGCGGCAGCGTCACGATGCGGAAGTGGTCGGGGGCACCCCAGTTGAAGCCGGTCCCCTGCACCACCAGCACCCGCTCCTTGACCAGCAGGTCCATGACGAACTTCTCGTCGTCGGCGATCGGGTACATCTTCGGGTCCAGCCGCGGGAACGCGTACAGCGCGCCGGTGGGCTTGACGCAGCTCACGCCCGGGATCTCGTTGAGCAGCTTCCAGGTGACGTCGCGCTGCTCGACCAGCCGGCCGCCGGGCAGGATCAGGTCGTTGATGCTCTGGTAGCCACCCAGCGCCGTCTGCACCGCGAACTGGGTCGGCATGTTGGGACACAGGCGCATGTTCGCGAGGACGTCGAGGCCCTCGATGTAGCTCTCGGCGTGCTGCTTGGCGCCGGACACGACCATCCACCCGGTGCGGAAACCGGCCACCCGGTACGCCTTGGACAGTCCGTTGAACGTGACGCAGAGTAGGTCGGGGGCGAGCGTCGCGGTGGACGTGTGGGTCGTCCCGTCGTACAGGATCTTGTCGTAGATCTCGTCGGAGAAGATGACGAGGTTGTGCCGGCGGGCGACCTCGACGATGCTCTCGAGCAGTTCCGTCGGGTACACGGCGCCGGTCGGGTTGTTCGGGTTGATAAGGACGATCGCCCGGGTACGGTCGGTGATGCGCGACTCGATGTCGGCCGGGTCGGGGAACCAACCGTTCTGCTCGTCGCACACGTAGTGCACGGGAGTGCCGCCGGAGAGGCTGACCGCGGCGGTCCACAGTGGGTAGTCCGGCGCCGGGAGGAGCACCTCGTCGCCGTTGTCGACGAGGCCCTGCATCGCCATCACGATGAGTTCGGACACGCCGTTGCCGAGGTACACGTCCTCGATGTCGAGGCCCGGCAGGCCCTTCTGCTGGTAGTACTGCACGACTGCGCGCCGTGCGGACAGCAGGCCCTTGGAGTCGCCGTAGCCGTGCGCGTTGGGCAGGTTGAGGATGACGTCCTTGAGGATCTCCTCCGGCGCCTCGAAGCCGAACGGCGCGGGGTTGCCGATGTTCAGCTTGAGGATCCGCTGCCCCTCGGCCTCCATCTGCTTCGCCTGACGCAGAACCGGTCCCCTGATTTCGTAACAGACGTTCGCGAGCTTGGCCGACTGAGTCACCTGCATGCGGTCACCTTAGAGAGTCGACGCACGCCTACGCGCAGGTAGTTCGCGTTGTGGACGCATTTGTGTGTGGTAACACAGCGCCTAGTGCGTCCTAGGATGCTAGGTTGTGTGAATGAGCATCAACCCCGGCGCGGCTGAGTTCCCGCACCGTCAGATCGCCGCCGAACTACGCGCTCGCATCCACCGCGGCGACTGGGCCGCCGGCGAACGACTGCCCTCGATTCCGGCGCTCGCGGAGATGTACGGCGTCGCCAAGCAGACCGTGCAGCGCACCATCGACCAACTGCGCGTCGAGGGGCTACTCATCACCAAGCCGGGCTCCGGCACGTACGTGCGCGGCACCAAACGCCGGCTCAACCGCCTGACCCGGGGCCGGTACGGAAGCCAGCGCGGCTACCACGCCGACCTCGCGGCCCGGTACCGGCAGCAACTCATCTACGTCGGCCGTGCCCCGGCGCCCGCCGAGGTGGCCGAGGCGTTCGGCGTCTCCCCCGGCACCGAACTGCTCACCCGCCGCCACCTGGTCCGCACCGGCGACGCCCCGGTCGAGGTCGGCGCGTCCTGGCTGCGGCCGACGGACACGGCCGGCACCTCCCTGGAGCGCCCCGAGGTCTTCGGGCGGCCGCTCTACCAGGAGGTCGAGGACGTCACCGGGCGGCGGTACATCACCGCGACCGACCACCTCAGCGCCCGCCTGCCGACCCGGGAGGAGGCGGAGGTGCTGCAGATCCGCCCCGACACCCCGGTGCTCGTCCTGCTGCACGTCGCGTTCGACGGCGACCACCGTCCGATCGAGGTGGCCCAGGCGACCTGGCCCGGGCCCATGACGACGCTGACCGAGGAGTACCGGGTGCCCGGCGTGCGTCCGGAGCTACCCGACGAACCCGGTCTGGCCCTCGGGTAGCTCCTTACAGTAGGACGCCCAGCAGCGCGTCGACGCTCGAGCGCACCAGCGCCGGCGCGCCCGGGTCGTCGCCCTCGCCGGCGAGGGCCGCGTCCGCCCACGCGTCGACGACCGCGAGGGCGCCCGGGGCGTCCAGGTCGTCGGCGAGCCGCTCGCGTACCCCCGCGAGCACCGCGGCGCCCGACGGGCCCGCGCTCGCCGTGACGGCTTCGCGCCAGCGGGCCAGCCGCTGCTGCGCGAGCTTGAGGACGTCATCGGTCCACTGCCGGTCGGTGCGGTAGTGGTCGGCGAGCAGCCCCAGCCGCACCGCCATCGGGTCGACGTGGTCACCCCGCAGCCGGGACACGAAGACCAGGTTGCCGCGGCTCTTGGACATCTTCTCGCCGTTCAGGCCGATCATCCCGGCGTGGACGTAGTGGCGCGCGAACGGGTGGACGCCGGTGAGCACCTCGGCGTGCGCCGCCGAACATTCGTGGTGCGGGAAGAGCAGGTCATTGCCGCCGCCCTGCACGTCCAGTCGGTCGCCGAGGACGGCAAGAGCGATGACCGCGCACTCGATGTGCCAGCCGGGCCGGCCCGGGCCCAGCACCCCGCCGGGCCAGGACGGCTCGCCGTCGCGGGCGCCGCGCCACAGCAGCGGGTCGAGCGGGTCGCGCTTGCCCGGCCGGTCGGGGTCACCGCCGCGCTCGGCGGCCAGCCGCACCATCTCCGACCGGGACAGGTTCGACTCGTACCCGAACCGCGGCGAGGCAGCGAGATCGAAGTACACGTCGCCGGTGCCGTCGTCGAGGCGGTAGGCCGCGCCCCGGTCGAGCAGGTCGGCCACTGTCGTCGCGATCCGCGGGATCGACTCGACCGCGCCCACGTACCGCTCCGGCGGCAGGATCCGCAGCGCCTCCATGTCCTCGCGGAACAGGGCGGTCTCCCGCATGGCGAGGACGACCCAGTCCTCGCGGTCCCGGGCGGCGCGCTCCAGCAGCGGGTCGTCGATGTCGGTGACGTTCTGCACGTACCGCACCGGAATGCCTGCGTCCAGCCAGACCCGGTACGCCAGGTCGAACGTGATCATCGTGGCGGCGTGCCCGAGGTGGGTGGCGTCGTACGGCGTGATGCCACAGACGTACATGGTGGCCGGCCGGCCCTCATCCGCGGTCACGGTCGACGCGACCTCGCGCCGGGCCGAGTCGAACAGGGCAAGGGTCGCGCCGGTGCCGGGCAGCGGCGGGACGTCGGGTGCCGACCAAGACTCCATGGCGCTCAAGGGTAATGGCGGCAGGTGGCGGCCACGCCGCGGGATGGATCAAACTGTGCCGAAGGTCGGGTCACACCGTCAGATCGGCGGCCACGGTATCGACGGCCAGTCGTCGTTCGGCTCCGGAAAGCACCGGGTGGCGAGCAGCCGGTCCACCCGCATCGCGAGCGCCCCGAGCTCCATCTCCGTCAGGTGCTCGGCGAGGGTCGAGCCCAGCCGGCCGCTCAGCTCGACCCGCAGCTTCTCCAGCAGCTCGACGCCGTCGTCGGGCAGCGGCTGCCCCACCCAGCCCCATAGCACGGTGCGCAGCTTGTCCTCGGTGTGGAAGGTCACGCCGTGGTCGACGCCGTACACGTGGCCGTCGACGGTCACGATGATGTGGCCGCCCTTGCGGTCGGCGTTGTTCACCACCGCGTCGAAGATCGCCATTCGCGCCAGCCGCGGGTCGTCGGCGTGCACGAGGGCGTACGGGTGTCCCTGCTCGTCGCGCGCGGCGGCCACCCGGTGCCAGCCGGCCGGCACCTCCCCGGTGGGCACGAATCCGAGCAGCGGGTCGTCCTGGCGCTCCTCGTCGATCCACAGCTGGCACATGCCGGGGCCGAACGGGCCGTCGCGCAGCACCGTCGGCGGCACGACGTCGAAGCCGGCCTGCGTCGACAGCAGGTACGCCGATATCTCCCGGCCGGCAAGGGTGCCGTCGGGAAAGTCCCACAGCGGCCGCTCGCCGCGGACCGGCTTGTACACGCACCGGGCGGTCACGCCGTCAGCGGTGATGACGGCCCGCAGCGTGGCGTTGGACGCGTCGACGAGACGCCCCTCCAGCTCCAACTCACCGTGGCGGAGCAGCGTCAGCGCAGTCTCGCCGGTGAGGGCGGCCCGCACGTCAGCCGGCACCTGGGAGGCCGGCATCGGGCCGGCCGGTAGGTCGGCCGCGCCATGTGGACCTGCCGTCACTGCCAGCTACCGCCGGTAACCGTTGTGCCGGGGGCAGAGGTGACCGCGCACGTCGAGCGGCTGGCCGCACAGCGGGCACGGCGGGCGGCCGGACGCGACGACCTTGCGGGCACGGTCGATGAAGGCACGCGCCGCCTGTGGGGTGAGCCGCACGCGCAACCGGTCCCGGTCGGCGGCCAGCTCCCCTTCTTCGTCTTCCTCTTCCTCTTCCTCGGCCTCGCCCTCGCCCACGGCGATCGCCTCGATCACCACGGTCGCGGTGTCGACGTCGAACGCCAGACCGAGCGTCCCGACCCGGAACTCCTCATCGAGCGGGGTCTCGAGCGGCTCGTTGTCGGCGGGTGACAGGTCAGCCGGCGGCAGCTCGACACCGAAGCGCCGGTGCGCCTCGACAAGCAGCTCGTCGAGCTTCTCGGCCAGCAGGGCCACCTGCACCTTCTCCAGCGCCACGGTGACCAGTCGGCCGCCCCCGCGAGCCTGCAGGAAGAACGTCCGCTCTCCCGGCGCACCCACGGTTCCGGCCACGAACCGCTCCGGCGGCTCGAACGCGTACACCTGGTGGGTCATATGGAAGACCCTATCCGCCCAGACGCCGCGTGTCGCGTCGGTCCATGCACCTCAGGCGACCTCCTCGGCCAGCCCGGCGCCGCCCCCGACGGCCGCGTCAGAGTCGCGGGTCGAGCGCCGCCGCCTGGTCTTTCGCCGCGGTACGAGCGTGCTCAGCGGCGCGCCGGAGTCGTTGAGGCGGAGCACGAACGGGCGCAGCGGCGTGTAGTTGATCACCGTCACAGACGCGGGTTCGATCACGATTCGTTGGAACATGTCCAGGTGTATGCCGAGCGCATCCGCGACGATGGCTTTGATCACATCTCCGTGGCTACAGGCGAGCCACAGCGCGTCCGGCCCGTGCTGCGCGTTGACCTGCGCGTCCCAGTCCCGCACCGCGGCCACGGCGCGGGCCGACATGGTGGCGATGGGCTCTCCGCCGGGGAACGTCGCCGCCGAGGGGTGCTGCTGCACCACCTTCCACAGTGGGTCCTTGGCCAGCTTCTTCAGCGACTGGCCCTCCCAGTCGCCGTAGCCGCACTCGATCAGCCGCTCGTCGACCTGCGGGGCCGAGTCCGGTAACGCCAGGGCGAGGGTCTCCCGGCAGCGCGCGAGGGGGCTGGTGACGACCGCGGCGAGCCGGACCCCGGCGAGCCGCTCCCCGGCCGCCTTCGCCTGCAGCTGCCCCGTGTCGTCGAGCCCGACCGGCTGGTGGCCCGCGAGGGTGCCATCGGCATTGGAGGTGGTCCGGCCGTGCCGGAGGAAGATAACGGTCGCCACGACGGGCAGCTTACGTGCCCGTCCCCCGCCTTTCATGATCGTGGAGGGTTTGTGTGGTTCTGATCCCGCAAACCCTCCACGGTCATGGCGTCACGTCGCGCTGATGGCCCCGGCCGCCAGCAGGCCGATGATCGCGAGGCCGGCGAGCACCCGGTACCAGACGAACGACACCAGCGAGTGGTTGGCGACAAACTTCAACAGCCAGGCGATCGAGGCGTACCCGACGATGAAGCTGACCACGATGCCGACGCCGGTCGCGGTCCAGCCCACGGTGGCCGCCACCTGGTCGGCCTGGCTGACCGCCTCCAGCGCGCCGGCCGCGCTCAGCGCGGGGATGCCGAGGAAGAACGACAGCCGCGTCGCGGTCACCCGGTCGATGCCGAGCAGCAGACCGGCGCTGATCGTCGCCCCGGACCGGGACACCCCCGGGATCAGCGCGATGCTCTGCGCCGCCCCGATGATCAGCGCATCCTTCAGCGTCACGTCACCCTCGGCCCGCTTCTGCGTGGCCCGGTACTCGGCGAACACCATCACCAGACACCAGGCGATCAGCATGTTGGCGACCACCCAGAGGCTCCGCAACGGACCCTCGATCAGCGGCTTGGCGACCAGCCCGACCACCGCGATCGGGAGCGAGCCGACGATCACGTTGAGCGCCATCCGCCAGTCCTGCGACTGGCGGGCCTCCGCGCTGGTGACCCCGCGCACGAAGCCCATCACGAACCGCACGATGTCGCGCCGGAAGTAGATGATCGCCGCGGCGATCGCGCCAACCTGGATGATCGCGGTGTACGCGGTGACCCCGGGCTCGTCGACCTGAAGGCCGAGCAGCTTCTCCACGATCGTGAGGTGGCCGGTCGAGGAGACCGGGAGGAACTCGGTGAGACCCTCGACGATGCCGAGGATGATCGCCTGCCAGATGTGCACGGTCGCTTACTCTCCCACTCCGGATTTGGCGTACGCCTCACTGATCTGACGCAGGGCGCGAACCCCGTCCTCGGCGTCGCCGACGAACAGTACCGCCGACAGCGTGGTCACGCCGGCTTCGGCGTACGCGCGCATCCGCTCGGCGATGCGGTCGACCGGGCCGAGTAGCGACGTACGGTCGATGAACTCCATCGGCAGCGCGGCCGCCGCGTCGCGGTGACGCTTGGCCAGGTACAGGTCCTGCACCTCGCGGGCCGCGTCGCCGTACCCCATGCGGGTGGCGAGCTGGTTGTAGAAGTTCTTCTCCCGGCTGCCCATGCCGCCGACGTACAGGGCGGCGTAGTTGCGGACCAGCTCGGCGCACGTGTCCACGTCGTCGCCGATGACCACCGGAACGTTGGCCACGACGTCGAAGCCGGCCATGTCCTTGCCGACCTTGGCGCGGCCCGCCGCGATGTGGGAGTGCTGTTCGGCGGCGAACTCCGGCGAGTAGAAGATGGCCAGCCACCCGTCGGCGATTTCGCCGGCGAGTTCGAGGTTCTTCGGCCCGACCGCGGCGAGGTAGATCGGGATGTGGTCGCGTACCGGGTGCAGGGTGAGCCGCAGCGCCTTGCCCGGGCCGTCCGGCAGCGGCAGCTCGTAGTGCTGGCCGTGGTACTCGACGTTCTTGCGGGAGAGCGCCATCTTGACGATGTCGACGTACTCACGGGTCCGCTCAAGGGGTTTCGCGAAGCGCACCCCGTGCCAGCCCTCGGAGACCTGCGGGCCGGACACGCCCAGGCCGAGCCGGAAGCGGCCGCCGGAGATGGTGTCCAGGGTGGCCGCCGTCATCGCGGTCATCGCCGGTGTACGCGCCGGGATCTGGAAGATCGCGCTACCCAGCTCGATGCGGCTGGTCTGGCCGGCGAACCAGGCCAGCATCGTCGCCGCGTCCGAGCCGTACGCCTCGGCCACCCACACCGACGAGTACCCCAGTCGATCGGCCTCCTGGGTGAGCGCCAGATGGTCGGCAGCAGCGGACCAAGCCGTTTGATAGCCGAGATTGAGTGCCAGACGCATCGAGCCTCCCCATTGAAAGCCGGCTTGAGAACCGGTCCGCGCCAACAGCCAACACATGCGGACAACGGTGTAGGTCAGGGTAACGGGGCGTCGGAACACCGCTGGAATCGGTCGAGCCGTATCGTTTCTGTCCATGCAGCAGCGACCGCTCGGCCGCAGCGGGCTGACGGTCTCCCGGCTCGCCCTCGGCACGATGACGTGGGGCCGGGACACCGACACCGACGACGCCGCCGCGCAGTTGAAGACCTTCCGGGACGCCGGTGGAAACCTCCTGGACACCGCCGACGTGTACGGCGACGGCGACGCCGAGACGACGATCGGCGCGCTGCTCGGCACCCTCGTCCCGCGCGACGAACTGATCATCGCGTCCAAGGCCGGGCTGCGGCCGGGGTCGTCACGCCGACGCGACGGGTCGCGGGCCCACCTGATGCGCGCCCTGGACGCCACCCTGACCCGCCTGGGTACCGACTACCTGGACCTGTGGCAGGTGCACGGGTACGACCCGGCCACCCCCCTCGATGAGACCCTCGCCGCGCTGGACACCGCCGTGTCCACCGGCCGGGTCCGGTACGCCGGGATCTCGAACTTCTCCGGCTGGCAGACCGCCCGCGCCGCCACCTGGCAGCACGCCTGGCCGGGCCGCACCCCCCTGATCAGCGCCCAGGTGGAGTACTCGCTGCTGGAGCGGGGCGTGGAGCGGGAGGTGCTGCCCGCGGCAGCAGCGCTCGGCATGGGGGTGCTGCCGTGGTCGCCGCTAGGGCGTGGGGTGCTGACCGGCAAGTACCGCAAGGGCGTACCCGCCGACTCCCGCGCGGCGTCGCCGCACTTCAAGCGGTTCCTCGAGCCCTATCTGGACGCGCGCTGCGCCAGCATCGTCGAGGCCGTGGCTACGGCCGCCGACGGCCTGGGCGCCTCGCCACTGGAAGTGGCCCTCGCCTGGGTACGCGACCGGCCGGGGGTGGTCGCCCCGGTGCTCGGGGCCCGCACCGTCGGCCAACTGCTCGGGGCGCTCCAGTCGGAGAAGGTCGTCCTGCCGCCGGAGATCCGCGCAGCGCTGGATGATGTGTCCGCGGTCACCTGGGGTTACCCCGAGCGCCAAACCTGACCTTCTGGCCTGGTCAAGTCCCCGAGACCGGGGCAGGATCGTTAACCATGGACTACGAGTACGCACCGTTGCGGTTGCCGGCGAACGTCGACCGGTTGACCGCGACGGCGCAGCTGACGATCCAGGCCGAGTACGCCGGGTGGGAGCTTGCCCGGGTGCGGTTGTACGCCGACGGCACCAGGCAGGTCATGCTGCGCCGGAAGGTCAGCGCCGCTTCGCAGCCCGGCTTGTCGTACTGATATCAGCGCAGGATCCGTCACCGGTCCCGACGCCACGCCGGGACCGGTGACGGAGTACCCGGCTCAGCCGCGGCCGGTGTCGCCGCGGCCGGTGTCGCCGCGGCCGCCCTCGCCCTCCTCCTCGACCTCGACGAAGGTGTGCTCGTCGAGCCGGTCGACGAGCCGATCGTCGGCGTCGAGCCGGAAGGGGCCCGTGCCGTCGTTGTCTGCGAACGCCGCCGGGTCCAGGCCCTCGGCGACCTCGGCGACCACGACCACCCCGTTGAGGGACTCCAGTTCCGGGATGTCCAGGGCACCCAGCGAGCCGTCGCTGGCCTGCATGAGCTCCAGCATCGCCGCACCGACGGACTCGACCGGTTCGACCGGCTCACCCTCCGCCCGCGGCCCCGCCCGCCGCGCGGACTCCGCGACTCTCAGCAAGGCACTCACGCTCGGCACCCGGAAGTCTCGGCGCTGGCGCACCGACACCACCCGAGGGTACGGGTCGTCGGCGCCCTCGGCACCCATGGCGAACTGCCGCTCGGCCTCCTCGGCGTCGATCGCGTCGACGTCCCACGGCGTCACCTCCCCGAACGCGTCGAGCAGCTGCTCGTCGTAGTCGAACGAGGCGTTGTTGAGTTCGACGTACGAACGCCACACCTGATCGTCGTCGGTGCGCCCGCCGGCGGCCTTGACAGCGGCGAGATGCGCCCGGGCTGCGGCGCACACCCGCTCCAGGGCGGCGTCCAGGTCCGTATTCTGGTCGGTCATCGTTTGGCTCCCCTTCAGGGTGATCGCTCGGTGTTCAGCATGATTGCGGGGCGTCAGCTCGGTTTCGGGCGTCAGCTCGGTTTCGGGCGTCAGCTCGAAGCGAGGAACCGGTCAAGCACGCGCGCACCGAACTGGAGTCCGTCGACGGGCACGCGCTCGTCGATGCCGTGGAACAGCGCACCGAAGTTGAGGTCTGCCGGCAGCCGCAGCGGCGCGAAGCCGAAGCAGCGGATGCCGAGCTTGATGAAGGCCTTCGCGTCGGTGCCCGCGGACAGCATGTAGGGCACGGCGCGCGCCGCCGGGTCCTCCGCGCGCAGTGCAGCGCCCATGGCCTCGACCAGGGGGCCGTCGAACGTCGTCTCCCAGGGGACCTGACGCTCGATGTACTCGATGTCGATGTCCGGGCCGACCACCGCCCGCAACTGCTCTTCGAAGATCTCCGACTGGCCGGGCAGAGTGCGGCAGTCGACGGTCGCGACCGCGCGGCCGGGGATGACGTTCTCCTTGTAGCCGGCGTCGAGCCGGGTCGGGTTGGCGATGTTGCGGACCGTCGCGCCGATGATCGTCGCGATCGGGCCGAGCTTGGCGATGGCCGCCTCAGGGTCGTCGAGGTCCAGCTCGATGTGCAGCGCTTCGGCGACCTCTGCCAGGAACGCGCGTACCGTGTCGGTCACCGTGATCGGGAAGCGGTGGCGGCCCAGCCGTGCCACGGCCTCGGCCAGCGCGGTGATCGCGTTGTCGTCGTTGACCATCGAGCCGTGCCCGGGCCGGCCGCGGGCGATCAGCCGCAGCCACTCCATGCCCTTCTCGGCGGTCTCCACCAGGTACAGCCGCAGGTTCTCGTCGACCGTGTAGGAGAAGCCGCCGACCTCGCCGATCGCCTCGGTGACGCCCTCGAACAGTTCCGGGTGGTTGTCGACCAGGTAGTGCGCGCCGTAGCGGCCGCCGGCCTCCTCGTCGGCGAGGAACGCCAGTACCAGATCGCGCGGGGGCACCCGGCCCTCCCGCCGCCACTGCCGGACGACCGCGAGGGTCATCGCGTCGAAGTCCTTCATGTCGATGGCGCCGCGGCCCCACAGGTACCCGTCCTTGATCTCGCCGGAGAACGGGTGGACCGACCACTCGCTGGCGTCGGCCGGCACGACGTCGAGGTGCCCGTGCACCAGCAGCGCTCCACGACTGGGATCGGCACCCTCGTAGCGGGCCACCACGCTGGTCCGCCCGGTGGCGCTCTCCCGGATCTCCGGGGTGAGGCCGACCTCGGCGAGCTTCTCCGCCACGTACTCGGCGGCGACCCGCTCCCCCGCGCTCGTGGAGGTATCACCGGTGTTGGTGGTATCGATGCGCAACAGGTCGCGGCAGATCTCCACCACCTCGTCGGCGGCGCTGACAGGGTGGCCGGCCGCGCCGGGAGCGTCTTGTGCGGTCATACCCCTCTTCTTACCAGTCGGGGCTGACACCGCGGACGCGGCCGGCGGCGGCCGGCGCGGATCCTTTTACCAGTTGAAGCCGGCAGTGTACGAGATCTGTGCCAGCACCGCCTGGCCGGTAGCGTTGGGGTGGAAGTAGTCCCAGGTGGACACCTGGGACAGCGCGAACGGGTAGTTGAAGACCGCGTTGCGGTCGAACGCGCAGTTCGGCCCGTACGCGGTGCAGGCCTGCGCCAACTGGGCGTTGAAGTCGACGACGCGCTGGCGTACGCGGTCACGGCGTGCGACGTCCGCGGGGGCGGTCGAGGTCGGGTTGGCTAACAGCGACTGGCAGATGCCGAACAGTCCCCAGGCGCTGCGGGCGCCGCTGTTGTCCTTGCCGACCGCCCACAGCCGCTTGACGTCCGGGATGCTGACGACCAGCACCTTCGCGTCCGGCAGCCCGGCGCTGAGCCTGCTCAGCGCCGCATCGATGGAGGCGCGGAACGAGCCGACCGAGGTCATTGTGGACTCCGAGCTGGTGCAGGCGTCGTTGGCCCCGATGAGCATCGTCACGTACCCGACGTGCCGGGAGACGACCGTGGTGGCCTGACCGGGCATGTCGGCGGCTTTGGCGCCGCTCCTGGCGTCGTTGTAGTTCCTGCCGGAGATCGCGCTGTTCTTGGCGCGGATGCGCAGGTAGTGGCTGTTGACTCCGCTGTCGTCGCCGGTGCTGTACGAGTGCGAGGTGCAGTCGACGTACCAGCCGCAGGCGTTGAACCCGCGGGTGATCGAGTCTCCCATGCTCGCCATTGAGCTGGGCGGTGGTCCGGGGGCCGCGAAGGCGGTGGTGGTGGGGATGATCGCGGCGGCCACGCCGATGGTGAGGGCGAGTAGGCCAGGGCGCACGAGTCTCATGGGCGGACCTCACTCCGTGCGACGAAGGTGTTACCGATAGGTAACTTTCATTAGCGCACGGAGAGTGATCCATTGACATGTGGCGATTGTGCGATTAGCGAAAGAGGCTTTATCAATTCCGCCGGCGCATCTGGCCGCTGGTCGTAGGCGGGCGGCAGGTGACGGATCAGCGGGGCGGTTTGCTGTTCGGACGACTGGGGTATCGATCGGGCAACGTCAGACCGACCGAAGGAGTTCACTCCGTGTCCGCGCCCCTGCCTCCGCTGCCGCCCATCTTCGCGGTGGGCGATGACGACGTCCTCCCAGGCGGGCGCACCATGGTCGACATCCTCGTCGACGACCATCACGAGATCTCGACCCTCTGCGACCGACTACGGGAGTCCCTGGCCGATCGCGCGGCAGCGCGGCCGCTCGCCGACGTCCTGGTGGCAACGCTGTCCCGACACCTGTCAGTCGACGAGCAGTACCTCTACCCCACCGCCCGGGCCGTGCTCCCCGACGGCGCACACCTCGCCGACCAGGAGCTGGCCGAGAACGCGGTGATGCTGCGCACCCTCAAACAACTGCACGGCATGGCCACCGACGATCCGGCGTACCCCGACATCGTCGACACGTTGACCCGGCAGGTACGCCACCACGCGTTGCGCGCGTCACACGAGGTGTTTCCCCGACTGCGGGAAATGTGCAGCGACAACGAACTGGCCCGGCTCGGCAACCGGGTGGAGATCGCGCACGAGGCAGCGCCCACCCGGCCGCACCCGGCCACCCCCGTTACTCCCCCGGCCAACAAGGTGGTCGACCCGGTCGTCGGCGCCGTGGACAAGGTCCGCGACGCCCTCACCGGCCGCACCACCTGGCCGGCGGATCTATAGATCGACGTTTACCGGTTTAGAGGGAAGGGAAATCAGGGATCATGGCTACTCTTCTGTGGATCCTGGCGGTAGTACTGGTCGTCTCCGGCATCGTGGCGCTGCTGCGCTCGCAGGTACTGTGGGGCATCGTGTTGATCATCGTCGGCCTGCTGGTCGGCCCGGGCGGGGTCAGCATCTTCGGCCATTGATCGTCGGCGCGCCGGACTCCCCGCCGGCCGCCCTTATCCCGGTGGGCCTGGAGGCGCCCCGCATGCCTCCAGGCCCACCGGCCTGTCCAGATCATGCACTCTCGTCCCCTCCGACGCCGCCGACACGCAACCCGCGAGCCGTTTCGCATGATCGTCGCCGGGGGTGTACAGTCAATGTCCGTGCCACCGGGCAGGCGGCGGGGCTTCCACGCCCCGTCTTTTCGTCCAGGGCACGGCAGGTCCGAGTGGCGGAATGGCAGACGCGCTAGCTTGAGGTGCTAGTGCCCGCATAGGGCGTGGGGGTTCAAGTCCCCCCTCGGACACAAACCATTACCCCACGGTGGGCGCCCAACATGTGCTTGGACGCTCACCGTTTGCGTTTCCGGATGGTAGGTCAACCGCACACCGAGCTGCCGATACAGTTTCGCCTTGTCGGCCGGATCGGCCTCCCGGAGGACCGCGATGGCGTCGGCGATCTCGTTCACGATGGCCGTGATCCCTTCGCGGCTCATGCGACGCGTGTCACTTCGGCTACCGGCCGCGTAGCGGGCGGCGTCGGCGTGGGCACGTGCGCGGTCGGCCTGAGCCTGGGCGATCCAGGCGGCGACCACGCTCGGATCGGCGCCCGCCTCGAGGGCCGAGCGGTAGCGTTCCAGTTTCGCGTCGCACTCCGCGATCATGGCCTGGGCCTGATTGAGCGCGGGGTTGGGAATGTCGGGCATGCTCACGTCGGCGAGGGCCGCGATGGTGCGGTCGCGCTCGTGTGGGGCGAACAGACCCGCCAACCAGGCGTCGAGAGGTTCGATCACGGCGTCTTCACGGATGTAGACGTTGCGAGGATGATCGAGCCGGTTGGCCAGGGCGTACTCCTGGGGAAACCGGCACCGGTAGTAGGCGACCCCGTGGGAGTACTGGCCCTGCATCTTGCGCCGGCATACCGCACAGCGCACTGCGCCCCGGAAGACGTACGTGTTGCGAGTCCGGTGCTCGACATGCCGACCGCCCTTGCCGGTGCCGCGGCGGGCGAGGATCTCCCGTGCCCGGGCAAACGTGTCATCGTCGACCAGCGGCGTGTGGGCGAGGGTCTTCGAACGGACCCACCTGTCCTGCGAGTTCCAGCGCATGACATTGGTGTAGCCCATGGCGACGTCGGCGACGTCCAGCAGGACCTCATCCGTGCGCTGCCTGTTCCACACTTGCCGGCCGGTGTAGCGAGGGTTGGTGAGGATCGTCCGGACGGCGCTTTTCGACCAGGCGATGCCGGAGCGGTGCCGGTTACGTGCCCGGTCGTGGGCCGACGGGCAGGGGATCCCGTCGCGGGTGAGCCCTTCCGCGATGACGAACAGCCCGTTGCCAGCCAGGAACTCGGAAAATATGCGCTGAACCACCGGGGCTGTCGAGGGGTCCGGGGTCAGGCCGTGCAGCCGCTTGCCGTCGGCGGCCTTGGCAGGGTTGGGGTGGGGGCCGAGATCCTTCAAGGTGTAGCCGTAGGGTGGCCGGCCGCCGAGGTAGCGGCCTTCCAGGTGGGTCTGTGAGGACATGGCGGTGCGCACCCGCAGCTTGATGCGATTGCGCTCGCCCTTGCTCATGCCCCCGAACACCGACATGACCAGCTCGTGGGCTTCGTTGTCGGGTCGATCGGTCCACCGATCTCGGGCACCCACAGCAACCAGGCGACGCGGTACGCGCTGAAGTCGCGCCCGAGCGCGCGCAGACAACTCGTCAGCACTCGATCGCGCGGGAGGGCGCCGTCGGACACCAACGCCCGGAAGGTCTCGGCCCAGCCCGCCTCGAGGCGGCTGTACTTGTCCACATTGGCGATGCTGACCTCACCGCCGCCCTCGATCTCGAACACCCGCCACAGCACCGTCTCGCGGAGCTCGGGATCGTTGTGGAGCGCGGCGATCCTCGCCTGCCCGTCCCACCGGTCCCCGAGTCCGGAAACCATGGCAAGGACGTACGCGTCGTCGTGATCCAGCGAAATCAGGCCCAGCCGCTCCACGGTTCGTATGCCCGCGAATGTGTTCGACTGCGTCCAGCTCTCGGCCAGCCAGCGGACGCCGTCCGACCACCTCAATTGGCGGATGCCTCAATACCAACACGGGTGGACCGGATTTTCGAGCCCACCATCGCGGTTGATGGGTCGTCTGGACCGACGTCGACTAGCTCTTCCATCCGAAGCCGTCTAACATCAGACAACATGACAACCGAATGGACCGGCGCGCGAGTTCAACCGCGACCCAGCCTCGCGAACCAGGTCATGGCAGACCTGCGGCAGGCCATCGCGTCGGGCGCCTTCGGCACGAACGGGCAGTTGCCGTCCGAGCCCGCCCTCAGCCAGCAACTCGGTGTCAGCCGACCGACGGTGCGCGAAGCCATTGCGGTGCTCGAGCAGGAAGGCCTAGTCATCCGGCGGCACGGGCTCGGCACGTTCGTGATGTCCGCCGTGGTCGAACTACCGAACATTCTCAACGTCAACACCGGGATCACCGACATGATCCGGTCGGCCGGCAAGGATCCGGGCGCCCGGAAGGCCACCGTCAGCACGATGGCGGCTGATGAACGGATCGCCGGCCAGCTAGGCATCATGCCGGGGACCTCGGTCGGGGTCATCGAGCGCACCCGCACCGCCGACGACCAGCCGGTTGCCCTGACCCGTGACTTCGTCCGCCTCGATCACCTCTCCAGCCACGGTTTGCTGCCCGAGCGTCTCCAGTCGTTCGTCGGCGGCGCCGACTCGCTCTACAGCTACCTTTCCAGCATCGGTGTCGCCGTTACCTACGGCGTCGCCAAGGTACTTCCGGCCAGAGCGACCGCTGAACTCGCCGAAGCGCTCGAGCTGAAGCCGGACGCCGACCTGCTTCTGCTCGAACAGACCGATTACAACAGCGCCGGAGCGCCACTTCTGTTCTCCGAGGAGTACCTTGTGCCCGGCCCGCTGACCATCTACGTGTTCCGGCGCGGACCGGGCTGAGGCGTGACGCCCTGCCGGCCAGGGCGTCAGTTGTACCAGGGCAGTCGCCTGCCGAGTTGATCGAAGACGCCCAGTAGCCGGGGCCGGCCGTCGCGGTGGTCAATGACGGCGATGTTGGCCCGCGTCACGAATGACTGGATACGGAAGCCGAACACCACCGTGGCGCCGACCGGGGCCATTCGCTCGTCGGCGTCGAGGAACCCGTAGTAGTCGATTCCCCCGAACTCCCCGCTGCTGCCGGAACCCGCCCCCAGGAAGGGCAGCCGCTGCTCCAGCAGTTGCTCGACGTTCTGGCCAACGAGCGCCTGGCGGGCGAATCCCGGCTGCAGCCACTGCGGGTCGTCGACGAAGAAACCACCGCCGTACACGTACGCCTTGCCGTTGAAGTGGTGCGCCACTTCGGTGACGTAACAGGCCGCCGGGATCTCCGGAAGATCCTCGAACTGCAGGTGGTACGGGGTCGTGCCGAGGAAGCCGTGACCCGGTTCGATGTGGGTCGCGCCCGCCTCGGCCTGCAGCGGAACGGTCAGCGCGCAGGTGTTCCCGGGCGCGTTCACCTGCCGGACGTCCACGCCCAGCCCGCGCAGGATCTCCGCCGCGCGCCGGATCGTCGCGAAGTTGCCGGTCGGCCGTGGCGCGCCGGAGTCGGCGTACGACACCGTCGGAAACGACGTCACACCGGCGATGTCGACACCCTCCGCCCGCCGGATCCGCTCGACAGCCTCGGGTAACTCGTCGAGCAGGAACCCGGCCTCCATGCCCGCCAGGTAGGTGTCGCGTTCCGGATCGGCCACCCGCAGCAGCACCTGCTGGACGTACCCCAGCTCGCGCGCAACCTGCCCCACCTGTTCGGCCTTGCCCACCGAGAAGACGGACACGACCTCCGGGCGGTCGGCGAGCAGGCCGGGCAGTTCGGAGCGCGGAATCTGGACCAGGTTTCCGATGTGCCCCAGCCGGAATCCGTTGGTGCTCAGCGCGTGGGCGCAGTCGACGTCGACCGACACCGTCTCGGCCGACCCTTCCGCCATCAGCGCCTGCGCGACGAGGGGGTTGCGGCCGACCTGCTTGAGCATCCAGTAAAGCGAGAGGCCGTACTGATCGGCCGCCGCGCGGATCGCCCGCCCGTTGGCCGCGATGGCGTCCAGATCAAGGACGTAGGTGTTGGCCGGAATCTCACCGCTCAGCGCCAGCTCGGCCGCGGAACGGACCAGTTGCGGGTTCCGGCTGAGCAGCTTGTCAAGAAACATCGCGGTCCCTCTGCGCGGACTTGTCCACATAGGAGCGCGCGACCCGCTCGATCCGGGACCGGGTCTCGGCCGGCGGCAACGGCGCGAAGTTCTCGTCGAGCTCGTTGCATCCGGTGTCGAAGAGCCCTTCGAGCTTCGGCTCGTTGCGCGCGATGCCACTCACGGCGGCGACGTAGGCGCGGTTCATGAAGATCTGGGGCAGCAGCAACGGGTACACCGCGGTGTCGCCGATCTTCGCACCGTCGACCGGCCCGCCGCCGAAGTAGTCGACGACGCCCTTGAGCCGCATCGGCATGATCCGCTCGGTGGCGTCCTCGAAGGTCGAGCCCACCATCGCCTGCGGGATCCACTGGTCCGGCGAGTACAGCCAGGTCAGCCCACCGCCCAGGGTGTAAGCCTCGCCCTCCCAGTAGTGCATGACCTCGCTGACGTACACCTGGGACTGCCGCTCAGGCAGGTCGTGGTAGAGG
The DNA here is from genome assembly GCF_011947225.1 of Planosporangium flavigriseum. Lineage (GTDB taxonomy): Bacteria > Actinomycetota > Actinomycetes > Mycobacteriales > Micromonosporaceae > Planosporangium > Planosporangium flavigriseum. The sequence goes on along the minus strand of NZ_JAATVW010000008.1, from coordinate 96,927 downwards.
CCGTAAAGGCTGGACCCGGTCAGGCCGGAGCCCGGCTCCACGTCGGTCGCACCGTAGCGGGCGAGCGTCTCGAACGTAGCCGTGTTGCAGTTCGCCGCACAGTTGACCCGAAGGTCGGAAAGCCCTAGGTCCTTCTCCAGCTTCTCCTTGGCGCGAAGCATGGTGAAGAACGAGTCGGTGGGCTCCACCTTCCACGGGTCGGTGTGGTTGTAGCTGATGCAGGGGTGCATCGTGAGCCCGGCGATGTGCACGTTCGGAAGGTCGAGGATGGGGCGGATCTCCTCGACACAGGTGTCCTCGGACCAGCCGCCCACCATGCCGGCGAAGATCTCGTCGCCCGGCTTGTTGACCCGTACGTACAGCCCCTGGTCGCGTCCCTGCGCCCGGGCCGCCTCGGAGACCGCTTTCGCCGCCTCATACGAGTACACCGTGATCACGTCGGGGTTCATCCCCACGATCCGGCCGACCTGATGCTTGGGGATGTTGGACAGGTGCCCGACGTGGCCGACCGGCAGCCCGAACCGGTTCAGGATGTTGGCCTCGATGGCCTCGACGGCGACGATGCTGTCCAGGCCCTGCTCGAGTACGACCCGCGCCAGGTACGGATTGTGGCCGTCCTGCTTGGTCATGGCGTACACGCGCAGGCCTAGCCGACGGGCGACCGCCGCCATCGCCTTGGCGTTGTCGGCGATCGCGTCCAGGTCCAGCACGTACGTGGCCGCCGGGATCTGGCCACTCTGATGCAGTTCGATGGCTGCCCGGACGAGGTTGGGGTTTCGTTCGAGCACCCGGCGTACCGGAAGCTGCGGGTCCACTGCGCTGTCCACTGTGTCGCTCCTTGTTGCTGGATTGTCAGGCTGACTGAGGCACGGTTGCGAGGGCTACCGCGACCGATCCGTGCAGCGGCCCGCGGTGAGCCAGCGGGCTGGGTTCGATGGCGGGAGGCCGGTGCGCCAACCGCTGCGCGTGCTGGCGCACGGGGCCCAGCAGGGCGGCGTTGCTGCCCAATCCGCCGCCCAGGATGACAAGGGACGGATCCAGCGTGGACACGATGACGCTGATGCCCATTGCCAGCAGTTCGGCCTGGCGTTCCAGAACCCGGGCGGCCGTCGGGTCACCGGCCGCCGCCGCCTGGAACACCACCCGGGCATCGTGGTCGCTCCGCTCCGCCCCCGATTCGGCAGCGAATCGCTTTGCCACCGCCGGACCGGCCACGGCGTCTTCGAAGGCGCCCCTCTCACGGTGTTCGGCCGCGAACGGGTCGTTGCCCAGCGGCAGGTAACAGATCTCCCCGGCGCTTCCCCGCCCGCCGCCGAACACCTCCCCGCCGAGCACGATGCCCATCGCCACGCCGGTGCCGATGCAAAGTACGACGAAGTCGTCGCTCCCCTTCCCTCGCCCGCGCCAGCGCTCCCCCACCGCGGCCATGCGGACGTCCTGAGCGACGGCCACGGGCAGGCCAAGGGCTCGTTCCAGCGCCGCGGCAGGCCGGATCTCGTGCAACTCTGGGACGTTGCCGGCGCTCCACGCCCGGTCGGCCACCGGGTCGTAGCTTGCGGGGACTCCAACGCCGGCAGCCAGCACGGGCCCGGCGGCGGGGCCCGCGCGGCGGGTCAACTCGTCGCGCACGCTCGCGATCTGACCGGCCAGGTCCTGCTGGGTGGTCGGCACGATCAGCTCGTCGATCACGCCGCCGTGCAGGTCGGCCAGCGCAGCCATGATCTTCGTGCCGCCCACGTCAACGGCGAGTACCGTGCCGGCTGGCCGGGGCCGTAGGCTCACGCTGTCCCCCCTGGTTTCCACCAGACCGCGCGCCTGCAGCGCCCGCACCGCGGCCCGGGCCCGCGACCTGGATAGCGGCCGCAGGTCACCGAGCCCGATCGCCCCACTCGCGACCCGGGCCGCATCGACGACCGCCGCCGCGTCCGCAGCCGCGATGAGCCAGCGTCCCCAGGTACGCGACGGGCGTCGGCCAGCGGTGTACGTCGGGGCGCCGGCGGGCCGGGCATCGCTCATGGGTACCAGTTCCTACAGCGTGGTGATGACGGGAGTCGTGTTGACGAAGGAACCGGGCTCGACCCCGCGCCCCATCGCCACCGCCCGGCTCAGCAGTTGCGCCGGCACGATCTCGAACACGGGCGCCACGTACTCGTCCGCCGCGTCGATCGCGACGGCGAGCCGGCGGCCGGAGGCGGGCGACTCCTCCTCCCCGATGACGAGCACGCGCGCCCCGTACGCTTCCAGTTCATCGGCCAACTGCCGGTTGAGTTCGCCGGCCCGGCCGTTCGGCGCGAAGATCATAGCGAAGGTGCCCTGGCCGACGACCTCCACCGCGCCGTGGCGGAACTGGCCGCCGTTGATGCCTTCAGCCGGAAGCTTCGCGGTCTCCTTGAGGAGCAGCCCGGCGCCCAGCGCGCTGGAGATCGACGCTCCCCGGCCGAGCGCGATGGCGTACCCGGGGTCCCCGGCCAGCTCCACCATCGCCTCGAGCGCCGCCTCGGAGCGCTCGATGGCCCGGGACATGGGGTCGCCGTGCAGGAGCCGGCGGCGAGTGTCGGCGGTCGACTCCGTGCACATCTGCTCGGTGAGCATGAGCAGCAGCGCGACGGTAGCGGTGTAGGTCTTCAGGGCGACCGACAGGTCCGGCTCGGCGAGCAGCGGCAGGACGATGTCGGCGCGCTGGGCGAGCGGGGTGGTGGTGTCGTTGGTTACGACGATGAGCGGGTTCGACCGGGGCATCTGCTCGGCCAAGGCGGTCGCCTCCGCCGACCGGCCGGACTGGGACACGACCAGCACCGGTTGGCCTTCCCGGAGCGCCGGCAGACCGTACTCGATGAGGTAGGCGGTGTCCTCCAGAACGACGGGCTTGTGCGCGCCGTCGAGGACGGCCTTGGCCGCGAAGAGTGCGAAGTACGACGCGCCCATTCCGGTGATCACCGGCGGAACGGCGGTGCTGCGGAGGCAGGCGGCCGCCGCGCGGAGCGCGTCAGCCTGCTCGCCGTCGGCGTACTCGGTGCACACGCGCTCGAGCGTCGCGGGCTGGGCGTGGATGTCGGCGAGGAATCGTTGTGCGCTCATGCCACCTGTCCCGTCGTGACGCCGTCGAGGCACGCGTGCATCGCGGCGAGTGAGTCCGCGTACGCCTCGGCGTCGTGTTGTCCGTTGAAAAGGCTGCTGGTACCGCAGACGAAGGCGTCCGCACCCGCCGCCGCCAGCTGCGGCGTGGTGGTCCGGTCGATGTGGCCGTCCACCAGGATCGTGGTCTCCGGCCCGCACAGGTCCCGGGCCGCGCGGACCCGGGCGGGCGAGTTCTCGATCCAGGCCTGGCCGGCGAAGCCGGGCTCCACCGACATGATCTGCACGAACGGCAGGTCGGCGACCGACTCGATCGCCGCGACCGGGGTCGCGGGGTTGATCGCCACCCCGGCGCGCATGCCGGACTTGGCGATCTGGCCGGCGAGCCGGCGCGGGTAGGGGCTCGCCTCGATGTGGAAGATGAACACGTCACAGCCTGCGGTGGCCATCGGCTCGACGTACGAGGCTGGGTCTTCGACCATCAGGTGCACGTGTAACGGCCGGGCCGTCAGCGGTCGCAGTGCCGCGACGATGTCCGTGGTCAGCGCGAGATTCGGGACGAAGTGGCCGTCCATGACGTCGATGTGGAACGAGTCGACACCGGCCCGGTCGAGGGCGACGACCTCCTCGCCCAACCGATCGAGATGGGCGCACATGAGGGACGCGGAGAACTCAGCCACATCGTCTCCCTGCGATTCGGCCCGGGTGTGTCGGGGCATTTGACGCTAACATGTCAGACATCTTTACATCTGACGATCGTCCGGGTCAAGATCCGGTCGCGGCGTGTGCCACCTCCGCGCGGCCGTGGCACGCACCTATCGGCCTCGGAACCGCTAGCGGCGGCGGTAGACGTGTCCGTGCTTGCCCGGGCGGTACACGCCGTCTCGGACGACCGGGGTTCCGTTGACGAGCACCTGCTCCACCCCGGCGGGCGTGCGTTGAGTGTCGGTGTAGGAGGTGGTGTCGGCGACCGCGTCGATGTCGACCACGACGAGGTCGGCGGCGGCCCCGGGCTTGACCCGTCCGATGCGGGACAGGCCGAGGCGGTCGGCCGACAGACCGGTCATCTGGTACACAGCCTGCTCGAGACCCATCAACCGCTCGTCGCGAGCGAAGTGCCCCAGGAACCGCGGGAAGGCACCGTAGGCCCCGCGGTTGGGGTTGCCGTGGCCCGTGATGACCGCGTCGGTCTCCATGGATGTGTACGGAAGGCTGAGCACGTCGCGCAGCGGCGCGTCGGAACGCAGGTCCCCGGCGGAGCCCACCACGAGCATCATCGTCTGGCAGCGGTCGGCGACGAGCAGGTCCATCGTCGCGTCGAAGGGGTCGCGCCCCAGCCCTTCGGCCAACTGCTGCAGCGAGCCGCCCTCGAAGCGGGCGTAGTCGGGGTGCTGGATGGTCAGCAGCCGGATGTTGTCGTAGCCGAGGGAGTCGATCATGTTGTCGGTCCACTCCCCCAGACCGATCGGCCAGCGCGGCCGCTCCCGCTCGACGTAGCGGCGCACCTCCTTGCGTGTGGCCGGATCGGTGAGCCGGGCGAGAATCGCCTCGGTACCGCCCTCGATCGCCCAGGGTGGCAGCAACGCGGTCAGCGTGGTGTTGCCGGCGATGTAGGCCTGGCAGTCGGTCGCGATGTCGATACCGCCGGCGCGGGCCGACTCCATCACCTCGATGGCGCGCGGGATCAGCGGCCAGTTGGCCTCGCCGAGCGCGCACAGGTGGGAGAACTGGGCCCGCACGCCACTGCGGCGCCCGACCTCGACGATCTCCTCCATGGCCTGTACCAGGGTCTCGGAGATGCCCCGGCTGTGGCTGGTGAACAGGCCACCGGCCGCCGCCATCCGCTCGGACAGGCGCACCAGTTCGTCGGTGCCCGCGTACATGCCCGGCGCGTACGCCAGACCGGCCGACATGCCAAACGCGCCCGCATCGAGCGCCTCGTCGAGCAGCGACAGCATGACGACCCACTCGTCACTCGTCGGAGGCCGCTGCGCGAAGCCCATCGCGGCGATACGCAGCGCGCCGTGCGCGGCGAGCGGCACAACGTTGAGCGCCACCCCGCCCTGCTGCAGGTCGTCGAGGTAGGCGGCGAAGGTCGGCCACCCGGATCCGGCGTTGTCGGAGCGCAGCCAGGCGGTGTACGCCAGCGCTCCGTCCCGGTACCGGTCGGACACCGGCGCCGGGGCGTAGCCGCAGTTGCCCGTCACCAGCGTCGTGATGCCCTGCTGCAGGAAGCAGCTCAGGATGTCGTCATGGTCGGGGTCCGACAGCACGAAGTCGGAGTGGCTGTGGATGTCGATGAACCCGGGCAGCACGAAGCGGCCGTCAGCCCGGATCTCGGCGCAGGTGTCCACCTCGGCGGGAAGATCGCCGACGACCTCGATGACGCCGTCGGAGACGGCCACGTCGGCACGGAAGCGGGCCGCTCCCGTGCCGTCGACCACGGTCCCACCCCGTACGACGAGGTCGAAGCTCATACCGTGATCCCTTCCACGATGCGCGCTCCGGTCTCGGTGTCGAACACCATCGCGCGCGGCCAATCGACGGCCAGCGCGACCTTGGCGTCCGGCTCGAAGACCTGATCCGCCCCGCCGAGGGCGACCACGTTGGTCCCGTCCGGAGCGACCACGGTGTACTTCACCTGCTCACCCACGGCCTCAGCCGTCAGCACCTGCAACGGCCCGTCGGCGGACGGCCGCAGGCGCAGGTTCTCCGAGCGGATGCCCAGCGTGAACGTGGCCGGGAGCGGCCGGTCCGGGCCGGCCAGGCGGACCGTCTCGCCGCAGAGCTTCACCTCGCCCGCCTGGGCGTCGTACTCCACCGGCAGGAGGTTGAGCGGCTGCAGGCTGACAAAGTTCGCCACCCAGGTGTTGACCGGGTTGCGGTAGAGCTCCAGCGGCGGGGCGACCTGCTCCAGGCGGCCGCCCCGCATGACCGCGACTCGGTCGCCCATGCCGAGGGCCTCCTCCTGGTCGTGGGTGACGAACACGGTCGTCGCTCCGAACTCCCGGTGCAGCCGGACGACCTGGGAGCGCAGCGCACGGCGCAACTGGGCGTCCAGCGCCGAGAACGGCTCGTCCATGAGCAGCAGCGTGGGGCGCGAGACCAGGGCCTTGGCGATGGCGGCGCGCTGCCGCTCACCCCCGGACACCTCGTGCGGGCGCCGATCCAGCAGGTGCGAGATCTGCAGAAACGCGGCCACCTCGGCGATCCGCGCGTTGATCTCGTCGCGCGGGACGCCCGCCAGCTTCGGCGCGAACGAGATGCTCTCCCGCAGCGAGAGGTGCGGGTAGAGCACCGCCGACTGGAACACGACCCCGATCTTGCGGGCCTCCGGCGGCAGCGCGGTGACGTCCTGGTCGCCGAACCAGATCCGGCCGGAGTCGACCTCCGCCAATCCCGCGAGCAGGCTCAGCACCGTGCTCTTGCCGCTACCGGACGGCCCGAGGACGGTCAGCAGCTCGCCCGGCCGGATGTCGAGGTCGAGACTGTCCACCGCCCTTTGGCCACGACCGAAACTCTTGACGGCCGCCTCAATTCGGACTCCGACCTGCTTGGTCCCGGTGATCATGAGACGACGCTCCTAGACACTGACGAAGTTGACACGGCGGATGTAGCGCGAGAACACGATGGCCAGCACCATCGGCGGCAGGAGGCCGAGCACCAGGCCGGCGGCGACCTCGTTGGGAAGCGAGACCAGGAAGAACATGCCCGACAGCGCCGGCCCGAACGTCTGGGTGGGCGTACCGGTCGTGAAGATCAACGCGAAGGCGAACTCGTCCCACGAGGTCAGGAACGCGATGACCGCCATCGCCATCAGGCCGGGGCGGGCGGCCGGCAGCACGATCCGCCGGAACGCCGACCACCGCGAGCAGCCGTCGACCCGCGCCATCTGCTCCAGCGACGGAGGCAGGTTCAGAAAGAAGCTGTAGCCGACCCACACCGTCAGCGGCACGACGATCGTCAGGTGCACGATGACCAGCCCGGCCCGGGTGCCGGTGAGGTTCAACGCGTTGTAGAGCGCGAAGAACGGGACCGCCGTCGAGATCGGCGGAACCGACCGGGTGGCGATGATGGTGAGCAGCGACGAACTGCGGAAGCGCATCGCCACCCGGGCGAGGGCGTAGGCGGCCGGCACCGCCACGAGCATCCCGATGACCGTCGTCAGCACGGCCACGATCACGCTGTTGACGATGCCGTCGAGAATCAGCGGGCCGTTGCCGATGGGTGACAGTTCGCGGCCGTCGAGGCCGGCGGCCGGTGAACCGAGCATCCGGATGTAGTTGCTCAGCGTCGGGTGGCTGGGAAGCAGGCTGATGTGGCTCTGTGCGAACTCGGCGTGGTAGGTCACCGACACGATGCCGACCCAGACGATCGGGAAGATCGTCCAGACCAGCAGCGCGGCGGCCGCGGTGTGAATGAAGACCGAGCGCTTGCGCGACCTCATGTGTTCTTCCGTTCCCCCCGCGACCGCCGCGGGGTCACGATCAGGAAGTAGTAGAAGCTGGTGACAGCGATGATCAGGATGAGCAGGATCCAGGACTGGGCGGCGCCCTTGCCGAACTCCTGGTTCTGGAAGAACGTCTCGTAGACGCTGAAGGTCAGCGTCCGCGACGCGTTGCCCGGCCCACCGGAGGTGAGGAAGTAGATGAGGTCGAACGCCGTCGCCGCCTGGCCCGCCACCAGCACGAGGAAGATGGCCAGCGGCAGTCGGACGTAGGGCATCGTGATGTGCCGGAACCGCAGCCACACGCCCATACCGTCGATCTTGGCCAGTCGGTACTGATCCTCGGGAACCGACTGCAGCGTGGCGAGCAGGAAGTAGGCCCCGAGCGGGGCGAACTGCCAAGCGTGTACCACTGCCAGCGCCGGGACCACAGTGGACTTCGACAGGAAGTCCACACCGTCCATGCCCAGCCGCTCAGCCAGGCCGGCCAGCAGGCCGTACTGGGGGCTGTACACGTAGCGCCACAGGACCGCAGCTGCGTACGTCGACATCGACCACGGCAGGGCGATGAGCGCGACCAGGACGGCGCGTCCGCGGAACCGTTCCCGCAGGATCAGCGCGGATCCGAGCGCCACGCCTGTACTGACGAGCGTGACGCACGCTGTGTAATACACCGTTATCAGCAGTGACCACCAGGTCGCCTTGTCCGACAGCGCCCTGCTGTAGTTCACCAGTCCGGCGAACGACTTCGCTCCGGTCAGCGGATCGACCCGCTGCACGCTCAAGTACAGCGAGTAGAGCACCGGGTAGACGACCGTGGCGAGCAGAAGGATGGCCACCGGCGCCACAAGCATCAGCCCGAACTTGGTCGGGCTGATGCTCGAGGAGACTGCCACCTTGCGGGACTCGCGGCGCGGCAGCGCCCGCGGAGGAGCTTCGGTCGTCACGGCTTGAACTGCTCCATGAGCTCTTCGGCCTTGGTGCGCAGGTTCTTGACGACCGTGGCCGGGGTTGCGTCGCCGGTGACCGCCTTCGGAAGTTCCTGCGCGGCGTAGGTGAGCCAGCGCAGCGCCCACAGCTGGTGGAACAGCCCCTTCGGGTACTGGGCGTTCTCCAGCGAGTCCTTGAGGATCGGAAGGTTCTTGTCCGGCTCCGGCAGCCACTTCGAGGCCGCCTCGATCACCGACGGGTCGTCGTTGACCGCCGAGTAACCCTGGGTCAGGTACTTCTCCCGGGCCCACTTCAGTGGCACGTCGAACTGGTTGGTCTTGGGATCCTTGTAGCCGAAGTACTGGGCGAGGCGGTAGTCCTGGGCCAGCCGCTCGTCGTCCTTGCCGGGAGCGCCGACGACGTACAGGCCGACGTGCAGCATGCCCCAGTTCTGGCCCTGCCTGGGGATAGGCACGATCTTGCCGGCGACGCTGGAGCTGTTCTTGTCGTGCAGCGACGGCAAGTAGAACTGCAGGTGCGACGCGTACGCGATGCCGCCCTTGGCGTAGGTCTCGGCGAAGTCCGACTCCTGGAACGTCAGAATGCCCTTCGGCACGAGGCCCTCGGTGTAGAGCGCCCGCCACTGCTGGAGCATCTCGACCGCTTCTGACTTCTCGTCGAACTGCGGCGTGCCGTTGTCGGCGAACAGCGGGATGTTGCGGTTGAGCGCCTCCTGCACGAAGCCCCACGGGATACCGGCGAAGGACGTGATCCAGAACGGCAGGTACGGGGTGTCGCTCGCGCCGCTCTGCTTGATCTTCCGCGCCTGGTCGTAGAGCTCGGTGTACGTCTTGGGGTACTGGCCCTCGAGCCCGGCCTTCTGCAGCACCTCGGTGTTGGCCAGCATCATGCCGTGCACGAAGGCGAAGTACGGCAGGCCCATCAGGTGGCCGTTGACCGTGGCGGCGTCGCGGACGGCCGGAATCATCTCCTTCTCGGCATCCGCCCGTGCCCAAAACCGGTCGAAGTCCGCCACCCAACCGGCCTTCTGCCAGGCGGCGAGCACGTGAGTCAGACTGTAGGCCATGTCGACGGTCTGCTTCTGCTGCAGCAGGTTCTGCAGGATCGACGGGTAGTCACCGCCGATGACGTTCATGTTCACCTTGGTGCCGTACGCCTGCTGGAAGGCGTTGACGTTGGCTTGGACGAAGTCCGGATAGGCACCCCAGATCCGCATCTCCAACGGACTCTTAGAGCCCGCTGTCGGCAGGGTGAGCGGTGCGCCCTTACTCGCGGCCGATCCCGTCGACTCGCTTCCACAGGCGGCGAGCAGGGTCGGCCCGGCCGTTAGAGCGAGACCCGTAAGACCGGCCCGCTTGAGGAAATTGCGCCGTGAGTGCAGGTCCATACCTGTCCTTTCCTCTTCATGCCCCTTGTGCTGTTGCGCCCGGCCGCCACCGCGCGTCTTCGTTCCCGAATGTGCAATCTGCGGCACCTGACATCAGATGTCAGACACACTGACATCCGCTAGCGCGCCCGTCAAGAGTTTTCTTGATCCACCAGACCGCCGCGAGCACAGCCAGGCATGGACGGGACTGATGAGACACAGCTCTCCACCGTTGCGCCCAGCGCCGACCCCTACAGGGAAACGACGTGACGTGGCAGCCGTGACGCAACCGAGCACCGCACCGACAGGGCAGGAAGCGAATCGAAGAACGGCCGGTCACGGATCATTCGACCCTTATGTCTATCGGCAGCGCCACGCCGTGGAGTGCGGCATCTACCGGCTCAAGCACAACCGGACCCTCACTACGGGCTACGACAAACTCGCCATGCGCCACCAGACCAGAGTCCACATCGCCGCGATCAACGAATGGCCCTACTACGCTTATGAAACATGGCCCATCGGTCAAGCCTGACCTCTTCCGTTCGGGGGAAGAGGTCAGGCCTCCGCATCGCCGCAGGACAGCCCCTTGATCGACTCGAGCTGGCGCGCCCGACTTTCGAATCGGAGGCGATAGAGATCGTTTAGCCGCTTGCTCCCCTCCTGCTCCCACCGGTAAGTGCGACGACTCTCGGTGCGGGGTTCCAAAAACCCCGTCACCGTGGTTGACCTGGACAGACGCAGGGCTCGGCCATGCCGTCGGGCATCATCGTTACCCGTGTGGCTACGCCTGATCTACCTTGTGTTCTGCCGCATCGCCGGCTGGCTCGCTCTCCGCACCCGTACCAGCGTCGCCAAAGATGTAGAGATCTTGGTTCTCCGCCACGAGAACGCGGTCCTGCGCCGACAGACCCCCAAGCCGCGGCTGAACTGGGCCGACCGGGCGGTGCTCGCCGCCCTGATCAAGCTTCTGCCTCGAGCGTTGACGGCGCACCGGCTGGTCACCCCGGCCACGGTCCTGCGGTGGCATCGGCGGCTCGTCGCCCGCCACTGGACCCATCCCCATCGGCCCGGACGCCCAGCGGTCGATCCAGTCGTGGCCGGACTGGTTGAGCAGATGGCCCGGGATAATCCTGGCTGGGGCTACCAGCGCATCCAAGGCGAACTACGCGGCCTCGGCCACCAAATCGGCGCCTCCACGATCCGGCGGATCCTCAAACGACTAGGCATACCACCAGCACCCGCGCGCCGCGACCACACCACCTGGCGAAGATTCCTTTCCACCCAGGCATCGACCATGCTCGCCTGCGACTTCTTCCACGTAGGCTGCGCGCTCACCCTCCAGCGCCTGTACGTCTTCTTCGTCCTCGAGGTCGGCAGCCGCTACGTCCACATCCTCGGCGTCACCACCAACCCCGACGGGCCGTGGACCGCGCAGCAAGCCCGCAACTTACTCATGGACCTGGGCGAACGCGCCGACCAGTTCACCGTCCTCATCCGGGACCGGGCCGGCCAGTTCACCGCCGCCTTCGACACCGTGCTCGCCGATGCCGGAATCACCGTCTGCAAGAACCCACCGCGAAGCCCACGGGCCAACGCGTACGCCGAACGGTTCGTGCTCACCGCCCGCAGCGAGGTGACCGACCGCATGCTCATCCTCGGCGAGCGACATATTCGTCGAGCACTCGACGAATATGCCCGTCACTACAACGGCCACCGTCCCCATCGGGCCCTGCAGTTGCAGCCCCCACGCTCCGACCGTCCCGTCGTTGACCTCACCCACGAACGGATCAAACGCCGCCCCGTCCTCGGCGGGCTCATCACAGAGTACGAACGAGCCGCCTAGAAGCCCACGTCACCACCCGTTCCGGGTTTTGGAACCCCACAGGGGCGGCGAGCGCTCCGCACCGACGGCCTACCAGCGGTTCGAGGTGCCGGCGCGGTGATCGTGGCGGGCTACGACGTCCTGGTGGACCCTAGCTACCACCAGTTCGCGCTGCATGACCCCACCCGCGAGGAGTCGCCGAACTTCGAGGTCGCCATCCCCGCCGCCAGCCGGGATGTCGTCGGCTGGGCTCCCAACACGGTCGCGGTTCAGGTGGTCACCCACCTTGTCCAGGTGCGGGTACGGATCGAGGTGCTCGGCGGGCCGCCGGTCCCGGACGTCCCCGCTCACACCGACGAAGTGGACCTGAATCGTGACGGGATGCTGGAGTTGCCTGGCGGGCAGTTGAGCGTGCCGAAATCTCTGGATGAGCAGTGGATACTTGGCCTGACGCTTCCCACCGGCCCCGGTACGTACCGCGTGCGGGTGACCGGCTACAACCGCGCCCGGGTCGGGCGGCTCTGGCTTGATCGCGGGTGATCTTGTGCTGGCTACCGGCGGGCCTGGTCTACTTCGGAAGCTCCTCTGCTGGCGCGGTGAGCCGCATGCCGGTAGGCGTCCAGGACACTGATCGCGTAGACGAACAACCCTCCCGAGAACCTGCCCAGGAACGAGTGGTGTTCGGTCGTCAGGCGGTAGGTGATGGCACCTAGCAGCAGCATGTAGAAGACGAAAACCAGTCCACGTACCGGCGTTCGATTGATCACCTGGCCTGAGCCGGGCAACAGGATCGCGGCCGCCAACACGACCAGCGGGTGAGACAGCATTACGCCCTCCCCGCCGACTGGCCGGCGAACGCGTCGCCGACGCCGGCCAGCGTCTCGAGAACCGGTTGCAGATCTGCTGGTTGCACTCGTACCGAACCGAAATTGGCCCGGCGCGTCGTCCGGTACTGGGTCTGATCCCCCTCGGACAACCGCCATACCAGCCGCAGCCCACCGTCCCCGACGTACAGCTCCTTGGCGCGCGGCTCGGCGAAGAATAAGCGGTAGGGCTCGAATGCCGACAGGGGTGGCGCGCGGTCAGGGTCCGGGCTGGCGATCCGCACTCCGCCCGGCAACCTCCAACTGTCCGCGTACTCCCTGATGAAGGTGCCGTTCGGCGAGAAGAACTCGGTTCCGTCCGGGCGAAGCAGTATGTCCACCGGTGCGTCGACTTCCAACGGACGGGAGTGCGTGACGAGCAGCCACAGCACCGGTAGCTTGCGGAATCCCACCGCATCCACGACCGGTTCCAGCCGGATGGGATAGCCGCGGTAGCTACCCGTGAGGACGGGAAAGCCCAACCCGTCGTGATGCATTTCGACGCGGTCGAACAGCCGGCCGACCGCCTCGAAGAGCCGGCGCCTGTCCTGCCGCACCCGGCGCACATGTGAAACCTGCAAGGCGCACAGGCCGGAGGCGAGCAGGACAAGGCCACCGACGGACATAACCATGTTCACTTCCGCAGTCCGTCAGTATCCGCGGGGACGCGGCAGCGCTGCGGTGAATTGCGCACCCTTGCTCACGTACTTGTAGCGTCGGACGACGAACCAGACCGACGCCAGGAAGTAGAAAGCAAGGATTGACAGTAGCGACGTCCCGTAACCGAGGAAGGTCGCGAAGAACACGACGGCAACCAGCGCCATCAACACGATGACCGGGATCGGGTGATACGGCAGGAGGTACCCACGGGGGATCGAGCCCATGGGCCACAGGCGACGGAACCGGACGAAGTTCGGTCCCATGAAGCTGTACATGAGCAGCCCCGACAGGATCGAGAACGTGATGACCGTGCCGAGCAACGTCGGATCGTTGAGCAGCACGGGCAGCAGGGCGAACGCGATGGCCACCGGCACCAGGAAGACGATGGACCGAAACGGCGTGTGGTATTTCGGGTGCACGGCGCCGAACCACTCCGGCAGATAACGGTCCCGGGCCATCGCGAACCAAGCCCGCGACGCATCGTTGATGCATCCGTTCGCCGACGCGAGCGTCGCGCACAGGGTCCCGATCAGCAGCAGGACCATCAATACGTTGCTGCCGGTCACCCGGGCGGCGTCGAACAGGGGTGTGATCGAGACTCCCAGGTAATGCCACGGCAGCAGGGCCGCGCAGACATACCAGGTGATCGTGGCAGCGATGACCAGCGTCATCATTCCCGCCATGCTGCCGATCGGGATGGATCGGGATGCGGATCGGCATTCCTCAGCAGCTTGCGCCGTCCCCTCGATGCCGAGGTAGTACCACATACCAAACTGGAATGCGGCGATGACACCGAGCCATCCGTACGGAAGGCCGTTGGCGGCAGTGCCGGCCAGCCCCTCCAGGTGCAGCTCCGCGCCGGGATTCCAGCCCTGCACCCCAACGAACAACGCGATGATCGTAAAGAAGGCGAACCCCGTGATCAGGAAGTTCAGCGACAGCGTCGCGAAAACGCCCCGATAGTTCAGCCACGCGAGCGCGAGGATCGCTAGCGTGACGAACGGATAGGGCGACAGTGTCGTCGAGCTTCCCATCAAGTTCGCCAACGTGGTGAGGAGATAACTGAGCACGTTGGCGTTCGCCGCTTCGAGCATCGTGTAGGCGAGGGTGAGATACAGCCCGACGTTGAAGGCCATGAGAGGCCCGATCGTATGTTTCGCCTGGGCGTACTGACCGCCCGCCGCCGGCATGGTCGACGTGATCTCGGAGTTGATCATGACAATGGTGGTGTAGAGCAGACCTACCACCCAGGCGGCGATCAGAGCGCCGTACGTTCCGCCCTTCTCCACGGCGAAGTTCCATCCCATGAACTCCCCGACGAGCACGATACCGACACCGAGCGCCCATATGTGCATCGGCGAGAGCACCTTGCGCAGGCTGGGGTGCTCCTCCGCCCCCGGCGGAGCGGAGCGAATCTCGACCGAACTCATCGCTGACCCGCTTCCCGCGACTCCGAGATGTACCCGCCCTCAGGCGGCGGGGCTGTAGTGCCGCCGAGCGGGTCGATCAACAAGTCCGGGTCGTAGCGGCGCGACACCCGGACGACATCGACCAGCAGCCAGGCCGCGATGATGGCGCTCAGTATCCAGGCGATGAGTTCCAGCAGGCCTGCCGTGCTCATGGCTTCGCCCTTTCGTATCGGGGGCCGAACTTCTCAGCGATCACCTCGCGGTACTCATGCAGCGAGGTGCGGTAGACGAACGTCAGGTATCCCACGAGAAGCACGATGGTGCCCAGCAGAGCAAGGACGCTGAACCTGTACTTCTCGGACGCGGATTGCTTCGCGGCCACTGACGCGTTGACCGACGTGAGGTCGACCATTTCCGCGTCGATCATCTTCTGGTACTGCGCGCGCTCGGCATCGCTGAGGGGAAGCTCCGACAGTTGCTTGACCGGCGAGGATTTCGTCCCCGACGCGGTGTTGCCGGCCTCGAACCGCACGATGAAAGTTGTCACGAACAGGGTGACGAAGATGAGCGCCAGCATCGTCGCCGCGTCGATCAGTTGACCGCGGCGCGACTGCTTCGGAGGTTGGTAGGGCGTCATACCGCGCGCCCTACCCCGGCCCGCTGCTGCCGAGCGCGATCTAGGTTGAGGATGTCCTCGCGGTAGATCAGATCCCTGTTGGCGGCGTACGTGCGGATCATGCCGACGATCGACGCAGTGTTGAACGCACCCAGCATGAGCATGGAAGCCAGGAGGACAACCGACACGGTCGTACTGGATGCCACGGAACTGGCGGCGAAGTAGACAAGGGCTAAAAAGACCCACATGAGCACCGTGAAGGCGACTGCGAGCAAACGGTCGCGCCGCACCAACGACGTGATACGGGAATCCACGCTCCGGACCATACGTACCCCTCTATCGATACGTGCAGACCCCGGCATCCGGCTACCGCCGGAAGCCGCCTAGCGGTCGAGGATGGAGGCCTGAGCTGTGTGGTCTGTGGTCCGGACCTAGAACCTTTAGCTAGAAGACCATCTGGCCCGGACTGTGTCAAGGGTCACCACATGTGACCGCATCGATGGCCGGCCGGACTCAACCCAGAGGCCACTGTGGACCGCTGCTATGGGCGTCGGCATGACCGGACCCCCCTCGTCCCGGCGCAAGCAGCCGGAACCGGGCACGGATGGCCGGCCGGACGGCTGCGGTCGACTCCGGCCGCTGGGCCAGGCCCGCGCCGGCCGCCTACCACGAATTGAAGATCAGGCCGAGTCGTCGCGGCCGAAGACGATCTCGCGCAACTGGAGACGGGTGCGCTCGATGTGTGTGCGCATCAGCGATTCGGCGGCGTCCGGGTCGCCCTCGCGGATGGCGACGTAGATCGCTTGATGGTCCTGCCGGCTCTGCTCGACCGGCCCTTCGTGCATCAGGAAGTCGTGCGGGGTGAACAGCTCCCCACGGGCCGAATGGATGGCGGTCTGCAGTCGGGCGTTACCCGCAGATCGGGCCAGCGCGTCGTGAAACCGCGAATCGGCCTGGCGGAAGGCGGCCACACCCCTGCCGCGTCCGAGGCTCTTGATCGCAGCGCGCAGTGCCGCCAGGTCGGATTGAGTGCGACGGGCCGCGGCCAACCGTGCGGTGTGGGCCTCCAGCGCGATGCGATAGTCGATGATGTCGTCGAACTCACCGACCTGCTCGCGCATCCGGGCACGCCAGGTCTCAACCGGACGCTGCAACTCGGTCACGAAGGTCCCACCGCCGGCGCCGCGCCTGGCCTCGACGTAGCCGTCGTCCTGCAGGATCTTGATCGCGTCCCGCAGGCTCATCCGGGCGACCCCGAGCTGCTCGGCGAGCACACGTTCCGGAGGTAGCCGGTCCCCCGGGCCCACCTCGCCGCGGTGAATGAGGCTGCGAAGGTGCTCAGCGACTCCCTGCGTCAAGGTTATCGACGCGACCACCCGACTCATACCTGGCGAGCCTACCTCTGATTTCACGACCACACGGGTACGCAGCGATGGATGCCGATCGACAATAGCTCGCCGAAGCAAAGGTACAGGGTTCAGATCTTATACCTTCACTCCCCCATAACCAGATCAGCCCACCCGCGACCCACGCGCCGGACCCCACCGCCCGCGGGGCTCCAGCTCGTGCCGCAGTGGCACATCACGACGAGGCGAAATTCCGCGCTGCCGCGCTCGCCACCAACTGTCCCGGCCGTAGCGGCGCACGAGCCTCGAGGAAGCCCCGGACTGCCGCTTCATCGGACGGGAAGTCCGGAACTCCTTATGTACCAACGGTCCTGACGCTGTTCGTCGGCCTGTCCCCCGGCTCACCATCCCACGTGCCACCGACAGACCGATGGTCCTCGATCAACCCTTGACAGGAATTTGGTGAGCGTGGTCACATGGGCCGAAGGCCCTAGGTATAGACCCTAGACCTTACGCCCATTCGCGCCACACGAGGAGTGGTATATGTGCGGGATCGTCGGCCTTCACCTCAAGAATCCCGAGCTCTATCCCCGGCTGGGTGAACTGCTCGCCTCGATGCTCGACTGCATGACGAGCAGAGGCCCCGACTCCGCCGGGCTCGCGCTCTACGGCGACGACGCGGACCACCAGCCCCGGATGGAGATCTTCAAGGACGTCGGCCTGCCCCGGGAGATCTGCGAGCGGTACGGGGTGGCAAAGCGGTCCGGCTACCAGGGTATCGGGCACACCCGGATGGCGACCGAGTCCGCGGTCACGACCGAGCATTCGCACCCGTTCGCGCCGGCCGAGAACATGGCGCTGGTGCACAACGGCTCGTTCTCCAACCACGCGTCGGTGCGCCGGCGGCTCGAGAGCGACGGGATTCGCTTCGTCACCGACAACGACTCGGAGGTGGCCGCCCGCTACATCGCACACCAGGTGGGTCACGGCGCGGACCTGGGTGACGCGCTGCGGATGGTGCTCAAGGAGATGGACGGGTTCTTCACCCTGCTCGTCACGACGGCGACGCAGTTCGCCGTGATGCGCGACTCGTTCGCCTGCAAGCCCGCGGTGATCGCGGAGACCACCGACTACGTGGCGATGGCGTCGGAGTACCACGCGCTCGCCAGCCTGCCGGGCATCGGCAGCGCGACCGTGTTCGAACCGGCCCCGGAGGAGGTCTACACGTGGACACGCTGAACGCCGGCGGCGTGCGGCTGAGCTGTGCCGACCTGACAACCCGCGAGATCAACGCCGCGCTCGCGGAGTTGCCCGACGGCGCCGAGGCGCGCATCGAGGAGCCGTGGGGCAGGCACAACCTCGCGGTCGGCCTGACCAACCGGATCACCATCGACATCGACGGCAACGCCGGTTACTTCATCGGCGGCCTGTGCGACGGACCCGACATCACCGTCGACGGGTTCGTCGGATGGTCTGTCGGCGAGAACCTCATGAGCGGTTCCGTGCGCGTACGGGGAAACGTCTCGGAGTGCGCGGGCGCATCGGCGCACGGCGGCACGATCATCATCCACGGTGACGCGTCCTCGCGGGCGGGGATCTCGCTGAAGGGCGGGACGGTACTCGTCGGCGGCGATGTCGGCCACATGAGCGGGTTCATGGCGCAGGCCGGGACCATGCTCGTCGGCGGCGATGCCGGGCACGCGCTCGGGGATTCGCTGTACGAGGCCGTGATCTACGTGGCAGGGAAGATCGCTTCCCTTGGGTCCGACGCAAAGGTCGAGAACCTCACCGACAGTGACGTGCTCAGGGTCAAACAGCTGATCGACCTCGCCGGTTTCGACCACATCGACCCCCAGAACGTCAAGCGGGTGGCCTCTGCCCGTCAGCTGTACAACTTCGACGCGCTGAAGGACCAGAAGTACTGATGACTGAGACACTCCCCAGCTCGCTGCCGCTCGCCGAGTCCACACCCGCGCCAGCTCTGCCCGCCGACGCCCGACGCCGCAGCCACACCTTCCCGCCGGAGGTGGTCGCGCAGATCCAGCGCATGGCGGACGAGGGTCATTACGAGATCCGTGGCTGGGGCGCCAAACGGCACCTGCCCACCTTCGACGACCTGGTGTTTCTCACCGCCTCGGTGTCGCGGTATCCCCTGGAAGGGTATCGGGAGAAGTGCGAGACCAAGACCGTGCTCGGCACCCGGTACGCGAGCAAACCGATCGAGCTGGACATACCGATCACCATCGCGGGGATGAGTTTCGGGGCGCTGTCCGCCTCGGCCAAGGCCGCGCTCGGTCGGGCGGCAAGCGCCGTCGGAACCTCCACGACCACCGGCGACGGCGGGATGACCGAGGAGGAGCGCGCCGCGTCGAAACTCCTCGTCTACCAGTGCCTGCCGTCCCGGTACGGCTTCAACCCCAAGCATCTGCGGATGGCCGACGCGATCGAGGTCGTCATCGGGCAGGGCGCCAAGCCAGGCGGCGGCGGCATGCTGCTCGGCCAGAAGGTAAGCCAGCGCGTCGCCGACATGCGCACACTGCCACCCGGCATCGACCAACGGTCCGCGTCCCGCCACCCGGACTGGGTGGGGCCCGACGATCTGCGAATCAAGATCGAGGAGCTGCGGGAGGCGACCGGGTGGGAGAAGCCGGTATACGTGAAACTCGGCGCGACCAGGGTCGCCAATGACGTCAAGCTCGCGGTGGCGGCCGGCGCCGATGTCGTCGTCGTCGACGGAATGCAGGGCGGCACCGGCGCCACCCAGGACGTGTTCATCGAGCACGCGGGCATCCCGACGCTGGCCGCGGTACGGCTGGCCGCCGAGGCGCTACGCGAGATCGACATGGCCGATCAGGTCCAGTTGATCGTCTCGGGAGGCATCCGCAACGGCGCGGACGCGGCGAAGGCGCTCGCGCTGGGAGCCACCGCGGTGTCGATGGGCGTCGGGCCACTCATCGCGCTCGGCTGCAACAGCCGCACCTACCTGCAGGACGGCGTCGAGCACGACGCCACCGCCGACTACCGGGCGCTGGGAACGGAACCTGGCTACTGCCACCACATGCACACGGGCATGTGCCCGGTCGGCATCTCCACCCAGGATCCCAGGCTGGAGGCCCGGCTGGATCCCGAGTGGGGTACGCGTCGCGTGATCAACTACCTCAAGTCGGTGACCATGGAGCTCACCACTCTGGCACGGGCCTGCGGTAAGTCCAATGTGCACAACCTCGAGCCGGAAGACCTCGTGGCCCTCACCATCGAGGCCGCCGCCATGGCGGGGGTTCCCCTGGCCGGCACCAACTGGGTTCCCGGCAGCAGCGACTGCCGATGAGTCACACCGATCCGTCCCTGATCCGCCCCCTCAAGGAGAAGGCATGACTGGCACCAGTGACGCACGCGGCGAGTTGAAGGCCCGAGCCGAGGCCGACGGTATCGAGTTCTTCCTGGCCATGTTCGTTGACATGCACGGCAAGCCCTGCGCCAAGGCCGTACCGATGTCGAGCTTCGACCTGCTCATGGACGGTGGCGCCGGCTTCGCCGGCTTCGCCGCGGGCGACCTCGGTCAGTCCCCGTCCGACCCGGACATCACCGCGGTGCCCGACCCCGCGTCATACACCCGCCTGCCCTGGAAGCCCGGCGTGGCCGTGCTGCACTGCGATCCGTACGTGAACGGAGAACCCTGGCCGTACGGTCCGCGGGTCATCCTCAAGCGCCAGCTCGACGCGCTCGCCAAGGAACGCGGCTGGAAACTCATGACCGGCGTGGAAGCGGAGTACTCCCTGCTGCGCCGCGGTCCGGACGGCAAGCTCGGGTTCGCCGATCCGTTGGATTCCTCGGACAAACCCTGCTACGAGGCCAAGGGCCTGACGCGCATGTGGGACTTCCTGTCCAAGCTCTCGTCCTGCATGAACCAACTCGGCTGGGGCAACTACGCCAACGATCACGAAGACGGCAACGGCCAGTTCGAGAGCAACTTCGTCTACTCCGATGCGGTGACCACGGCGGACCGCACCATCTTCTTCCGTTACATGGTGCACATGCTGGCCCACGAAGCCGGCATGACCGCGACCTTCATGCCGAAGCCGTTCAGCTCGATCACCGGCAACGGCCTGCATATGCACCAGAGCCTGTGGACGCTTCAGGGCGACCCGCTGTTCGTCGACGACACCGACGGCCGCGGTCTGGGCCTGTCCAAGACCGCCTACCACTACATCGGCGGCCTCATCGAGCACGGGCGGGCGACCGCAGGTCTGATCTGCCCGACGGTGAACTCCTACAAGCGCATCGGCGTGGGCAAACCCAGCTCGGGGTCGACGTGGGCGCCCGCCTACGTGGCATACGGCGGGAACAACCGCACGCTCATGCTCCGGATCCCCGAGGGTGGCCGGGTCGAGCACCGCGGGGTGGACGGGTCGGCGAACCCCTACCTGGCTTCCATCGCGCTGCTGGCCGCCGGGCTGGACGGGGTCAACCGGGAACTCGAACCCGGCGAACCGGTGCGCGACAACCTGTTCGAACTGTCACCGGCGGAGATCGCGGGGCGGAGCATCGTGCACCTGCCCAAGACTCTCGACAGCGCGATCACCGAACTCGTCGCGGACCCGGTCCTGCGCGCGGCGCTCGGGAAGGTGCCCAACGGCGACTACATCGACTACTACGCCGAGGTGAAGCGGGCCGAGTTCGACGCCTATCACGCGGCTGTGTCGGACTGGGAGATCAAGCGCTACCTCACCCTCGTCTGAATCAGACATGCCCGGGGCGACGGCAGACCAGTGGCCAATGCGTCGGGTGTTTCACCTGAGGAATAGCTATTAACTGATCCGCGAGCGGTCCAGTCACGGGCAATACAACCTTCCTGTCACGTCGCTGACCCGGCCGGAAGGCGGGGTTACGCCGCCCCAAGGCGTTCACTCTCATGAAACGAAGTTGATTGTCAGGGTTGCTCACGGTCAGCGACAGCCGCAGGCTCCGCGGTACTGGATTAGGAGGAACGACGTGGCGAACGGCAACAACGGCCCGGTCAACGGCCATCGCCAACGCAAGAACAAGCCACCGCGCTACTCGGCATTCAGCCTCTTTCGACACGGCCTGTCGCACTCGGACTGGCCCCGGGTCTGGCGCACCCACCCGCTCAAACAGAGCTACGACGTAGTGATCATCGGTGGCGGCATACACGGCCTCGCCACCGCGTACTACCTCGCCACCAACCACGGCATCCGCGACGTCGCGGTGCTGGACAAGGGGTACCTGGGCGGTGGCGGATCCGGACGCAACACCGCGATCCTGCGGTCGAACTACCTGACTCCCGAGGGCGTCCGGTTCTACGACCGGTCCCTGCAGCTCTACCAGCACCTGGCCGCGGACCTGAACTTCAACGTGATGTTCTCCCAGCGTGGCCACCTGACGCTCGCGCACAACGACTCCTCACTGCGCACCATGCGCTGGCGGGCCGAGGTGAACAAGCTGCAGGGTGTCGACTCGGAGGTCATCGACCCCACCGAAATCAAGAAGCTCGTGCCGTTCCTGGATACCTCCGAGAACGTCCGCTACCCGATTCTCGGCGCTCTCTACCACCCGCCCGGTGGGATCATCCGGCACGACGCCGTCGTGTGGGGATACGCCCGGGCGGCCGACGCGAACGGTGTCCATCTGCACCAGAACACCGAGGTCACCGGCATCGACACGCGCGGCGGCCGGGTCACCGGCGTGCAGACCAGCCGGGGCCGTATCTCGACCCGTGTTGTGGTCAACTGCACCGCCGGCTGGTCGACGCTGATCTCCGACATGGCCGGCGTCGACATGCCGGTCACCACCTCACCGCTGCAGGCGGCCGTCACCGAACCGGTACGGCCGTTCCTCGACACGGTCGTGGTCTCCGGCACCCTGCACGTCTACGTCAGTCAGACCGACCGAGGCGAACTCGTGTTCGGCGCCAGCGTGGATCCGTTCACCTCCTACTCGATGCGCGGTTCGCTGGAGTTCGCCGAGGGCCTCGCCGGGCACGTGCTCGAACTGATGCCCGCGATATCGAAGATGCGCCTGCTCCGCCAGTGGGCCGGGCTGTGCGACATGACGCCGGACTACTCGCCGATCATGGGGCCGACCCCGGTCGAGGGGTTCTATGTCGATGTGGGCTGGGGCACCTACGGCTTCAAGGCGGGTCCGGTGTCGGGTGAGGCCATGGCCGCCTGCATCGCCCATCAGCGCCCACCGAAGATCATCGACGCGTTCGGCCTCGACCGGTTCACCTCAGGACAACTGGTCGGCGAAAAGGGCGCGGCAGCGGTCGGTCACTGAGTCCGGGGTGCCCGTTGCTCAGTCCTGACAAGGAATCCGAGAGGTAACTCCATGATCCAGCTTCCCTGCCCGTGGTGCGGCCCCCGCAATGCCACCGAATTCCACCACCGCGGCGAGGTCACCCCGCGCCCGGAAGTGGCCTCCGTAACTCCCGAGGAATGGCGGCGCTACCTCTACTTCCGGCGCAACGCATGCGACTGGGTGGAGGAGAGCTGGTACCACGCCGCCGGCTGCCGGCGCTTCTTCAAAGTACGCCGACACACCAGCACTAACGAAATCGTCCAGGCAGGAAGAGTGCAATGAGCCAGCAGGACACGCACGCCGCCCGTGGCACCGGCCGCATGCGGCTGGGACCTCAGCGAGGCGAGGTCATCGATCGGACCCGTACGCTAAGTTTCGCTTGGAACGGCAGGACCTTCTCCGCTCACCCCGGCGACACCATCATTTCCGCGCTCGCCGCGGCCGGTGAAAGCTGTTTCTCCCGGAGCTTCAAGTACCACCGCCCGCGCGGGCTGCTGACCGCGAGCTTCCACGATCCCGGCTGCATGGTCCAGGTCGACGACGAGCCCAACGTGCGCGGCGCGCACCGGCTCGTCGAGCAGGGCATGCGGGTCAGTTCCCAGGACACCTGGCCCTCGCTGCGCTTCGACGTCAAGGCGACCAACCGGTACGTGGGACGGTTCCTCTCCGCCGGCTTCTACTACAAGACGTTCATGAAGCCCGAATTCCTGTGGCCGGCCTACCAGAAGGTGCTGCGGCGGTTCGTGCACGCGGGCGCGATCTCCCCGAACACCCCCCACGAGTACTACGACAAGCGCTACGCCCATCCCGACGTCCTGATCGCCGGCGGCGGACCCGCCGGCATGGCCGCCGCGGTGGCCGCCGCACGGGCCGGCGCCCGCGTCCTCCTGGTCGAGGAGGAGCACCAGCTAGGCGGGCATCTGCGCTGGGCCGACCCGGCCGCGTTGGTCGATCTGGTCGCGGAGGTACACGCAACCGAGGGCATCGAGGTTCTGACGAACTCAGCGGTGCTCGGTCGCTACGACGACAACTGGATCGCCGTCGTCCAGCGCAACCTGCCCGGTATACCGGAACGGCTGATCAAGGCGCGGGCGCGGACGCTGATCGTCGCCGGTGGGCTGATCGAGCGTCCCTACGTCTTCGCCGGCAACGACACCCCGGGCGTGATGCTGTCGACGGCGGCGCGCAGGTTGATCAACCTGTACGCGGTCAAACCCGGCAACCGCGCGGTGGTCCTGACCGCCAACGACTCGGGCGACGCCGCGGTGAGTGACCTGCAGCGCGCCGGCGTCGAGGTCGTGCACGTCGCCGACGCGCGCGCGGGGGGAGACATCCTCCGGGTGCACGGGCGGCAGCGCGTGACGGCCGTCGAACTGGCCGACGGCCGCAGGATCAAGGCGGATCTGCTCGTAACGGCGACCGGGTGGACGGCGCCGACCTCCCTGCTCAACATGGCGGGCGATGTGCCGGTGTACAACCCGCGCGCGGCCCGTTTCCTGCCCGGTGGCAAGGCCGGCGGGAGCGTCCTGGCGGTCGGCGGGATCGCCGGCGACGGCACCCTGGACCAGCTGTGCGAGCACGCGGCCACCGTGGGCGCCGAGGCCGCGCGGCGCGCCGCGACGCGCCGGTACATCCAGCTCCAAGCCGTGCCCACCCGCAACGGCCACGCGCCCGCCGAGCCCAGCGGCGAGGAGACGACGATTCCCGAACTGCCGGTGGCCGAACACCCCGAACTGTGCCGCGGCAAGACGCACGGGATCGTGGACTACTCCGAGGACGTCTCGTCCAAGGACCTGTTCATGGCGGTGCGGGAAGGCTACGACTCGGCCGAACTCGCCAAGCGGTACACCACGGCCACGATGGGACCGCTTCAGGGCAAGCTCGAGACGATCAACGCGATCGCGGTCATCGCCGAGGCCACGAGTCGTACCATCGCCGAAACCGGAACGACCACCTGGCGGCCGATGTACGTGCCGGTCACCCTGGGGGCGCTCGCCGGGCGCATCTTCGAACCGGTGCGCCACTCGCCGATGCAGCCATGGCATGTCAAGAACAACGCCAAGCCACTGATCGCCGGTCAGTGGATCCGGCCCGACCACTACGGCGATCCGGCGGCCGAGGTTCGCGCCGTCCGCAACGGTGTCGGCATCATCGACGTCACCCCGATCGGCAAGCTCGACCTGCGCGGGCCGGACGTGCCGAAACTGCTCAACCTGCTGTACGTCAACAAGTGGTCCAACCTGGGCATCGGGCGCGTCCGCTACGGCGTGATGTGCGCCGAGGACGGCGTGGTGTTCGACGACGGCGTCACCGGACGGCTGGGTGCGGACCACTACCTGATGAGCACCACGTCGTCGGGCGCCGCAGCGGTCTGGGAGTGGGTCGAGAACTGGCTGCAAACCGAGCACCCCGAGTGGCAGGTGCACGTCACCCCCATGACCACCGCCTACGCCAGCATCAACGTGGCCGGACCGCAGTCGCGCGAACTGGTCGGCAGGCTCACCGAAGGGGTCGACCTGTCCCCCGAATCCTTCGGCTACATGAATGTGCGCACCGGCCGAGTGGCAGGCGTCGACGACTGCGTGTTGTGGCGCATCGGGTTCACCGGCGAGCTCTCGTACGAGCTGCACGTGCCGGCCTCGTACGGCCTGCACGTCTGGGAGGCGTTGCTGGAGCACGGCAAGGATCTCGGTGTCCAGCCGTTCGGCATGGAGGCCCAGCGCATCCTCCGCCTGGAGAAGGGGCACCTGATCGTCGGGCAGGACACCGACGGGCTGACCAAGGCCTACAGCGCCGGCCTGGACTGGGCCGTGAAGCTCGACAAGGACGACTTCGTCGGCAAACCCGAGCTGGCGTGGCAGAAGGAACGGGGCGACGGGATCCGTCTGGTCGGCGTGCAGCCGGTCGACGGCCGGATCGTGCCACCCGAGGCGAGCCAGATCATCACATCACGCGGAAAGATCGTCGGACGCATCACCTCGAGCCGCATGTCGCCAACCCTCAACCGGTCGATCTGTCTGGCTCAGGTGGACGCCGCACTCGCCGCCCCGGGCACCGACGTGACCGTCCGGCTCCCCGACGGCCGGGACATCACCGCCCGGGTGATGCCGCAGCTGGCCCACGTGGACCCGGAGGGCAAACGCCAGGAGATCGACGGCCGGGCCTCGGGTCTGCGGCCGCATGCCGCCCCTGTCGCCCGGAGCCCGATCTCACCAGGCGACGCGGTCACCAGGATCGCCGACTGGACCGTGAACGCACGGCCCAGTCACGCCGCCCTGACCATCGCTGATTACACGCCGCTGGCCAAGATCGGCGTCCGCGGGCGCCACGACGGTGCGCTTGCCGGCGCGTTGGGCACCCGATTCGGTCGCGCACAGCGTCTCGCGTCCGGGAACGGCCGGCGCGGCGACAGCGACAGCGACAGCAATCTGGTGATCGGCTCGGGCCCCGGCGAATGGCTGGTGCTCGGTGATCCCGGCAGCCAGGACAAGCTGCTGACCGGGGTACGGAGCGTGGCCGAGGAGACCGGTGAGTTCGCTTCGGCCATCGACCTGACACACGGGCGCGCCATGATCCGGCTCGCCGGCGAGCGCTGTGCCGATCTGCTGGCCAAGGTCTGCGGTATCGACCTCTCCGACGAGTTCACTCCGGACGGGGCCGCGTTCCGCACGTCCGTAGCCAAGCTGGTGACCGATGTGGTGCGCATCGATCAAGACGGAGTGCGCGGCTACATCCTGCACTGCGAACGCTCGTCCGGCCAGTACCTCTTCGACTCCCTCCTAGACGCGGGTGCCGGGTTCGGCATTGAAATCGACGGCTTCCCCACATCAGTGGCCCTCTGAGAGGAGACCCCTCATGGCTTTCCCTTCTGACCTGGAAATCGCCCGCGGCGCCTCGCTCAAACCGCTCGACGACATCGCCTCCGAAATGGGCCTGCCCGCCCACCATCTCGAGCCCTACGGCCGTAACGTGATGAAGATCGGGCTGGACGCGATCGAAGAACTCGCCGATCGACCCAAGGCCAAGTACGTCGTGGTCAGTGCCATCACCCCGACTCCCCTGGGCGAGGGCAAGACCACCACGACGGTCGGGCTCAGCCAGGGCTTCAAGCACATCGGCAAGCGGGCGACGGTGGCCATCCGGCAGCCCTCCATGGGGCCGACCTTCGGCATCAAGGGCGGCGCCGCCGGCGGCGGGTACAGCCAGGTGGTGCCGATGGAGCTGCTCAACCTACACCTCACCGGCGACATGCACGCCGTGACCGCAGCGCACAACCTGCTGGCCGCGGTCATCGACAACCACCTCTACCAGGGCAACGAACTCAATCTCGACCAGCACAACATCACCTGGCGCCGCGTCCTCGACGTCAACGACCGAGCACTGCGCAACATCGTGGTCGGGCTGGGTGGCGGCATGGACGGGGTCCCGAGGCAGACCGGCTTCGACATCACCGCCGCGTCCGAGGTCATGGCCGTCCTCGCGCTGACCACCTCCCTGGAAGACATGCGCGAGCGGCTCGGCAGAATCGTGGTCGGCTACAACAAGGACGGCGAGCCGGTCACCGCGGAACAGCTGGAGACGGCCGGCTCGATGGCCGTGTTGCTCCGCGAGGCGATCAAGCCGAACCTGTTGCAGACGCTGGAGAACACGCCGGTACTCGTCCACGCCGGACCGTTCGGCAACATCGCCACCGGCAACTCCTCCGTGGTGGCCGACCTCATCGGCATCCGGTCCGGTGACTTCCTCATCACCGAAGCAGGCTTCGGCGCCGACATGGGCGCCGAACGCTTCTTCAACATCAAGTGCCGCACCTCGGGGCTCTCCCCCGACGCCGCGGTCGTCGTGGCGACCGTGCGGGCACTCAAGGCGCACTCGGGCAAGTACCGGATCGTCGCCGGCAAGCCGCTCCCCCCTGAACTGCTGCGGGAAAACCCCGCTGACGTGGCGGCGGGAGCAGCCAATCTGCGCAAGCAGATCGAGAACATCCGGCTGCACGGCGTCTCGCCCGTGGTGGCAATCAACGCTTTCCCGGACGATTTCGCCTCCGAGCACGACGCCATCCGGCAGATCGCCGAAGAGATGGGCGCCCGGGCCGCGGTGTGCACCAACTTCGCCCAGGGTGGCAAGGGCGCTGCGGAGCTCGCCGAAGCGGTCGCGGAGGCCGCGGTGGAGCCTTCGAAGTTCCAGGTGCTCTACCCGGATGGGGCCAGCCTCAAGCAAAAGATTGAGACGGTTGCCAGGAAGGTCTACGGCGCCGACGGCGTGCATTACTCCCCGCAGTCGCAGCGACAACTGGAAACCTATGAACGCGCCGGCTTCGGCACGCTGCCCGTGTGTATTGCCAAGACCCACCTGTCGATCTCGTCCGACCCTACGCTCAAGGGCGCACCCACTGGCTGGACCTTGCCAGTACGTGAAGTCCGCGCCTCTGTCGGCGCGGGATTCGTCTATCCGATCTGCGGGGACATGCGCACGATGCCGGGGCTCGGCAGCGCTCCCGCCGCCACGCGCATCGACCTCGACGAGCACGGCGACATCGTCGGGCTCTCATGACCGATGCCGTGCCCGACCGTACGGTCCGGCAGTTCCTGGACGCGCTCGCCGCCCGTACCAGCGCGCCTGCCGCAGGTGCGGGCGCGGCGCTGACCGTCGGCGCGGCCGCCGCGTTGGTCGCCATGGCAGCCCGGTTCACCGAGAGTCCGCTCAGCGGGCTGGCCGAGCGGGCGGACCGCCTCCGCGAGGAGGTGCTCCTGCTCGCCGACGCGGACGGCGAAGCTTACGTCGCCGCGCTGGCCGCGCTCCGGCTGCCTCGGCAGCAGCCGGAGCGACAGCAACGCATCACCACCGCGATGCAGGCGGCCACCGAGGTGCCGTTGGCGATCGCCAGGGCCGGTTCCGAGATCGCCACGATGGCGGCCAAGTTGGCCAGCGAGGGAAACCCCAACCTGGTCGGCGATGCGCAAGCGGCAGCCCTGCTGGCGGAGGGCGCGGTCAACGCGGCGGTGCGGATCGTTCAGCTCAACCAGAAAATCGGCGGGCTCGACGGAACCTGGACCGACCAGGCCGATGCCTGCCTGCGCATGGCGAGCGACGCGACGAGGACATCTGCGGGGAGGGCGCCATGAGCGCACACGTGCTCGACGGCCGGCGGTACGCCAAGGAGCTGCGCGAGGCCTTGCTGGCCGACGTGCGCGAACTGGCCGAGCACGCAACCCGCCCAGGGCTGGCGACCGTCGTGGCCGGAGACAGCTACCCCGCACACGCTTACGAGCGTCGGGTACGCACACTCGCCCGTCAGCTCGGCATTCACTACGTCTGTGAGGAATTGCCCGCCGACGTCGCGGAGGCGGACGCGATCGCCGTCGTCGGCAAGCTGGGCGCCGACCCACGCGTCTCCGGAATCCTGATCCTCCGCCCCTTGCCGCCGCAGGTGTCCGAGGCCGCGCTGTACCGCGCGCTCGATCCACTCAAGGACATCGAGGCGGTCCATCCGGTGAACGCCGGACTCCTCGCACTCGGCAGGCCCCGGTTTGTTCCGTCGACCCCGGCCTCCGTGTTCCATCTGCTCGATCGCTACCTCGTCGAGTCCGGCCGGGATCCGGCTGCGGTGTACCAGCGCAGCAACGTCGTGGTGGTCGGCCGGTCGGCCAACGTGGGGAAGCCTGCGATCACGCTCGGCATGGAACGCGGTGCGACGGTGATCTCCTGCGACGCGCACAGCTACTCGTCGGGACTGCTCTACGAGCACACGAAACGAGCCGATGTGCTCATCGTCGCCACTGGCGTGGCCGGGCTGATCTCCGCCGAGCACGTCAAGGACGGCGTGATCGCGATCGACGTGGGGATCAACCCGGTGGTCAATCCGAACGGCGAAACGGTCCGGCTGGTGGGAGACCTGGACTTCTCCTCGGTCGTCACGAGGGCGGAAGCCGTGACGCCGGTACCCGGAGGTGTCGGGCCGATCACCGATGTATGGCTGCTCCGGAACACCGTCACCGCCGCGCGGCGCGCCCTGAGCATGGCGATAACCCGGCCGTTGCTGGAAGGGTTGAATCTGCTCACCGCATACGAGCCGATGGCGAGCAGCGCAGGTCGGTAAGGAGAAGACCGCGGTTCACCCCCAGCGATCGGGCGTTCCTGGCGGCGCTGCTGCACCGGCTGCGCTGCTGCACCGGCTGCGCTGCTTCACCGGCTGCGCTGCTTCACCTGCGGCCACGAGTACGACGGCCAGCCGCTCGACCTCTGCCCGTCCTGCGGCGGCAGCGGCCTCGTCGTCGCGGCCGCTGCCGAGGTGGCGGTACTCGCCTGGACCAGGTAGCTGCGGGGAAATGGCGAGGGTGGGGACCGTGACGCTCCTCCCTCTCGCTGCACCTTCCCGTTGAATGCGGTGATCCGCATGGAACGATGATCCGCCATGAGTCACGCCATCGCTCCTCTCACCGACGTCACCTCGTGGCTGCGCAGCAGTGGACTGGAGATCGTGCTCTTCCTGAGCGGCGCGATCCTGCTCGCGCGGTTCGTCCGGTGGTTCGGAGACCTGATCACCCGGCGGATCGACGCCGCTTCGACCGACTCCGGGGGCCTGGTGCGCTCGGAGTCGTCCAAGCACCGCCACGTGCTGACACAGGTGGTCATGTGGGGCGCCGTCGTACTCGTCTACTGCGTCTGCGCGGCGCTCATCCTGCAGCGGCTGGGGATCCCGGTGACCGGCCTGGTAGCGCCGGCCGCCATCGTCGGGGTCGCGCTGGGCTTCGGGGCCCAGCGGATCGTGCAGGACATTCTCGCAGGGACGTTCATCATCGCCGAGCGCCAGTACGGGTTCGGCGACATGATCCGCCTCTCGGCGATCGGCTCGGAGGCCGGCGTCATCGGCACGGTCGAAGAGGTCACCCTGCGCATCACCCGGATGCGCACGGCGAACGGCGAAGTCGTGATCGTACCCAACGGCCTGATCGTGCAGGTGATCAACATGTCGCGGGACTGGGCGCGCGCCGTCATCGACATCCCGGTGCCCAGCACCACCGACATCAACCGCGTCCGGGACGTCCTGCGTCAGGTCGGCGAGGACGCCGTCGGCGACGAGCGGCTGGGACCACTGCTGCTCGGCGCGCCGTCCGTGCTGGGGGTGGAGAGCATCGAGGTGGACAAGCTGCACGTGCGCATCGTGGCTCGGACCCTGCCCGGCAAACAGTTCGAGGTGGGCCGCGAACTTCGCGCGCGGGTGGCGGCCGCGCTGCTGCGGGACGGCGTCGTCGTCGCGGCGGACGTGAACACGGCCAACCCCACCGGAGCGGCGTGATGCCCCAGTACCGGTTGGGTGGCCGCCTGCGCACGTCGACCGCCCTCCTGTCGCTGGTCTTCCTGGCCACGCTGGCGACCTACCTGCTCGTACGTCCGGAGCCCGATTCGGTCACGCGCAAAACCACCTCGGTACCCGCGCAGCCGCTCAGTACGCCCACGACCGCGCCGCCGGCCACCATCCGGCCGCAGCCCCGACCGTCGCAGCCAACCACGCCGGCGGTCACCAGCCTGCCCTCCGCAACCGGGGCACCGCCCCCCGCCAGCGCCTCGCCCAGCGCTCCGGCCCCCTCAGCCGGCCCGGCCAGCCCAGCTGTTCCCAGCGAGAAGCCGTCGCCCTCGGCTGTTCCGTCCCCTTAGGACACCGCTCGGCGCCCTGTCCGGGAAGGGACAGCGCGCCGAATGCTGGGTGATCGGTGCCGCCCGGCTACATCAGCGCCGCCGGCCTGGTGCAGCAGGAGTTCGCCATGACCGGCACCACGCAGCGGACGGTTGAGGATCTACCTTGGGGCCACCCAAGGCGGTCAGCCGGCTGCCCCGGCAACCGTTGTCAAGGCACGCACGGACACCAGCAGGACCGGGACGCTGGACCGTTCAAGGGTCGCGCGGACAACGCGAGCGCGGCCGGGGGTGAACATCTGTGACCAGCCGAGCACGATCAGGTCGCAACCGACCTCACGCGCGACGATCGGAACGAGGTCCTCGCTTCGGCCCAGGCGCGCCTCGAACCGAACGGCGCTGTTACCCCAGGGACAATGGCGGGCCAGGAACTCGCTCGCCCAGATCGCGTGCTCGTGCTGGGGTTGATCGGTGAAGGCGGGCAGCGTCTGCGGTCCGAGGCAATGCAGGACGACGATGTCGATCCCTACCCGTGCGGCGAGTTCGATCAGCGGCCGCGGGGCCAGCGACGTCGCAACGCTGCCCTCCAACGGCGCCAGCACCCGGGTGTACGAAACGTGAGGATCCGCCTGGGGTGGGACGACGAGCACCGGCTTCGTCACCGTGGTCGCCACCGTGACAGCCGTGGCGCCGAGCGGCCGCGGATCGGTCGGGATGCGGCGCGCACCAATGACAAGTACCGCGACCTCGTCAGCCTCCGCCGCCTCGACGAGGCGCGCGACAACGTCTCCGTCGATGACGCGCAGCGGTACGCCGGCGTCTGCCGCCAGACGGCGCGGCACCTCCGAGCCGTCGCACCTGACATGCAGCGCCGTGACCTGGACGCCGAGGAACGCGGCGAGCGCGCGGGCGGCGGCCAGCACCGGCTTGGCGGCCGGGCTGCGGTCGAGCGCCGCGAGTACCTGCCTCATGGTGACGTCACCTCCCACCGGCCGCCTGTCCGCCGGAGCCGCAGCGCGTCGGAGTCGATCTCCACTCCCCGCGGCTCGACGCGCAGCCGGAATGGCACGCCGCGGTAGCGCAAACCGAACTCGAGCGCGTTCCACCGCGGTGGTAGGCGGGGGTCGACGACCAGGCACCGGTGCGTCGCGCGTACGCCGGCGAACCCGAACGCCAGGGCCTGCCACAGCCCGCCCATCGTCGCCAGGTGCAGGCCGCCCGCGGTGGTGCCGGTGAGGTCGTCGAGGTCGATGCGGGTGGCGACCCGCAACCATTCCAGCGCCGGCTCGAAGCGCCCGCCACGGGCCAGCAACGCCGCGTGGATCGCCGGGGACAGTGAACTGCCGTGCGCGGTGCGCGGTTCGTAGAAGTCGAGGTTGACAGGCAGCGAGCCGGGCGCGACCTGATCGGGGACGAGGTGGTGCAGCATGAGCACGTCCGGCTGCTTGAGGACCTGCGTCTGCTTGATCCGTTTGGTTCCCAGCAGCAGGTCGGCGGCGACCGGGCGGGCTGCGAGCTCGGCGATGACGATCGGCTCCAGGCCGAAGAAGCCGGTGAACTGCTCGTACACCCCGGTCCGCGGGTCGTACCCATCGACGAGTGCAGCGGCGATGGCTCGCCAGGTCGTCCGTTCCTCGTCGGCAACGCCGGGCAGCGCCGCTGCCCGGCGCAGGTTCCACCGCGCCATCACGTTGGTGTACGCGTTGTCGTCGACCGGTTCGTGGTACTCGTCCGGGCCGGTCACCGTGTCGATGTGCACGCGCCCGGCGCGGTCGCGGCGGACCCGGGAAGCCCAGTAGCGGGCCGTCTCGACCATCAGTTCACGTCCGGCACCGGCGGCGAAGTCCGCATCACCGGTCCAATCGAGGTAGCAGGCCGCTGCCCATGCCACGTCGGCGACGATGTGCTCCTCCCACTCGCCCGTCCGCACCCGGATGACCTCCCCCGTCGGCAGGCGGGCCGAGGTGGGGGTGACATCACCGCCGGACAGGGCGGACTCCCACGGAAAGCGGGCGCCCGCGCGTCCCCGCCGGATCGCCTCGGCGCGTGCGGCGGGCAGGCGACGGACCCGGTACTCCAGCATCGCCCGGGCTGCGGCCGGGTGGGTGGCGGCGAGGAACGGCAGCACGAAGACATCGCTGTCCCAGAAGACGTGCCCCCGGTACGCCGATCCGGTCAGGCCCCGCGCGCCGACCGCCGCCTCGCCCTGTTCACCGACGGAGGCCATGAGGTGGAACAGCGTGAGGCGGATCGTGCGCTGCAGGTCCGGGTCGCCGTCGACGACGACCTCCGCCTCGCGCCAGCGCCGCGCCCACGCCTCGCGGTGCTCGTGCAGCAGGCG
This sequence comes from Planosporangium flavigriseum, assembly GCF_011947225.1. Lineage (GTDB taxonomy): Bacteria > Actinomycetota > Actinomycetes > Mycobacteriales > Micromonosporaceae > Planosporangium > Planosporangium flavigriseum. The sequence goes on along the minus strand of NZ_JAATVW010000008.1, from coordinate 63,079 downwards.
GTCGAACCCCACCTCCTCGGCCGTCACCGCAGCGGCTTCGGCGACGCGCGGGTCCGGATCATAAGCGCCGAACCGCTCGAAGACGGGGCCGAGCCGGTGGTCGCGCAACGCCGTGGTGACGGGCCCGGGCACCGTCATCGCGCCGCCGGGTGGGAGCAGGGCCGGGTCGGCGTACACGCGCATCACGACCGTGCCGGGCCGGGCGAGCGACGAAAACCGCAGTGAGGTGAGCGGCCCATCCTCGTACAGGATCCCGGCGCGCAGGTCGAGTGTCCGGCGGTACGGGCGAATATCGGCCGCACCCGCCAGACGTGACCATGGCGGCAGCCGGGCGAGTTCGGTCGCGGGACCCTCACCTTCGTAGCACCCGGAAAGGAAGACGCCGGGCGTCGTGGCCCGATCACCGACCAACGGGCTGCCACGCGTACCGAGCCGCCCGTCGGCGAGCGTCAGCAGCGACTCGTACATCCGCTCCCGGTGCGGGTCGAACCCCTTCACGGTGATGCTCCACCCCGGCGCGACAGGGACAGCGGGCAGTACAGGCGGGGCCGGCTGGATCCGCACGCCGCGGCGGTGAACGTTCACCTCAGGCAGGCTGGGTGATGCGGGTGAGGGCTGCTCATGATGTCGCGAGCGCGCATCGTCGTCCTCCCGCCGGCCGGGGTAAGACCTCCTACCGTGTCCACGGTGCCCGGCAATGCCCGGTCTCAACCGTCTCGCACGGTCGGGAACGGTCATCGCCTCGGACAAGACCGGAACCCTCACGTCCCTACCGAGCCGTCACGACAGCCGGCCGACGCCAGCAGTATTGCGCACCCGCCGGGGTACAGCCGGAGGGTGTTGGTCCTCGTGGACGCCGCGAACGTGGTCGGATCGATACCGGATGGCTGGTGGCGCGACCCGGCCGGCGCCACCGAGCGGCTGCGCGACGCGCTCGCCGCCGCCGGGCCGCGAGCCGTGCCAGGTGCCCGCGACGACGCCGAGCTGGTCCTCGTCGTCGAAGGCGCTGCCCGTGGTGTCAGGCCCGTTCCCGGGATACGGGTCGTCGCCGCGGAAGGTGAAGGTGACGACGCCATCGTCGAACTGCTCCACCGCGAGGGCACGGGTAGCGACATCGTCGTCACCGCCGACCGCGGCCTACGGGAACGGGTGGAAGCGTTGGGCGCACGCGTGGTCGGCCCTCGAACGCTTCGCCTTCCTGACTACTGGCGAAGCCGCCTGCGGGCGGGTGGACGCCACCGGCGCCGCCGATTGCCGCGCGTTCGCCGCTGGCGGCGCCCACGCCTGCCGCGCGTTCGCCGGTGGCGACGCTCCCGGCGCCGGGCTCGCCGCTAGAGCGAAGCCGGTCAGCGAGCGGATAATGGCTGGTACGGCGAACGCTACGAACATTCCGGCCCGCGAAGCTCTGCCCGGCGGCCCGGAACCTTCGTGACCGACCGAGACGAGGCGATGTCGTGAGCCGTCCTGCGATGCTCACCGTCGACGATGATCAGGCCGTGGCCCGGGCCGTCGCCCGTGACCTGCGCCGCCGGTACGGGCGGAACTTTCAGATCATCAGGGCGTCCTCGGGAGCCGGGGCCCTCGACGCGCTCCGCGAGCTCAAACTGCGCGGCGGACGGGTCGCGGCCATGCTTGCCGACTACCGGATGCCGCAGATGAACGGCATCGAGTTCCTGGAGCAGGCGATGGACCTGTTCCCGCACGCCCGCCGGGCCATCCTGACCGCGTACGCCGACACGGACGCCGCGATCCAGGCCATCAACGTCGTCGACGTCGACCACTATCTCCTCAAGCCGTGGGACCCGCCGGAGGAGAAGCTATACCCGGTGGTGGACGCCCTGCTGGAGGCGTGGCAGGCGGCCGGTGACCGGGAGGTTGAGGAGGTCAAGGTCGTCGGGCACCGGTGGAGCGCCCCGTCGTACCGGATCCGCGATTTTCTGGCCAGCAACCTGGTCCCCTACCGGTGGTTCGCCGCGGACGAGCCGGAGGGGCGCCGGTTGCTGGACGCCGCGGAGGCGACGCCGGAGGCGGTCCCGCTCGTCGTGACCCCTGACGGGCAGGCGTTGAGCGCACCCACCGCCGCCGAGGTGGCCGCGGTCGTCGGGCTGTCCACCGCGCCGGTCCGCGACTTCTACGATCTGATCATCGTCGGCGGCGGTCCGGCCGGCCTCGGCGCCGCCGTCTACGGCGCCTCGGAAGGCCTGCACACGGTGCTGGTCGAGCGCCGAGCCATCGGCGGACAGGCCGGGCAGAGTTCCCGCATCGAAAACTACCTGGGCTTCCCCGACGGGGTGTCCGGCGCCCAGCTCACCGAACGGGCGCGCCTGCAGGCCGGCAAGTTCGACGCCGAGGTACTCACCACCCGCGAGGCGGTGGGGCTGGAAGCCCGTGGCTCGGCGCGGGTGGTGCGCTTCAGCGACGGGAACGAACTGTCCGCCCACACGGTGATCCTCGCGACCGGGGTGTCCTACCGGCCACTCGCCGCGCCGGGCGTGGCCACGCTGGTCGGGCGCGGCGTCTACTACGGCTCCGCCGCCACCGAAGGGCCGTCGTGCGCGGCCACCGACATCTACATCGTCGGCGGGGCCAACTCCGCCGGCCAGGCGGCGATCTTCTTCTCCCGGTTCGCCCGCAGCGTCACGCTACTGGTGCGCGGCGACTCGCTGGAGCGGTCGATGTCCTACTACCTGATCCAGCAGATCGCAGGCGTGGACAATATCGCGGTACGTACCCGCTGCGAGGTTATCCAGGCGCACGGCGACGAGCACCTGGAGTCGATCACCCTCCGCGACAGCAAGAACGGCACGACGACCACCCTGCCCTGCGGGCACCTCTTCGTGTTCATCGGCGCCCAGCCACGCACCGAATGGCTCGACGGCACCGTGCGCCGCGACCGGCGGGGATTCATCTGCACCGGCCCCGACCTGCTGGTGGAGGGAGACCGGCCAACCGGTTGGGACCGCGACCGTGACCCGTTCTACCTCGAGTCCAGCGTCCCCGGCGTCTTCGCCGCCGGCGACGTGCGGGCCAACTCCGTCAAACGGGTCGCGTCGGCCGTCGGCGAAGGGGCGATGGCGGTCACGCTGGTGCACAGGTACCTGGAGGCACGATGACCCCCGCAGAGCTCAAGACGCTGTTCCTGTTCGAGGACCTGACCGACGAGCAGCTCGGCTGGCTCGCCGCGCACGGCGGCGAGCGCACCTTCCCGGCGGGCGCCACGGTGTTCACCGAAGGCGAGCCCGCCGAGCTCTTCCTCGTGCTCCTGTCCGGCACGCTGGCGCTGTCCAGGCGGGTGCAGACCGACGACGTGGAGACCGTACGTACCGATCAGCGCGGCGTGTACATGGGCGCGGTGCGGCCCTACCTGCGCGAGGGGCCCGGCGGGGGCCAAACCTACCCCGCCACGATGCGGGCCATCAGCGAATGCGAGTTCTTCGTCCTGCCGGCCGAGGACTTCGGGACGATGATCCGCGAGTGGTTCCCGATGGCGATGCACCTGCTCGAAGGGCTCTTCTTCGGTATACGCGCCAACGAGGCCCTGGTCGGTGAGCGCCACCGCCTGGCCGCGCTCGGCTCGCTCGCCTCCGGCCTGATGCACGAGCTCAACAACCCGGCCTCCGCCACGGTCCGCGCCACGGCGGCGCTGCGTGAGCGGGTCGCGGGCATGCGCCACAAGCTGGGCATGCTCGCCGACGGCCGGATAGTTCCCGAGCAGTTGCGGGCGTTGACGCAGTTGGTGGAGCCGATCATCGAGCGCGCCGCGAAGGCCCCCGAACTGTCCCCGATCCAGGCCAGCGACCGCGAAGACTCACTCGGCGACTGGATGGACGAACACGGCGTCACGTCGGGTTGGGACCTGGCGCCCGTACTGGCCGCGGACAGCCTCGACGTCAGCTGCCTGGATGAGATCGCCCGCACCGTGGCACCTGGACTGCTCGACCAGGCGCTGCGCTGGATCGGGTACGCCCTGGAAACCGAGCAACTCCTGACCGACATCGAGGACGCCGGCAACCGGATCTCGTCGCTGGTCGCCGCGGCCAAGCAGTACTCGCAGCTCGACCGGGCGTCGCACCAGTGGATCGACGTGCACGACGGGCTCAAGAGCACCCTCGTCATGCTCGCCCACAAGATCGGTGACGGCATCCGGGTGGTCAAGGACTTCGACCGTACGCTCCCGGAGATCCCGGCCCACCCGGGCGAGCTCAACCAGGTCTGGACGAACCTCATCGACAACGCGGTGCAGGCCATGAACGGATCGGGCACGCTCACGGTGCGTACCGGCCGAGACGCCGACCGGGTGCTCGTCGAGGTCTGTGACACCGGTCCGGGCATCCCGCCGGAACTGCGCCAACGGGTCTTCGAGCCGTTCTTCACCACGAAACCGGTGGGCGAAGGGACCGGATTGGGCCTCGACATCGCGTACCGGATCGTGGTCAACCAGCACGGCGGCGACATCGGCGTGGTATCGAACCCCGGCGACACCCGCTTCCAGGTCAGACTGCCGTTGAGTGAGCCGGCCTCCCACTGATGGCAGGCGATCCAGCAGATAGGTCGGTCACGGATCCTCGATCAGGCTGGCGTAGTCGGCCACGGCGAGGGGGCCCTGGGTCAGTGAGCCGTCGGCGCGAGGGATGCCGATGCGGTGCCCGTCGCGTGTGAAGGCCACACCGTTGACATCGGGCCGGTTGGCGAGGGTGCAGACGACCTGGGCGAACGCCAGAACCTCGTCGTTGCGGCCGGCGCCCTGCAGCCCGGATCCGATCTCGACGAGCGCCGCGCCGCTGGCCAGATGCACCCCGGAGATGACGTTCGCGCCGGCGAGCGCGCTGGTCAGGCCGGCGTCGCGTTCGCTGGCGGTGGGTCCGGCCAACAGTTCGCGTACGAGATCGTTGACCGACGGCTGGACGCGCATCTGGCGGGAGACGGCGACCAGCTTGTCACCCCTGACAAGGTACAGCTTCTCCGACATGGCTCCCGGCACGGCGGCCGTCGGCGCGCTGGACACCACGGCCTGGTACGGGCCGGCCGGGGGCGTGATCTCACGCGCGGACGGGTCCGGCGGCACCCCACAGCCACCCAGCGCCGCAGCGGCGAGCGTCGCGACCAGCGCGACGAGGACCTTGGCTCTCACGGTGTGTTCTCCGGCAGTTCGACCCGGAACCGAGCTCCGCCGCTCGGACGGTCGGTGACCAGGACACTCCCGCCGTGCGCCGCGACGTGTTCGGAGACCAGCGCCAGCCCCAGACCGGTCCCCTCGCCGTCGCCTCGGGCGTTGGCCGAGCGGCCCCGGAAGAACCGGTAGAAGATCGCCTCCCGATCCTCCGCCCGCACGCCGGGTCCTTCGTCGTCGACCTCGACGTACCGTACGCCGGCGGCGTGGCCGATTCGGACGGCGACCGCGCCCCCACCATGCCGACCGGCGTTGTCGACGAGGTTGACCAGGACCTGCTCGAACCGGCGCCGGTCCACCTGCCATGTCGCATCATGGGCGCCGTCGACGCGGACGATGTCGGCTGGTAGGCCGCGCGATCGGCACACCTGCCGGGCGAGCTCGGCGAGGTCGACCGGGGCGCGCTCGGGCGGTTGGTCGCTGCGGGCGAGTTCGAGCAGGTCGGTGACCAGTGTCTGGAACCGGGACACCTCATCGGTGACGAGGGCCACCGCGGTGGCGCTACGCGCGTCGAGGTCGGCCCGCCGCTTGGCGAGCACGCTGGCGGCGGCGGCCAGGGTCTGCAGCGGGGAGCGCAGCTCGTGGCTGACATCAGCGGCGAACCGGCGGTCGCGCTCGATTCGCCGGGCCAGTTGGTCGACCATCTGGTTGAACGACGCGGCGAGTCGTGCGAGCTCGGGTTCGGTGGCCGGGTCGAGCCGGGCGGTCAGGTCGCCGTTGGTGATCTCTTGCGCCGCGGCGGCGACCGAGGCCAGTGGCCGGAGCACGCACCGGGTGGCATGCCAGCCGCCTCCCGCGCCGGCGACGGCGGTGGCGCCTGCCACCAAGGTCAGCACCAGCGCCAGCACCTGGAACGTATTCTCGAGCTCCTGCAGCGAGTGCACCTCGTAGAACACCGTGGACCGCGCCAGCGGCACCGCCACGACCAGGGCCGAGTGCCCGTCGGTACGCACCCGCTGCACGCCCGGACGGCCCTGCTCGGCCAACTGGCGCAGGCTCGCCGGTACCACAGAGGTGCCGCCCGCGTCCGCGGTACGGGCGTACCAGGTCCCGTCCCGGCGCAGCACCGGTCGCCGGATCGCCCCGGTGTCGAGGGAGCGCAGCACCTCGACGATGTCGGGTTGATCGGTGGCCAGGCCCGCCTGCACGACCGTGGCGTCGAAGTAGGTGACGCGCACGGCGGTACGTTCCCGCTCGGCCAGCAGCGAGCGGCGGGTCAACTCGTACGACAACAGCGCGATCGAGGTCGACAGCAGCAGCGCACCGGCGGCGAAGCCCGCCATGAGGCGTACGCGAAGGCTCGGGCTTCTCATCGCAGCAGCTTGTAACCCAGGCCGCGCATGGTGACCAGGTGCCGCGGCGCGGCGGGGTTTTCCTCGATCTTCTGGCGGAGCCGGCCCACGTGCACGTCGACGAGGCGCTCGTCGCCGATGCTGTACTCCCACACCCGCTCGAGCAGTTGCTGGCGCGACAGCACCCGGCCGGCATGCTCGGCCAGCTCGCACAGCAGCCGGAACTCGGTGCGGGTCACCGCCACCGGCTCGCCGTGCAGCCGGACCTCGCCGGCCTCCGGCCGTATCTCCAACTCGCCGAAGACGAGCGCGGGTACGGGCGAGGCAGCCGGGCGGACCCGCCGGTTCACCGCCCGGAGCCGTGCCGACAGCTCCTTGACCGCGACCGGCTTGACGACGTAGTCATCAGCTCCGGCCTCGAGTGCGGCCACGATGTCGTGCGTGTCACTGCGCGCGCTGATGACGATGATCGGGACATCATCGGTGCGGCGCAGCTCACGAATGCATTCGAAACCGTCAACTCCCGGCAGCATCAGGTCCACGAGGACGGCGTCGGCCGGATCTTTCCGCTGAGCGATCAGCCCGTCCTCAGCGGTCGACGCCTCACGTACCGCGTGCCCTTCGTCTTCGAGCGCGAGCGCCAGGGACAACCGGATCCGATCGTCGTCCTCGATCACGAGCAGTGCCGCCATGGCAGCATCATGCCCTCATCGCGTATCGGGCCAGGGCACCGGGTCTCATCGTCAGGGTTGTCATTGATTCGTCATGATTTCGCGGACCCGCTGCCACATGCCTGAGCGAGATTCACCCTCGGACAGAACGGAGAGCCGGGGAGAGATCAATGGACATGTCGACGCGGAACCACGCTACCGCGTCCGGCGATGACTCGACCGTCGAAGTGACCGTAGTAGGCGCACTCGACGCGACGGCGGTTCGCGATCTAGGCGTCGTACTGGCCCTGGCCTTCCAGCAACGACCCCACCACCTGGTGATCGATCTCGCCGAATGCCCTTTTCTTGACGCAGCGGCGATCGAGCTGCTCGTCGATACGCATCGCCGAGCCTGGCGGGCCGGTGGCCTGCTCAGCTTGCGGGACGCTTCGCCGAGGGTGCGCCGGATCCTGGAAATCGCCCGCGTCGGTCATGTTCTGCGCCTCACGCTCAGCCCGCCACTTCAGCCGGGCACCGACGCCCACACCGTCACCGAACCGGCCGCGATCGTGGTCGTGCCCGAACCCCGCGATCCGCTGGTGCGCTGATGTCCCGTTACAGCTGTCCCAGGAGCATCGACGGCGAGCGACCGGCATGGGCGGCCTCGTGACCGCGTTGCCGACCCGAGACCGTTCAGCCATCGACCTCATCTGCGACAGCTGCGGCTACCTGCTTCCCGCGATCAGCAGCAGGTTGCGCGACTGGGAGGTGGTGTGGACGCTCATCAGCAGACACGGCTGGACGGGGTCGCCCATGGCGATCGGCCCCCACCGTTGCCCTCAGTGCGCCGGCGTGGTCAAATCGCCGATCACCGGCGGCACGGACGCGACTCCGCGGCCCGCGCCGATTCCCTGGCGCGCGTCGACCCGGACGGAGGGCGATGTCGCCGTCGTCGACCTATCCGGCAACCTCGACCTCCTGATAGCCGACCAGCTACGGGAGGTGGTGACGCAAGCCTGCAAGGACCATCGCCACGTCGTGATCGACCTGGCGAACGTGCGATTGATCGACTCGACCGCACTCGGAATCTTCGTGCGTGCTCACCGGACGGCCAAGTCAAAAGGCGGACATCTCTGCCTGGCCGCCCCGTCACAGTTCATCGTCTCGGTGCTGCAGACCATGAGGCTGCAGCCGGTCTTCCCGATCTTCGCCGGGCACGAACACGCGCTGGACTGGATCACCGCGGGTTGTCCTTGACGTCGCCACCACCGAGCCACCATCACGGCTCTGGACGCGGCACACCTCGGCGGCATCAGGCAACACACCGGACCGCTGCTTCCAGGTCAGGAAGCGACCGTTAGGGTGATCGCAGGTGAGCCGGGAAGTCTGGTCGGCAGTTCCCGACCCGACTTGCTAAGGAGCCGGAATGCCCGACACTCCTCGTGGCACCGTCCGCTTGTTCGCCCGCTCGTCATGGCCGGAGGCGAGGCGGATCGCGGAGGTCCTCCGCAAGGAGACCATCGGCGGGCTCCTTCTCCTGGTCGCCACGGCGTTCGCCCTGATCTGGGCCAACTCCCCCTGGTCGCACTCCTACCAGGCGCTGCGTGAGGTCAGGGTGGGCCCGCACGCCCTGCACCTGGATCTGACCCTGGCGCAGTGGGCCGCGGACGGCCTGCTGGCGGTCTTCTTCTTCGTCGCCGGGCTGGAGCTCAAACGCGAATTCGTCGCCGGCGACCTGCGCGATCCCCGCCGCGCCGCGGTCCCCGTGACGGCCGCCGTCGGCGGCGTGCTCGTACCCGCCGGCCTGTACGCCTTGATCGCAGCCGCTGCCGGCGGGAACGCGCTGCGCGGTTGGGCCATCCCGACCGCGACCGACATCGCCTTCGCCCTGGCCGTCCTCGCCGTCATCGGCACCCACCTGCCAGCGGCGCTGCGGACGTTCCTGCTCACCCTCGCCGTCGTCGACGACCTACTGGCCATCCTGATTATCGCGGTCTTCTACACCCAGACGCTGTCGCTCACCCCGTTACTGCTGGCGACCGTGCCGCTCGCGTTCTTCGCGATCCTGGTACAACGCCGGGTCCGGTCGTGGTGGCTGCTCCTGCCACTCGCGATCGTCACCTGGGCGCTGGTGCACGCCTCGGGCATCCACGCCACCGTCGCCGGAGTTCTCCTTGGCTTCACCGTCCCGGTGATCCGCAGTCAGGCGGCGGGCGGCCCGGATGCCGGGCCAGGGCTGGCCGAGCACTTCGAGCACCGGTGGCGGCCGCTGTCGTCCGGATTGGCCGTACCGGTGTTCGCGTTCATGTCCGCCGGCGTCGCGATCGGTGGGGCCGGCGGGTTCACCCGGGCGTTCGAAGACCGGGCGGCGCTGGGCGTCTTCGTCGGTCTCGTGGTCGGCAAGGCGATCGGCGTCTTCACCGCGACCTTCCTGGTCGCCCGGTTCACCAAGGCAAGCATCGACGGCGAGCTGGCCTGGGTGGACGTGTTCGGCCTGTCGATCCTCGCCGGAATCGGGTTCACCGTGTCCCTGCTCATCGGCGAACTCGCGTTCGGGCTTGACAGCACCCGCGCCGATCACGTCAAGGTCGCCGTACTCACCGGCTCGGTAACCGCAGCCGCCCTGGCTACGGTCCTACTCCGGCTGCGAAACCGCGTCTACCGGCGCCTGTACGAGGCCGAGACCGCCGACAGCGACCACAACGGCATTCCCGACGTGTACGAGGAGACCCGGTAACGGTCTCCGGGGCGGTACCGCTATGACGCGGGCCGCAGGACAGCGACGAGAAAATCGGAATCGTCGGCGAGCGGGCGCAGGTCCCACGTCGACAGCAGGACGTCCGCAACGAGGCCGCTCACTTCGGCGTCGGCCAGGAACTCGCCGAAGTCGTAGCCCCGACCGGCGCCGAAACCCACGACGACGCGGCCGCCCTCGCGCAGGTGCGCACACATCCGGCGGAGAACTTCCCGTCGCGTACTCGGAGCGACGAACGTCAGCACGTTGCCGGCACAGACGACGACGTCGAAGCCCTCGGTGATCCCCTGCGCGGGAAGGTCCAACTCAGCCAGGTCGCCGACGAGCCAGCGGGGGCCGACATGATCCTGCCGAGCCGCGGCGACGAGTACGGGGTCGAGATCCACGCCGACCACGTCGTGTCCGGCCGAGGCCAGCAACGATCCCACCCGGCCCGCACCGCAGCCCGCGTCGAGGACCCGTGATCCGCGCGCGAGCATCGCGTCGATGAAGCGCGCCTCCCCGGCCAGGTCAGCCCCTGCGGCGGCCATCGACCGGAAGCGTTCGATGTACCACTGCGAGTGGGCCGGGTCGTCCTCGGTGAGCTTGAGCCACCCGTTCTGATCACTCACGTCAACCACGCCGCCATCCTTGCACCACGTGATCGCCGGGTACGCGCCGCCCAGTGCGTCGCGGTACACCGGGTCAGCGCCTGAAGCAACGACGATCATCGACCGGCCGCGTGGTGGACCACGGTCATCGGCCGGTGGGCAGCACCTGGACAGCCAGCGGCGGAAGCCATTGGCAACGGCTCGGCACGGGATCGACGCGGCGCACCTCGTCGGCGTAGCTGGCGAGATACCGTCCACTCCCGTCGCTGTCGAAGTAGGCGTGCGACTCGTAGGCGACGCGGCCGAGCGGGTCGCGGATCCAGGCGCGGGGATGCATTTGCCCCCACGCCGGTGGGCCCATCGGCAGGTACCCGCTGATCATCACGGCCGCCGTGGCGCCGGTGCGGCGGATCGCGTCGACGGCCTGCTGCGATGCCCGCTCCCAGATCCGGGCGCCGGCTCTGCCGCCGGCGGCCAGCCGGGTCGGTTCGTTCAGGATCCCGTACGCGACGACCGCCGGCATGTCGGCAACGGCCTGCGCCGTCCGCTGCCAGAAGTCGGCCAGCGCCGTGGTCGGCAGCGCGGGCGAGCCGAGTACCAGGCGGCGGAGCTGGCCGTGCGACCCGCCGCCGGCGAAGAAGTCGCCGTAGCCGTGCAGGTCGAGGAGCACGGTGAGGCCGGCCTGGCCGGCCTGGCGGAACGCCGAGCGCACCCGGGCGAGCTCATCGCCAGACAGCGGCCCGAACGGCACCGGTTGGAGCCGTTCCCAGTTCACCGCCAGCCGCACCAGTCGTACGCCCCGCGCCGCGAGGTCGTGGTACGTGGCCGGGACCTCGTAGCCGTAGTCCAGACCGTACCGGCCCGGGTTGCCGGCGCCGAAGGCCGCGTTGGAGTCGCCGGCGCCGAACGAGCCGTACGCCAGGTTGACCCCCCGCGGGTAACGGTCGGTACTCCCGTGCCGCTCCACGACGGCCGCCTGTGGCCCCGCAACGTTGACAGTGGCCGGGTCGGGACCGGACCGGTAGATGGCCATCGGGTAGTCCGCCGGCCAGGATCCGGCCGCCCACGCCGTGACCGGCAGGCCGATCCGGTCGGCGGCGGTGTACCAGGTGTCAGCGAGCCTGTTCCACTGTCCGCTGTCCCGGTTGGACGGCCAACCGACCTCCCCGATGAAACCGTAGGTCCCGTTGCGCCGCAGCCAGCCCGCGAAGTTCGCCAGGCCGGCTACGGCTTTTGCCTCCAGAGCGTCGCTCGTGCACACCTTCCGTACCGCCGGTAGCGGCACTCCCGCCGGAATCATCAGAACGGCCAACAGGCCGAGGGCGGCAGCCACGTACGCGGCCGACGCCGCGAGGCACCACACCCGCCGCCGCTGCGCGCCGGAGGGCGGCAGCCACACCTCCCTGAACGACACGAAGGCATAACGCGCAAGCAGTGAACGAGCCTCTTGCGCGCGGCTGCGAATGCGCTTGGTGGTCACCTGCCGATCGCCGGTTGGGCACTCCGACCCGGGCTACTCAGCGGCCCGGCCGGTCAGATGACTCGTACCTGCTCGGCCTGCGGACCTTTCTGTCCCTGTACGACCTCGAACTCGACCCGCTGGTTCTCGTCGAGACTGCGGTAGCCGTTGGACTGGATGGCGGAGAAGTGGACGAACACGTCGTCACGCTCCCCGTCCGGAGTGATGAACCCGAATCCCTTCTCGGGGTTGAACCACTTCACGGTGCCCTGCGCCATGCCATTCTCCCTTGTCAGACAATCGCTCCGCGAACAGGGATGCTGATCCACCCTGGCGTACGCACCGTTGGATCGCTCACCCGGTCAGCGGCCCGGAACCTATGGAAATCGCCAGGCCCAGCAGGGTGCTGGGCAGGTGACCTACCCAAGCGGCCCGGCCGCTAACGCCGTCCCATCCGCGAGTAACAGGCTGTTACTCGCGGACGGGACGGCGTCCCGGTCGTTTCAGCTATCGGGGTATGGGGCGGTAGATCTGCCCCCGCTCGAGGACGGGCTTGAGGACGTCGTCGTCGAGGTAGTGGTCGGACTCGTCGGGGAACGCCGGCTGGGGCTTGGGCGCGTCGCCGGGGAGTCCGAGGTGCCGGCGGATGCGCGGGTTCATCAGGTATGCGCCCGAGATGGTGTACGCGAACGAGTCGAACACTGCCGGGTTGGCCGCACGCAGCCCCTCGAGCACCGCGGCCGGGTCACCGTCGAGCCCGACGACGCCGAGCACGACCTCGGTGAGGTCGGGCCGGGCGGCCAGCGTGCGGTCGATCCAGGTCGTGTGCACATCGGCCGCACTGGCCGAGGGCATCCCGTGCCCGCCGGCGATGAGTTCGTCGGCGAACCGCGCCAGCCGGTCGCGGTCGAGGCCGTCGATGGTGGTCGGGGTCGTCATGAGGCCACCTCCAACTGGCGGGCGTTGTCGGCGATGTAGGTAGCGGTGCGCTTGGCGAGGGCACAGATCGTCGCCGTCGGGTTCACCCCCGTCGACGTGGTGAACACACTGCCGTCGATGAGGTACAGGTTGGGCACGTCGTGCGCCTGTCCCCACCGGTTGACCACCGAGGTCTCCGGGTCGTTGCCCATCTTGCAGGTCCCCAAGTTGTGACCCGAGGACACCCTGCGCCGGGTGATCCATGCCTTTTTCGCCCCGGCCTCCCGCAACGACTCGAGCGAGCGCTGCAGGTGGAAATCAAGCATCAGCCGGGTGTTCTCCGAGGTCCGGTAGTGAATCTTCGGAGCCGGCAGACCGTCCGAATCGGTCAACGTCGGGTCGAGCGAGACGTAGTTCGTCTCCTCCGGGAGGTCTTCGTTGATGATCTGCCACTCCATCATGTGGCCGATGGAGTCCTGCATCTTCCGCGTGAACTCCGTGCCCCAGAAAGGCTCGTCACGGGTACCCTCGCCCTTGTCCCACCGCTCGACCATCTGCTGTGGGCCGCCGGTGCACATGAGGATCCACTTGCATCCGCGCACGAACCCACGGGACTTGTCCGTCTCGTAGAACTGCAGGGACACCAGCTGCTCGCCGGCCGGACCCACCCAGTCCTCGAGGTCGTCATCGAAGATTCCCGCCGACGAGCCGTGTGGGTGAAGCATCAGCCGCTTGCCCACCAGTCCGGACGAGTTGGCCAACCCGTTCTGGAACCGCTCCGACGCCGACATCAACAGCAGCCGGGGCGTACCGATGCCGTTGGCCCCGACGATGACCATCTTCGCCGGCTGGAAGTGCTCAACACCGTTCTGGAAATACGTCGCGCCGTTCGCACGACCCTTCTCGTCCACGGTGATCTGCGATACCCGTGCCCCGGTGATGATCTGGGTGCCGCGGTTCAACGCCAGCGGGAAATGCGTGATGTACGTCGACGCCTTGGCGCCCGCCGGGCAGCCCATGCGGCAGATTCCGTACCGCAGGCACTGCTTCTGGTGGCCGTAATCCATCGAGGGGGTCGCGTTGTCACCGGGCCACCAGTGCCAGCCAAGCCGGTTCAGTGCCTCAGCCATCCGGCGGCCGGTCTTGTGGATCGGGAACGGCGGCAGCGGCGGGGCCGCGCCCGGCGGGTACGCCGGATTGCCGACGAGCCCGGACACGCCCATATCCCTGTCGTTGATCTCGTAGAACGGCAGCAGCTCCTCGTAGCTGATCGGCCAGTCGTCGGCCACCCCGTCGAGGGTCTTCACCCGGAAGTCGGACGGCAACGCCCGGGTCCAGCACGCCGCGAACAACACGCTGGTACCACCCACAGCGTTGTACATGATGACGGGCAGATCGGACTCCGAGTCGTTGACCGGGTAGTCCTCCGGCTTGCCACGAAGGTTCGGGTTCGGGCTCCACTGCTTCGCTGCGAGCAGTTCGTACTCGGGCTTGTTGCCCGGGAAGTCACTCTCGTTCGGCCAGTGGCCCTGCTCGAGGACGACGACTTTGAACCCCGCCTCGGCGAGATGCCGCGCGGCGACCCCACCCGAGGTACCGCCACCGACAATCAGCACATCCGCCACATCGGTTCGTGCGACCACGCAATCACTCCTCTGGATCGTGTATCAGGTGCAACTCACTGCGGTTTGCCGTTGGTATGTGATGCTTCGTGAACCAGGACGACGAGCGGCCCTACGGTCTCTCAGCCAGTCACCGGAGCACCCAACCGAGCTGTTCAGACGTTGCTTTCGTCGCCTTGAGCAGTTCCGGCACGAAGCCGAGTAGGGTTTCCCTGTCTATCCGGCTCGTCGGAGCCGTCACGCTCATCGCCCCGACCACGTCGCCGGTACCGGTGAATACCGGCGCGGCCACACAGTGGATGTCGGGCTCGTTCTCCTCGTCGTCGATCGCATAGCCCCGCGCGCGCGTCTGAACCAGATCGGTTTCGAGCCGCTGAACGGTTGTCAATGTGTTCGCGGTACGCCTGGCGAGCTCCCGGCTCTCGACAAGATGGAGTCGCCGGACGTCCGGCAGGAACGCCAGGACGCCCTTGGCCACACCCGCGCAGTGCAGGGTCGCGACCCCTCCGATGCGCGAATGCATGCGAATCTGGTGCCGGGCCTCGACCTTCTCGATGTAGACGACTTCATCGTCTTGCAACGCCCCGAGATGAACGGTCTCACCCGTCACTTCGTTCAACTTCTCCATGAACGGCCGCGCGACCACCCGGAGATCGATTGCCTCCAGCGCCTGGAAGCCGAGCCGGAACGTGTTGGCACCCAGCCGGTAGCGATGATCCGGAAGTTCATGGACGAAGCGGTGCTGGCGCAGGACATGCAGCAGGCGCAACGCCGTCGAATGATGAACGCCCAGAAACATTGCTACTTCACCGATATGGCGCGGCTCTTCCGCAACAAAATCCAGAATCGTCAACGCACGGTGAAGAGTTTGGCTCATCTCGCTACCCCATTTTCTGTGCACCGGGCGCCAACGTACCGTCGCGCCTACGCTCCGTTTCCTGCTCCAAACTTCAACTGCCCTGCCCAGCCGCCACCCTCGCGCGCTCGTCGATGTAGGCCAGTCCCTCCAGCGCGAGCCCGTAGCCGAGGACGTCGTGGACCGCGCGCTTCAACGGGTGCGTGAACAGCCGGCGCGTGTAGCGGATGACCAGCGAGTTCTGTCGATTCAACTGGGCGGCGAGCTCGCGGGCCCGTGGCATGAGGTCTTCCCGGGGCATCACCTCGTTGACCAGCCCGAGGGAATGCGCCTCACGTGCGTCCAGCGTCTGCCCCGTCAGCAGGAAGTACCGGCCGCGGTTGTACCCCATCAGCAGCGGCATCACGAGGTTCATGCCGTCGCCGGGCGTCACTCGGTTCGGGAAGTGAGCCGAGTCGACGATCGTGGCGCCGTCCGCCGCGAGCACGATGTCGGCCAGCAACGCGACCTCCGGGTGACGGTACGCCGGCCCGTTGATGCAGGAGATCACGAGCGCGTCGATGTTGAGCAGGCTCGTCGTCAACTGCGTACCGGTGCGAAAGATCTCGTCCCAGGTCTGGGCGTCGCCGGGGAAGGGCTCGTCCTCGGAGGCCGGGGGCCCGGAGAAAACGTCACCCGTACCCGCCATTATGACGATCCGGTTCTCCGGATCCCGAGCGATGTCGGCGAACGCGTCCGCGAACTGGGTGTGGGCGCCGCCGAAGTGCCCCCACTGCAGTGGCCCGCCGTCGGTGTGGAAGACCACCTCCAGGATCCCGTCCACACGCGACATCCGAATGTTGTCGTACTTGTTGGCGTACTCTTCGAACTTCATCGACAAACCCCACTCGATCACGGTTTTTCAAGGCCTTCTGACGGCGTCGGCGTCACTGCGGCCTGAGCAGGAAGAACATCACGAGCGCCCCAACGATGATCGCCGCGTACATCGCGCCGAGTCCGGTGAGTCGCTTCAACAGGCCACCCGCGCCGCCCTTCCCCCGCGCCTCGAGCGACACAGCGGCCAGCACGATGAGGCCGTTGATGATGAACTGCATGAACGGGTCGACGTTGGCGAGGTTCAGGATGTTGCCGGTGAAGGCGATGATCAGGACGCCGATCGTGGTACCGATCACCGAACCGACGCCGCCGCTCAGTGCGGTGCCGCCGACGACGACGGCCGCGATGGCGTTCAGCTCGTAACCGTTGGCAGCGTTGGCGTCCGCGGAGGCGGTGAAGCTCGTGAGCAGGACCGCCGCCAGACCCGCCAACAGACCGCTGACGACGTACAGGTACAGCCGCCGCCGCCCCACCGGGATACCGGACAGGTAGGCCGCCTCTTCCGTGCCACCGATGGCGTACAGCTCACGACCCCACACCGTGTACCGCAGGTAGACGTGGGCCAGGACGACCACGAGGAGGAAGACGGCGACGGGGATGGGGATGAACCACAGCGAGGCTGAGCCGATGTGGCTGAGGCCGGGCAGGTTGACGACGAGGGGCGTACCTCCCGAGAGGTAGAACGCCACCCCGCGGGCGATCGTCATGGTCGCCAGGGTGACGATGAACGGCTGAAGTCGTCCTCGGGTGACACCGAGACCGTTGACGAGCCCGAAGTAGGCCCCGGCGACCAGGCTGCCCGCCACGAAGCCGCCCATTCCGTACCCGGCGAACAGCGCGCCGCAGACCCCGGAGGCGGCGACGACCGAGCCCACCGACAGGTCGATGCCGCCGGCACCGCTCAGGATGATGAGCGTCTGGCCGACCGAGATCAGGCCGACCACCGACGTGATCTTCAGGACGGTCTCGAAGTTCTGGGCCGTCAGGAACGCCGGCGACACCAGGTGCCCCACGATGATCACCAACACCAGGGCGGGCAGCATCCCGCTCGCGCGCAGGAGCCTCAGTCGCGCCCAGCGCCGCCCGGTGGGACTGTCCGGGTTGCTGTTTCCACCGACCCGGGGCAGCGCGGTCTGAACGGCCGTTTCAGATGTCACCATTTATTCGGTCCCCTTCGTGGAGGAGGCGCCAACTCCGGCGGCTTTGTGTGAAGAAAGATCAGGCATGGACAGCCGGAGGATGTCGCTCTCGGTCGCTCCGTCGCCGTCGATGCACCCGACCACCTCGCCGGCCCGGAGCACCAGAATTCGATCGGCTATGCCGAGTACCTCGAGCATGTCCGAGGAGACGACCACGACGGCGCACCCTTCGTCGGCCAACCTCCCGATGAGGGCATAGATCTCATGCTTGACAGCGACGTCGATGCCACGCGTCGGTTCGTCGAGCAGGATGATGCGGGGGTTTCCCAGCACCGCCTTGCCAATGACCGCCTTCTGCTGGTTGCCACCGCTGAGGGCCTGCACGGGCGTGTCGTACGTCGTGGGCCGCAGCCCCACCTGAGTGGCGACCTGCGCGACGGCGGGTCGGCGCTTGCGGTCTAGCAACAGGGCCACCTTCGACCACCGCTTCAGGTGCGGCAAGGAGATGTTGTCCGTGACGGTCATCCCGCCAACCAGCCCCTGTGTCTTGCGTTCCTCCGGCACCAGGGCAATTCCCGCTTGCTTGGCCTGGGCAGGGTTACGGATTCCGACGACCTCGCCGTCCACGGCCACCTCCATGGCGTTCGCCTGGTCGGCCCCGACGAGGCAGCGGAGCACCTCGGTGCGGCCCGCACCCATCAACCCGGTGATGGCCAGGATCTCGCCCTCCGCCACGGAGAACGAGACGTCGTTCAGGACGCCCCGGCGACTGAGCCCGGTGACCCGCAGGCGTTCCCGTTGACTGGGTGTCCGCTTCCGGTCCGCACTGAAGAACCGCGTGATGGAGCGCCCGACCATCGCCTCGATCAGTCGCTCGTCGTCCGGCACGCCCTCCCCCATCCAGGAAGCCACGCGTTCTCCGTCCCGGAGAACGGTGACGTCCTGGGCGAGGCGACGAAGCTCGGCCATGCGATGGCTGACGTAGACGAGGGCCATGCCCGACTCCCGGAGGTCGTCGAGAACGGTGAACAGGTGTTCCGCCTCCTGGTCACTGAGCGCCGCCGTCGGCTCGTCGAGGATCAACAACTTCGCGTCTTTCGCCAGGCCGCGAGCGATCATCGCGAGTTGCTGCACCGCGGGGCTGAGACTCCCGAGGGGCGCCGTCACATCGACGTCCACCCCAAGTCTGCCCAGCAGCTCTCGCGCACGGCCGGCCGTCCGCCGGAAGTCCACGAAGGACGCCTTCGAGGTGAAGTCACCCAGGAGGATGTTCTCGGCGACTGAGAGGTTGGGTACGAAGATCAACTCTTGCGGCACCACACTGATACCCAGTTTCAGCGCCTCAGCGGGCGACGACAGCTCAACGTCGCGACCCTCGACGGTCATGCTGCCAGCATCGGGCCGAACCATTCCGCCGATAATCTTGATAAGGGTGGATTTCCCGGCCCCGTTCTCACCCACCAGGGCGTGACAGTGCCCTGGGTAAAGCGTGATGTCGGCGTTCTGCAAAGCCTGCACCCGTTCATACCGCTTCGAGACGCCTGCCAGCGACAGGAAGGGCGCTTCGTGCAACTCCACCATGTAGATGGCCTTTCGGTTCGGACCCGATGGCTAGCGTGCGGGGTTGACCGGGCTCAGAAACCCGTGTTGGTGCCGAGCGTTCCCCAGGCCTTCGGCAGGATCTCCGCGGCGTTGCTCTGCGTGATCAGCTCGTCCTGGTTCAGGATGAGGTCCTTCGGCACCTGCTTGCCCTCGATGGCCATGATCGCCAACCGCAGCGCCACATCGCCGATAAGCGGAGAGTGCGGCGTGATCGCAGTGATCTTGCCGCCCTGGACGGCCTGGACCTCTTGCTTGCTGCCGTCGATCGTGTAGATGGGGATATCGGTCCGCTTGAGCTGGGCCATTGCCTTCTGAATGCCCAGCGCGATCGTTCCGGAGTGGACATACCAGGCCTTAATGTCCTTGCCCTGCGGAGAGCCGAGGAACTGCAGCGCCACCTGGAAGCCCTGGGCCTCGCTGTAGTCGGTCGGCGTCGTGGTAACAACCTTGATGCCGGGCGCTTTCGCCGTGAGCTCCTTCTTGAAGCCGTAGCTGCGGACGATCTGTGGCGACGACCCGACGGCGCCGGACGTCTCGGCGACGACGCCGGAGCCGCCGAGCTTCTCGGCGATCGCGTCCGCCATCGCCTTGGTCTCCGCCTCGTCGTCCAGGTAGATCCAGCTGGTGTAGTCGGAGGTAGCCACGGTCCGCTCCATACCGACGACCTTGAAGCCCTGCTGGGTGAGCTTCTTGATCTCGGGCGTCAGTGGCGCGATCGAGTGCGGCCACACCAGGATGGCGTCCGGCTTCTGCGCCGCGCAGGTCTCCAGGTCCTGTACCTGCTTGAGCGGGTCGTTGTCCGTGTTGTACGTCAGGACTTTGAGGTTGGGGTGCCGGGCGGCCTCGAGCATGAGCGACGAACGCAGGGCGACCGGGAACGGGTGACGGATCAGCGCCTGCGAGAAGCAGACGGTGTAGGTCTTGCTGGGATCACCGATCGGTCCGTCCGGGACGGCGTAGGCGCCCTTGTACGGAAGCGACAGCGTCGCGCCGGTGATCGGGTCCGTCTCGATCGGACCCGGGGCCGGATCGATACGGGACGCGCTCGCCGGAGCGAGAAGGTACTTGTCGATCTGCTCGACCGACGCGCCGCCCGCCGCATCGGACCTGCGGGTAACACCACCGCCACAGGCCGCGGTCAGCACCACCAGTGAGCCGACCGCTAAAACTGCGGCGACGGATCTGATCCTTCGACGGGCTTTCATCGAACTCCTTCTATGGAATGGGGACATACCTCGGGTACGGAATGGTGACGCGTTCAGTGCGGGATCGAGCGGGATCGAGCGAGATCAGCCGCTCGGCGTGGGGCGGTAGATCTGCCCCCGCTCGAGGACGGGCTTGAGGACGTCGTCGTCGAGGTAGTGGTCGGACTCGTCGGGGAACGCCGGCTGGGGCTTGGGCGCGTCGCCGGGGAGTCCGAGGTGCCGGCGGATGCGCGGGTTCATCAGGTATGCGCCCGAGATGGTGTACGCGAACGAGTCGAACACCGCCGGGTCGCTCGCGCGCAGGCCTTCGAGGATGCCGGCGGGTTCGCCGTCGAGGCCGACCACGTGCAGCACGACCGGGATGAGGTCGGGCCGGGCGGCCACGGTGCGATCGATCCAGGTCGTGTGGACACTGGCCTCGCTCGCCGACGGCATGCCGTGCCCGCCGGCGATGAGCTCGTCGGCGAACCGGGCCAGCCGGTCGCGGTCGAGGCCGTCGAGGGTCGGAGTCGTCATGAGGCCACCTCCAACTGGCGGGCGTTCTCCACGATGTGCGTGGCGGTGCGCTTGGCCAGGGCACAGATCGTCGCCGTCGGGTTCACCCCCGTCGACGTGGTGAACACACTGCCGTCGATGAGGAACAGGTTGGGTACGTCGTGCGCCTGCCCCCACCGGTTGACCACCGAGGTCTCCGGGTCGTCGCCCATCTTGCACGTGCCCAGGTTGTGACCCGGCGTGATGTTGCGACTCGTGACCCAGGCCTTCTTCGCACCGGCCGCCTCGTGCGCCTCCAGCGAGCGCTGGAGGTTCCAGTCGACAAGCCGGTAGGTGTTCTCCGAGAGCGTGTAGTGGACCTTCGGGGCCGGCAGGCCGTCCGAGTCGGTCAACGTCGGATCGAGCGAGACGTAGTTGGTCTCCTCCGGCAGGTCCTCCGACATGACCAACCACTGGATCATGTGGCCGACGGACTCCTGCATCTTGCGGGTGAACTCGGTGCCCCAGAAGGGCTCGTCGCAGACGCCCTCGCCCTTCGTCCACCGATCGACGGTGCGCAGCGGCCCGGTCGTCGCCTGGAGAATCCACTTGCTACCGCGCAGGAACCCGCGCGAGGGGTCCGACTCGTAGAACTGCATGGACTGCAGTTGCTCGCCGGTCGGCCCCAGCCAGTCCTCCATGTCATCGTCGTAGATGCCGACGGAGGCGCCGTACGGGTGGATCATCAGCCGCTTGCCCACCAGTCCGGACGAGTTGGCCAACCCGTCCTGGAACCGCTCCGACGCCGACATCAACAGCAGCCGGGGCGTACCGACCCCGTTGCACGCGACGACGACGATCTTCGCCGGCTGGAAGTGCTCGACACCGTTCTGGAAATACGTCGCGCCGTTCGCACGACCCTTCTCGTCCACGGTGATCTGCGATACCCGGGCGCCGGTCACGACCCGCGCCCCGTGGTTCAGCGCCACCGGGAACTGCGTCACATGCGTGGAGGCCTTGGCCCCGTGCGGGCACCCCATGTGGCAGATTCCGTACCGCACGCACTGCTTCTGCAAGCGGTAGTCCTGACTGGGGATCGCCGTCGTGCCGGGCCACCAGTGCCAACCGAGCTTGTTCATGGCCTCGGCCATCCGGCGGCCGGTCTTGTGGATCGGGTGCGGCGGGAGCGGCGGCGCTGCGCCCGGCGGGTACGCCGGGTTGCCACCGAGCCCGGACACACCCATGTCGATGTCGTTGGCCTCGTAGAACGGCAGCAGTTCCTCGTAGCCGATCGGCCAGTCGTCGGCCACCCCGTCGAGGGTCTTCACCCGGAAGTCGGACGGCAACGCCCGACTCCAGCACGCCGCGAACAACACGCTGGAACCACCCACGCCGTTGAACATGTACAGCGGCTGCACCGAGTCGTCGACATTGATCGGGTAGTCCTCCGGCTTGCCGCGCACGTTTGGATTTCCGGACCATTGCTTGCCCACCATGAGCTCGTACTCGGGCTTGTTTCCGGGAAAGTCGCTCTCGCTCGGCCAGTAACCCTGCTCAAGCACGACAACCCGCAAGCCGGCCTCGGCCAGATGCCGCGCGGCGACCCCACCCGAGGTACCGCCACCCACAATCAGCACATCCGCCACATCGGTTCGCGCGACCACGCAACCACCCTTCTGGATTGTGCAACATATGCAGTTCTAATGCGTATTTCGGTATGCTAGGGCGATTGTGGCGCACCGTCAATGAGTAATTTCCGCAGAGTTAATTTCGCTCCGCCGAGCCTTTTCTCGGCCACAAAGGCACCCATAGTCGCGCCGGATCACACTTTCGGCGACGCACCCGTCGAGCACTCACCGGGCGGCGTCGGCAGCTCCGACGCGACCACGCGCCCACCACATCGGATCTTCATTTCAGCAGGTCACATGCGTCTTCGGCGCTACGTCGACGCAATAGACAGCCACCGCCAACACCCCGCCAATCCACCGAACGGACTAATCCCCGCAGCTGAACCTGGCGCTTTTCGATCACCCCGGCACCCTTGACCCGTCGTACCAACGAAGCTACGTTGACGGACGAAATACACAGCCTATGCATATTGTGCAGCTGCATATTTTGCATTGCAGAATACGCAGCTGCATATTTTGCAGCGTTGCGGATTCCTTGATCGGTCAGCCACGCAGGGTGGCGGAATGGGGCTCACGTGGTTTGTCAGCTGCGCATCTATGACATCAAGCAGGGACAGATGGATGATTGGCTCAAACTGTTCCAGGAAAAGGTCGCGCCACTGCACCGCAAGTTCGACATTCCAGTGAGGCAAACCTGGGTGGACCACGAACGTTCACAGTTCATCTGGGTGCGGGAGTTCGTCGGCACCGGAACCCATCAGGAGCAGGAGACGCGCTACACCAGTTCGGAAGAACGGGCGCGGGTCATCGGCGACGAGCCGAAGCGCTTCATCGAAAAAATGGAAGTTCGGGTCATCGAGCCGGTACTGCAGAGCGCCCGGCCGGACTCAGCCGCCCACTGAGCGTTTCCGCGCAAGGTAGTGGTCACCCTGAGTGATCATGAGCAGGGCGCCCGAATCCGTTGACCATGAGTGCAGGTGTCGTTAATCGACCCCCAGGTGGTTACGGAGGCGTGGGACGCATGGCGTGCGGAGGTGGACTTCGCCACGCGGTTCGTGGCCGAGGCGCCCAGTCTCGACATCACCGGCCACGATCCCTTGAATCAGCATGGCAGCGGTGGAGGGCCGATGTCGCTGCGCGAGGTGCTGGTCGGAATGATCGAGGAGTACGCCCGCCACATGGGCCACGTCGACCTGTTGCGCGAGCGGATCGACGGACGCACAGGCCCGTGAGCCTTTCCGCGTAACGGCTCGTGGCGCTGGGGATCAGGTGGTGCGGCCGTGTTCGAAGTGCAGCAGGACGAGGGCGGCGGCGATGTCGCCGATCTTCCAGAGGCAGCGGCTGACGTCGCGTAGCGCTTTGAACGTGGTCTTGAGCAGCGAGTTCCCGCGTTCGCCGATGGCCCGGATCCCGTTATGGACCTTGTTGTAGGTCTTCTGGATATCGGTGAGCTCACCGCCCTTGGGATTTTTGAACGCGATGGTGACGGTATCGGCCTCGCCTTCGTAGCCGAGGTCGCCCAGTCACGCGGCGCAGGTCGTCGGTCCACCGGGTCAGCACAGGCAGCATCTCGGTGTGTTCGCGCAGCGCGGTGGTGTCGTGCTCGCGGCCGGGGCGCACCGGCGAGGTCCATAGCGGCCAGCCGTCCGGGGCGGTGATGACCTGGATGTTCCCGCCGTGGTTGTCGTGCTTGCCCGACCACCACAAGTCCACCCAGGGGTGGGGCCTGGGGCGCGGCACCGGATGCCGCCACCGCCTGGCGCTGCTCGCCCTGGTCGGCACGGTTCGAGTCGCGCATCGCCCAGAACAACGGGGCGCCTGACGGCCGTCAGTGGCGCTCGCGCGGCGCCGGGGTGACCGGGTCGGCGATGAACCGGATGGCCAGGTCGGCGAGGGCGTTGGCGGTCTGGTCGACCGGCGCGAGCGGCATCACGATGTGGCTGACCACGAGGCGGATGATGGACTCGGCGCCGAACGCGACAGCGTCCGCCGGTAGGTCCGGGATCCGATCAGCGACCCACTGCTGGAGGACCGCGGCCGCGGCGACGAGGACGTGCTCGGCCCGCGTCGTGAGGTACGGCAGGAGCGGGTCGGCACCGCCCCGGGCACTGGTCACGATCGCCTTGATCAACGGGTTGTCGGCCGCCTGGTCGAGCACCTGGAAGATCGCCGCGTACGCGGCGTCGCGCATGTCGTCGTGGGCGTAGAGCGCTTCGCGTACGCCGGCGACGAACCGCTCCGTCTCGGCTTCCGCGAGCGCCCCGGCCAGGGCGGCCTTGCTGCCGAACTCGTTGTACACGGTCTGCCGGCTGACGCCGACCCGAGCGGCGACGTCGGCCATGCGTACGGCGTCCCAGCCGCGGGCGACGGTGAGTTCGCGGGCAGCGTCGACGATCGCGTCGCGCATCCGTTGGCGCGCCGCGTCGCGGTACCGAGAAGTCGTGTCCATCCTGCGACGAAGTCTATCGGTGACGAACGCTCTGTACTCGTCAGCATGCTGCGTCGAGTTTCTTTACTTCGATAGGGGAATTGTCAAGTTCAGCGAAGCGTGCGAGAGTCATCGACACACTTCGACTGAGTGGAGGTCCGACGTGGAGAAACAGCTCGGCTGGCGAGACAGGAAGAAGTACCTCTGGCTCGTGGCGCTGGTCGTCCCCAGCCTGCCGTTCGGGGCCCTGGCGATGTGGAACGCCACCGGCTCACCCCTCGCCTGGTGGTACGCCCCGGTGGTCGTCTTCGGCCTGATCCCGATCGTCGACATCCTGTTCGGCGACGACCGGGAGAACCCACCGGAGGAGGTGGCCCGCGAACTCCAGCAGGCGCGGTACTACCGCTGGATCACCTACCTGTACCTGCCCATCCAGTACGTCGCCCTCGCCGTCTGCTGCCGGGTGTGGACCGACGGGGGGCTCGGCATCGTCGGGGCCACCGGCCTGGTGCTCACGTTGGGCATCGTCAACGGCATCGCCATCAACACCGCACACGAACTGGGCCACAAGCGCGAGACGGTCGAGCGCTGGCTGTCGAAGATCGCCCTCGCGCCGACCGGGTACGGGCACTTCTACGTCGAGCACAACCGGGGCCACCACACCAGGGTGGCCACGCCCGAGGACCCCGCCAGCGCCCGGCTCGGCGAGAGCTTCTGGGCGTTCTGGCCCCGTACCGTCATCGGCAGCCTGCGCTCGGCCTGGCGGCTGGAGACCAGCCGCTTCCGTATCCGCCACCGCAGCCCATGGACGCACCGCAACGACATCCTCAACGCCTGGGCGATGACGGTCGTGCTCTTCGTCGCGGCCGTGGCCGTGTTCGGCGTCGGCGTGCTGCCGTTCCTGGTGCTGCAGGCCATCGTCGGCTTCTCGCTGCTTGAGGTGGTCAACTACCTGGAGCACTACGGCCTGTGCCGCCAGCGCACCACCGCGGGGCGCTACGAGAAGGTCGACCCCCGGCACAGCTGGAACTCCGACCGCATCGTCACCAACGTGTTCCTGTTCCAGCTCCAGCGGCACAGCGACCACCACGCCAACCCGCTGCGCCGCTACCAGACCCTGCGCAGCTTCGACGTCTCCCCGCAGCTTCCGGGCGGGTACGCCACGATGATCGTCGCCGCGGTCGTCACCCCGCTGTGGCGGCGCATCATGGACCCGCGGGTGCTCGCCCACTACGGCGGCGATCTGTCGCTGGCCAACGTGCACCAGCCGGCGCTGCCCCGGCTCCGCGCCCGGTACTCACCGGGAAACGACGCCGCAGCGCCCACGCTCCGCAGCGCCTGACCCGCTTCTTTGGATCATGGGGATCGTGGGGATGGTGACACCGCGTCCGGTGTCACCATCCCCACGATCCCGTACCCGGACCGGCACTTCACCGCGAGCCTACGGCTACACGTCCAGACCGGGCAGGAACTGAGCCGCCCCGAACGCCGGCTTCAGATCGGTCAACCAGGTCGCGGCCGGGTCGAAGGCAGCGAAGAACGGCCTGCCGACCAGGCCCGGGTCGCGCGCCTGGATCAGGTGGAGCACGAAGACGCGCTCCCCGTTGACCTCGGCGATCCCGTCGACGCAGACCTTGCCCGGCATCGCGGACATGACCGGCCCGCGCACCGTCCGCGCGAGGCCGGACACCCGCGCGTACGCGTCGCGAAAGATCTCGTACCCGCGGGCCAGCGGCACGGCGAAGTAGTGCTGCGGGCCGGTGTCGCGCTCCACGAACTGGTAGTACGGCACCGCGCCCAGCCGGGTGAGCTCGTTCCAGAGCTCCACCCACACCCCGGCCCGGTCGTTGATGCCGCCGATGAGGGGCGCCTGGCAGCGCACGACGGCGCCGGTGTCGCGGATGCGCCGGATCGCCGTACGGACGACCTCGGGCCGCAACTCCCGCGGATGGGTGACGTGGGCCATGACCGCCAGGTGCCTGCCGCTCGTGACCACCCGCTCGAACAGGCGCAACAGGTCGTCGGCGTCGCGGTCGGCCACGAACCGGTACGGCCAGAACGACAGCGCCTTCGTGCCGATCCGGACCGCCTGAACGGTGTCGATCTCCAGAAGCGGTTCGACATACCGGCTCAGCACCGCGGCGCTCATCACCACCGGGTCGCCACCGGTGAGCAGGACGTCGGTCACCTCGGGATTGGCCCGCAGGTACGCGGTGACGGTCGCCACGTCCTCGGTCGCGATGCGCAGGTCCGGCTCGTCAACGAACTGCGGCCAGCGGAAGCAGTAGGTGCAGTACGCGTGGCAGGTCTGCCCCGGCCGCGGAAAGACCAAGATCGTCTCCGCGTACTTGCGTTGCACCCCCGCCACCCGCCGGCCCTCGTGGGTCGGGGCGTTGAGGTCGAGCTGGCCCGACGGGTGCGGATTGAGGCGCATCCGGATCTCGTGCGCGGCCCGCTGGACTACCGCGGCGGGCGCCTGGTCGCGCAGCAGGCGCACCATCTCGGCGAGGTCCGGCTCGCACAGCATGCCGGGCTGCGGAAACGTGAGCCGGAAGATGGGATCGGCCGGCACCGCCGACCAGTCGATCAGCTCGTCGACGACATACGAGTTCGTCCGGAACGGAAAGACCGCCGCGACGGCCCGCAGCGCGAGCCGCTGGTCGGCCGGCAGTCCGGCCCGACGGGCCAGGTCGTCGAGGTCACGGACCGTGAGTGCGCGGAATCGGCCGGGTCCGCCTCTGTGCGGCTCGGCTTCCGAACCCAGGGCTTCGGTCACGCGGCCATTGTGGCGGGTTAACCCAACGGCCGCAGCCACACGTACGTGGCGCGCGGCAGGTCGTACTTGTCAGCGAAGCGCTCGCTCAGCTGGGCGCACAGGTCTTCGTTGTCGTCGACCACGATCAACTCGTACCGGGTGTCGGGGTCCGCGCGGCAGTACGCGCTCAAGTGCCCGTCGCGCCGGCGCGCCATGTGGGACACGACGCCGTGGTCCACGATGTACTGCGCGCCGTCGGCGACCACGAAGCTGGTCACGAAGTCCCGCCGCGCCCCGTCGGCCTCGACGAGCGTGACCGGCAGCCGCATGAACTCGTGCATCGGCGCGCCCTGCTGCCACAGCTCCTCGAACCGCTGCTCCACGAACATCCCCAGCGGCGAGGAGACCGTCACTTCCAACTGGGCGCCCTGGCCGGACAGTCGCCCGACGGACAGGAACGACACCAGCGCCTTGTCGTCCCACCGGTACATGGTGACCCCGGCGGACGCCGAGTACAGGCGTACTTCGAAGCGCCGGCGCTGCGCCTCGGTGAGCCGCTGTTCGAACAGGTGCAGCGTGCGGAGGTTGCGCAGGATCTCGCGCCGGAAGTCCGCGCTGCCGGGCCCGTCGCCGACCTCCTGCGCCCGCAGCAGCACCGCGAGCGAGTCCGGATTCAGCAGCAGGATCTGGATGTGGGCCTGCCGGCTGATGGCGAGGGTGACGGCGCGGAAGAACCGGTCGGTGACCGGCTGGTCGAGCAGGTTGGAGAAGGTGTCGAGCAGCTTGACGCACGAGGTCGCCCCGTGCACCTGGTCGGTGTACCACTCGTAGTCCAGCCGCGGGTGCTCCCGGACCCGGCCCTCCTGCGCCCGGCTGATCAGCGGGGTGATCACGAAGATCGTGACAATGGCGCCGATGATGTCGGCGCCGACGTTGAGCGCGAGGTTCTGGCGGTAGTGGTCGATCCCGGCGCTCTGCCACAGCAGGAACGCGGACAGCGCCGCCAGGCCGGCCAGCACCGTGAGCGTCTGCGATCTCCTGGGCTGCCGAAACGGAGCGAGGAGCTTGCGGACTGCGCGTACGGGCGGGCTTGCGACCATCGGCGACCCCGTCTCGTCGATCCATGTACGTCGAGGAGTGACAATGGTACCGACCGTACAGACAGCCGTCGATCTCGAACGGAACCGCTGGCGGGTTCGGGTTTCACGCCGCGAGTTCCGGGCAGTGCGACCGTTCGGATTGTCGCCGCCAGCCGGATTGTCGCCGCCAGAACGTCCCCGTACAGCGAAACACCTTCACGGATTCCCTCGCGTCGAAGAAGATCGCTCACGTTCGGGAGGTCAGATGGCCGACACCACCGAACCCCGCCGCCGGTGGGTGCGGCCCGAGGCGACGCACGTCCGCCTCGGCGCCGAGGTCACGTCGTACGCCGGACTCGACCCGCTGATTCGCTGACGTGTGGGTGCGAGTCCTCGGATCCGCGGCGGGCGGGGGCTTCCCGCAGTGGAACTGCGCCTGCCGGAACTGTGCGGGCGTACGGGCCGGCACCGTCGCGGCCCGTACGCGTACCCAGTCGTCCGTCGCGGTCAGCGCGGACCGGCGGCGGTGGCTGCTCGTCAACGCCACCCCTGACGTCGGCCCCCAGCTGGCCATGGCCGCGCCGGCCGGCGACGGCCGGGTCCGAGCCAGACCCGTCACCGCCGTGCTGCTCACCGACGCCGAACTCGACCATGTCGCCGGCCTGCTGACGCTCCGCGAAGGCGGCGGCCTCGTGGTGTACGCGACGGCCTGGATCCTGTGGGCCGCCGCGCCGATCCTCGACATCCTGTCGGCGTACGTGCCGGTCGGCCGGCGGCAGCTGCCGGTCGGCGTCGACACGCTGCTCACCGGCGCTTCCGGCCTGTCCTGCCGGCCGATCGCGGCCGGGTCGGCGAAGCTGCCCCGCTACGTCCGTGGGCTGCCCGCCGACGCGACGGCGGTCATCGGGTACCGGTTCACCGACGCGGTGGGCGCGATCCTGGCGTACGTGCCGTGCCTGCCGGAGCTGACCGACGACATCGCCGCGGAGCTCAAGGGCAGCGACTGCGTCTTCCTGGACGGCACCTGCTGGACCGACGACGAACTGGCCGTGGTCGGCCTGCCCGCGAAGAGCGCCCGTTCGATGGGGCACGCGCCGGTCACCGGGCCCGCTGGCACCCTGGAACGGTTCGCGGCGCTGCCGACGCGCCGGCGGATCTACACCCACCTCAACAACACCAACCCGCTCCTGGTCGAGGACTCGGTGCAGCGCAAGCGGGTCGAGGGGTACGGGATCGAAGTCGCGTACGACGGGATGGAGTTCGAGCTGCCGTGAACGCCGCCGTGAACGCCGCCGTTAACGCCGCTGTGGATGACGCTTTCGTCGCCGAGCTACGCAGCCGCTCGACGGCGTACTGGGCCAACCATCCGTTCCAGCGGGCGATGCTCGCCGGCCGGTCGACGCGCGAACAGGTCCGCGGCTTCGTGGCCAACAGGTGGTACTACCAGAAGTCGTTGCCGCAGAAGGATGCCGCGGTCATCGCCAACTGCCCGGTGCCGGAGGTGCGCCGCCACTGGGCCGAGCGGCTGGCCTACCACGACGGCCCGCGCGAGGGCGTCGGCGGCCTCGCCGACTGGCTGCGCCTGTGCGACGCGGTGGGCCTGGACCGCGACACCGTGCTCGACGAGAGCACCGTCGTCCCGGGCGTCCGGTCGGCCGTCGACCGGTACGTCGCATTCTGCCGTACCGCCCACTGGACCGCGGGCATAGCCTCGTCGCTGACCGAACTGTTCGCGCCCGACCTGATGTCGCAGCGCATCGCCGCGTTCCGGCGCCACTACCCATGGATCGACGCGTCTGGACTGGAGTACTTCGAGAAGCGGTGCGTGCGCGCGCCCAAGGAGGCGTCGTACGCGCTCGACGTGGTGCTGACGTACTGCGCGACGCCGGAGCGCCGGGCGGCGGCCTGCGACGCACTGACCCGCAAATGCGAGGTGCTCTGGTCGATGCTGGACGCCATCGACGACGCGTACCGGGCCGAGCGGTGAGGCCACGCCTGCTCGCCGGCGCGACGCTTCGCTGGAACGCCGCCCGCGCCCAGTGGCTGATGATGCTGCCCGAGTCGGTGGTCGTACTCAACGAGACGGCCGCCGCGGTGCTGTCGCTGTGCGACGGCGAGCGCACCGTCACCGGCATCGTCACGGCGCTCGCGGCCGAGTACGACGGCGTGCACGCCGCTGACGTGGAGCAACTGCTGCGCGACCTCGCCGACCAGAGACTGGTGGAGCTGTCGTGACCGTGCCCGCCCCGCTGGGGCTGCTCGCCGAGCTCACCCACGCCTGCCCGCTGCACTGCGCGTACTGCTCCAACCCGCTGGAACTGGTCGCGCGTACCGATGAACTGAGCACCTCGGACTGGCTGGCGGTCATCGCGGCGGCCGCCGCCCTCGGGGTCGCCCAGGTTCATCTGTCCGGCGGGGAGCCGTTGCGGCGTGCGGACCTGCCGGAGATCGCGGCCGGCTGCGCCGATCGCGGCGTGTACACCAACCTGATCACCAGCGGCGTGGGCCTTTCTGCCGAGCGCCTGGCCGCGCTGCCGGTCGACCACGCCCAGCTCAGCGTGCAGGACGCCGATCCGGCCGGCGCCGCGCGGATCAGCGGCACCCGCGCGTGGGATCACAAGCTCGCCGCGGCCCGGGTGGTCAAGGCCGCCGGCCTGCCGCTGACGGTCAACGTCGTCCTGCACCGGCACAACATCGACCGCGTGGACACCCTGGTCGCACTGGCGGAGCGGATGGGCGCCGACCGGCTGGAGCTTGCCCACACCCAGTACTACGGGTGGGCGCAGCGCAACCGGTCCTGGCTGCTGCCGACGGCGGCGCAGGTTCGCGCGGCCGACGCCGCGGTGGCCGGGGCCGCGCGGCGGCTCGCCGGGCGGATGGAGGTCCTGTACGTCAGCCCGGACCTGCACACCGGCACGCCGAAGCCCTGCATGGGCGGCTGGGGACGGCAGCAGTTGACGGTCGCGCCGAACGGTGACGTACTCCCCTGCCCGGTCGCCCGCGTGCTCCCCGATCTGCCGGTCGACAACGTTCGCGACCGGCCGCTGCCCGCGATCTGGTACGACTCGCAAGGGTTCAACCGGTTCCGCGGCACGGACTGGATGGCGCCGCCCTGCCGGGGATGCCCACGCCGCGAGGTCGACTTCGGCGGCTGCCGTTGTCAGGCGTACCAGTTCACCGGCGACGCCGGTGCCACCGACCCGGTCTGCCGGCTCTCGCCGCACCGCCCACTGGTCGACGCGGTCCTCGCCACCGCGGTCCTCGCCACCGCGGTCCCTGCCGTCGATGCGCCGGACGTCGCGCCCGAGTACCGGCGACGGTTCTAGGAGGGCAGGCCACCGAGGTGCAGCATCGACACCGAACGGTCCATCCAGAGCAGCTGTGCCTTTGCGGGCCGGGGCGCACCGTAGAGCCAACCCTGCGCCCGGTCGCAGCCGTGCTCCCGCAGCCAGTCGCGCTGCACGAGCGTCTCAACGCCCTCCGCCACCACCTCCTGGCCCAGCGTGTGCGCCATCGCGACGACCGCACGGACGATCGCCTCGTTGGCGCTGCCCGCACCGACGCCGGCCAGGAAGGATCGGTCGATCTTCACGATCCCGGCCGGGATGAACCGGAGGTAGCTCAGCGACGAGTACCCCGTACCGAAGTCGTCGATGCACAGCGTCACGCCGAGGTCCCGCAGCGCCCGCAGGTCGGCGAGCACGCCCTCCGGGTCTTCCATCACCCCGGACTCGGTGATCTCCAGCCACAGCGCCGAGGCCGGCAGGCCGGTTCGGTCCAGCACGCCGCGGACGACGCCGACGAGCGCCGCGTCGCGCAGCTGGCGAACGGAGATGTTGACGGAGATGTGCAGCTCGGGCAGGCCGGCGGGGCGCTGCGCACGCCAGCGGACGAGCTGGGCCGCGGCCTCCTCCAACAGCCACGCTCCGCTCTCCACGATCAGGCCGGTGTCCTCCGCGATCGGGATGAACTCCAGCGGCGACACCGTGCCGAGCTCCGGGTGGTTCCAGCGCATCAGCGCCTCGAACCCGGACAGCTCGTCGGTGGCCAGGTCGACGATCGGCTGGTAGTGCACCGACAGCTCGCCCCGGTCCAGCGCGCCGCGCAGCGCCTGTTCGAGGTCGACCCGGATGCGTACCTGCTCGTGCAGGGTCCGGTCGAAGAACGCGTACCCGTTACGGCCCGACCTTTTCGCCTTGTACATCGCGGTGTCGGCGTCCCGGATCAGCTCGAGGGCCTCGGTGGCGCCGTCGGACCGGGCCACGCCGATGGAGGGCGTGATGATGACGCTGCCGACCGACAGGATGAACGGCGCGGCGAAGTCGGTGAGCAGGCGTTTGGCCAGGGACTCCACGAACGTCGACTGGGACGGGGCCGCCGTCAGGATGACGAACTCGTCGCCGCCGACCCGGCAGACCAGATCCTCGCTGCGCACCGCGGCCCCGAGCCGGCCGGCGACCGCGCACAGCAGCTCGTCGCCGACCACGTGGCCCCAGCTGTCGTTGACCATCTTGAACCGGTCCAGGTCGATGAAGAGCAGGCTGATCTCCTGCCCCTCATCCGCCACCCGGTGGCACCACCGGGTGATGGTCTCGGTGAGCAGCTCCCGGTTCGGCAGGTCGGTAAGGGCGTCGTGGGTCGCCCGGTGCCGCGCCGCCCGTTCCGCCCGGGCGCGGGAGTTGTTGGCCCGCACGATCCTGGCCACGATCGTTCCGGTGAGCAGGACGGACAGCGCCAGCCACACAACGCTGTTCCAGCCTCCCGACGGCGGGGACACGATCGCCATCACGGACGGCGCGACCAGGACGGCCGCGATGCCGATCGTGCGGACGACGCCGAGGTTGCGCACGACGACCGCCTGGGGCTCGGCGAGCGTACGCATCGTCGGGTGCAGCGCGGCGGCACCCACCGTGAAGAACGCCGTGAGGATCAGGACGTCGAACAGCGTCAGCAACGGGCTGCCCGTGCTGAGCCCGTCCTCGTGAAGCGCGTACAGCAGGTCCCCGACGAACATCACACCGGCCGAGGTGCCGAGCAGCCACAGGGCCGGCCGGCGCGCACCGTCGGCGAGCACGAGCTGCGCCACGATGACCAGGAGCAGCACGTCCACCATGGGGAAGCACGCCGCGATGATCTGCGGAACGGTCGACACCGCCGCCGCGCCGATGCGCGGCCCGGTCAGGAACGCCCACGCGGCCAGCGCGGCGCCGGTGCCGATGAGCAGGGCGTCGACGCGGGCGGGGTCGTCCTCGCCGGCGCGGCGGCGGCGCAGCATGTCGATCAGACCGTACGCGTACACCAGGTATC
Organism: Planosporangium flavigriseum; assembly: GCF_011947225.1. Classification (GTDB taxonomy): domain Bacteria; phylum Actinomycetota; class Actinomycetes; order Mycobacteriales; family Micromonosporaceae; genus Planosporangium; species Planosporangium flavigriseum. The sequence continues at coordinate 29,274 of NZ_JAATVW010000008.1, read as the reverse complement.
CAGGTACCACGAGCAGGTCCGGAAGGAGAGCCGCCGGTCCGGGTGGCATCGCGTCGGCGCCCGGCACCGTCGCCCGCAGGACGGCGCCACCGAGGAAGGCGATCTCCGCGGCGAGCAGCGCCCACCACGGTCTGCGCGCGCCCGGCACCCGAAGCCGTAACGTCCCAGTGACCGTGGCGACGATCGAGCCGATCGTCACGGCCAGGAACAGTGACAGCCGCAGTACGGAAGGGCCGAAGGCGTACAGCACGACCGCTAACGCGCCGCAGGCCAGGAAGGCCCATGCTGGCGCCGCGGACCGGGATCCGGGCCGCACGGCGGGGCGTGGAGTGCTGCTCAACGCAGGCATTCGCCTTCCCTCGGTTCATGCGAGTCGTACCGTCTTGCCTCCCATCGGCACGTGAAGCGCGCAATTAACGTGAATTCGTGATCAAATTTGCTCCCGGTGCACGACCCACACATTTGGCTCCCGGTAGATGCCAAGGTCAGCGGCGCGATCGACCGTCAGCGGCGCGAGCCCGCCGCGAATCACGTACTCGCCGTCGCCCGGGAGCGGCATGCCGACCCAGTACCGCCACTCGGCGACAGTCCCGCTGATCGTCATCGACGGGTATGCGACGCCGAGCACTTCCCCACCCACCCGCAGGTGCAGGCGCAGCCACGGGTCGAAGACCTCGCCGTCCTCGGTACGCCAGGTCAGGTACTGCTCCATGGGTACCAACGGGTAGCGCGCCTTCAGCACCGGCCGGACCGGCGCGATCAGCGCCGCCGCCCCGGCACTGGCCGCCGCCCGCTTGAGCGCGTCGATCATTTCGCCGGCGTACCCCTGGCCGGTGACCGCCGGCATCAGGGTGATCGACAGCGCGCAGGCCGCGTTCGGCCTGCCCCCGCGCTCGAGCAGGTCGGCGCTTGCCGTCACCGCACCGTCCCAACCGGACGGAAGATCGGCTACGGACCCGTCCCACTCCAGCGGCACCGACAGGCCGACGCCGCGGACCTCGTCGGTGGCGTCCACCAGCAACACCTGGTGCTGCGGCGCCCGTACCAGCAGGTCGGTCAGGTCGACGTCGTGGCCGGGGCGCCCGGCCAGCATGAACCTCGGCCAGCGGGAGTCGAGCACGCCGGGAACGGCGGTGACCAGGTCGGGACGGTCGGCAAGGGTGACGATCCGGGTACCCTCGCCGACCGCCCGTGCAGCTGTCCCGGCCGCCTCACGGTGGGCGGTCATCCGGCGCCGCCCGCAGGCGACGCTGCGTCGAACGTGGCGGTGTCGAAGGTGGCGGTGTCGAAGGTGGCGGTGTCGAAGGTGGCGGTGTCGAAGGTGGCGGTGTCGAACGTGGCGGTGTCGAAGGTGGCGGTGTCGAACGTGGCGGCGTAGTACGTCTGCACGTCGACAGCGTGCAGGCTCCACCCGGTCTCGCCCAGCCTTCGGAGTCGCCGGCCGACACTGCGTTCGTCGTTGTACGCGCAGACGTCGAACGCGAGCAGCCCTCGCGCCTCGGCGCATTGCCGCTCTACCTCGTTGGACATCAGCTGGAACGCGCCCTGCTCGGCGCGCTCCGGGTCGACGAGGGTGTACCCCAGGTAGAAAACCGCGCCGCGGGCAACCTCGTCCGGGTAGCGAGTCGCGAAGTACTCCGGGCTGATCCACGGCAGCGCAGCCAGGTCCCGCGCGACCGTGGTCAGCGCGAACGCCTCGTCGTTGGCGTCCCACAGGACGTACTTGTCGATGCGCTCGTCGACCATCTCCGCCTCGAACTCCTCGGCGGAGAACAGGTGCCGGGCGGCGGCCCTGGTACGGATGGGGTCGAAGGCGGCGACGTACAGCGGGTAGAACGCCGCGATGGTCGCCTCGTCCAGTTTGTGCTCGATGCTCAGCCTCATCGCGCACTCGCCCACGGCGCGGTCTCGTACGCGGCGATCACCAGCGAGCACACCGGCTCGCCGGTGCAGATCGCACCGTTGACCACCCACTCCGGCGGAGCGAACTCGCCCTCCCGCCCGGCGACGAGGTCGCGCAGGCTCGTGCTGATCGCGTGCGTCACGAAATCCTCGCTGGTCCCCTCGTGCTCGACGAACAGCCCGCCGCCGCCGTCGAGGCGCTGGACCCAGCCGATACCGGCCCACGCCTGCTCGCCCGGGGAGGTGGCCCGCTGATCGGCGTACACGCAGTAGAGGCGGTCGCCCCACTGCCCCGCCGGCACCGGCACGGTTCCGCTGACGTCGACCTTCGTGCGCGGCGGGATGACGCTGGACAGCCGGACCAGGTTGTAGTGCCCCAGGTCAACGGCGACGAGCGCCTCGTGGAAAGCGGACAACGTCGTTCCGCCCCGCCCGGTGGCGCGGAGAACGGGGATCTGGTCGTACACAGCTGAGGTGTGCATGAAACGTGGGCTCCGATCGGCCTGTCGTGGTGTCACTGACACCGGCAATTCGGTCATGCCGTGTCTCACCAGGCCGTGGAGATGCGCTGGACGCGGTCGCCGGTCAACGCACCGACCCGTCCGTCCCGCGCTCCACAGCCCGGTCATGGACTCGGTTTCAGAGCGCGGGTTTCGCCTCTCGCTCCCCGTCAGGCCTTGGGCGACCAGATGTGCCTGACGGATCTCAGCTCGCTCATCGGTGCAGCTTGCGCACCGACGCGAACCAGCATTGCACCCGTAATGCAACTCTGCGTCCCCTTACCGGGCATCCGTGGCAAACCGGAGGGACGACGCAGGTGGGATGCATCGGGGTTCCAGGTGGAGGATAAACAGCTGGTCGGTATCGGTACGCTCGGCCCGGTGAAGAGGCTGCTGATCGTCCACCACACGACGTCGCCGACGCTGGAGGCGATGTACCAGGCCGTGCGCGCCGGCGCCAGCACCGACGAGATCGAGGGCGTGGAGATCGTCTCCCGGCCGGCACTGGCCGCCACGGCGGTGGACGTGCTGGCGGCGGACTGTTACCTGCTCGGAACGCCGGTCAACATCGGGTACATCAGCGGCGCCCTCAAGCACTTCTTCGACCAGATCTACTACCCCTGCCTGGAGGCCACCGCCGGGCGCCCGTACGCGGCGTTCCTACACGGCAACAACGACGCCTCCGGGGCGGTACGCGCCATCGAGGCGATCACGACCGGCCTGCAGTGGAAGCGGGTACGGCCACCGGTCGTCCTCACCGGCGAGCCGGGCAAGGCTGGCCTCGAGGAGTGCTGGGAACTCGGCGCCACCGTGGCGGCCGAGCTGGCCGGCTGAAGACTGCAGGCTGCCGTCAGTTGCCGTAGGTGACCACCATGGGCGGGGGCTTCAACTTCATGACCTCCGCCGGTGTCATCAGGCGGTTCTTCGACTCGATCTGGTAGAAGATCTTGAACCCGCCGTACTGGAAGTTTCTGAAGCGCTTCATGTCCCGGCGGATCCACTCGTCGTACTGCTCGACCTTCGTCGGGATGTCACCGACCCAGCCGCCCACCGAGTCGACGTGCACGACGAGGTCCACCCGTGGGTCGTCGACCAGGTTGCGCTTGTCGGCGATCTCGGCGTTGCCGGGATCGTACGGGTCCGACATGCCGTCTCCGGTCGGCCGGAACTGATGGATGATCACGATCTTGCGGGGAATCCGGTACTTGACCGGCAGCTCCGCCATCGCGGTGATCAGCGGGTTCAGGTCGTCGGCCCGCACGTTTGACAGGTTTATGCCGGGCACTCCGTTGTGGCGGGGAAACATCCACTCCGGGTCGATCGCCAGGTGCACGAAGGGCAGCGCCAGGTACGACATGAAGTGCTCCAGCTCCTGGCGCGGGTCCGACCAGCCGAAGCTGAGATCCAGGAAGAGCAGCAGCCCGTTGGTCCGGCAGAAGTCGACGTACCGGTCCATGGTGGCGCCGTCGAGCCGGTGGCTGTAGGTGCCGGCCGGCCCCGGGTCGGAGTCGGGCACGCTGGCGACCAGGTCGATCCCGAGCGCGACCGGATGGGCCGGGTCGAGCTTCTCGTACTCCGCGCCCTGCGCCCGCAGCCGGTCCAGCACCCCGGCGTCGAGCGTCGCCGCCGGCCCGGTCTGGGCGGCCCCGGGTACCCCGTAGAACGCGACCACCCGGCGATTGGGCAGCACCGCGCCCTCGGCCGGGTCGAACGCCTGCGGCACGGCCAGCCCGCGCACGGGCCCCTTCAACACGGGCTGCTGCCGCGGCGTCTGGACGTCCAGCGCGGCAACCGCCACGGCGCCGACCAGGAGAACGGTCGCCACGGCCGCCACCGGCGCCGCGATGGGCCGGCGCGCCAGCGACCGGGCGGCGGTACGAGGTCGGGGCCGGAGTCGGGGCCGGAGGGCGTTGACGGCGCGGACCAGCACGGCGGCCATCTGGGGCAGGCGGACGAGGCGCAGGCGCCGCAGCAGGAGACCGACCACGAGCGTCCGCCCGTCGGACCGCACACACCGGAACCTCAGCAGTCGGGAGGCCGTCCCGTCCGCGCGGAGCGATCTCCTGGAGACGAAGATCGGGCCGGGCTCTTCGATCCAGATGAGCCCGACGATGACGATCCACAGTGGAAGCGTGGTCACGACGGCGGCGAACGCCACAACAGCGACGCATAGCGCCGTCAACCGCTTCCGCCAGGGGTCGTGCCGACCCGCCGGCGCGTCCATCCGGGTGCCGACGGATAGCGGCGTCGTATCCTCGGCGACCCCGACGTCCACCGCGGTGGCCGTCATCCCCCCGAAAAGGGCGCCGGCCACCACGTACCACCACGCGGACGGCGGCACCGAATGGGCGATGCGCAACAGCCAGCAGACCGCCGACATCAGCGCGAGGCTGACGAGGAACGCGGTGCGGTAGGTGCGGCTCGCCGCGCTCGGCTGATGGGAGGGCATCGACAGCCAAGCCAGCGCTATGACCAGGAAGAACGATCCGATGAACAGCGCATAGTTCACAGCCTGTACCTCCAGATACGCCGCTGAAGCGCAGTGCGGTGCAGGGCCTACGGCGCTGTGCTGGCCGTGGCCAGACCGACGCCGGAACGGCGCACCCGTCGGTGCGCAGGCATGGTCAGCGGCCGTGGCGACGCCTCGCCACAGCTGCGTCCGTCAGGAGCGTGACCCTGTGCCGACCGGGACGACGCCGGCCCAGACAGAGTCGAAGGAATGGCCACGGCGGGCCGGGCCATTACCCGCGGTGTACGTCATGACAAGCCTCGGGCGGGTGGGGTGCCCGGGCAGCAACCGCTCTACCCGGGCCCCCGCCGGTAAAACACGTGCCCTCCTCGGAATAGACGCGCGCCTGGGGCGTCGGGCCGCGCCGCGCCGCCCCAGGCGGGTCCGGAACGGTACGTGTACGGCCGGACCTGACGGGTACCCGGTCCCCAATGCAGCCGGCCGTTGCGGTACGCGCCTGGGCGCCACTGCGCAGGCGGACCTTTCGCGATCTGTATTTCGCCCAGTTCGCGACCATCACGGGCGGCTGGGCACAGACGGTCGGCGCGCAGTGGCTGATGGGCGACCTCGGGGTCGGTCCACTGTTCGTGGCGCTCGTGCAGACCGCCAACACGCTGCCGATCTTCGCGCTCGTGGTACCCGCCGGGGCGCTCGGCGACATCGTGGACCGGCGCCGCCTGCTGATCGCCGGCCAGTCGGTGATGTGTGCGGCCGCGGCGGCGCTGACGCTGCTGACCGCCGCCCGGCTGGTGAATCCACCGCTCCTGCTCCTGCTGATCGCTCTCATCGGCGTCGGGGGCGCACTGTCCATCACGACGTTCCAGGCGGTCACGCCCGAGTTAGTCAGCCCCGAAGAGATCCCGCAGGCGGCGTACCTCGGCGGCGCGAACGCCAATCTGGCCGCGGCGGTCGGCCCGGCCCTGGGTGGGGCGCTGATCGCCACCATCGGCCCGGTATCCACCTTCGCCTTCAACACGCTGTCGTTCCTCGGCGTGCTGCTGGTGCTCTACCGGTGGAAACGGCCGCCCGACCACCGCCCGCTGGGCGCCGAGCACATCGTGGGCGCCGTCCGGGCGGGCGTGCGCTACACCCGGCACGCGCCGCGCTTCGCCACCGTACTCGCGAGGCTGGCCCTCTTCGTCCTCTTCGCGAGCGCGCTGTGGGCGCTGCTGCCCGCCCTGGCTCGGGGCCCCCTGCGGCTCAGCGCCGGCGGCTACGGGCTGCTGCTGGCCTGTCTGGGCCTCGGCGCAGCGGCCGGCGCGTTCATCGTTCCCCGCATCCGTGCCAGGGTCGGCACGAACGCGGTGGTGACCGGTGCGACGCTGACCTTCGCGGCCATGATGGCGGTGATCGGGCTGTCCCGGTCGCCGCTGCCGGCGGTCGTCGCGCTGGTGGTGTCGGGGGCGGCGTGGATCGGCGTGCTGTCGACGCTCAACGGCACGGCTCAGGTGCTGCTCCCAGCCTGGACCCGGGCCCGGGCCCTCGCCTACTACCAGGTCGCGTTCATGGGCGGCCAGGCCCTGGGCGCGTTCGGCTGGGGCACGGTCGCCGACCTGGCCGGCGTGCGTACCGCGTTCGTGGTCCCGGCGGCCGGGCTGGTCGTCGCCGCCGCGGTCAGCATGCGGGCACTGCACCTGCCGGAGCCCCGGCTGGATGTGAGCACGATCGCGCACTGGCCGGAGCCACCCGCGCTCGACGTCGACTCCCGGGCCGGCCCGGTCCTGGTCACCCTGGAGTGGCCGGTCCCGCCGGAGAACGCCGACGCGTTCGTGAAGGTGATGCGCCAGGTCAGCCGGTCCCGCAAGCGAACCGGCGGGACCAACTGGGGCCTTTTCCGGGACGCCGAGGACCCGACGCTGTTTCTGGAGACCTTCACCGTTGCGACCTGGCACGAGCACCTGCGCCAGCATCTGGAGCGCGGGACCGTCTGGGAGCGCAACCTGGAGGCCGAGGCCCGCAGCCTGCTGATCGACGGCGCCGAGCCGCGAATACGGCACCTGATCTGGGCCGAGGCGCTGAAGCACAAGCCGGAGCTACGCCCGGTCCGACCTACCGCTGCCGACTGACTGCCGCCGGGGGTGCCGGTGCCAGCTCGCGGGTACGGGAGGCCCGTACGAGCAGGAGGGCGGCGGACCCGACCGTGACCACGGGTTCGAGGGTGGACAGGGTCGCGGTGGTGCTGGCGCCGAGCCGGGAGAGCCCGGCGAAGAACGTCACGATCCCCACAACGGTGCTGACCGGGCCACGTGATCAGCTGACTCGCCCACATGGGTCGGCGGTCAGACGGTTACGGGCGGTAACTAGTTCGTGCTCGGGTAGGCGGCTACGACGCCATCGACGGACAGCCGTACCCGCGCCCCTGGATCCGGCGTCCGTGCGCCCATGACGCGGGCGACCACCTCGGGCCCGCCGGGTTCAAGGTGGAGCCGGACGGTGGCGTCGTGACCGAAGTAGGCCACCTCCCCCACCCGTGCGACGATCCCCCCGTTGCCGCCATCGCGCGAGAGTTGGATCTGCTCGGGCCGGATGACGAGCTGCGCGGGTCCCTGAACGGATCCGGGCGCGACGGTCAGGGTCCCCAGCGCGCACTCGGCCCGCTGGCCGTCGACCGTTCCCGGCAGGAGCACCGCGGCGCCGACGAACTCGGCCACCGCCGGGTCGGTCGGGCTGCTGTACACGGTGTCCGGCGTACCCACCTGGACCAGCCGCCCCTCCCGCATGACCGCGACCTGATCGGCCAGGGACAGCGCCTCGTCCTGGTCGTGGGTGACCAGGACGGCGGTGGCGTGCGCGGTGCGCAGGGCCTGCGCGACGGCGCGGGCCGTACTGAGCCGAAGCGCCGCGTCCAGGGACGAGAACGGCTCGTCGAGCAGCACGACCGACGGCTGCGGAGCGAGCGCACGGGCGAGGGCGACGCGCTGCTGCTGCCCACCGGAGAGTTCGTGCGGGTACCGTGTGGCGACCCGGCGGTCGAGCTCGACGAGGTCGAGAAGCTCGTCCACGCGCTTCCGGGCGCGGCGGGCGGCGCGGGGCAGCCCGAAGGTGACGTTCGCGGCGACGTCGAGATGCGGGAACAGCGCGCCCTCCTGCGGCACGTACCCGACCCGGCGGCGCTGCGGCGGGACGGTTCCGCCGGGGCCGGCGACCTGCTGGTCGCCGAAGGCGATCGTGCCGCTGTCGGGGCTCAGGAACCCGGCGACCATCCGCAGCAGGGTGGTCTTTCCGCAGCCGGACGGGCCGAGCACGGCGGTGAGGCTCTCGGCGGGTACGTCGAGGTCCACCCCGGCGAGCGCTTGGACGGGCCCGAAGCTCTTGGTGAGCTGGCGGATCGTCAGTGCGGTCATGACGTACTCCTGGAACTTCGGGTGAGCAGGTAGGTGGCCGGCGCCGAGATGATCACCATCAGAGCAGCGTAGGGCGCGGCGGCACCGTAGTCGATGTCACTGCTGTAGGTCCAGAACTGGGTGGCCAGGGTCCGGGTACCGGTGGGCGCCAGCAGCAGCGTCGCGGTGAGTTCGGTGACGACCGCGAGGAACACCAGCGCGGCGCCGGCCCCGATCCCCGGGGCGATGAGCGGCAGGATCACCCGCCGCAGCGTGGCCGCGCCGCGGGTGCCCAGGGAGTGGGCGACGTCCTCGAGGCCCGGGGGCGCCTGCGCGATCGCCGCCCGAGCGCTGACCATCGCCCGGGGCAGGAAGAGGATGGCATACCCGGCCAGCAACAGCCCGGTCGTCTGGTACGCGGCCGGCACGAAGCGGATCGACACCGTCACGAGCGCCAGGGCGACGACGATGCCTGGCAGCGCGTTGGCGATGTAGGTGCTGCGCTCCAGCAGGGTGCTGACGCTCCCCCGGTGCCGCACGGACAGCCACGCGACCGGGAGCGCCAGCGCGGTGGTGAGCAGCGCCGCGACCAGCGCCAGGCCGATGGAGGCCCCAGCGGTCGCCGCGAGGTCGCCGACCGGGAACGCCGTCGACGCGCCGACGACCAGCCAGTGCACCAGACTGCCGAGCGGCACCCCGAGCGCGAGCACCACCACGCCGAACACGGCCGCGAGGGCCGGGACGGTCGCACCGCCCAGCCGTACGGGTTCGGCGGTGCGGGCCGCGCCCCGGCCCACGCGGGCATACCGCCGCCGTCCGCGCAGTCGCAACTCGGCCGTCAGTAGCAGCGCGCAGAGGCCGACCAGGACCACGGCCAGCATGTTGGCCGCCGGGGCGCTGAACGCCGACTCGTACTGGTCGAAGATCGCGGTGGTGAACGTCGGGTACCGCAGCATCTGCAGGGCGCCGAACTCGGCGAGCAGGTGCAGCCCGACCAAGAGCGAACCGCCCAGTACGGCGGGGCGAAGCTGCGGCAGCACGACCCGGGCGAAGGTACGCCACGGCCCGTGGCCGAGCGCGCGGGCGCTCTCCTCCAGGGCGGGGTCCAGACCACGCAGCGCCGCCGCGGTGGGCAGGTAGACCAGCGGGTAGTACGAGATCGTGACGATGAGCAGCGCGCCCCAGTACCCCTCGACCGCCGGGGTGAGCGATACCCAGCCGAAACTGGTCACGAACGCCGGCACTGCGAGGGGCGCGGCCAGCAGCGCGTTCCAGATCCGCCGGCCGGGCAGGTTGGTGCGCTCCACCAGCCAGGCCGCGCCGGTTCCGAGCGCGGCCGATCCGACCATGCAGCCCAGCGTGAGCCGGACCGTGTTGACGAGCAGGTCGCCGACGCGGGGACGGACCAGCAGCCGCCACGCCTCGTCCCAGCCGGTGCTGACCGTGTACCCGATGACGAAGGCCAGCGGGATCGCGGCGACGAGGGCGACAAGGACGCATACGGCGAGCAGCAGGGGCGGGTACGTCGCGACGCGGCGCCCCACCCCTGTCCACTTGAAAGAGTTGCTGGTCAGAGCAGGCCTGCCTGCTGCATCAGCTCGACCACCTTCGGCCCGTTGAGCTTGGCGACGTCCACGTCCGGCGGGCTGAGCTCGCTGAGCGGCTTGAGCTTGGAGTTGGTGGGAACCTCGGCCGAGATGGAGTACTCCCCGGAGTTGCCGTCGGCGAGGATCTTCTGCCCGGCCTTGCCGGTCAGGTACGTCACGAACTGCTGCGCCTCGGCCTGGTGCTTGCTGGCCTTGAGCACGCCGGCGCCGGAGACGCTGACGAACGCGCCGGGGTCCTTGTTGCCCCAGAAGAGCAGCTCGGTGTCCTTGCTGTTGGCACCCGACTCGGCCCGGTCGTTGTACCAGTAGTAGTGGTAGATGACGCCGGCGGAGATTTCGCCGGCGTTGACGGCCTTCATCACCGCGCCGTTGCCCTGGTAGACCTTCGCGTTGGCCTTCAGGCCCTTGAGCCACTCGGCCGTCGCGGCCTCGCCCTTCACCGCGAGAATGGCGCTGACGATGGCCTGGAAGTCCGCCCCGGCGGCGGCGACGCCGATCTTGTTCTTCCACTGCGGCTGCGTGATGTCCATGATGGACGCCGGCAGCTGCTCCTTGGTGACCTGCTTGGAGTTGTACACGAACACCGTCGAGCGGGCGGCGAAGCCCATCCAGTTGCCGGTGGACGGTACGTACTGCTTCGGCACCTGGCTCAACGTCGCGCCGTCGAGCTTGGCGAATCCGCCCTTGCTGTCCACGAGCGTCATCGCCGGGGAATTCTCGGTGACGAACACGTCGGCCGGGGTCGCCGCGCCCTCCTGGACGAGCTGGTTGGCCAGCTCCGAGTCTTTGCCGTTGCGGAACTTGACCTTGATCCCGGTCTCCTTGGTGAAGCCGTCGACCAGCGCCTTCATCATGGGTTCGTGCTGCGCGTTGTACAGGGTGATCGTCTTCGAAGAGTCGGCCGACCCGGCCTCTTTCGAACCGCCGCCGCAGGCCGCCGCTCCCAATGCGACAGTCAGCGCGGCCACAACCGCCAGTACCCGCCGTCCACCCGTACCCATCGTGCTCCTTAAGTAAGGCCAACCTTTGTTAGGCGAGCCTAAGCTCATGGCAAGGGTGCTGTCCAGCCGTCGAGCCGGGGTCATCGGAGTGCGCCTCAGCACATCGGCGGCCGACGCGGCATGGCGATAGGGCGTGTCTCGCTCGGATCCGGGACGAACTGAGCCAGGATCAAGCCCCGTGGATGAGGACGCGATCACCCGATGGGCCCCCGACTCACTGTGGGAGGTCGTCGCCCCGCTGATCCCGGCGACCCCGGTTCGACCCCAGGGCGGCGGTCGTCGACGCGTCGACGACCGCCGCGTGCTCGCCGCGGTGCTGTATCTGACCGGGGCTGGGCACTCCTGGTGGAAGCTGCCCGAGTCGACGTTCGGGGTTACCCGGGCCACCGCCCACCGCAGGTTCACCGAGTGGACGGCAGCCGGCCTGTGGAGCCAGCTCCACGAGGCCGTTCTCGCCCGCGCCGGCGCCGACTGGCCGCCCGGCCTGGTTGACTCGATCGCCACCCAGGCCGCAAAAGAGGAGGCCGCCAGGGCCGGTCGTACCGGTCGCGGCAGCCGATCCGACAGAGCCCGAACGACATCCGTCGGATCGGACCGCGACAACCCTGTGGTTCCGCCCACACCAAATGAGACACCAAATGAGACATGACTTAAGCTCGCCGGGTGCCCAGCGACTTCGGCAGCGACCAGACGCATCACAAAGCAACAGAACGCCTCTCCGGCTATCTCCGGCGCTACCGCCGCCAAGGCCGCCACTCCACAGAATCCACGTCCTTCTGGGGTACTCCCTGGCGTACGACCGCACTAGCAGCGGGCGTCACGGCCCTGGCCCTCGGTGCCCCCTGGGCCCTCGCGTCGACCACGGCCCAGCCGGCCACCACTCCGGATGCCAGCGCGGTGCTCGCCGACGCGAACGAACGCGCGGCAGCGGCGAACTCCAGGGCGAATCGGTCGCTGAGCGACCGCGCGACCGCGTCGCCCAGCAGCTCAGCGACTGATTCGCCCGACAGCCCGCAGGCCAGTCCGCAGACGAGCCCACCCGGCACGCCCCAGGCCAGTTCGACAACGGCGTCGGCGACCCCGTCACCGGCCTCGCCCCCGCCCCCGCCGACCCCGACCAAGCGCCCTCCGGTCGCCGGGCTCAGCCAGGCGCAGATGGACAACGCCATCGCCATCGTCGAGGCGGGCAAGGAGATGAACCTGTCGCGCCGCGCGTTCGTGGTGGCGATCTCCACCGCCCTGCAGGAGAGCAACCTGCAGGTCCTCGCCAACCCGGGCGTAGCGGGGTCGATGGACCACCCGAACCAGGGCGTGGGGTACGACCACGACTCGATCGGGCTGTTCCAGCAGCGGCCGAACTGGGGAAACGTCGACCAGCTGATGGACCCGAAGGAATCCGCGCGCCGGTTCTACGCCGCGCTCATCCAGATCCCCGGCTGGGAGCAGCTTGCCGTCACCGTCGCGGCGCAGCGGGTCCAGGTGTCGGCCTTCCCGGACGCGTACGCCAAGCACCAGCAGCGCGCGGAGCAGATCGTGGACGCGATCGGCTAGCCGGCGCGTTCACCGCGCGGTGCGGTAGTGGTAGGCACATATCTCGGTGAAACCCGCCAGCTCGTACAGCCGGAGAGCCGGCACGTTGTCGCGCTCCACCTGGAGGTACAGGCGGTCAGCCCGATGAGTGCCGGCCCAGCTGGCCAGCGCGGCCAGTACGCGGCGGGCCGCGCCTTTGCCACGAGCCCGGGGAAGCGTCGCCATGCCGAACACCCCGGCCCAGCCGGTGTCGGCGACCGCACGGGCCACCGCGACGACGTCATCCCCGTCCATCGCGCGGGCGTACCCGCTCGGCCGCGCCACCCGTTCGAGCAGGTCCCACTCGGTCCGAGGGTCGCCGCCGTGACCGTGCACCGCGTACCAGGCGTCGAACCACGCGCGGGTCGGGCGGTCGTCCACCTCGACCCGCAGCGCATCTGACGGCGGCCGATCCGAGCCCAGCAGTCGATCCAGGACCTGGGCGTCGGTGGCCACCTGCAAAGACGCCGGGCTTTCCGGGCAGTAGCCGCGCTCGGCCAACAACGTGTCGAGACCGTCCGGACAGACGCCCGGACTGATCTGGAACCGCGCGACCGTGCCGTGAGCGGCGTAGAACCTCTCCGCCCCGACGACCCGGCGCGTCAACTCGCCCGGGCCGGCCGTACGGTGCGGCAGCACCGTCCCCACCCACCAGGAGCAGCGGGGAGCGTGGCGCAGCCACCACCCCTCCGCGTCCTCGACGCGCTCCGCGGGCAGGGCCCGGGCCGCTCGCTCCTGCAAGCCCCTGATCAGTTCCGGACTGGTCACGGCACCCCCTTCCACGGACGCCCACAGATCTTGACGCATCACGAGTGGGGCCGGAAAGGGGTAGGCGGCCCGACCACGTCACATGGTCGAGCCGCCCGGTGCCGCTGTCGGCTCAGTACGAGTAGCCGCGGTTGACCATCCACTTCGTCATGTTGATGGTGGTCACCCAGTACGTACCGTCGCCGTTGGCGTTGGCAGGGTCCGCGACCTTCACCCGCCGGCCGTTGTCTTCGTACCCGACGACGCTCACGTAGTGCCCTCCCCCGTAGCTGTGAAAGCCCCCGGCGATGTCCGTCACCGCGCCGACGACGTTGGTGACCAGGGCTCGGCCGCCGCTGATGGCGCGCACGGCGTCGGCCTGTAGCTGATCCGTCTGGGCGGTGGTGGCGGCCGGTCCCGGAATCTCCCTGGTCTGGTAGACGTTGGCGCCGAGCACGCTGTTCAGCGCGCGGGTCGTGTCGTGGGCCGAGTTCGTCCCGCCCGTCGTGGTGCCCAGCTTGGTCGCGATCTCGTCCTGGCTGAGGAGGTGGCCGCTCGCGCTGAGCGCGATCCGGGTGGCCGCCGGACCGCAGTAGTAGTAGTTCGGCTGCAGTTGGAACTGGTAGTTGAGCACCTTCGACGCCGGCGGTGGCGGCGGCGTCGGGGGTTGAGCGGGTACCGCCTGCGCCTGCGCGGGTGCCGCCGCCTGGGCGGCCACCGCCGCCTTCGTGACCGCCGGCGCCCGGGTACCCGTGGGCGCGGGCGAAGCCATCGGTGCCTGAATGGCCGGCGCCTGGGTGGCCGCCGGCGCGGCCGCGCGGTTCTGGATCCGCGCGGCCCTACCGCCGTTGTCGCGGGCCGCGTCGGTCGCGCCGACCGCCGAGAAGACCCGTGATTCCGCCTGGCTCGGGGCCTGACTCAGCACGACGGCACCGGTTACGCCGACGACGAGAATCGCGGCGGCGGTGACCGGTCCCCGGGGAACGCGCCTGGGCGCGGCATGGCGGGACCTGCGGCGAGCATGTTTGGACTGCACGAAATTCCTCCACAGATGTGCCCTCGTCGTGCGTAGGCACATCGACAAATCGCGAGCGAGTGCGGGACGACGCCGCGCCGGATGAGCCAGCGACGCCCAAGGGGATGCCCGAGCCGAGCGGGGGCGTGGTGTCAGGTGCGCGAAGCCGCGGAGGCCGCGCCAGGATGGTGCTACCGGCAGGGCCGAGCAGCACGGGACCGATCAGTGCAGTACGCCTGCAGTGAGACCGCCGCGGCCTAGTGATCCAACGTCACGGGCCGGCTTCGAACCGGACGTACCAAGGCACGAGAGTGGCGCGGCGCAAGAATGTGGAGGATGGCAGGCGGGCTTGCACGTACGTGGTCTCCTTACGCTGCCGCCTACCGGGTTAGCTGTCGGATTCGGGCGCGAAAGGTCGCCCTACCACAGGCCATGGCCCGCGGATTCACCCCAGGATTGCGATGGGTCCCCGGCTCGTTGAACACGACTCGACGGGCCCGTCCCGGCGGCACCCGCGGTGACCGGTGACCGGAACGGACGCGTTGACACTACTGCCGGGTACCCACCCTGCCAAGCACCGCCGCTGTTACCCGGAGCACGTGCAACCCGCACCGGTCTCCGTCGGCCGGAACCGGGTGGACACCACAGTCCGCCGCCGGGACATGGGACCCTGCAAGCATCGATTCAATAGCACACCGAGCCGCGTCGGGAACACATCGTCCACCAGCTCTCTTTTGTGATTAATGTACTCATTGGACGGTGGTGGCTTGGTCGGCGCCGGTGCCGATAAGGTCAGCGGCGGCAACGCCGGGACGGCCGTCGGGTTGGCCGTCGGGTTGGCCGCAGGAATGCCCGTAGGAATGACCGTCGGGCTGGCCGTAGGGATGACCACCGTGGGGGGTGTCGTGTCCGACACAGGTGGCAGCGCCGTCGTTCTCGGCGCCCGCAAGACCGGTGGCGCGATCGTCGGCCGGCTGCTCGCCGACGGGTGGCGCGTGACCGCGGTGGCCCGCAGCGCACAGACGCTCCGGGCGGTACGGGACCGGGGTGCCCGTACGGTCCGGGCAGACGCCGGCGACCCCGATGAGCTGCGCCGGGTCCTCGACGGCGCGCGCGCCGAGCAGGGCGGCCTGGACCTGGTGGTGAACGCGGTGGCAGCACGCGTGCCGCCCGGCCAATTCGGCGGCGGCCCGATCGCCGACGCGGACCTCGCGACGTTCCGCGCCTGGGGCGTGGCAGTCGCCGAGCAGGCGTTCGTGTTCCTCCACGCGGGCGCGGACGCGCTGCGGCCGGACGGGGGAACGTTGATTCAGCTCACCGGCGGCTCGAGCCTGCGCGCCCAGCCGGGCCGCGGCGCATGGGCCGCAGGGGCGTTCGCCACCCGCGCGCTCGTCCACGCGGCAGCGAACGAGCTACGCGCGGACGGCATCCACGTCGCCCTGGTCATCATCGACGGCGCGATCGGCGGGACCCACGGTGTGATCGGCGGGACCCACGGTGTGATCGGCGGGACCCACGGTGTGATCGGCGGGGCCCACGACGCGATCGGCGCGCGGACCGACGGGGAGTCAGACCTCGCGGTCGAGCTCGGGGAGATCGCCTCGACGGTGACCTTCCTGGCCGCCCCGGGCACGCTCCGCCGCGTACACGAGGTTCAGCTCAGCCGTGCCGGGTCGGTGTGGATCCCGTAGCGCCGATCCGCCGCCGCGACCGCGTCGCGCTCGATGCCGAGCAGCATCTCCCGGCTGTTGGCGCGCAGCGAGCGCTCGGCGACCGGATTGAGCATGTCCGCGAGCAGCGGGATACCGATCTCGAACGTGATGTCCAGCTTCACGTTGGTACGGGCCTCGTCGATCGGGGTGACGCGCCACGCGCCGTCGAAGCTCTCCATGTCCCCGGCCACCTGGTGGAACGCCATGACGAGGTTGTCCGGGTCGAGCTTCTCGACCTCCTCCCACTCCAGGATCGAACCCTTGAGCAGGACCGACCAGCCGCTGCGCCGGGACAGCGGATCGGTACCGTCGATGATCTTCACCCAGCGCACGCTGTCCATCGAGTCGGGGTACCGCTCGATCGCGGTGACGACCTCCCAGACGCGCGCGGCGGGCGCCTGGATGTCCAGTTCGAACGCCACCTCAGGCATGTCTCACCTCACGCATTCCTACCCTCCTCCTGGGACCACTCCTTCGGCAGGAAGCCTTCCTCCCCCACCAGTTCCGCGAGCTTCAGCCAGTCCCGTGCGAGCGCGAGCGACGGAAAGTACCCCGCCGGCACGAGCGGATCCGGGACGTCACCCAGCAGCGCCCGTACGCCGGCGACCAGGCGCTCGCACCGATCGGCCAGCTCGTCGGCGGGAACGTCCCAGCCGGCCCGGACGAGGCTTTCGCACTCCCGGCCGAGGGGGTGGTCCCCGACGCGTGCCAGGGCCCAGGGCGCCCGGACCCGGGCCGCCGGCAGCGGTCGATCGTGGTGGAGCACCAGGTTGAGCACGACGGCGCAGCTCTGCCCGATCACGCGCGCGTTGCGGTGCACCAGGCCGTCCTGCCCCTCGACGACCGCACCGCGCAGGTCCTCCAGCAACGCCGCGATCGGAAGCCCGACCCACCACATCGCGTGCCCGCGGCACCAGGCGTACCGCCGGGCGTCGACATCGATTGTCTTCATCGCACCGCCTTCACCGCCATCACCGCCTTCATAGCACCGCCCCCGCCACCTCTGACGCGACCGCCAGCTCGGCCACTGGTACGCCCCGGTCCCAGCGCGGCTGCGCCAGCCCGCGCTCGTACAGGCCGAGACAGAAGTCGGTCTCCGCCCGCCCGCCGCCGCGCCACACCCTCGTCTCCGCAACACCGGCGCCGGCCGGCTCGGCGATCGTGGTCATCGCTGATTCGGCCAGTTCCCGCCACGCGGCCAGCTCCGCCTCGGACAGCTCCCACAGACCACCCACCGCCGGGGCGACCAGCAACCACGTATCGCCGGTCTTGCACACGCTCAGGCCCGAGCCGACCCAGCTCACCAGCGCCGTCAACTGGTCGGGTTCGGTCGGCACGCCGGTCAGCCGCCCGACGAGCGCGACCGCGTCGGCGACATAGGCGGCGCAGTCCGCCACCCCGGTCGGCAGCGACGCGTACCGGCGGTACGCGTCGCGCAGGTCCGGCGCGTGGCTCTTCAGCCGCTCGTGCAGCCACTTGTCCCCGGTGAACGGCACACCGCAGGCCGTGAGCACGACCGTGAACGCCTCCTCCACGGCCTCGCGGGCGTTGACCACCGCGGTCAGCCAGCGGTGGGATCGGGCGGCCAGCTGCGCCACCCAGATCGACTCCCGCAGCCGCTCGGCGTACTCGCGCAGCACCAGGTCGCGGGCGACCGCCCGGAAGTCCGGCACCGAGGCCGGGGCGAGCGGCGCGCCGGCCAGGCCCAGCCCGAACGCGACCCGGTGCAGGAGCTTGAGTTGCTGCTCCTGCTCGACGCTGCCGAAGGCGCCGGCGATCGGCGCGTGCCGGCCGAGTGCTTGCGCGGCGAGTACGAACAGCGCGTTGATGTCGGCGTGCGAACGGGTCCACACGTCGACCCGCAGCGTCGAGACCCAGTGCTGCAGCGGCACCAGGGACCGCGCCGTGGTCGCGCCGCAGACCACGACGTCGAAGTCGCTGAGCCGGTTGCCGAGCCCGAAGGTGAGCGAGCCGCCGGCGATGACGGTGTCCGCCGGCTCCCGCAGGTAGTCCACGACGGCGAGCACGTCGGAGACGCCGACGCCGTGAAAGCCGCGCAGCCGGGCGTCCAGCGCCGCGCGCCGCCGGTTCTCCGCGGGGGTGTTCATGCCTCCTCCGCATGGATCGTCACCGTGCCCGCCGCGCCGTCCACGGTCAGCCGCGTCCCCGTAGCGACCCGGTCGGTCAGCCGCGGGATCTGGACAACCGTCGGCACGCCGAGCTCGCGGGCCGCGATGGCGACGTGGGTGAGCGGACTCCCCCGCTCGATGAGCAGCGCCGTCGCGCTGGCGAGCACCCCGACCCAACCGGGGTCGGTGCGGTAGGTGACCACGATGTTGGCACCCGCGTCGCCGGGCCGGTCCAGGACCCTGGCCTCGCCGGTGGCCACGCCGGGACTCGACGGCGTACCACGAAGCACATCGCCGGCCTCCGCACCGTCCACTGTGGCAGCGTCGGCGCGCCGCTGTCCCCAGTACGTCCCGCCCGTCGTGACGAAGCGAGGCGGGGGCGCCGGGAGGCGCCGCTGCCGGTCCTGCTGGTCGCGGCGCAGCTGCGCCAGCGGCCGCAGCTCACGGTGGTCGATCGTGCCGGTGAACGCGCCGCGCAGCTCCTCCAGCCGCAGGAAGAAGACGTCGCGGGCTTGGCTCAGCGCGCCGGTCCGGGCAAGGTCGGCCCCGATCGCGGTGAGCATCCGCCGCGCCATGCCGAACGCGCGGGTACGGGCGAACCGCACCCGCTCGCGCTCACGCAGCACGGCGCGCACCGACCGGCGGGCCCGCTCGTACACCCAGCGGCGCGGCCCCCGCAGGTGCGCGTCCAGGTACGCGTCGGCGTCCTCAGTGACCGCCGGGCCGGGTTCATCACCCACCTCCAGCGCGTCGCGCAGCATCGACATCAGCAGGGTCGGATCTTCGCGCAGGTCGGGCTCTTCCAGCTTGAGCTCGTTGGCGCTGCGGTAGCCGAACTCGTGCAGGTACCGGTCCAGCCCGTCGCGCAGCCGGGCGGCGCTCGGCCCCGGCGCGACCCGCAGCCAGTCGTACGCCTCCCGAGCGGGCCGCTCCCGGATCGCCGCCGCCAGTTCCGGCCGGCGCCGCAGGTCGCGCGCCAACTCGATCAGCCGGCGGGCCGGCAGGGTGGACCCGACGTCGGCTCCAACTTTGACGACGTGCCACCGGAACCACTCCGGCGCATCCGGCAGCCACCTGCTGGTCAGCGCGTACAACACCCCGTACGAGAGCATGATGACGTTGTCCAGCACGGCCATCCGCCCCCACTGGGCCAGCAGCGTGCGCTCGACCTGCGTGAAGCGCCGGTACACCTCGGCGGCGGGCAGCCGGGCGTAGTCAACGGCGTCGACCTCCCGGTACACGGCCTCGAAGCGGCGCAGGAACCGGGCGACCGACGGCTTCACCGTCAGGCAGTACCAGCCGAACGTCACCGCGATCCGGGCCCGCGCTCCCGCCGTGACCAGCCGGGAGCCGTACTGAAGCGGGCGCGGCCGGTGCGCGCGCTCCACCGGCGTCTCCGGTACGCCCATCGCAGCGGCCAGGATCCGGCGGTGCAGCCGGTAACCGGGGAGCAGCCCGATCACCTTGATCCAGTTCAGCACGTTGTAGTACACCCGGCCGTCGAAGTAGCCGAGCATGCTGGCGAAGTCGGGCTCCATCAGCGCCAGTTGGGAGCGCGGCACGCCGAGTAGCGAGCAGTACTCCCGGTACACCCGCCCGTACATCTCGCGGGCGAAGCTGAACGTGAGCGGGGCGGTGATCTCGCCATAGCTCTCGATGATGTTCGAGTTGTCCCAGACTCGCACGTCGTCACCGGCGCCCTCCCCGCCGGGCAGTGCCGTGATCGGGCGGGCCTGCAGGACGTACAGCCGGTCGTCGGCGAACGCCCACTCGACGTCCTGCGGCGCGCCGTACAGTTCTTCGATCCGCTCGCCGGTGGCCCGCAACAGGTGGATCTGCGCGGTTGTCAAAGCGAGGGCCGCCCGGCGCCCCGGCTCCACCCGCTCGGTCCGGCACCCCGCACCGGCCGCGCGCGTGATCCGCTCGCGCTTCTCCCCCACGACGACGTCGGTCACCGCGCCGCTGGTGCGGTCGACGGTGACCGTGTCGGCGTCGACCGCACCCGACACCAGGCCTTCACCCAGCCCGTACACGGCACTGATCAGCATCTCGTCACGGCGGCCGGACAGCACGTTCGCGGTGAACAGCACGCCGCTGACCTCGGCCGGCACGAAGCGCTGGAGGATGACGGCCATCCCGGTCTCCTGCCCGGGCAGGTCGTGCAGCAGGCGGTAGGTCAGGGACCGGGCCGAGTAGGTCGACGCCCAGCAGGCGCGGACCCGGTCGGCCACGGCGTCCACCCCGACCACGTTGAGGAACGAATCGTACTGACCGGCGTACGACAGCCCGGTGGAGTCCTCACCGACAGCCGACGAGCGCACGGCTATCGCGCCGCCCGCGACCTCGGCGTAGGCGTCGACGACCGCCGCCCGGCTGGCCGGGTCGAGCGCCGTCGCGGCGAACGCGGCCCGGATGGCTGCGGCCACCTCGTCGGCGTTGTCGGCGCTCACCTCGGCGAGCGCCGCGTCGATCCGCGCGCCGAGCCCGGTGGCTTTCCGGTACGTGTCGAACACGCCGGTGCCGATGGCCGTCCACGCCGGCACCTCGAACCCGGCCCGGCTCAGGCGAGACAAGTTGGCCGCCTTACCGCCGAACTCCTCGGGCCCGCACTGTCCATTCAGGAGAAATTGGCTCGTCATAGCCGGCCTCCCCGCGGCGCGGCCACCGCCGTGCTGACCCGGCACACCGTGGCGCCGCGCTGCCGCATCGAAACCATGACGCCCGTAGCGTCCTGCTCGCTCCGATCGGAGATGCTGGCGGTGCAGCGCACCGGCAGGTCGACCTCGGCCATCGCGGGGAACGACGCGTGCAGGCGGGTCGGCGTGAGTGCCCCGGCCAGGGACCCGGTTGTTCGGGCCACCGTCCAGATCGCCGCCTGCCGAGCGGCCTCCATCAGCAGCATGCCGGGCAGGTGGTCATGATCGTGGTCGAACATTCCCCGGTACGCCAGGTCGAGCGCGAGGTCGAAGGCGTTGTCCTGGGCCCCCTCCCCGTCGCCCTCCGTGCGGCCGGCGAGCACGACGTTGCGTTGCGCGGTCCGGCCCACGCTCGCGGCGGGAAGGAGCGGAGCGCGTACGGCCGGCGGCGGGCCGACCCGCGCTCCGAGCCCATGGGCGGCGCGGACGGCCGAACGCAGCGCCCCGTACTCCGCCGGCCCGCTCCACGAGCCGGACATAGTGCCGGTGCCCACCGGACGACCGTCGGGCGCGGTGAAGGTCAAGCCGGCCACCAGCCCGGGCCGTGGCGACTCGATGAGCCGTCTCAGCTCGAACGCGGTCTCGACGCGCAGCCGGCCGGGCTGGTCGGCGAAGGGCAGCTGCGGGGCGAGGTCGACGCCGAGCCGCCCCAGCAGGAACGCCCGGTCGAACGGCACTCCCAGGTGGCGATGGACGACGACGTAGAACGCCTGGCGGCAGAGCTCCAGCACCGCCATGAGGTCGAACCGCGCCGGACCCGCGGGCAGATCGCTGAGGTAGCAGTGGGTCTGCGGCAGTTCGGCGGCGAGCGCGAACGTCCCGCTGTCCACCTGCGCGCTGTCGGTCACCAGCACCTCCTCGATGCCCTCCTTATGGATGAGGCCACGCGGTACGGGCTGGTCGTAGCGCAGTGCCGGCGGCGCTGGCTCTCCCCCGCCTCGGTCATGCCCCGTTCGGGCAGCACGGGGGCGGCACGGCAGCCAGCCGGGCGGCAGGATCGCGGGCTCGGACCGCCGGTCCCACTCCGATCCGGGCACGCCGGCGAGGATCGGTACGGTGCCCGACTCGGAGGCGACCATGAGATGCGTGCCCAGGACGATCCGATCCCAGGCGTCCAGCGGCACCCCGGCCACGCCGGCCAGGTCGCACAGGCCGCGCCAGTCGGCGTTGAGGCCGGCCTCCATCGCCTCCAGCGCCGACGCCAGCGTACGGACGGCCGGCCCGGTGCGGCCGGCCAGGCGCTGATACATCCGCTCGACGAAGCCGGCAAGGCTGAGATCACGTGCCGGGGTTCGCTCGTACAACCGCGCCACCAGGGACTGCGCCGCCGCGGTCGCGTCGGCCCCCCGCCGCAGCTGCCGGTACAACTTCCGCCGCTGCGGCGCGTCGAACAGCACCCCCAGCTCGCGTACCAGGTCCGCCGGCTCATCCGCGGTGTGCACGAAGTTGAGCAGGAAGTTGTCGTTGCCCAACCGGTGGCGAAGGTGCCAGGGCTGCCGCCGCGCCGGCTCCGCGGGGCCCTTCGCACCTGACAGGCGTACCGTCGCGGGCCGGTCGCCCGGCGGCATCGCGACGATGAGCAGCAACGAGTCCCCACCGCGCACGATCAGGTCGGCGAGGTCGCGCCGGTCTCGGCTGGCGACGTTCCACTGGTACTGCCACATCACCCTGGTCGTGTGCCGATCCAGCCGGACCGGTTCGGCGGCGACCACCGTGCCCTGCTCGCCGAGCCAGCCGAGCGCCGCCGACAGCCGCCGCCCGACCACGGCGTCGGGCTTGAGCAGCAGCACGGCATGGTGGCGCAGGATGTACTCGATGGCGTCCGGCGGCAGCTCGCACAGGTCCTCCCAGCTGTCCCGGAAGTAGCTGTCGACGGCGAACAGGGCACGCTTGCCCGGGATGACCGACAACGACTCGAGCAGGGGTGGGGCGTGTTCGGCGCCGAGCCGTACCGAGGGGTCGACAATCTCCGTGGTCTTCACCGTACGGGTCACTGACTCTCCAATCACGACTGTCGAATCACGCGGGCGTACGTGGTCGGCTCCGGCGGGCGTCGAGGACCCGCCGCACCATGTCCTCGGCGTCCTGGAGGGTCCGTACCGACCGGAAGTCGCCGTCGACCGGCGGCAGGTCGAACTCGGCCTCGAGCAGCCCCATCAGTTCCAACAGGGACAGCGAGTCGTAGCCCAGGTCGTCGGTGAGCACCATGCCCGCGTGCACCCGGCCCACCGCGATGGGCGCCGCCTCGACGACGAGTCTTCGTACGCGGTCGGCGATCGTCTGTTCTGGCATTGGTTCCTCCTTCGTCGTGTCTCACGCCGCCGCGTCGCCGCGCCACGGCAGCGGGTTCATCGCCGCCAGGCGGGGATTGGTCGAGGCCCAGTACCGGACCGAGGCGCGCAGGCAGCCGTCCACGCCGTTGACGGCATGGGTGACGGGCAGCGGCACGGTCGAGACCAGGTACGGCTCGAACACCGAGAGCAGGTCGAGCATCCGGTTCTGCCGGATGGTCAGGTGCTCCCGCGCGAACGGCACAAAGAATCGGTTCCAGCGCTGCGGGGTGATGATCCGGGGCGGCTGCAACGGTTCGTGTCCGCGCGCCGCCCGCCAGCCATTCAGCGCCGCCATGACCACGTCGAGGGCGTGGCTGACCGGCAGGGCGTCCCCCATCACGGCGTCCCCCATCGCGGCGTCCCCCATCACGGCGTCCCCCATCACGGCGTCCCCCATCGCGGCGTCCCCCATCGCGGCGTCCCCCATCGCGGCAAGGATCAGGTCGGCGAGGTCGTCGACGGGGACCAGGTCGAACCTCGCCTGCGGGTCGGCGGCGACGACCGGGACGGCGCCGGTCGCGATGCCACGCACGAGCGTGTACAGGCCGGAGAAGCGGGCCGCGCGGCCGTCGGAGCGCCGGCCCAGGATGAGGGCCGGCCTGATCACGGTCAGCCGCGGAAACAACTCCCGCGCGAGGCGTTCGGCGTGGGCCTTGGACCACTCGTACGAGTTGCGGTAATCGTCGAGGTCGGGTGACGAACCGTCGCCGCGGTGGCCACCGGCGTACGCGGTGGACACGTGGATCACGTGGGTGCCCGGCGAGACCAACGGCGCCAGCGCCGCAACGGTGTCCACATTGGCTCGTCGCGCGGCGTCCGGGCGCAGGGACCACCGCACGTCCGCAGCCGTGTTGATGACCACATCCCACGGCCCCGCCAGCGCGACCGGGGGCGGCTCGGCGCCCATGTGCCACTTGACGACCGCGGGCAGCAGGTCCGAGCCGCGGCGGCTGGTGCCGGTGACCGTGACGTCGCCCATGAGGTCGGCGCGCTGCCGCAGCCGGTCGTACACCTCGAATCCGACCAGCCCGGTGGCGCCCGTGACCAGTACGCGTCGAATCATCAGCACCCCCTGGGTCCAGCGAGCAGCGCCGCCACCGAAACGGCGAGCTGTACGGGCAGGAGAAGCGCCATGCCGGCCCGCGCCGCCCGGCCCCGCCTGCGCGTCGGCGCCTGCGCGAACCGGGCCAGCGCGACCTGGGGACCGGCGGCGAGCACGGGTAACGCCATGACACCTGCGGCCGGGCCGTCCGCGAGCCGGAGCAGGGTCGCCAGTACCGCGGTCTGGACCGCGACGGCGACCGCACCGACCGTCGCGGCGCGCCGGACCCCGAGCGCGCGGACGTACGCCCGGCCGCCGCCCGTCCCAGGAAGGAACTTGCGCACCAGGTCCACCGAGGCCGACAGGGTGACGCCGAGAGCCGCTACCGCGAACGCCGCGGGCGGAAGGCTGCGCGGGCCGGCGCCCAGTTGCGCGATCCACACGCAGACCAGCCCGGATAGCGGCAGATGCAACAACGGGTACAGCACCGGGCGATCAGCGATCCACCGGCCGAGGAAAAAGTCCTTGGCGGCCAGGGCGGTCCACGCGAGCGCCAGCGCCCACCAGCGCCCGGCCCGGCCGATGCCTCCGTCGGCGGCGAGCGTGACGATGAGCTGGAGCGCCACCGCGCCCGCAGCCACCACCTTGAGCTGGTCGAGCGTCACCACGCCCCGCTGCAGCACCCGGCCGGGGTACTCCGCGCGGTCGCGTTCGTAGTCCTTGTGCTCGTCGACGATGCGGACCATCAAGAAGAAGGCCCACCCGGCGGCGACCGCGGCCAGGTCGCCCAGGTGTGGCCGGGGCGCGCCGGGATGGGTGAGAACGCGACCGTAGAGCAGAGCAACCAGGCAGGCGGGGACCATGACGGCACCGAGTGCGACCGGGAACCGCTCCTGCGCCCAGGCCGCCAGCCGCCGCGATAACGGCCGGGCTGCGGGAACGGCCGGATCCCGCCGGCGCTGGCGCTGCGTGGCTGTCATGCCGGACCTCCCGCGACGGGCTCGTCGGCGGCGGTCTCGTCGGCGGCGGGCTCCTCGGCGGCGATTCGTCCGGTAGCCGCAAGCGCGGTCCGGAACGCCTCCATCGCCCGCTCCAACTCGGCGGGCGTCGTGACCATCGGCGGCAGCAGGCGGATCGTTCGGCGCGAACTCAGGCACGGCGATACGAGCAGGCCGGCGTCGGCGAGTTCGACCAGCATCGAGCCGGCCATGGCCGGCCTGGCGAAGTCGACGCCCCACAGCAGCCCCTGTCCGCGTACCTCGCGGACCAGCGCCGGGTAGCCCCTCGCGAGGTCGCGCAGCTCGCGACCGAACCTGGCGCCCAACTCGTCGGCGCGCTCGGCCAGCCGGTCGATGACGGGCAACGACGCCCGGCCGGCCGCGCACGAGAGCGGGTGGCCACCGAAGGTGGCGGTGTGCCAGGTGGGGTCGCCCACCAGCGGCGCGAAGAAGTCCGAGGTACCGACGGCTGCGGACAGCGGCAGTACGCCACCGCCCAACGCCTTGCCGAACAGGACGGCGTCCGGCGCCCACCCGGCGTCGACCGCCATGGAGAAGGGCCCGCAGCGGCGCAGGCCGGCCTGGATCTCGTCACTGATCAGGAAGGCGGCGGCGGCGCGCGCATCGGCGCCCCACTGCCGGACGACGCCGGCGTCGAGCGGTCGTACGCCGGCCTCGCCCTGGACGGGCTCGACGATCAGTGCGGCGACGTCACCGGCGCGCACCTCTCGGGCGACGGCCCCGGCGTCGTCGCGACGGAGGTGGGTGACCGGCCCCAGCACGCCGTCCAAGCCGGCGCGGAAGGACGTCGAGTCGGTGACGGACAGCGCACCGAGCGTCTTGCCGTGGAACGCGCCCTCCACGGCAAGGATGCGCGGGCGGCCCGTCCCGCGCCGGGCGAGCTTCAACGCCACCTCGACGGCGTCCGCTCCGTCGCTGCCGAGCCATACCCGTTCCAGTTCGGCCCCGCACCGGCTGAGCAGCTCTTCGATGAACACGGCCACGGTCGGGTTGGCCAGCGCTCGGGTGCCGGTGGGCATGGCGGCCAGCTGCGCCGCGACGGCGTCGACCACGGGTCCGCACCGATGGCCGAGCAGCGTCACGGCGTACGACCCGAAGTCGATGAGTTCGCGCCCGTCAGACAGGCGCACGGTGGCGCCGTTCGCCGCCACCTCGTACGCGCCGTGCCCGACCATTTTGTAGCCGAGCGCGAGGCCCGGTGAGACGTGCCGACGAAGGATCCCGTACACGTCCGGCTCCGTTGCCGGCGACATCGGTGTTCTGTACGCACTGGAGCTGGACAATTGTTTCCCCTCGGCTCCTACCGAATGACAGCGGCCATGGGCGCACCGGCGCACGGTTTCCGCCGCAGTTTCCGCCACTATCCGTGCGGGTTGTAAAAACTCTCAAGGGAATATGTAAAAAACCGATGACGCTCACTCCCCCGCGATTGCGCACCTGCGCACTGAACCCACCCGGCGGCACCGGGAACGCCATGCCGTCCTGATCAGAGGGGTTTCACGGGATTTCCGGCGAGCGTTCCCGCAGGAAGCGCGTTCGCGCCGGCCTCCGCGACCGCACGTCCGCGCCGGACACTGCCGAGCCAGCCGCAGCCGAAACGCGGAACTCCTTGCATCATCTGCGCCACTCCAAATCTAGGCTTGGCCGTTTTCCCGCAGCAACCTAGCAAGGGTCCTTGATCCAGTTAAAGCACTAATGCCGTGCTTAATGTCACGCCAAGGGAAATACACAAAGCCCCTTATTAAGCGCGCCTTAGCGAAATACGAATTGCCTTCAGTCAATTTGACTACGGATACGTAACCGTAAGCGCGAGCGAAGCAGGGTGACGGGCGGGCGCGCCCGTCACCGGCCGCTCACGGCTGCGCCCGCCAGCCGATTGCCCCGCGCCAGCACCTCGAAGATCTTGGCCTGAGCGAACTCGATCTTCATCGTCGCGGACGACAACAGCAAGGACGACAACAGCAAGGACGACAACAGCAAGGTTGTCGACCGAGCCGAGCGCTTCTGCGCGTCCGCCGCGCGGAAGAAGCCCAACTTCCTGGCGGTCGACCGTTACGACCTGGGTGGCGCGAAGTCCGCGGTCGACCAGCTCAATACCTATTGGTACGCCGCGTGAGCAGCCGCTGCGTTCGGGGCGCCCCGCTGGGTGGCGGATGGGTGTGGCTTGAACAGCTAACGGCACGGATGGGCGATGATCAGGCGGAATACGCAGTCGAAGTGCCGGTACCGCGCCCGCTGCGCGCCCGAGCCCGAGCCCGCGCCCGCCGCGAAGGAGAACCTGCCACGATCCACCTGCGCATCATCTCGCCTCGAGACCGGTCTCCGGAGGTCGTCAGCCTACTCGCGAACGATCCCGCCGTCGCCCACCTCATCGTGGTGCCAGACGCGGGTCGCCGGCCTGCGGGCGACGTGGTGCTCTGCGACGTGGTGCGCGAGGGCGCCAGCACGGTGCTCGACGGCCTGCGCGCCCTCGGCGTCGACCATACCGGCGCGATCTCCATGGAGACCGTCGAGGTGACGTTATCGACCGCGGCGGAGGAGGCCGCCCGCGCCGTACCCGGACTCGGCGTGGACGCGGTGGTGTGGGACGAGATCGAGCAACGAACCGGCGAGGAAACGACCCTGTCCGGCGCGTACCTGATCTTCCTGACCGTGGCAATGATCATCGCAGGTATCGGGGTCCTCCTCGACCAGCCGATCCTGATCGTCGGCGCGATGGTCGTGGGTCCGGAGTTCGGCCCCCTTGCCGCGCTGTGCGTCGGGATCGTGCGGCGGCGGCTTTCCATGGTCGCCCGCTCGGTGCTCGCGCTCGCCGTCGGCTTCCCGATCGCCATGCTGGTCACCGTGTTCACCACCTGGGCCATGACCGCCATGGGCCTGGTCAGCAAGGAGATGCTGCTGGCGGAGCGCCCGCTCACCGGCTTCATCTGGCGCCCGGACGCGCTGTCCTGGATCGTCGCGTTCCTCGCCGGGGTGGCCGGCATGCTCGCGCTCACCTCGGCGATCCAGTTCCTCGTCAACGTGGCCGCCCTCGTCACGGCCGGCATCGTGACGCTGCTGATCCAGCGCCTGATGTGGCGGCGTGGGGCCCGCCGTACGCCGACCGAGATGGTGGTCAAGCGCATCGCGGCGGCGGACCAGTGAGCCGCGGCGGAAATCCGGCCGCGGTCCATGATTCGGCCGCCGGCCAGCGGGAATCACCCTCTGCCGGGGCTAGCATTGGAGGTAGGTAGCCCGCCTACCCATATGTGCACCGGCAGCCGCGCCCGCACTGGCGTCCGGCGCAACGGTGTTCAGAGCGGTGAGGTTTAAAGCATTCGACTCAGCGCATCAGATGATTGTTCGTTTGATTGTTCGTTGAGCGGAGCCTTCGCCGGCAGGGTGTACGGGTGGCCTGCCGGAGGATGATGGACGATGTTCGAGCGGTTCACCGACCGAGCACGGCGGGTGGTTGTCCTGGCCCAGGAAGAGGCCAGGATGCTCAACCACAACTACATCGGTACCGAGCACATCCTGCTCGGCCTCGTCCACGAGGGTGAGGGCGTGCACGGCGGCGAGGGCGTGGCGGCCAAGGCGCTCGAGAGCCTCGGCATCTCGCTGGAGGGTGTGCGTCAGCAGGTCGAGGAGATCATCGGCCAGGGGCAGCAGGCGCCCGGCGGCGACATTCCGTTCACGCCGCGTGCCAAGAAGGTTCTGGAGCTCTCGCTTCGCGAGGCGCTGCAGCTCGGTCACAACTACATCGGAACCGAGCACATCCTGCTGGGCCTGATCCGCGAGGGTGAGGGGCTCGCGGCGCAGGTGTTGATCAGGTTGGGTGCCGATCTGAATCTGGTCCGCCACCGGGTGATCAGGTTGCTCTCGGGTTACCAGGGCAAGGAGCCCGCCGAGGCAGGTACCAGCCCGGCCGAGGCACCCGCCTCCGCCAGCGCGGTCCTTTCCCAGTTTGGGCGCAGACTCACGCAGGCTGCCCGCGAGGGCAAGCTCGACCCGGTGATCGGCCGGGAGCGGGAGATCGAGCGGGTGATGCAGGTACTCTCCCGCCGTACCAAGAACAACCCGGTCCTCATCGGCGAGCCCGGCGTGGGCAAGACGGCCGTTGTGGAAGGCCTGGCGCAGCGCATCGTCCGGGGCGAGGTGCCCGAGACGCTCAAGGACAAGCAGCTGTACACC
>NZ_JAATVW010000079.1 GCF_011947225.1 Planosporangium flavigriseum | reverse complement strand
CCGCTGCCGTTGTCGGCGATGCTGACGACCGCCATCGGCCCCTCGACCCGGGTACTGATGCGGATCTCCCCGCGCTCGCCCCGCTCGGCCTTGTCCTGCATCGCGTCCGCGGCGTTGACCAGCAGGTTCAAAAACACCTGGTTGAGGTCACCGATGCGGCACAGCACCTCCGGCAGCTCACCCAGGTCCAGCACCACGTCAGCGACGTACTTCACCTCGTTCCGCGCCACCGTCAACGTGGTCGTCAGCGCCTCGTTGAGATCGGCGTACGAGCGATCCCGGGAGTCCTTGTAGCTGAACGACTTCATCGCCCGCACCAAGGTCGCGACCCG
>NZ_JAATVW010000078.1 GCF_011947225.1 Planosporangium flavigriseum | reverse complement strand
TCCAGCGCCATCCTGCAGCGTATGCGTTCGCTCGCGGTGCAGGCGGCCAACACTGGTTCGCAGGACTCCAGTGCCCAGGCGGCGGCCGACACCGAGTTCCAGCAGCTGAAGTCGGAGCTGACCCGAATCACCACCGCCACCAAGTTCGGTAGCCAGGCGCTGCTGGGTGGTAGCTACAACGGTGCGTTCCAGGTCGACTCCGCCACCGGTACCGGCACGCAGCTCGCGGTCAACCTGAGCTCGGCCAACATCAGCACCATCACCGCCGGCGGCATCTCGGGTCTGGACGCGACCGGCCTGGGCCTGGGCGCCACGACCGTCGCCCTGACCAGCGGT
>NZ_JAATVW010000077.1 GCF_011947225.1 Planosporangium flavigriseum | reverse complement strand
ACCAGCGCCATCCTGCAGCGTATGCGTTCGCTCGCGGTGCAGGCGGCCAACACTGGTTCGCAGGACTCCAGCGCCCAGTCGGCGGCCGACACCGAGTTCCAGCAGCTGAAGTCGGAACTGACCCGAATCACCACCGCCACCAAGTTCGGTAGCCAGGCGCTGCTGGGTGGTACCTACAACGGTGCGTTCCAGGTCGACTCCGCCACCGGTACCGGCACGCAGCTCGCGGTCAACCTGACCTCGACCAACATCAGCGCCATCACCGGTGGTGCCTCCGGCATCTCGGGTCTGGACGCTGCCGGCATGGGCCTGTCCGCCTCGACCGTCGCCCTGACCAGCGGC
>NZ_JAATVW010000076.1 GCF_011947225.1 Planosporangium flavigriseum | reverse complement strand
AAAGCACACACCGACAATCATCGGCAGCCACTTCAGGATTTGACAGGCCAGCCGCAGCGCCTCAACGCCCGCGTCCGGTTCCCTGCCGGTCGTTCACATTACCCGATCCCCGCACCCGCGCCAAACCGACTCATCCGAGCCAACCAGCACAGTCACCCGATCGGGCACCAGTCAAAGCCGACGCACACCGCGCCACCCGCCTAGCTCGCCTCGCACACCCACCGGAATCTGAACTCCAGCGGCCCCGCGGGCAGAGAGAAAGTTACGCCCACGCAACCGGGATCGTCAAATCGCCGGACCTTGTCGTGCGTCACACCGCAGCCACGACCATCCAATGTGGATGAACCGCAACCCGCG
>NZ_JAATVW010000075.1 GCF_011947225.1 Planosporangium flavigriseum | reverse complement strand
GCCGGGGGTGAAGCGGACTCTCCCGCGTAGCGGGACAGGGAAAGCCGATCCGCCGCCAAGGCGGATAGGCGTCGGGACTTCCGGGTGCGTGAGTGTCTTGTCGTACGCCTGTGGCACGGTTTCCGGTGTGCAGCTGCGTTACAACTTCCGCGTCTACCCGACACCCGGCCAGTGTGAGGCACTGGCGCGGGCGTTCGGGTGCGCGCGGGTGGTGTTCAACGACGGGCTGCACGCACGGCAGACCGCCCGCGAGGCCGGCCTGCCATACGTCTCGGACGCCGAGTTGTCCAAGCAGGTCATCACGCAAGCCAAACAGAGCCCGGATCGGGCCTGGCTGGGCGAAGTTTCAGCGGTCGTCTTGCAGCAGGC
>NZ_JAATVW010000074.1 GCF_011947225.1 Planosporangium flavigriseum | reverse complement strand
GGGTGGGCGGTCGCAGCCGGGGAACGCGCAGCCGCGGTCGCGTAGGACGAGGGCGCGGCGCAGGGGTCCTTTGATCAGGCGTTGTTCGCGGCCGACGTCGAGGATCTGGCCGGCGCTGCCGAGTACGGCGGGTAGCAGGGCGGCGTCGCAGGCCAGTCGGCGGGCGGCGGTCGCCGGCAGCGACGAGCCGTCGTCGAGGGTCGCGGTCCCGACCTGCTGGCGCAGCGTGTCGATGTCGACGGTGACTACGATCTGGGGGCGGTCGCCGCCGTTGGTGGGCAGCTCGCCGCAGGCCAGCGCGATCCGGCACACCTCGACCAGGGCGTCGACGCGCCGCTGGCCGGGGGTGCGCACGTCCGGCTCGCCTGCTGACGGTCGGGGCGCGGACAGCGGGTCGATCGCGGCGCGGAGCTGGGCGGCGGATTCGCGGTCGAGCCAGCCGGAAAGCCGGACCCGGTTTTCGCCGGGCACCTCG
>NZ_JAATVW010000073.1 GCF_011947225.1 Planosporangium flavigriseum | reverse complement strand
ATGACGTTGCTGCGGTTGGCGTTGAGCTTTCTTGTGTCGCCTGTTTGTACGGCCTGGTCTGTGCGGATGCGGGTTGCTGGTCTCGGGAGTGTCTCCTGAGGGGCCGGCGTTGACATAGAGGTCGTCAGGTCTGCTCGGAGCGTTGCTCGCGGGTGTGGCCGGTAGCGTTGGCCCTGGAATATGTTCCGTGGGTGCGGCGTTATCCGAGGGACGTCTGGTCGCTGTCGGGGTTGTCCTCGGGAGTGGCCGGGAGCCGCTGGTCGTGGGAATGAAGTTGCTGCGGTTGGCGTTGAACCTTCTTGTGTCGCCTGTTTGTACGGCCTGGTCTGTGCGAATGCGGGTTGCTGGTCTGGGGAATGTTTCCTGAGGGGCCGGCGTTGACATAGAGGTGTCCGGAACGTCGCCGAGTCGCTCGGCGCGGGACGGGGCGCTGGTCGCGGGAATGAAGGTTCCCCGGTCGGTGTTGAATACGGAGTACGTCCACGCGGCGTCCCGG
>NZ_JAATVW010000072.1 GCF_011947225.1 Planosporangium flavigriseum | reverse complement strand
CCGCCGCCGGGGGGTCGCCCCGGCGGCGGTCTCCTCTTGGATGGGGGGAGGTCAGATGCGGTCGTACTGGTAGAGGTTGTACGTGCGCATCAGGTTCTGGACCTTGCTCACGTAGTTCGGGTCCGTCGCGTACCCCGCCTTCTTGATCTCCACCAGGAACTGGTCGGCGTTGTTGCTGTAGTTGAACGCCGGCCGGTAGCGGCTGTTGGTGGTCAGGAAGTAGCCGTGGTCGCGGAACGAGTCCGTGATCGACGCGTACGTGCGGAACGTGGCGTAGGTCGGGTAGCAGTTGGGCGTGCACTCGAACGTCGCGTAGGTGTGGCAGCCGTTGGCGATCGGGCCGGGGTTGCCGCTGAAGCACTTGATGCCGAAGTAGTTGCGGTCCTTGGCGGCCAGGCCGCTGCGGCCCCAGCCGGACTCGAGGATCGACTGGGCGATGGTGACCGAGGCGGGTACCTGGAACTCGCGGTAGCCCTGCTGGGCGGCGGGGACGGCCGCGGCGATGTACTGGGCGTTGGTCATGCTGCCGACCGGGCCGGTGCCGCCGGTGACCGG
>NZ_JAATVW010000071.1 GCF_011947225.1 Planosporangium flavigriseum | reverse complement strand
CTCAGACCTGGTACGTCGGTGTGATGATGGCCCGGGCCAGCGTGTGGAACGCGAGGTTGAAGCTCGCGAAGGCGGGCGACGCGTCGGGGGTCAGCTCCAGCTTGTCCACGTCGACAGCGTGCACCACGAAGAAGTACCGGTGCGGACGGTCGCCCTCGGGCGGGTACGGGCCGCCGTAGCCGGTCTCGCTGTAGTCGTTGCGCAGCGAGAACGCGCCGCCGGGCAGGTCCTGCTCAACGGCGCCCTGCGCCAGCTCGGTGACCGAGGCCGGCAGGTTGACCAGCACCCAGTGCCAGAAGCCCGACGGGGTGGGCGCGTCGGGGTCGTAGCAGGTGACCGTGAAGCTGCGCGTCTCGGCCGGGAAACCGGACCAGGACAACTGCGGTGAGATGTTGCTTCCGCCCAGGCCGGGGTGCGCGAACTTCTGGTCCATCGGCTGGCCGTCGGTCACGTCCGAACTGGTCACGGTGAACGAGCCGACGGCGGGCAGAAGCTGGTAGGGGTCAGGTGCGACTGGTCGATCCAGACTCATGAAGTCTCCCAAACGTTGATCTCGATACCACCGCTACTTCATCAGATCTCGCTGACCCGCGCCA
>NZ_JAATVW010000070.1 GCF_011947225.1 Planosporangium flavigriseum | reverse complement strand
GCGGGCGGCGATGGCCGAGTAGTAGGCCTCGCGGCGGCGGGCCACGCAGCCGCCGGGACGGTCGGCGTCGGGGACGAGGTCGGGGTCGAGGTTGGCGTTGAGTCCGTCGCGCAGCAGTACGAGGGCTTCGGCGCGCAGCTGGGAGACGCGGGACTCGGTGACGCCGAGCTCGGCGGCGATCTCGGTCATGGGGCGCTCGTCGAAGAAGTACCCCTGGACAACCAGGCGCAGCCGCTCGGGCAGCGCCTCGATGGCGTGGTGGAGGTAGCCGATGCGCTCACGGTGCAGGATGAGGTCTTCGGGGCCGGCGTCACGCTCGGGGACCATGTCCTCGGCGGTGCCGGCGGCGAAGCCCTGCAGGCTCAAGACGACGGCGCGCTGGACGTCGTCGTCGGTGGCTTGGATTTCGCCGACGCCGACGCCGAGGGATTCGGCGAGTTCGGCGGTGGTGGGGGTGCGTCCAAGGGTGGCGGTGAGTTCCTGGGCGGCGGTGTCGATGCGGCGGGCGCGGGAGCGTACCGAGCGGCTGGCCCAGTCCAGGCCGCGTAGTTCGTCGAGCAGGGCGCCGCGGATGCGGGCGGTGGCGAAGCTGCCGAACGGGGTGCCGCGTT
>NZ_JAATVW010000007.1 GCF_011947225.1 Planosporangium flavigriseum | reverse complement strand
AGTAGACGCCTATCCGCCTTGGCCGCGGATCGGCTTTTCCCTGCCCTGCTCCGCAGGCGTTCCGTTTCCTCCCCGCCCTGAAGGCCGGGGTATCCACGGAAGGGATCCGATGACGCCACCTGGGCAAGATTCTGGAATTGTGTTCTAATCACTCAGGTCGATATCTACGGAGGAGGCCCGAGCCGCATGGAGCGCACGGTGGACCCGGCCGAGGTCGGTTTCGACCCGGCCCGACTGACCCGCATCGACCAGCACTTCGCCCGGTACGTCGACGAGGGCCTGCTCGCCGGCTGGCAGATCGTCGTCACCCGCCGCGGCCAGGTGGCCCACGCGTCCACGTACGGAAACCGCGACCGGGAGGCCGGCCTGCCCGTCGAGGCCGACACCCTGTGGCGCATCTACTCGATGACGAAACCGATCACGTCGGTCGCCGCGATGATGCTGTGGGAGGAGGGCGCGTTCGAGCTCACCGACGAGGTGAGCCGCTGGATCCCGGCTTTCGCCGACGTACGTGTCTACGACAAGGGCAGCGCGCAGCGGCCGTTCACCGTCCCGACCACCGAGCCGATCCGGATCTGGCACCTGCTCACCCACACCGCCGGGCTGACGTACGGGTTCATGTACACCCACGTCGCCGACGCGCTCTACCGGGCGGCGGGCTACGAATGGAGTACGCCGCCCGGGGTCGACCTGGCGCAGGCGTGTGAGCGCTGGGCAAGTCTGCCGCTGCTCTTCCAGCCCGGCAGCCGGTGGGGGTACTCGGTCGCCACCGACGTGCTCGGCCGGCTCGTCGAGGTGGTGTCCGGGCAGAGCCTCGACGAGTTCGTCGCCGACCGCATCCTGAGTCCGCTGAAGATGTCGGACACCCGCTGGTGGGTCGACGCTGCCGACGCGGATCGCCTCGCCGCGCTGTACCTCCCCGACCCGGCCACCGGGCGGGCCGTACGCGAGGACCGGTTGTCGGCCGGCGCCCGTCGCCGGCCGACGATATTCTCGGGCGGTGGTGGTCTCATCTCCACGGCCGCGGACTACCACCGCTTCACCCAGATGCTGCTGCGCGGCGGGGAACTGGACGGGGCCCGGGTCCTCGGCAGCCGGACGGTGCGACTCATGACCGCCAACCACCTGCCGGGCGGCCTCGACCTGGGCCAGCTGTCGACCGGCGGCTTCGCCGAAAGCACCTTCGACGGCGTCGGCTTCGGGCTCGGCTTCGGCATCGTCCTCGACCCTGTCCCCGGCCGGACCCACGCCAGCCGTGGCGAGTACTTCTGGGGCGGTGCCGCCAGTACCGCATTCTGGGTCGACCCGGAAGAGGAGCTGACCGCGATGCTCTTCACTCAGCTACTGCCGTCCAGCACCCATCCGATACGGCCGCAGTTGCGGCAGCTGGTGTACTCCGCGCTGGTCGACTAAATCTAGGATCCTGTTTGGTAAAAGGCCCTTTTGTACGCCCTGAGCGCTGTCTGCGGCGATCTAGCCGCAGTTAGCCTCGGGCTCCATGACGACCTTTCGTTCCGTGTGGACAGTCAGAAACGCACCTCCCATGCGGAGTCGCCTGCGGGTACGTACGGGGCCGCGCCGCCCGCAACGGTTAGAACGCCGTCGAGGCCAGGGAGTGCAATGCCTTCGGCCGCTGGCACCCGAATGCGGTCAGGCCGCACCGACACCATGATGAGGCGACGCACCAGGGTCGGAAGATGGCCCTGAGAGTCACGCCGCCGCGACCACTCGTCTAGATCGGTGGCGGTGAGGTGTGCACTCAACTTGTGGCCTCCCCGCCTTTCGGTGCCAACCATGCCCAGCGACAACAATACCGACGCGCAAACGCGCCTGGTCGGACAGATTGCAGCGCCATTCCTGGAGGTGAAAGGCTGTGCGGTAGCCGCGATCGCGTACCGAGATCAAGTGCACTCATCTGGCCGCAGACACCGCGCGGCCAGCACTCCACAGCTCGCTACCTTGGGTAAGCAGCTGGCTTGGACCGACCACAGGCGGAAGTCGGCTTCTGGGTTGGCGCTAGACCCTCCTGGGGCCGCGATGTCGTGGTAGCGCTTAATCACCACTGCGGTCACGCACTGCGGTGCCACCAATGTGGACTGTTTAGTCGCATCCCACCGCTCGCCGGTCGAGGGAGTGTCTTCATTCCGACGGGTGGAATGCCGGCGACCTACACACCGACGATCAGAGGAAGCAGCGGACCTCCGAAGTACCCGCCGCAACAGCAGCAGAGGACGACGAACGCCGCTATCACCAGCAACGTAACCACGACCCGCGGGTCCTGCCAGGAGGTCCGGTCCGGCGGTCGGCTCCGTTTCAGGCTTACCCACCACGCGCTGAGCCAGATACCCATAACCACGGTCAGCACCAGCACCGTAACCATGATCAGGACGAGCGTCTTCGAGCTCACCAGCGCGGTCAGCGGCCCGCTCCGCTCGGCAAGACAGTACGGCCCGAACTCCGGCGAACAGGGCGTCGACACATCCGCGGTCCGGTTCGACAGCCAAAGGATGGCGACTATCCCGCCGGCAACCGCCACCATCGATGCGACCATCGCCAGCGCGAGAATGCCGGCGCTCCCGCGCGGCGGCAACGGGCGCGACGCCGGATACGCGGGCGCTGCCGGCTGAGGCGAATCCGGCTGAGGAGAATACGGCGCCCCGGCCGGCACGTTCGTCGCGCGCGACCGTGCGACCGCCAGAGACGTAGAACGAGCTACGTCTGACGATCGCATGGCTTCGCGGGTCGCCCACCAGCCAGCCGGGGCGGCCAACCACGGCCCTGCCACCGTGGCGATGGTCACCGCCGTGCTCCGGTCCAGCCCGGCGAGCGCCTCGCACACCCACCAGGCCACGGCAAAACACGCCGTACCAATCACGAAGGTGGCAAGCCACCGCAATGCCCGTGCCACCGTTGGTCCCTTCTGAACACTGCCGGCAGCCATACTGCACCACATCGATATATCGGCGACACCAGTCGAACCGGGGACGTCCCAGTTCCCGCTCGGCCACGCACCGTTCGTCGTTTCCGAGGACTGACCGGACCGCAAGGTTCCGTTCGGACAGGCTCGATGCCCGGGCGGCGTGTGCTCCACCGTTGCCGCCGATTTCGGCGGCATTTCATCGCGATTAATGCCACCCGGCGTCAGGCTCCCCGAACCGGCTACCTGAGCGCGGGGTACGCGTGCCCTATTGACAGGCCATGTTAACCGCCCCACACTTCCCCTCATGTGTCCACGGTTTTCCACAAAAACGGTCAGGCATGCTGCCGGCTGAGCGCCACGCCCGCATCACCGATGCGGTGCGGTCGGCGCGCGTGGTGAGCACGGAGGAGCTGGCCGCCCTGACCGGCGCGTCGGCGGAGACGATCCGCCGCGACCTCATGGCGCTGGAACTTCAGGGCCTGCTGAAGCGGGTGCACGGCGGCGCCACCAGCGCGCTGGCCTCGTCCAGCGAGGAGGCGCCGTTCCAGGAGCGGTCCTCGGCGAACCGGGACGCCAAGGCCGCGATCGGCCGCGCCGCCGCGGAGCTGGTGCAGCCCGGTCAGACCGTCATCCTCGACGTCGGCACCTCCGCACTCGAGGTCGCACGCGCCCTGCCCGGCACCTTCCGGGGCACGGTCGCCACCTGCTCGCTGCTGATTGCGGCGGAGCTGGCCGGCCGCAGCGGCGTGGAGGTACTCGTCTCCGGCGGCCGGGTCCGCAGCGGTGACCTGGCCTGCTCGAACGCGCAGACCGTGGCGTTCTTCGCCGACCTGCACGCCGACATCGCGTTCCTGGGCTCGGGCGGGCTGGACGCGACCGCCGGTCTGACCGACTTCCACCTCGACGAGATCGCCACCCGCCGGGTGATGCTGGCGCACTCGGCCCAGTCCTACGTGCTGGTCGACTCGTCGAAGTTCGGACGGGTCGCACCGCACCGCGTATGCGGCCTGGACGCGATCACCGGGGTCGTCACCGACGCCCGCCCGCCGAAGTCCCTGGCGCTTCACATCGAACGGGCCGGTGGCGTCACCGTCACCGGATAACCGAACACAACGAAACAAGTGGTCAGGCGACGCGGCAACGTCGCCTGACCAGGATCTTTCCCCGCCTGTCAGAACAAGGAGCCGACCCGTGTCCCAGTCTGTCACGCCGCCGCAGCGGCCAACCGAGTCGTCGCGTCCCCCCTTATCAACGACCGACACCGCAGCGGACAGCACCATCGCGCACGCCGGCTACACCCAGCAGCTGGCCCGTACGCTGGGCCGCTTCGAGTCCTTCGCGGTCGCGTTCTCGTTCATCTCGATCACCACCGGCCTGTTCAGCACGTACGGGACGGTGCTGGGCTCGGGTGGTCCGGCCGGTATCTGGACGTGGCCGATCGTCACCGTGGGCACGATCTTCGTGGCGCTCGTGTACGGCATGCTGGCCAACCGGATTCCACTGTCGGGCTACAGCTACCAGTGGGCCAGCCGGCTCGCGTCGCCGGTACTCGGCTGGTGGTTCGGCTGGGTGTCGTTCGCGTTCCTGGCCATCGTGGCGGTCGCCGTCGACTACGGGCTGACGCAGGTGGCGCTGTTCCCGCTGCTGGGCATCGAGTACACCGCCGGCCGGGGTGCCGTCGTGACCATGATCGTGCTGCTCGTGCAGATGGCGCTGATCATCTGGTCGACGCCGATCATCACGAAGATCAACAACTGGGCGGTCGGCGCCGAGGTGCTCGCCATGATCGGCCTGACCGTGCTGATCGCCGGCGCGGTGATGTTCACCGGCAAGGGCGACTGGGGCAACCTCACCGCGTACGGCTCGATCCCCTCGGACGGCTACTACGGCTGGCTCGGCCCGTTCATGCTCTCGGCCCTGCTCGGCGCGTTCACCCTGGTGGGCTGGGAGTCGGCGGCCAACCTCGCCGAGGAGACCCACAACCCCAAGAAGGTCGTACCCGCCGCCATGGTCCGCGCCCTCCTGGTCAGCGGCGTGATCGGCATGCTGTTCCTGATGGTCATCACCGCCGGTATCGGCAAGAACCTCGAGGCGATCAGCGGGAGCTCCTCCCCCGTGGCCGACATCATCCAGGGCACGGTCGGCGGCGCGGTCGCCAAGGCCATGCTGGTCGTGGTGTGCGTGGCGATCTTCGCCTGCGGTCTGGTCATCATGGTCAGCTGCAGCCGCCTGGTGTACGCGATGGCGCGCGACGGGCGCGTACCGGCGTCGAACCTGCTGTCCCGGGTGCCCCGCCCGACCGGCGGCCCGACGTTCGCGACCCTGCTCGCCGGCCTGACCTCGGTCGTGATCGTCCTCGCGTTCGCCTCGAACACCGACGCGCTCGCCCAGCTGCTCGGCGCGGCGACCCTGATGCCCGCGATCCTCTACGCCGGCACGGTGGCGCTTTACATCGCCACCCGCCACAAGTACACCCCGCGCGCCGACGACTTCAGCCTCGGCCGCTGGGAGAAGCCGGTCGTCGCCGGTGCGGTCATGTGGCTCGTCATCGAGCTGTGCATCTTCATGATCCCGGCCCAGTTCCGGGACGCACAGTACTACGCGCTGGGCACCCTCGCCGTCGGCGCGGTGCTGTTCGCCGTCGTGTGGTTCACCCGCCGAGCCCAGCTGACCAGCGAGCGCGGAGAGTCGGTCGACGCGCTGTGACCGTACTGGCCATCGACCAGGGCACCTCGGGCACGAAGGCGATCGT
The DNA here is from genome assembly GCF_011947225.1 of Planosporangium flavigriseum. Classification (GTDB taxonomy): domain Bacteria; phylum Actinomycetota; class Actinomycetes; order Mycobacteriales; family Micromonosporaceae; genus Planosporangium; species Planosporangium flavigriseum. The sequence continues at coordinate 225,351 of NZ_JAATVW010000007.1, read as the reverse complement.
CGTCGACCAGGCCGGAAAGGTCCTGTCGATAGCGGAGGAAACCGTCCGCCCGGCATACCTTCCGGGTGGTGGCGTCGAGCAGGAGCCTGCGGACCTGCTGGCCTCGGTCCTCGACGCCGGCCGGCGAGCCATCGCGCTCGCCGGCCGGCCGGTCGAGGCGGTCTCGATCGCCAACCAGGGCGAGACCGTCCTCGCCTGGGACCCGCGTACCGGACAGCCGCTGTCGCCGGCGATCGTCTGGCAGGACCGGCGCGCCGAGCCGTTGTGCGCGGAGCTGTCCACGCACCGCGACTCGGTGGCTCAAAAAACCGGCCTGGTGCTCGACCCGTACTTCTCCGCGCCGAAGATGGCGTGGCTGCGCCGCAACGTCACCGCCGACGGCGTGGTGACGACCACCGACACGTGGCTGGTCCACCGGCTCACCGGCGAGTTCGTCACCGACGTCTCCACCGCCAGCCGCTCCCTGCTGCTCGATCTCGACGCGGTCGACTGGGATCCGGAACTGCTCGACCTGTTCGGCCTCGCCGGGGAGGCGCTCCCCCGGATCGTCGCCTGCGACGAGATCGTGGGCTCCACGACCGCCTTCGGCTCGACCATGAAGGTCGGCGGGCTCGTCGTGGACCAGCAGGCCGCGCTGCTGGCCGAGAGCTGCCTCGAGCCGGGCACGGCCAAGTGCACGTTCGGTACGGGGGCGTTCCTGCTCGCCAACACCGGGCCTACCGCGGTCCGCTCGACCTCCGGGCTGACCACGTCGGTGGCGTGGCGCGCCCGCGGCGAGACGCCGTACTGCGTCGACGGCCAGGTCTACACGGCGGCCTCGGCCGTGCGCTGGCTGCAGGATCTCGGTTTCGTCGGGTCGGCCGCGGACCTGGACCGGGTCGCCGCGGCAGACCCGCAGGGTGTCCTGTGTGTACCGTCGCTGGCCGGCCTCGCCGCACCGTGGTGGCGCCCGGACGCCACCGCCACCTTCACCGGAATGACCCTGTCCACCCGGCCGGAGCATCTCGTCCTCGCCGTCCTGCAGGGCATCGCCGCGCAGGTCGCCGAGATCGGGGCGCTGGTGGAGAAGGATCTGGGACAGCCGCTTACCCGGCTGCGCGTCGACGGCGGCCTCACCCGGAGCCGGACGCTGATGCAGGCCACCGCCGACCTCATGCAGATCCCGATCGACGTCTACCCGTCGACGCACGCCACCGCGCTCGGCGCGGCCACCCTGGCCCGGCTGTCGGTACACCCGCAGCTCACCGTCGCCGAAGCCGTCCCCGCCTGGGTGCCCGAAACAACGTACGAACCGGCGTGGTCGCTCGACCGAGCGTCAGAGCACCGCGCCCGCTGGCGTGCCGCCGTCGCCGCCGCCCTACCTCAGGAGTAACCACCATGAGCCACCCGGAGGCCACCGGGTCAGCCAACAACGCCGGGCCATCCAACAACGCCGGGTCAGGAAACAGCGCCGGGTCGACCAGCCAGCCATTCGACGTCGCCGTCGTCGGCGGCGGCATCGTCGGCGCCGCGATCGCCCGCGAACTGGCCGGCTACGAACTGTCCATCGCCCTGGTCGAGGCCCGCGACGACGTCGGCGACGGCACCAGCAAAGCCAACACGGCGATCCTGCACACCGGCTTCGACGCCAAGCCGGGCACCCTGGAGTCGCGCCTGGTCCGCCGGGGCTATCACCTGCTGGGCGAGTACGCGAAGCGGACCGGAATCCCGGTGGAGCGCACCGGGGCCCTGCTGGTCGCCTGGACCCCCGAGGAGTTCGACGCGCTGCCGAGCCTCGCGGAGAAGGCCCGGGCCAACGGGTACGAGCACTGCGAGATCGTCGACGCCGCCGAGGTGTACCGGCAGGTGGCCGCACTCGGCGAGGGCGCGCTCGGCGGTCTCACCGTCCCGGACGAGTCGATCATCTGCACGTGGACCACCAACCTGGCCCTCGCAACCGACGCGGTCGGCCGTGGCGTGCGCCTGCTGCGCAACCACCGGGTCGAGGCGGTCACCGTCGCCGAGGACGCGACGACGCTGCACACCTCGGCCGGTGACGTACCGGCGCGCTGGGTGGTCAACGCCGCCGGGCTCGGCGCCGACGTGCTCGACCGGTTGTTCGGCCACGACCGGTTCACGGTCACGCCCCGGCGTGGCGAGCTGCTCGTCTACGACAAGCTGGCCCGACCGATGATCGACAAGATCGTGCTGCCGGTACCGAGCAAGGTCGGCAAGGGCGTCCTGATCAGCCCGACGATCTACGGCAACGTCATGCTCGGCCCGACCGCCGAGGACCTCACCGACCGGACGGCCACCGGCACCTCCGAAGGCGGCTTCGAGTTCCTGCTCGACAAGGGCCGGCGCCTGATGCCGCGGCTGCTGGCGGAGGAGGTGACGGCCAGCTACGCCGGGCTGCGCGCGGCCATCGACCACGGCGACTTCCTCATCCAGGCCGACCCGACCCAGCGGTACCTGCTCGTCGGCGGCATCCGCTCGACCGGCCTGACCTCCGGTATGGCGATCGGCGAGTACGTCCGGGACCTGATCGCCGAGGCGGGCCTGACGCTCGTCCCGAAGGCCGAACTTCCCGACCCGCCCCGGATGCCCAACCTGGGCGAGGCGTTCCCCCGCCCGTACCAGCGGGCCGACCTCATCGCGGCCGACCCCGCGTACGGCAGCGTGGTGTGCTTCTGCGAGCGGGTCACCGCCGGCGAGATCCGCGACGCGTGCCGGTCGGTGATCCCGCCGGCGAGTCTGGAGGGCCTGCGCCGCCGCACCCGCGCCATGAACGGCCGCTGCCAAGGGTTCTACTGCGGCGCCGAGGTCAGCGACCTGTTCACGAACTCCCGCAACGAGGCGACCCGATGACCGACCCCAGCCTGCCCGTCCGCACGCCCGACGTCCTCATCATCGGCGGCGGCCCGGCCGGCCTCACCGCGGCCCGCACGCTCGCCCCCAAGGTTCCGGGGCAGGTCCTCGTCCTCGACCGGGAGAAGACCGCCGGTGGCATCCCCCGGCACAGCGACCACACCGGGTACGGCCTGCGCGACCTTCGCCGCGTGATGAGCGGCCCGGCCTACGCCAGGCACCTCGTCACCGCCGCCGAGCGGGCCGGAGCGACCATCCGGACCGAGGCCACCGTCACCGACTGGGTCGACGACCACACCGTCGAGGTCACCACCCCGCAAGGGCGCCTGCGCGTCCACGCGCCGGCGATCATCCTGGCGACCGGAGCCCGCGAACGGCCGCGCCCCGCCCGCCTCATCCCCGGCGACCGGCCGCGCGGCGTCTACACCACCGGGCACCTGCAGAACCTCGTCCACCTCCACCACGCGAAGGTCGGCAGGAAGGCCGTCGTCGTCGGCGGTGAACTGGTCAGCTGGTCGGCGGTCCTGACGCTGCGCGAAGCCGGTTGCCGGACCGTTCTGATGACGACGCGGTACGCGTCACCGGAGTCGTACGCGGCGTTCAACCTCCCGGGCCGGACCGTCCTGGGCGTACCGGTCGCCACCCGGACGCGGGTCACGCGGATCATCGGCCACGGCCGGCTGCAGGCCGTCGAGTTCGAGAACGTCGACACCGGGCAGCGGCGCACGGTCGAGTGCGACACACTCGTCCTCACCGGGGACTGGATCCCGGATCACGAGTTGGCCCGGTGGGCCGACCTCGACATCGATCCCGGCACAAGAGGTCCGGTCGTGGACACCGCCCTGCGCACCAGCCGCGCCGGTGTGTTCGCCATCGGCAATCTCGTGCACGCCGTCGACACCGCCGATGTCGCGGCCCTCGACGGGGCGCACGTGGCCGACCAGGTCCTCGCCTGGCTCGCCGACCCCAAGCCGCCGGCGGGCGGTGTGCGGATCGCCGCCGACGAGCCGTTCCGCTGGGTGGCGCCGAACCTGCTGCGCCCCGGCGATCCGGCGCCGGCCCGGCGACGCCTGCTGCTGTGGACCGACGAGCTCGTGCGGGTACCGCACGTCGCCGTGCGCCAGGGCGGAACGGTCCTCGCCCAAAGGCGGTTGCCCTGGCCGGCGTCGCCCGGCCGCGTCTTCCGCGTCCCGTCGTCCCTGCTTCGCGACGTCGACCCGAGCGACGGCGACGTGCACGTTGGGCTCGTGTAACTACGCGTGTCCCGGACGTTCGTGGTCGACGTGGCTGCCGGGCTCCAGCTGGAACGTGGAGTGCTCGACGTCGAAGTGCCCTGCGATACACCCCTGCAGGGCGTCGAGCAGTTGCGGAGCATGCCCGTCGTGGAAGCAACTGTCGTCGACCACCACGTGCGCGGTGAGGATCGGCAGGCCCGAGGTGATGGTGTAGACGTGCAGGTCGTGTACGCCCCGGACGTGGTCGAGCTCGAGGACGTGGGCGCGGATCTCGTCCAGGTCGATGCCGGCCGGGACGGCTTCGAGCAGGACGTTGACGGCGCTGCGCAGCAGTTGCAGGGCGCGGGGCGCGATGATCAGGCCGATGAGGACGGACACGATGGCGTCGGCACGGGTGAATCCGGTCGTCGCGATGACGGCGGCGGCGACGAGCACGCCGACCGAGGCGGCGGTGTCGGTGGCGACCTCCAGGAACGCTCCACGCAGGTTGAGGCTGGCCTCGCGGCCCCGGTACAGCAGGGCCATCCCGACGATGTTGCCGATCAGGCCGATGATCGCGAACAGCGCCATCCCGCCGGCCTCGACGCCGGACGGGTGGAACAGCCGCCGCACCCCTTCGACCAGCACGTAGATGCCCATGCCGGCGAGGACGAGCCCGTTGGCGGCGGCGGCGAGGATCTCCGCGCGGGCCCAGCCGAACGTACGCCGGCCGGTGGCGGGCCGGGCGGCCAGCAGCGCGGCGCCGAGCGCCAGCGCGACCCCGCCCGCGTCGCCGAGGACGTGGCCGGCGTCGGCGAGCAGCGCGAGGCTGCCGGACAGGAGGCCGCCCACCACCTGGACCACGAAGATGACGGCGGAGATCACCAGTACGCCGATCAGGGCGTTGCGGTGCTGCCCGGTCGCGGTGACCGGGCCGGGGTGGTGATGGTGTCCGTGCGCTGAACTCACGTTACCGACGGTAGGTGATCTGTCGAGCCGGCAAGATGCCGCACCGCCGGGGGCGGGTGCATGAGGAAATTTTGGTGGCTGATGTTCCAGGCGTACGCGCCGGCCATAGCGAAGACGACCACGTCGCCGATCGCGAGCCGGACCGGGACGCGGCGGGCGAGGACGTCCTTCGGGGTGCACAACTGGCCGACGACGGTGACCGGAGCGCCATCGGCGACCGGAGCCCCGCCACCGGGCAGCGCGACCAACGGCTGGCTGTGGCCCTTGGCGGCCGGGGTACGCAGGTGGTGGGTGCCGCCGGCGACGATCGCGAACCACTCGCCGTGGCTGCGTTTGAGGTCGAGAACGCGGGTGGCGTACCAGCCGGAGTAGGCGGTGACCGCTCGGCCGGGTTCGATCCGCAGGGTGCGGGCCGCCTGGGCGTCGAGCAGCCGACGCAGGGTGGCCCCATACATGACCCAGTCGAACCGGCTGTCCGGCCGGGCGTAGTCGACGGCCATACCGCCACCGATGTTGACCTCCGTGGCGGTGAGGCCAACATCGGCGGCGAAGCGTAGCGCCCACTCAACGATCGTCCGGGCGACGACTCCCGCGCCGGCTGCGTCGAGGCCGCTGGCCAGGTGCGCGTGTACCCCACGCAACCGCACGCCGGACAAGTCAGGTATCCGCCGGGCGCAGTCGTCGGCGTCGGCCGGGTCCATGCCGAAGGGCGACGGACGCCCGCCCATCATCAGGGCCGCGCCACCAGGAGCAGAGACCGGTAGGTTCACCCGCAGCAACACGTCCGCGACGCGGCCGGCCGCCCGGGCGAGCCCGTCGAGCCGGTGCAGTTCCCACGGGCTCTCGACGTGGAACCGGCGCACCCCGGCGGCGAGCGCCTCCGCGATCTCAGCGTCGGTCTTGCCCGGCCCGCCGAACGCCGCGGCCGGTGTGCCGGGCAGCGTACGAGCCAGGTGGGCCAGTTCGCCGCCGCTCGCGACCTCGATACCGCCGGTGTGCCGGGCGACGATGCCGAGCAGCGCGGGATCGGGGTTGGCCTTCATCGCGTACAAAAGCTCGACCTGCGACGGCAGGGCGGCCCGGATCGCCGCGACGTGGGCGTCGAGGTGGCCCAGGTCGTACAGGTACGTCGGGCCGTCGACGGCGAGAGCTTCGGCGCGGACCGCCGAGGTGATCACTGGACCTCCAGCGGGACGCCGAGCGGGTTCGGGAACGGGACGTACCCGGAGTGCCGGTCGGCGCGGCGTTCCCAGCGCACCAGCAGGTTGGCCTTGGCCGGCAGCGGCACGCCGGCCAGCAGCGCCCGCAGCGGTGGCGGGGTGCCGAGGTCGGCCGCGGTGGCGGCGACCACCTCCCCGGTGACATCCCAGAGCAGCGGCTCGATGCCCGGTCGGGCGTCGGCCAGGGCACCGGCCAGCTCGACCAGGTGGTTGACGAACAGGCAGTACGCGACCCGATGCCAGGCGCGTTCCGGGTCGTACCCGACGGCGGCTGCCACCTCCGGCGGTAGGGCGGCGAGGGTAGCCGCGTGCCGGTCGGTGACGAGCTTGGTGCCTTCCAGGTCACGCAGCAGCACGCGGACCGGCCAGCCGTCGGGGTCGACGACGACGAGGACGTTCTGCAGATGCGGTTCGAGCACCACGCCATGCTCGGCCCAGAGCCGCAGCACCGTGGGTACGAGCAGCTCCAGGTACGCGCGCCACCAGCCGGCCGGGTCGGCGTCGCCCAGCACCGCGCCGATCCCGGTGTGCGGGTCGGCGGTGGCCAACGCGCCTGCCAGCAGGGGTACCTGACCGGGCCGCAGGTGGGCGCCCAGACCGGTACGCACGATGACGCCGAGCGCCTCCGCCCCATCAGTACCGAGGTTGACGGTGCGGTATGCCGGCTCGGGCAGCAGCGCGAACCGCTCCCCCAGGTCCGCGGCGCACCGGGCGGCCACCGGCGCGAGCAGCCGGGTCAGGTGTACCGCGCCGGGCAGTTCATAGCGCGCGTTCTTGCGCAGGCAGTTGGTGATCCGGACGTGCAGGCTGGTCTTGACGAAGACGTCGGCCTCGGGTGAATACAGGGTCCGCACGCTCGCGGTGGGCACCACGGGCGGGCCGGCCTCGCCGAGGTCGACCAGGGTGCCGTCGGCCAGCGCCCGGGCGACCCGGGGCGCGATCTCGGCCCGGGCCAGCATCCGCCACTGCCACGGGTGGACCGGCAGCGCGACGTACCCGGACGGCGCGTCAGGCGGGGCGAGCCGCAGGTGCGCGGAGAAACCGGTGCCGTCGACGCTGTCCTCGTCGATGAGTTCCCGCGGCGCGCCGACCCACCGCAGCGGGAATGCGGTGCGCAACTCCGGCGCGTAGCTGTCCCAGGCGTCCGCGTCGCCGGTACGCCACTTCGGCGCGGGGTGGCGCGGGTGGCCGTACACGAGGGCCTGTTCGGACGCGACGTAGCGGGCGGCTGCCGGGTCGGCGATGCGGTGCGGGTCGCCGGCTGGCCGGTGGCGCAGTACCCGCGCCAGGGCATCCCGGCTGGCGGTGACCTGGTCGACAAACTCCTCGTTCGGAACTCCGGTGCGCAGCTCGAGTTCGGCGGCGACGAGGGCGGCGAGCGCCGGCGTGTCGATCACCTGCCAACCGGACGCGGTGAGCCGGTGCACCGGGCCGGTGAAGCGGTGCGCGCCGACGGTAGAGCGGCGGGCGACCGCGACCCGGAGCAGCGCGCCCTGCCGTGGCAGGCGGACCATCAGCCGGTCGTCGTCGGTGAGCGCGAGCTGGCCCTCCGGGCCGGCGAGCTCGCGGGTGAGACAGCCGAGCAGGGTGTGGCTGGCGGCCTCGTCGGCCGTGGTGCGGCGTCCATCCACTGTGGGCAAAGGTGTCATCGAGAGCTCCTGAACAGTACGGGTTCGCAACAGCAGGACGGCGGCGGTGGCGGCGACGGCGGCGCCGGCCACGGCCGGTGCGGCCGGACCGGCAAGCCCGGCGAGCAGGGAGGCGCCCAGACCGGCGGTGACCGCACCCGCCTTGGACCACGCCTCGACGGTGCCGAACAGGAGGCCGGGCCGGGCGGTCGCGGCGGCCCGGGCGGTGAGCAGGCTGAGCGAGACGAGGCCGGCGGTGAGCCCGGCGCCGAGCACCGCCCGGCCGGCGACGAGGACCGGCATCGAGCCGGCGGCCACGGCCACCGGGTGCGCCGCGGCGCCGGCTGCTGCGAGCGCGAACCCGGCGCCGAGGCCGGTCACCGGGCGCTCGCGCAGCAACCGCAGCGCCTGCGCGGCGGCGACCAGGTAGATGACGTGTGGCAGCGCGAACAGGACGCCGCCGGCTGCTGCCGGGGCGCCGGGCGCGACCGCCGAGACCACGGGCAGCAGATACGGGAACGTGACGACGGTGGCCAGGACGAACGCGGCTTCCGCGGCGCACACGAACCGCAGGCTGACTCCGCCAGCAACCGGAGCCGGCGCCCGAGGTGCGGCCGGCGAGCCCGGTTCGGGCAGCAGCAGTGTCAACGCGGTTGCGAGCAGCGGCAGCAGCGCCGCGTACGTGTACAGCCGCTGGGCGGGGACGTGGCCGGCGAGCAGGCCGGCGGCGGTCGGGGCGGCGGCGAGTGCGAGCCGGGCCGACGCCTGCGCGAGCGTCAGCGCCCTGGCCAGCGGCGCACCGGACAGCCCGGTCGCAAGGTAGGCGCCGGTGGCGGCGAACGTCCCGCCGAGCAGCCCCTGCAGGGCGAGCGCGGCGGCCAGTTGCCAGACGCTGCCGGCCTGCCCGGCCAGCCAGAACGCGCACGCGAGGCCGAGTTGGGCGCGGATCAGCAGCCGGCGGCGGCCGAACCGGTCGGCGAGCCGCCCCCACAGCGGCGCGGACACCGCCGTCGCCGCGGTCGGGATCACATACAGGGCACCGGCCCACCGCGCGTGCGGGTCGCCGAGGGCGGGCAGAATCGCCGGGAGGTACGGCGGCAGGCCGAGAGCGGCGAACGCGGCGGTGCAGTGCCCGGCGACCGCCGCGAGGATGTGCCCCCGAGACAGACCAATCGGTGCGGCAGCGGGGCGCTCGTCGACGACGGTCACCGCGGCACACCTGCCAGGTAGTTGGGCCCGGTGCGCCGGTAGTACTTGTTGACGTCGGCGCAGCCCAGCCGCTGCTTGGGCAGCAGGGTTCCCGCGGTCACCATCGCCTTGACCGGCAGCCGTGGGGCTTCCAGGACGCGCTGGACCAGCAGCGTGGCCGCGGCGACGCTGGCCGGATCGGCCGGATCGGTCCACCGGCCGAGCGCGGTCAGCAGCCGTGACCGCAGGGCGGTGGTGGGGTCGACGACGTCGAGACCGCGCTCGCGCAGCGCGTACAGGGGAGCGGCTGCGCATAGGTGCAGCGTGATGGTGGTGAACACGTCCGCCAGCTCGGCCGGGTCGGCCACAGCGATCCGGTGGTCGGCGAAATTGTCCGCGGTGACCGGCTGTCCCAGCGCGGCGGCCAGGCGATCGACGTGGATCCGGGCGCCGTCGTTGTCCTTGTACAGCAGCGACACTCCTCCATCAGTGGCGAGGACGAGGCTGATGTTCTGCTGGTGCGCTTCCAGCGCGACGCCGTACCGCAGCCAGAGCGCGACGTGCCAGTCGATGAGCAGGTCCAGGTACGCGTCGAGGACGCCGGCCGGCAGCCTCCCGGCGAGCGGGCCGCCCGGGCCGTCGGCGGCGAGCGCGGCGACGGGCAGGACGGTCGCGCCGTCGAGGTCCGACGGGTACCGCCGCAGCAGCCAGGCGAGGTTCTCGTCGCCGGCGTGCCCGTACGTGGACTCGTCGGCGTGCCGGATCCGGCCGGTGAAGCGGGGTTCGCGGGTGACGATCGTCTCCAGTAGACGCTGGACGGCCGCCCCGTCGGCGAGCGTGCCGGGCGCGATGGTGCGCCGGTTGCGGGCGCCGAGGGTGGCCGTCGGCAGCGGCAGCTTGAGGTGCGCGGTCGGATCGGCGAGCACCGCGACCGTACGCATGGACAGCGTCGGGGTCACGTCGAGGTACGGCTCGGGCGCCAGTGGAAGGTCCAGCCGGGCGGCGGTCAGCGGGTGTACCGGCAGCAGCGGTCCGGCGTCCTCGGCCAGGCCGACAGTGGCTGGGGCGGGCCACCAGTGCGGTAGCGAACCGACCACCGTCGCACCGGGCACCGCGGCCCACCGGAGCGCGAACCGCGGGGCGAACTCGGGGGCATACGCGCGCAGTTCGTCGTCGGTCAGCCCGTGCCGGCAGCGGCTCGTCGGATGTACGGGGTGATCGGCGTGCGCGGCGATCGCCTCGGCCAGCAGCGCGCCACGCGGGCCGGCCGGCAGCCGGTCGCCGACCTTCCGCCACAGCGCCGCCTCGGCCGTCGCGGCCAGGCGCCGGGCGGCCAGGTCGGCGTGGCACTCGGCCACGAACGCCGCCCAGCCGGCTTCGGCTTCCTCGTCGCCGCGCGGGGTGAGCGCCGCGAGGATGTCCGGCAACCGGTCGAGCGAGACCTCGCCGTAGGGGTCGCGTATCAGCACCAGCGGGGCGGCGACGCGCCGGTCGGCGAGGAACCCGTCCGGGCGGATCGCGAGCAGCAGGCTGGCGCCGGCCGGCACTCCGGGCACCTCCCACCAACCCTCACCCGCCGGGTGGCCACGGCTGCTCAGGCCGAGGTGGTCCTCGCGCAGCAGCGCGTCCAGGACCCGTACGATCACCTGCCGCTCGTACCGATCGGTCACGCGATCACCCACCGGTGCTCGGCGCGGAACCCGGCGATGGCCGCGTCGACGGCGTTCTGGTCGGGTCCGATCGCGTGGATGGCCGCGAGGTAGTCGCGGTTGGTGCCGTACCACGGCGCGGTGGCACCGATCGTCCGCAGTGGACTGCAGGCCAGCCGGACGGCTCCGACCTCGATGTCGATCCGGCCCGGAGCGGAGCGCAGCGTGCCTGCCCGGTCGGCGCAGACGTACTCCACGGCGGCGTGCCGCGGCACGGTTGCCGGATCGGGCAAAGCCAGCGCGGTGACCGGCTCGCCGAGGTGGAGCCGGATGAGGTACTCGAACAGCGGCACGTCCAGCAGTTGCGCCAGGACGAGGTCCATCCGGTCGCCGATCAGCCGGTAGTTGACCTCGATGATGCGCGGCCGGCCGTCGCTGAGGACGAACTCGGTGTGGCAGGCGCCCAGCCCCACGCCGAGCGCGCGCAGCGTCGCCAGCAACGTCTCCCGGACGCCTCCGTCGAGCTCCGGCGCCCAGTCCAGCCGCTGCTCGACGAAGGTCGGCGGGGGTCCGAGCGTGGTCCGCCAGGAGCCGGCGACGGCGAGGCCCGCGGCGTCGCCGAGCGTGTCGAAGGTGTACAGGTCGCCGCTGAGGCACTCCTCCACGATCAGCGCGACGTCCGGGCGCCGGCGGCGGATCTCACCGAGGCGGGCGGCGAGGTCCCCGGCGTCGGCCACGAGGTACGCGTCCTCGCTCGCGACGCCTTCGCGGGGCTTGATCACAGCCGGGTACACCAGGCCGGCCGGCGGCCCCTCCCCCGGCGCGAGCACCGCCGAGGCGACCCGGTCGAGCCCGGCGTCTGCGAGGGCCCGCCGGGTCAGGGCCTTGTCCTTGCAGCGCAGCGCCGCTCGCCAGTCCTTGCCCGCGAGCCCGAGGAAGGACGCCGCCTGCGCGGTGGGCACCTGCAGGTGGTCGCTGTTGCTGAGCAGCGCCGCGGCCGGTCCGTGCCGGTACACGGCGTCGATGAGCTCGCGCGCCTGCCGGACGTCGCAGGCGATGACGGCTTTCGGCGGATGTGGATGGTCGGTGTACGCGGCGACGTGCGCGTCGGGCTGGTCGGTGAGGACGACGACCGGCAGGTCGAACCGTGCGGCGGCCGGTAGGAATCCCTCGGTGACCGCGTCGGTCGGGTTCAGCGCGGCGATATAGAGCAAGATGGACCTCCGATTAGGGTAGGCTTACCTAATACATAGGACGGCGACGGCGTCAAGGCTCGACCGCGCGTAACGGAGATCACCGCATCGCGGGTTGCGAATTTAGGTAAGGCTTACCTTACTGTCAGGACTGTGAACGTGCGAGCCCGAGACGTGGGAAGCCAAGCTGCCGGTCGCCACCGGCGAGCGCTGACCGTCGCGCTGCTGCTGGCCGTCCTCGCGGGGACCGCCGTCGGCAGCGTGGCGATCGGCGCGAAGGCGGTGGCGTTCGGCGACGTGCTGCGCGCCCTCGCCGGCGCCGACGACGGGGACACGCTGGTCGTGTCGTCGCTGCGGCTGCCGCGTACCGCGCTGGGCCTGCTCGTCGGCGTGGCCCTCGGGGTGGGCGGCGCGCTGGCCCAGGAGATCACCCGCAACCCGCTCGCCGACCCCGGACTGCTCGGGATCGGCGCCGGGGCCGCGGTCGCCGTCGCCGCCGGCATCGGGCTGCTCGGCCTGACCTCCCCGTACCAGTACGTGTGGCTCGCGTTCGCCGGCGCGGCGGCCGCCGCCGCCGTGGTGTACGCCCTGGGCGCCACCGGCCGTGGCGGCGCCGGACCGGTCAAGCTGGCCCTCGCCGGCGCCGCCGTCACCGCGCTGCTCGACAGCCTGACGAACCTGTTGGTACTGCTGGACATCCGCACGCTCGACCAGTACCGCTCCTGGGCGGTGGGCTCGCTCGCCGGACGGGATCCCGGCCTGGCCGGCGACCTCGCGCCGTTCGTGCTCGCCGGCCTGCTGCTGGCCCTCGCTCTCGCGCCCCGGCTCAACAGCATCGCCCTCGGCGACGACCTGGCCGCGTCCCTCGGCACCGACGTACGCCGGACGCGGCTGGCCGGCGCCCTCGCCGTCACCGTGCTCACCGGGGCCGCCGTCGCGGCCGCCGGACCGGTCGTGTTCGTCGGCCTGGTGGTGCCGCACCTCGTCCGGATGGTCACCGGGCCGGACGTGCGCTGGCTGCTGCCGTGCAGCGGGCTGGCCGGCGCGGCCCTGATGCTGGGCGCGGACACCCTCGGCCGGGTGGTCGCACCGCCGGGCGAGCTCGAGGCGGGGGTCGTCACCGCCCTCCTCGGCGGGCCCTTTCTGGTGGCCATGGTGAAGCGCGGCAACTTCCGGGAACAGCGGTGACAACGCTTCCGGGCAGACGGCTCGGCGTCCGCATCGGACCGGTCGGGGCCGCCGTACCGCTGCGCCTCGCCGTCGCCGTGGTGGGCACGATGGCCGTCGGGCTCGCCGGATTCCTCGCCTCGCTGACCCTCGGCCAGTTCAGGGTGCCGCTCGGCGACGTGGTCGACGCGCTGCTCGGCCGGGCCAGCGCCGACGCCGTCCTGGTGGTGGTCCAGCTCCGGCTGCCGCGCGCCGTCACGGCGGTGCTGGTGGGCCTGGCGTTCGGGCTGGCCGGTGCGCTGATGCAGGCCGTGGCGCGCAATCCGCTCGCCAGCCCCGACCTGCTCGGCATCAGCGCCGGCGCGGCCGCCGGTGGTGTCACGGCCATCCTCGCCGGTGGCGCCACGGCCGCGGGAGCCAACTCGTACGGCGTCGTGCCGGCCGGCGCCCTGGCCGGAGCGCTGGCTGCGGCTCTCGTCATCTACCGCATGGCCCACCGCGGCCGGGAGGTCTCCGGCTACCGGCTGGTGCTCGTCGGACTGGGCGTGCAGGGCGCGCTGGTGGCGCTCCTGCGCTGGCTGCTGGCCCGGGCCGACATCGATCAGGCGTCGCGGGCCATGGTCTGGCTCACCGGCAGCCTCAACGGGCGCGGGTTCGAGCACGTCTGGTGGGTCGGCGTGGCGCTCGCGGTGCTCACGCCGCCGGTACTGGCGCTGGCCCGGCCGTACGCGCTCCTCCAGTACGACGACGACACCGCCCGGGCGCTCGGCGTACCCGTGGGCCGGAGCCGCGGCGCGCTCCTGCTCGCGGCGGTCGGGCTGACCGCCGTCGCGGCGGCGTCGGCCGGCCCCATCGGCTTCGTCGCCCTCGCCGCGCCGCAGATCGCCCGGCGGCTGGCCGGCACGGCCGGCGTGCCGCTCGTCACGAGCGGGCTGGTCGGCGCGGCGCTGGTGGTGACCGGGGACCTGGTGGCCCGGACCGCGTTCGCGCCGATCGAATTGCCGGTCGGGGTCGTCACCGGCGCGGTGGGCGCGCCGTACCTGCTGTGGCTGCTGGCCCGTACCAACCGGGCCGGGACGGGAGGCTGACATGTCACACGTCCTGCGGGGCGAGAACCTACGCCTGGCGTACGGGCAGCGCACCGTCGCCGACGGCCTGCACCTGAGCGTCCCGACCGGCGAAGTCACGGTCCTGGTCGGCCCCAACGCCTGCGGCAAGTCCACCGCGCTGCGCGCCCTCGCGCGGCTGCTGCGCCCCGCCGCCGGCACCGTCTACTTCGATGGGTCGCAGCTCGCCACGCTCTCCGGCCGGGACCTGGCTCGCCGGCTGGCGCTGCTGCCGCAGACTCCCGTGGCCCCGGACGGCATCACGGTCCGGGACCTGGTCGGCCGGGGACGGACGCCGCATCAGCGCTGGTGGCGGCAGTGGTCGCCGGCCGACGAGGCGGTCGTCGACGACGCGCTCGCCGCCACCGGGCTGGACGACCTCGCCGATAGGTCGATCCAGGAGCTGTCCGGGGGCCAGCGCCAGCGGGCCTGGCTGGCCATGGCCCTCGCCCAGGACACCGAGGTGCTGCTGCTCGACGAGCCGACGACGTACCTGGACCTGGCGTACCAACTCGACGTCCTGGAGCTGGTGGTCGGGCTCAACCGCAGCCGTGGCCGAACGGTGGTCATGGTGCTGCACGACCTCAACCAGGCGGCGCGCTACGCCGACCACCTCATCGCCATGCGTGCCGGTCGGGTCGTCGCCGCCGGCCCGCCCACCGAGGTAGTCACCCCGGACCTGGTCGCCGCGGTCTTCGACCTCGACGCGAAGGTGCTCACCTGCCCCGTCGCCGGCACCCCGCTGGTGGTGCCGGTCGCCCGCCTGACCCCTAGGAATGGAGAAACCGAATGAAAGCATGGACACGCGGTATCGCCGCCGTCACCGCAGCGCTGCTCGCCCTCTGGCTGGCCGCCTGCGGGAGCACCCAGGAAGAGCCATCCGCCGCGAACTCGAGCGCCGGCTTCCCGCGCACCATCCAGCACGACAAGGGCACCACGACG
Organism: Planosporangium flavigriseum; assembly: GCF_011947225.1. Classification (GTDB taxonomy): domain Bacteria; phylum Actinomycetota; class Actinomycetes; order Mycobacteriales; family Micromonosporaceae; genus Planosporangium; species Planosporangium flavigriseum. Next base: position 210,228 of record NZ_JAATVW010000007.1, on the reverse strand, counting down.
CTGACGAAGAAGCCGGAGCGGATCGTGGCGCTCGACAACAGCCTCGTCGAGGCCGTCGTGCTGCTGGGCCGCCCCGTCGTCGGCGGCGTCGGCAGTTACCGCAACCAGCAGGGCTTCCCCAGCTACCTGGGCGACGCGGTCAAGGACACCAAGGACCTCGGCCCCCTCGACAACCCGAACCTCGAACTGCTGGCCACCCTCAAGCCGGATCTGATCGTCTCGGCGACGGTGCGCCACGACGCGCTCTACGACAAGCTGTCGGCGATCGCGCCGACGGTGTTCGTCAAGACGACCGGTCCGATCTGGAAGGACAACATCCGCCTGCTGGGGCAGGCGCTCGGCGAGGAGACCAGGGCCACCGACACCCTGGCCAAGTACGAGTCCCGGGCCAAGAAGATCGGCGACGCCATCAACGCCAAGCACAACAAGCCCACCATCTCGATCGTGCGCTTCGTCGACGGCCCGACCCGCATCTACCTCAACAAGTCGTTCAGCGGCATCGTGCTCAAGGACGCGGGCCTCGCCCGGCCGGCCAACCAGGACAAGGACGACTTCAACCTGGAGATCAGCGAGGAACAGATCGGCCAGGCCGACGCCGACTACCTGTTCGTCACCGCGTTCACCGGCGGCGAGGACCGCAAGAAGAGGTTCATGGCCAACCCACTGTGGCAGCGCCTCACGGCCGTGCAGAACGGCCACGTGTACTCCGTCGACGACGCGCTGTGGATGACCTCGGTCAGCGTCCAGGGCGCCCACGCCATCCTCGACGACCTGGCCGGGCGGTTCGCGGTGGATCCGGCCAGATAGACGACCACGCGCCGAGGCACATCCACTGAACGTCCGGGAGGGATAGACGAATAGTTGTCGATGGGTGCCTACGCGCTGGTTACCGGGGACGCGCCGCGGGCGATAGGCAGATAACGTGGAAGCGGCTTTCCTATTAAGGACACTCGGTCGGCGCGGGCTCCTCAGACCCAGCCGGCCGGACAAGGTCATCCGTCAGCTGAGCGCATTCCACCGGTGGGGCTTCACCCTCGCCGGTGAGATGCGCTCGGCCGCCGCGCGTGATCCCGACCGCGTCGCGATGATCGATGAGTCCCGCACGGTCACCTACCGGGAGCTCGCGGACCGGACACAGCGGCTGGCCCACGGACTTCGCAGCCGGCTCGGCGTGCGGGCCGGTGACCGGGTGGGGCTGCTGTGCCGCAACTCGATCGCGATGTTCGAGTCGATGCTCGCCGCCAGTACGATCGGCGCGGACACGTTACTGATCAACACCGGACTCGGCCCCGGTCAACTGGAGTCCGTCCTGCACGACCTGACCGTCCGCGTACTCATCCACGACGACGAGTTCTTCGAGCTCCTGGCGGCCGTGCCGCCGACGGTGGCACGGGTCAGCGCCGACGGCGGTGCGCGGCGGGCCAGTCTCACCGTCGCCGGCCTGACCGCCGCCGCCCCCGACGCCGATCTACTGAGGCCGCCGGCACGGCCCGGTCGCGCCATCATTCTCACGTCCGGCACAACGGGCGCGCCGAAGGGCGCGCGCCGGCCGATCCCCGCCGGTTTCGGCCCGCTCGCGGCGCTCATCGGCCGCATTCCGATGCGCGTGCACGAGCGGATGTTCATCGCCGCACCCATGTTCCACACCTGGGGGTACTCCGGCCTGCAGGTCGCGCTCGCACTGCGCGCGACCGTCGTGCTGCGCCGGCGCTTCGAGCCCGCCGAGACGCTCGCCGCCGTCAAGGAACACGACTGCCGGACCCTGCTGGCCGTACCGGTGATGCTGCAACGGCTGCTCGACGCGGTACCGGCAGCGCCGTTCCCATCGCCGCTGAAGGTCGTGGCGACCAGCGGTTCCGCCCTGCCGGCGCCGCTGGTGCCGCGGTTCACGGCCGTCTTCGGCGACGTCCTCTACAACCTGTACGGCTCGACCGAGGCCGGCGCGGCAACGATCGCCGTACCCGCGGAGTTACGGGCCTACCCGACGTGCGCCGGCCGGTCGTCGCCCGGTACGCGCATGCTGATCCTCGACCCGAACGGCAACTCGCTGCCTCCGGGGCACATCGGCCGGATCTTCGTCGGCAGCGAGATGGTCTTCGAGGGGTACACCAACGGCAACACGGTCCGCGAGTCCCGACACGGCCTGATCGATACGGGCGACCTCGGCCACCTCACGCCGGACGGGTTGCTGCACGTGGACGGCCGCGCGGACGACATGGTCATCTCCGGCGGGGAGAATGTGTACCCGTCCGCCGTCGAGAACACCATCGCCGAACTGCCACAGGTCCGCGAGGTGGCCGTCGTCGGCGTCCCCGACGGTGAGTACGGGCAGCGCCTGGCGGCCTGGATCGTGCTCTACCCCCGCGGTTACCTCGACGCCGAGGCCGTCCGCGAGTACGTGCGCCGGACGATGGCCCGGTTCAGCGTTCCGCGCGACGTGTACTTCGTGGCCGAACTGCCACGCAACGCGACGGGCAAGGTCATGCACCGTTACCTGAGCGCCCCGTACCTGAACATGCTTCCCGCCGCGCCGCGGGCACCACTGCCCAGGCAGCCCCGCGCCGGCTCCGGCAGCGTGACGTCCGGTGACGTGACGATGCGCTTGCCGTACATCATGGACTGAACGCGCTGCCGCGGCGCGGCCGCGTGTTGACGCCCGCCTATGCGTGAGACAAACTCATGGCCTGTCTCATCGACCAGCGGAGGCTGCGATGGCAACGGTCCAGACGGTCAGGGGCCCGGTCGACTCGGCCCAACTCGGCAGCGTGCTCATGCATGAGCACGTGTTCGTGCTCAGCGAGGAGATCCGGGAGAACTATCCGGATTACTGGGACGAGGAGGAGCGCATCGCCGACGCGGTGCGCAAACTGACCGAGCTGGCCGCCCGCGGCATCTCCACCATCGTCGATCCCACCGTGATCGGATTGGGTCGCTACATCCCGCGCATCCAGCGGATCAACGAGCAGGTGGACATCAACATCATCGTGGCGACCGGGGTGTACACGTACAACGACGTGCCCCTGCACTTCCACTTCCAGGGGCCCGGCCTGCTGTTCGACACGCCGGAGCCGATGGTCGATCTGTTCGTCCGGGACCTCACCGAGGGCATCGCCGGAACGTCGGTGAAGGCCGCGTTCCTCAAGTGCGCCATCGAGGCCGAGGGGATGACTCCCGGAGTGGAGCGGGTGATGCGGGCGGTCGCCCAGGCACACCGGCAGACCGGGGCGCCCATCACCGTCCACACCAACGTGCACAACCAGTCCGGCCTGCTCGCCCAGAAGCTGCTCGCCGACGAGGGGGTCGACCTGACGAAGGTCGTCATGGGCCACTCCGGGGACAGCACGGACCTGGAGTACCTGACCCGCCTCGCCGACGCGGGATCACTGCTGGGCATGGACCGCTTCGGGCTCGATCTGCTGTTGCCGTTCGAGCAGCGGGTGGACACGATCGCCGAGCTCGCGCGGCGCGGCTACGCCGAGAAGATGGTGCTGTCCCAGGACGCCTCCTGCTTCATCGACTGGTTCCCGCACGAGCTGCGACTGCAGGCGGCGCCGAACTGGAACTACACGCACATCAGCGACGACGTGCTGCCCGCGCTCCAGCAGCGGGGCGTGACCGAGGAACAGATCACGACGATGCTGGTGGACAACCCGCGCCGCTATTTCGACAGCGCCGGTTGAAAATCATGAGCGCCTACGACGAGCGCCCCTGGTTGTCCGGTTACGACGAGGGAATGCCGGCGGAGATGACCCCGGAGTACGCCAGCGCGCTGGAGATGTTCCGGGCGGCCGCGCGACGGTCTCCGGACGCTCCGGTGCTGAAGTACTTCGACGGCCGCATCACCATGGCCGAGCTCGACGAGGTCTCCGACGCCTTCGCAGCGGCCCTGCTGGCCCGCGGTTTCGCAGCCGGCGACCGGCTCGCGCTGTTCCTGCAGAACGTGCCGCAGTTCGTCATCGCCACGGTCGCCGCGTGGAAGGCCGGCGGCATCGTGGTGCCGATCAACCCGATGTACCGGGAACGCGAGCTTGCCACCGTGCTCACCGACTGCGGCGCGAAAGCCGTGGTGTGCCTCGAGAACGGCCACCCGGTGGTGTCAGCGGCCGTGCCGGGCACCGCGGCCGAACTGGTCGTCAGCACCTCGGAGCTGGAGTACCAGACCCGCAACGATCCCCGGATCTTCAGTTCACCGCCCCGGGTCCGGCCCGACGGCACGCTCGACATGGCCACCCTGATCGCCGAGCATCGCGGCGGAAGGCCACCCGAGGTGCGGCTCCAGCCGGACGACATCGCGTTCCTGCCCTACACCTCCGGCACCACCGGCCCACCCAAGGGCTCGATGAACACCCACCGCAACGTCGTGTTCAACGCCCAGGTGTACCGGGACTGGATGCGCCTCGGGCCGAACGACACGGTCTACGGAGTCGCCCCGCTGTTTCACATCACCGGACTGATCGGCCACCTCTCGCTGGCGCTGCTGCTGCCCGCGCCCCTGGTGCTGACGTACCGGTTCGAACCACTGGTTGCTGCGGAGGCGATCCAGGAGCACCAGGCCACGTTCACCATCGGCGCGATCACCGTCTTCATCGCCTGGACCAACACCGCTCAGGTGTGCAAAGAGGACCTTTCCAGCCTGCGGGTCGTCTACTCCGGCGGCGCTCCCCTGCCGAACGCCGCGGTGGAGGCATTCGAGAAGAAGTTCGGCCACTACATCCACAACGGCTACGGACTCACCGAGACCACCAGCCCGTCACACGCGGTGCCGTTGACGAAGACCGCACCGGTCGACCCGGATTCCGGCGCGGTCTCGGTGGGCGTACCGGCGCCCAGCACGGTGGTGCGCGTGGTCGGCGAGGACGGCCGGGACCTGCCGCCGGGCGAGATCGGCGAGATCGTCACCGAAGGGCCACAGGTCGCCGCCGGGTACTGGAACAACCCCGAGGAGACGGCGAACGCCATGCCCGGCGGCCGGTTCCACACCGGCGACGTCGGCTTCATGGACGAACAAGGCTGGTTCTACCTGGTCGACCGCAAGAAGGACCAGATCAACGCGGCCGGCTACAAGGTGTGGCCACGGGAGGTCGAGGACGTGCTCTACGAGCACCCCGCGGTGCGGGAGGCCGCGGTGGTCGGCGTCGCCGACCGGTACCGCGGGGAGACGGTGAAGGCGTTCGTCAGCTTCAAGCCAGGCGCGTCCGCGACGGAGGAAGAGGTCATCGAATTCTGCCGCCAACGCTTGGCCGCGTACAAGTACCCGCGCCAGGTCGAGATCCTCGACGACCTACCCAAGACCGTCACCGGGAAGATTCTCCGGCGGGAGCTGCGCCCCGGCGGTGCCGTCAACCAGTAGGGCGATCACCTCCAGAGCGGTGTCGATTCGGGGCTGCTCATGGCCGAGCAGGTGCGCGTACATGAACGAGTCCGCGATGCGCACGATCGCCTGCGCCATCACGTCGGCGTCGACGCGTAGCTGGAGGTGCCCGGCCTCGGCCTCCTCCCGGAGCACGTCGGCGAGGATCTCGGTGGAGCGCTGCTCGATCGGCCCGGGAGCGGTCGCGACCCGGATGTAGAGCACCGGGTCGCGGGCGATGAAGAGCTTGAGCGGCTCGGTGGCCAGCACCGCGTGCATGAACCGGTCGAGCACCGCGAGCACCCGGGCAGGGCCGCGCTCGCGTACGCCCGCTGCCGCCTCCCGGTAGGTACGCTCGGCCCGCTCCGCCAGGACCAGTCCCACCAGCCGATCGTGGTTGCCGACCCGGCGGTACAGGGTGGCCCTGCTCATGCCGAGCTCAACAGCCAGTTCCGACATGTCGATCGGTTCGCCACGCAGGTAGTGGCGAGTGGCGGCGCGGATCACCTCGTCCGCGCTCGGCACCGGCCTCGCCCGCGCCGCGCGGTCGGCGGCGCCCCCCTCGTCCATGCTCACTTGCCCATTGTCACCATCGGCCAACCCGGCCTTGCCAGCCCGGCAAACAGCGAAACAAAATTGATGTCCGCCTCATTGGTTCGACGGTCTGGAGGCACCGGTGCCCACTGCAACGGTCAACGGAACGACCCTGTCCTACGACGACACCGGCCCGCGCAACGGCGTCGCACTGGTCTTCAGCCACTCGCTATTCTTCAATCGCAGCATGTTCCGGCATCAGGTCGAGCGCTTCGCCGCCGACTACCGGGTGATCGTGTACGACCACCGCGGCCAGGGCGACAGCGCACCGGCATCCTTGGGCTTGCTGGACATGGACACCCTCACCGAGGACGCGGCGGCACTCATCGAGCACCTCGACCTGGGGCCCTGCCACTTCCTCGGCAACTCGATGGGCGGGTTCGTCGCCCTGCGTCTGGCCGCCCGGCGGCCCGACCTGCTGCGCTCGGCCGTCGCCCTGGGCTCCTCCGCTGAGTCCGAGCACAAGCTCGCGGAGTTCGCCCCGCTGGTCGAGCACATGCAGCGACACGGCACCGCGGAGGTCATCGACGCGCTCATGTACATCATGCTCGGCGACGCCACCTTGACCGACCCGGCAAAGGAGGAGCTGCGCCGGGAGTGGCGCGCGTACATGCTGAGCCTGCCACCCGCGATCGGGGATGCCGCGTACGGCGTGATTCACCGCAAGAGCGTCGTCGACGAACTCGCCGCCGCGACCGTGCCGGTGCTCGCCATCGCGGGGGCCGAGGATCACGCCTATCCACCGCCGCTGTCGTCCCAGCTCATCGCCGACGTGGTCGCCACGGCCCGGCACGTCACCGTGCCGCAGGCCGGTCACTCGGTTGCGCTGGAACAGCCCGAAGCCGTCAACGACCACCTCGCGCGGCACTTCGCCACCGTGGACGAAGACCGAACACGCGCGTGTGCGCGACAACCACGATCGCGGCCAGGGCGAAGGCTGCGGTGAGCACGACCGCAGGGCGACGGACCCGGAACCGGATCAGGCCGGCGGGGCCGTACCGGCGGGGCCGCTGGGCGTGGTCTCCGTTGCGGTCGGCGTGGTGGGCGTCGTCGTCGTGACGTCCGGCGGCGGCGACTGGGTCTGGGGCTGGGACTGGGCCGGAGCCGGCGGCGTGGGCGTCGGGAGCGGGGTCGGTGCCTGGGTGGTACGCCGGGGCTGGCGCGGCGCGGTGTACGTCGACGGCGCCTGCGGGCGGCGGACGGGCACGGACGGCCGGGGCACGACCCTGGCGAGCGCGTCCGGCGCGGCGGAGGCGGACGCGGCGGGGCTCGGCTGCGCCGAAGCGGACGGGCTTGCCGACGCCGGCGCCGGGTCACTCGGGAGCGCATTGCTGGGGGCGGGGACGGGCTGGGGCCCGGGCATCGCGACCGCGTCGGGGATGAAGCTGGCAGCGGCGACGCTGCCCGCCAGCACGCCGGCGGCAAGCAGCGCCACGGTATACCGGCGGCGTCCGGGCCTGCGGTGCAGCCCAGCGGGCATATGCGTATCCCCCCACCCACGGACCGACAGCCCGCCACAGATCTGAAGATTTCAGATCATTTTGCCCGCCGTATCAGTTAATACCGGGCATAGCCACGCCATGTCACCCGAACGGGATCCTCCCGTACGTGACGCACGCGCTTCGCGAACCCGCCGCCCCCGGGGCGCCGTCCGCGCTGGGGCACAATCACTTCGACCCGGACCCTCGCGGACACGAAAAGGGGCCTGCACCACCATGGGCCGAGAGATCAACAAGGACACCGTCCTGTGCATGTCGCTGGCCGCCCGGCCGAGCAACCACGGGACGCGATTCCACAACTTCCTGTACGACGAACTAGGCCTCAACTACATCTACAAGGCCTTCACCACCACGGACCTCGGGGCCGCCATCGCGGGCATCCGGGCCCTGGGCATCCGCGGCTGCGCCATCTCCATGCCGTACAAGGAGGAGTGCATCCAGTACGTCGACGCCATGGACGATTCCGCGGCGGCGATCCAGTCCGTCAACACCATCGTGAACGCCGAGGGGCATCTGCGCGCCTACAACACCGACTACCTCGCCGTCGCCCACCTGCTCGCCGAGCACGAGGTGCCGCGCGAGAGCACCTTCGCCGTTCTCGGCAGCGGGGGCATGGCGAAGGCGGTCGTCGCGGCGCTACGGGACGCCGGATTCCGCGAAGGCACGGTCGTCGCCCGTAACGGGCAGACGGGTGCCGCCCTCGCGGAGCAGTACGGGTTCGCATGGCAGCCCGAACTGGGCGACAGCCGGCCGCAACTGATCGTCAACGCCACACCCGTCGGGATGGCGGGCGGTCCTGGCGCCGACGACCTGCCGGTCCCGCCCGAGGCCGTCGACGCCGCCAAGACCGTCTTCGACGTCGTCGCGATGCCCGCGCTGACGCCGCTCATCCGGCGCGCGCAGGCGCAGGGCAAGAAGGTGATCACCGGCGTCGAGGTCAGCGCGCTCCAGGCCGCCGAGCAGTTCGTGCTGTACACGGGCGTACGCCCGACCGAGGACCAGGTGCGCCGGGCGTCGGAGCACGCCCGCAGGTCCAGCTGAGACAGCAGGGAGCCACATGATTCGCGTCCTACTCACCGGCTTCGCTCCGTTCGACGGCGCCTCCCTGAACCCGTCCTGGGAGGCCGCCCGCCTGGCAGCCGCTGCCCCGCTCGACGGGTTCTCGCTGACCGCCGTCGAACTGCCCTGCGTGTTCGGGGACTCGATCGCCGAGTTGTACCGGCAGGTCGCCCGCGTCGAGCCGGACATCGTACTGGCGGTCGGCCTGGCGTCCGGCCGTACGGCGGTGAGCGTGGAGCGGGTGGCCGTCAACGTCGACGATGCCCGGATCCCGGACAACGCTGGCAACCAGCCGATCGACACGCCTGTGGTTCCGGGCGGTCCGGCCGCGTACTTCTCCACGCTGCCGATCAAGGCGTGCGTGGAGGCCGTACGCGCGGCCGGCATCCCGGCGGAGGTTTCCCCGACCGCTGGCAGCTACGTGTGCAACCACGTCTTCTACGGGCTGATGCACCTGCTCGCCACGGAACGCCCCGCGACCCGGGGCGGGTTCGTACACATGCCCTGCGCGCCCGGGCAGGTACTCGACGGCGGCCTGCCGTGCCTGCCGGTGCCGGCGGTCGCCGAGGCGCTACGACTGATCGCGGCCACCACGGCGACCGTCGACACCGACGCGCGGCTGGCCGCCGGAACCATCCACTGAGGACAGACCAGCTAGGGCACCAGGATCAGCTTGCCGGTCGTACGCCGGCCCTCGATGTCGGCGTGCGCCCGGGCGGCGTCCTCCAGCGGGTACCGGCCGGTGATCCGCACCGTCAGCGTGCCGTCGCGCAGCCAGCCGAACAACTCCTCGGCGCGCTGGAGCAGTTCGGCGCGCTCGGCGACGTAGTGGGCCAGGGTGGGCCGGGTCAGGAACACCGAACCCGCCTGCGACAGGCGCAGCGGGGCGAACGGCGGCACCGGCCCGCTGGCGTTGCCGTACGAGACGAAGTACCCGCGCGGGCGCAGGCTGGCCAGGGTCGCTTCGAAGGTGCTCGCCCCCACGCCGTCGTAGGCGACCGCGACGCCCCGGCCGTCGGTGAACTCCCGTACCGCCGCCGGCACGTCGTCGTAGCCGACCACGACGTCGGCGCCGGCCTTACGTGCCAGGTCGGCCTTTTCCGGCGTCGACGCGGTGCCGATCACCCGGCCGCCCAGGTGCTTGACCAACTGGGTGAGCAGCAGCCCCATGCCGCCGGCGGCCGCGTGCACGAGCACGTCGTCGCCGGAGCGCACCGGGTACGTCGTGCGGACCAGGTAGTGCGCCGTCAGACCCTGCAGCAGCGCGCCCGCAGCGGTTTCGTCGTCGATCGCGTCGGACAGCGGGATCAGCCGGTCGGCCGGCACGACAGCCTGCTCGGCGTAGCTGCCGGGCACCATCACCCAGCCGACCCGGTCACCCACGCGCACGTCCGTCACACCCGACCCGACGGCGGACACGGTGCCGGCGCCCTCGGAGCCCGGCGTGAACGGCAGCGCGTTCGGGTAGAGCCCGGTGCGGCTGTAGACGTCGGTGAAGTTGACGCCACTGCAGGACACGTCGACAACCGCCTCCCCCGGGCCGGGCTGCGGCTCCTCGACGTCCCGGACGGTCAACACCTCGGGACCGCCGACCCGTTCCACCCGTACTGCTCGCATCACGCCTCCAACGGTTTGCCATCCCCGACATGCTCCGGGCGCAGCCCGACCCCGACGAGGCGGGCCACCGCCTTCTGCAGTGCGGGTACCCTACGCTGGATCCTCATCGGCAACGGCGCGGGGATCGGCCGTTCGGAGCCGAGCACCCGGCCGATCACCACCCGCTGGATGACGCGCTGCAGCAACTGCGTTCCGGCGGTCGGGAAGGCCCGCCGGGCGCGCACCCGGGCCAGGTCGTCCTCGGTCAGCCGCCTCGCGAGCAGCGGACCGGCCAGCAGGCGGGCGGTGGCCACCGCGTCCTGCACCGCAAGGTTGATGCCCACGCCGGCGACCGGTGACATGGCGTGCGCGGCGTCCCCGATCAGCAGCACGCCCGGCGCGTGCCAGCGCTTGAGCCGGTTGACCCGTACCGTCAGGACTTTGACGTCCGCGAACGAGCGGATCTCGCCGACCCGGTCGGCCAGGTGCGGCACCAACTCCGCGATGGCCGCGCGGAACGCGTCGACGCCGGCAGCCACCACCGCGTCGTAGCCGCCCTTCGGGATCAGGTACGCGATCTGCCAGTACGAGCCCCGGTCGATCCCGATCATCATCCGGCCGGTGGCGATCCGCGCGTTGATGCCCTCGCCGTCGTCGGGCCGGCGGGTGAGCCGGAACCACAGCACGTCCATCGGCGCACCGAACTCCCGCGGCACGAGGCCCAGCTTTTCCCGTACGGTCGAATGACGCCCGTCGGCAGCCACCGTGAGCCGCGCGCGGACCTCGACCGGCCCGTCCGGTCCGCGCGCCACGACCCCGCGGACCACCCCGTCGTCCGTCCACAGCAGATCCGCGACCTCGTGCGAGCGGAGCAGGGTGAACCCCGGCCAGCGAGCGGCCTCCGCGGCGAGCATCTCGAGGAAGTCCCACTGCGGCAGGAACATCAGGTACGGGTGGGCGACCGGGAGCCGGGAGAAGTCGACGATCGGATAGACGCCGTCGGCGAAGGTGAACTGCAGCCGCTCCACCTTGCGGTGCGGCAGGCCGGCGACCCGGTCACCCAGGCCCAACTCGTCGAGGACGTCGAGCGTCGACGGATGGACGGTGTCGCCGCGGAAGTCGCGCAGGAAGTCCCCGTGCTTCTCCAGGACGGTCGTCCGGATCCCCCGCCGGACCAGGAGCAGTGCCAGCATCAGGCCGGCCGGACCACCACCGACCACGCATACGTCGCTGTCGAACGCGCCAGCATCCATGGCAGCTCCCATATTTCAACGGGAAGTGAAATATTAGCGCGGCAACCGAGCAACGCGGAACAAATCGGGCGCTGCACCGTGATTACCATCGCTGCATGTACGTGCTGTAACTGTCATTAATACAGTGCGTCAATTGTCTGGCCTAGGTGGCGAAACTCTCAACTCAGGCGCACATCGGTCGATTTCCCGGTAGTTCACCCGGAAGCTCGTCGACACGGTTTGGGGGAAGCCTTGTTCTCCACTGCCGACGGCCTGACGCCCCAGGTCGGCGCCCTTGCGCGGCAGCGTGTCCGCGCCGCCGGACCGCCGTCCAGATCGAGCCGGATCGCGGTCAGCGGGCTGATCGCCGTGGTGCTGACGATGAGCGGCTTCGCCCTGTGGGCGTCCCAGAGCACAGCCAAGGCCGCGAGCCACGCGAGCGCCGCCAACCGCCTTGCCGGGTACTACCTGGAAGCCTCTCAGGCCGCGAGCGAAGAGAAGTCCCTGGAGCGCAGCTACCGGCTCAACGCGACCCCCGAGACCCGCGCCGCCCACACCGACGCCGAACGCGCGCTCATCGCGGCGCTGAACCGGGTGAAGGCGGAGGGCACTGCCGCCGACCGAGCCCAGGCCCAGGCCATTCTCCTGACCCACGACGACTTCCGCGCCACCGCGGCGAAGATGTTCGCCGCGGTGGACCGGGGGGACCTCGCCCTCGCGGGACGGATCGAGTACGGCCAGGCCGAGCCGCTGTTCCGGCTGCAGCACGCCGTCGACGAGGCAGCGGCCGGCCACCGCAAGGCGGCGCTCCGCGAACTCGCCGCGATGCGCCGGGTCAGCGACACCATGACCTGGGGCGTCCCGCTGGTCTTCCTGATCGGCCTCGCCATCGCGCTGGCGCTCTCGACGATCCTGCGCCGTTACCGGCGCGACCTCGACGCCGAGCGGGCACAGGCGGTCCACGACTCGTCGCACGACAGCCTGACCGGCCTGGCCAACCGGCAACTCCTGGCTACCCGGCTGCACAACGCCGTACAGCGCGGTGAGCGGGTCGGGCTCGTGCTCCTCGACCTCGACCGCTTCAAGGAGATCAACGACACGCTCGGCCACCGCTGCGGCGACGAACTGCTCACCCACGTCGGGCCCCGCCTCACGGCGACCGTCCGGGAGACCGACACCGTCGCACGGCTGGGCGGCGACGAGTTCGCCGTCCTCCTGCCCGACGTCACCAACCTCGACGCCGTACTCGGCGTCGTCGAGAAGCTACGCCTGGCCATCGAGAAACCGATCCAGATCGCCGGCGCCGACCTGTCCGTCGAAGCCAGCGTGGGTGTCGTCGTCTCCGGCGAGCACGGCGACGACGCGCAGACCCTGCTGCGGCGCGCCGAGGTGGCGATGTACGTCGCCAAGGCGCGCAACCGCGGGGTGGCCGTCTACGACCCGAGCGAGGACGCCCACGACCCGGACCGGCTGGCGCTGCTGACCGAACTGCGCCGCGCCATGGACCAGCGCGAGCTGGTCCTGCACTACCAGCCCAAGATCTCGCTGGCCTCCGGCGAGGTGTGCGGGGTGGAGGCGCTGGTGCGCTGGGAGCACCCGCAGCGCGGCATGGTGCCACCGGACAAGTTCATCCCCCTCGCGGAGCACACCGGCCTGATCGGGCCACTGACCCGCTACGTCCTCGACCTGGCGCTCTCCCAGGCCCACCGCTGGGCCGACATGGGCCACCCGCTTCAGATCGCGGTCAACCTCGCCGCCCGTAACCTGGCCGACCCCGACCTGGCCGACGACGTGCTCACCATGCTCGAAACCCATCAGGTGCCGGCGCACCTGCTGTGCCTGGAACTCACCGAGAGCGCCATCACCACCGAGCCGGAGAACGCGCTACGGCTGCTCACCCGGCTGCGCGCCGCCGGGGTCTCGCTCGCGGTCGACGACTTCGGCACCGGGTACACCAGCCTCGGCCAGCTCAAGAACCTGCCGATCACCGAGTTGAAGATCGACCGCAGCTTCGTCGGGACCATGACCACCGAGCGCAGCAACGGGTTGATCGTACGCAGCATCGTCGACCTTGCCCGCAACCTCGGCCTCACCACGGTCGCCGAGGGCGTCGAGGACGCCGAGACCTTCACCGCGCTCGCCTCGAACGGGTGCGCGGTCGCGCAGGGCTACCACATGTCCCGCCCGCTGCCGCCCAACGCCTTCGACCGCTGGTACGCCGACACCAGGGCCGTGTACGACGTGGCCTAACGCCTTACCACTCCACCAGGTCGGCAAGGTCCAGGTCGTCCATGGCGGTGCCGGGCGCCTCGCCGATCGGCACCCAGCGACCGAACTCGCCGTGGGCGTACAGCAACGGATCACCGCCGGCGCCGTTGCGCTCGGTGGCGAGCACCTCACCGACGACCAGGAAGTGGTCCCCCACCTGAACCACTTCCCGGCGCGCGCAGATCATCCGGATCGTGACGTCCTCGAGCAGCGGTACCCCACCCGGGCCGCTGCGCCAGCGCGTCGGCGGCGCGAAGCGGTCGGCCCCGCGGCGGGCGAACAGCGCACCGAGGTCGCGATGCGCCGCGCCGAGAAGGTGGACGCCGACGTGGTCGGCGGTCCGCAGCACCGGCAGGCTGCGCGAGTCGTGGTTGACGTAGAAAGACAACAGCGGCGGTCGCAGACTCGCCGCAGTCAGGGACGTGACCGTGAAACCCCTGGGCCCCTCCGGCCCGGCCACCGTTACCACCGCGACTCCCCCGCCGTGGTGACGCAGCGCCGCGCGGAACTCTTCTCCCGCTATCGGGCTCCCCGCGTCGCCGACGAGCCGGCTGTCATCCTCTCGCGTGCTGGCCACCGTCGACCGCCTCCCGTCATGCCGTCTAGGCGCAACGGTAGTTTGTCCGACTCCGGGTCAGCTTTCCGGATCGTGTGATGTGGGCTTCACGTCACCCGCGACCCACCCCCCGTACCGGTTACGAACGGCGCAGCAGCGCCTCGACCTCGCACGGCTCGGTCGGGCGGGCGAACAGGAAGCCCTGCCCGTACGTGCAGCCCAACGTTTCGAGCTGCGAGGACTGCGCGGACGACTCGATTCCCTCGGCGAGCGTCAGCAAGTTCAGCGTCCGGCCGAGCTCCACGATCGTCCTGGCCAGCGCCGCGTCCTCCTGGTTGGTCACGATCCCGTCGACGAACGACTTGTCGATCTTCAGTACGTCCACCGGGAAACGCCTGAGGTAGCTCAGCGCCGAGTACCCGGTGCCGAAGTCGTCGACGGCCAGCTTCACACCCAGCGTCTTGAGCGCGGCCAGGGCTTCGACCGTCGCCGCCGTGTCCCGCATGAGCAGGGTCTCGGTCAACTCCAGGGTGAGGTTCGCAGCCGGAATGCCGGTGTCGGCAATCGCGGCGGCGACGTCGTCGATCAACCCCGGCGCCTGGAACTGCCGCGCCGACAGATTGACGCTCATGTACACGTTCGCGGCTTGCGGGAACGTGGCCCGCCACCGCGCGAGCTGCAGGCACGACTGGCGCAGCACCCACCGCCCGAGCGGTACGACCAGTCCGGTCGCCTCGGCCAGCGGGATGAACGCGCCCGGCCCGATCAGGCCCCGCTCGGGGTGGTTCCACCGCACCAGGGCCTCGACGCCGACCAGCCGCGTGCTGCTCAGCTCCACGATCGGCTGGTAGTGCACCACGAACTGCCCCTCGACGAGCGCGCGCTCCAGCTCGGAGCGCTGGCGCGCCTCCGCGAGCAGGTCGGCGTGCATCGCCGGGTCGAAGATCGCGTACTGGTTGCCACCGCCGGCCTTCGCCGCGTACATCGCGAGGTCCGCATCGCGAAGCAGTCCGTCGGCGTCGGAGCGCGCCGGCCGGTCCGGTCCCTGGATCTTGAGGATGGCGACGCCGACGCTCGCCGACGCCACGATCTGCTGGCCGTCGATGACGGCCGGCAGCCGGACCGCCTCGACGAGCCGCTGCGCGACCCCGGCCGCGGACAGCTCGGTGACGTCGTCCTCCACGAGGACCGCGAACTCGTCACCGCCCAGGCGCGCGACGGTGTCGCTGGGGCGCAGCTCGTCCCGCAGCCGCTGGGCGACGGTAGCCAGGAGCTGGTCGCCGGAACCGGGCCCGAGGCCGTCGTTGACGAGCCGGAAGTTGTCCAGATCGACCAGGAACAGCGCGATCGAACTACCGGTGCGCTGGCCACGGGCGATGGCGTGGTCCACCCGGTTGCGGAAAAGCGCCCGGTTGGCCAGCCCGGTCAACGGGTCGTGGAAGGTGTGGTGGCTCAGCTGCTCCTCGAGCGCCTTGCGCGCGGTGACGTCGTGCGCGTTGAGGACCAGGCCACTCAGGTCACGGTCGTGCAACTGGTTCGCGCCGGCCAGTTCGACGTGCCGCCAGCCGCCGTCACCGCCGCGCAGCCGGACGTCCAGCCGCGCGACCGTACCCGGTTCGGACCGGCTCACCTGTGCGAACCACGCCCTGGTCCGGGCGACGTCGTCGGGGTGCACGAGGGAGAGCGACGACCGTCCGATCAGCTCGTCCGGCGCGTACCCGAAGATCCGGGTCATCGAGGGGCTCTGGTAATGGATCCGCCCGGCGGCGTCGACCACGACGACGCCGTCGGAGGCGTGGTTCACGAGGGCGAGGGCCCGCTTGTCGTCGCGCCGCCAGTCGGCGTCGCGCGTCTCTCGGCTGGCCGCGAGCGCCACGGACAGGATAGCCAGCACGAGCAGGGTGCCGGCGAGGCCGATCGTGGATCCGTCGTCGACGAGGCCTGTCGCGGTCGCCAGACCGACGAACCCGAGCACGCACAGCGCCCCGTAGCCGGCGACCACCCGCGCGGAGTACCCGACGCAGGCGTAGAGCAGGACGATGGTGTAGGCCCCCGGGTAGAACACGGGGCCCTGCGGGTCGTTGGCCGCGAGCGCGGTGATCCCGGCCCACTCCATCAGGCCCAGCACGTACGGGGCCAGGCGGGCGAGCGGGTATCGGTACAGCCGGCGCCAGGGCAGCCGGAGCGCGGCGGGAAGCAGTACACCGACGGTGAGCATCGGCGCGACCCAGGGCTGCTCAGCCGGGTAGGCGCCGATGACGACCAGCACAGCGCCGAGCGCGGACAAGGCGCCACACACCACGAGGCCGAGGCGAACGTGGCGCAGCCATGCCTCGACCTGGTGCTCGTCTACCACCGTGGTCCTGTTCCGCACACTGCGCCATCGGAATTCACCGACCAAACTTGAGCGGAACGACCAGAAGTTATTGCGCGTAGTGCACGACACCATCAGGCCCCCGGAACGGCCGAGGCGCCGGGTGGCGGGCCCGCCACCCGGCGCCGGGTCTAGCTATAGATCAGGCGCGCACCGCACTGTAGTCCAGACCGAGGCCCTCGGCGACGCGGCGACCGTACTCCTCGTCGCACTGGGAGAAGTGCCAGACCATCTTTTCCTGGATCACCTTCTCGCACTGACTGAGCAGCGTGACGAAGTTCTTGATCAGCTCGTCGCGCTCCCAGTCGTCGAACTTCCGGTACTGCTCACCGGCCTGCTTGTAGTTGTTCTCCCGCTCGATCGGGGCCCGCATGATCTGACCGGAGACGAACGGCCGGTACTCGCGGTAGGACTCGTCGGCCTCACGCAGACCCGCGATGGTGGACGGTTCGAAGTTGATGTGCGGGTTGGCGCCCCGCTTGTCGACGTGGTACGACATCTGGCCGCCGTCCTGGTTGGTGCTCACGACGACGTCCTGCCGCGGCGCGTTGATCGGCAGCTGCAGGTAGTTCGGGCCGACCCGGTAGCGCTGGGTGTCCGAGTACGAAAACGTCCGGCCGACCAGCATCTTGTCGTCGGAGAAGTCGATGCCGTCGACCAGCACGCCGGTGCCGAACGCGGCCTGCTCGTTCTCGTTGTGGAAGTTCGTGACGTTCCGGTTGAGCGTCATCATGCCGACCGGCAGGTACGGGAACTGCTCGCGCGGCCAGATCTTGGTGTCGTCGAGCGGGTCGAAGTCCAGCTCCGGGTGCTCGTCGTCGCTCATGATCTGCACGTTGAGCTCCCACTTGGGGTAGTCACCGCGCTCGATCGCCTCGTACAGGTCCTTGGACGCGTGCCCCAGCTCGGTGGCCTGGATGGCGTCGGCCTGCTCCTGGGTCAGGTTGTGCTCACCCTGCTGGGTCAGCCAGTGGAACTTGACCAGCACGCCCTCGCCCTGCGCGTTGACGAAGCGATACGTGTTGACGCCCGAGCCACGCATGGTCCGGTAGTTCTTCGGGATGCCGTACGGCGAGAACAGCCAGGTGATCATGTGCATCGCCTCCGGGGTGTTCGACATGAAGTCGAAGATCCGGTTGGGCTCCTGGCGGAACGTGACAGGGTCCGGCTTGAGCGAGTGGATCACGTCCGGGAACTTGATCGCGTCGCGGATGAAGAAGACCTGGAGGTTGTTGCCCACCATGTCCCAGTTGCCGTCCTCGGTACGGAACTTCACCGCGAACCCGCGCGGGTCACGGGCGGCCTCGGAGGAGTCGCGGCCGCCGATGACGGTCGAGAACCGGATGGTGACCGGGGTCTTCTTGCCCTTCTCCTGGAAGAGTTTGGCGCGCGTATAAGTGGAGGCCGGCACCGCATCGTCACCGGTTCCGATCGTCCCGTACGCCTCGAACTCGCCGTGGGCGACGAAGCCGCGGGCGTGCACCACGCGCTCCGGGATGCGCTCGCGGTCGAAGTGGCTGATCTTCTCGAGGAACTGGTAGTTCTCCAGCGTGGCGGGGCCCCGACTGCCGACGGTGCGCTGCTGCTGGTTGTTGTGGACCGGGTGGCCCTGTCGGGTAGTCAATACCGGCTTTTCAGACATGCCCGTCTCCTGACCTCTCGTGCCCGCATTCGACGCGGCCCATCCGGTGAACGCGGTCAGCGTTCACCGGATGGGCCGCACCGTGGCAGGGCGGATTGCTGACTCGCAAGTCCGCCCCAGCCCATCGCGTTTTCTTGAATCAGTCAAGAGTTACCGACGATTGGCGCCAGCACGGCCATGATCAACACAACGCTGCCACCCCCTCTTACCCACTCCCGCTCCTCTCTCCACCCATGATCACGGAGACTTTTCCGTGCCCGAGGGCGGAAATACCTCCGTGATCATGGATCGCGAACCGGTGGGGCGGGACGGGATCAGGCCTCCCCCACGCTGCGCACGACCAGACCGATCTCCCGCAGCGCGTCCTCGCGCTGCTTGCGCTGCAACTCCTCGATGCCCAGCAGCGCGGCGTACTCCGCCTCCTGCTGCGGGTCAGGCACCGCCGACGTACGGTCGAGGAAATCCACCATGTCCTGGCTCGCCGCCGCGTACGCGCGCGCGGCCGCACGCGCCCGCCGCAGCGCCTCGATCTCGTCTGCCATCTACGCTCACCATCCCGGGGAGTAACGCGGTCCCGGTGGCCTTACCCGCGCGCCAGCCGGCCAACCTCGGGCCGCGACCGGGGCCCACTGCCCGGTCCGTCCGGGAAGTACCCGTGCCACAGTTGCGCGTCGTCCAGCCGGGCGAGCGCCGCCTCCACTGCCGGGCGCGGCGCCCGGCGACGCCACAGCGCCCGGGGCAGCCGAGCGGCGAGCTGGCCGACGGCGGCCCGCGCTGCCGGCTCGCGCGCCACCCGCACCTCCGGGAACGCCCGGTGGATCCGGTACGGCGTGCCGTCGGAGGAGCCGTTGTCGACCAGGATCACGGGCGGCCGATCGGGTAGCGCGCGGAGCCGCGCGATCGTTCGCGGCAGGACATCGGCACGATTGCGGCTGGCGATAACTACCGTGATTTGATTCACGACCTTGGTTGTTACCGAGGTCGATGCGCCCAAACGTGATCACCGGGAGTCTGCGGCGTCAGGACACCGCGAACTCCCGGCGATCACGGACAACGTTCGCGGGCTCGGCCGCCCGGCGCAGGACGAGCAGGCAGACGTCGTCTTCGCGCGGGCCGTTGGCCAGCATTTCGGTGGAGACCGAGCCGAGCAGCTCGGCAGCCCCGCCCGGCGCCCGGGCGTACGCGCGGCGCAGCCGCTCGAGGGCCTCGGCCGGATCGATCGACCGGTGATCGACGATACCGTCGGTGTACCACAGGACGGAGTCGCCGGGGCCCAGCCGGAGCCGGTGTTCGGGGTAGGACTCCCCGTCCGGGACGACACCGAGCAGAAGCCCGCCCTCCAGGGTCAGCAGCGTCGCCGTGTCCCCCCGGCGCAGCAGCGGCGGTGGGTGCCCGGCGTTGCTCCAGACCAGCTCGTGGCCGATCGGGTCGTAGACGCCGTAGAGCATGGTCACCAGGTCCAGCTCGGGCAGGCGGGCCAGCAGCGTGTTCACCCGCGCGAGGACCGCGCCCGGGTCGGGGTGCTCGGTCGCGTACGCGCGTACGGCGTTGCGCACCTGCCCCATCACCGTCGCGGCACGCAGGTCGTGGCCGGTCACGTCGCCCACGGCCAGGGCCAGGCGCCCGTCGGGCAGTCCGAAGGCGTCGTACCAGTCACCGCCGATGTCGATCCGCTCGGCCAACGGCAGGTAGACCGCTGACACGTCGACCGTGCCGAGGCGGGGCAGCTCGGCCGGCAGCATCGCGCGCTGGAACATCTGCAGCGCCTGGTGCTCGACCTCCAACTCAGCGCGGGTCTGCTCGGCGCGGCGGGCCGCCTCACGAGCCGCCCGCTCGGCGGCGCGCTGCTCGGTGACGTCGTGGATCGTCCCCCACAGCCGCACGACCCGCCCGGACTCGTCGCGTACGGCCTCGCCGGAGCTCAGGATGTCGAGCACCCGACCGTCCCGGCGGACCAGCCTGAACTCCAGAGTGAAGGGCTTGTGCCGTGCGACGAGGTCGTCGCGCGCGGCCCGTACCCGGGCGATGTCATCGGGATGCACGTGGGCGCCTGCGGCCGCGAAGCTGCCGACGACGTGGTCGACGCCGACGATGGCGCTCAGCTGCCGGGAGAATCTCATGGTGGCCGTGGCCAGGTCATACTCCCAGCTGGCGAAGCCGGCCAGCCGCTGGGCGTCCTCGAGTCTCTGCTCGGCGGAGTCACGGGCGACCTCCGCCACCGCGCGCACCCACCGCCACGCGGCAACCGCGGAGGCGCCACCCAGCAGCAAACCGGCGAGCGCACCCCCGGCAACCCGCCACCTGGGCATGTGTCCTCCTTGACGCGTAGCGTGACGTGCCGCCGCCCGGCGGCGGTCGCCGCCAGCGGTTACCACCGGTGGACCATTCGAACGGGCGGGTCAGCGGGTCGGGCTCTCCTCGCCTGCGGCGTGAACCGGGAACACCCGATTGAGCCCGGTGATCATCAGCAGGTGCTGCACCCGCTGGACGGGCGCGTACAACTCCAGCCCGCCACCCAGCGCGGCGAGACGCTTGTGGAAGCCGACCAGGACGGCCAGACCGGTCGAGTCGCAGAAGGTCACCCGGGACAGGTCCAGCACCAGCCGACCGCCGGCGGCCAGGTGGGGCGCCACGGCGTGGCGTAGCTGCTCGGCGGTGCTGATGTCGAGCTCGCCGTGGATACGCAGCACGGTGCCACCGTTCAGCTCACCGGTCAGCTGTTCGACCAGCAGCGGGGTGCGGGGGGTCGCCATCACTACTCCAAACGGCCGCTTCTGCTGGCTCCCATGATGTCAGTGCGGGGCGGTAAAACCACCCCCACGGGCCGGACGAGACGTTACCCCTGCACTCCGAAGGCATCGGTCAGGCCCATCATGCGCAACTGCTGGCGTACGAACGAGGCCGGGTTGGTGACCGCGAACCCCACCCCCACCGTGCGGGCGGCGTTCTGCCCCGCGGCCAAGGCCCCGATGCCACTGGAGTCGACGAACGTGACATGCAGCATGTCCACCACGATCCGCACCGGCCGCAGGTTCGTCGCGATGCCGATCAATTTGGTGCGTAGCTCGTCGGCGTGGGAGACGTCGATCTCACCGCGAAGCTCGATGGCGACCGCGCCGTCCGCGAGACGGCGGGTGTTCATCAGCCATTCGACCACGGCGCGGCTCCTGGATCCGGGTTATCGTGTCCCTGACTTCGTACCGTAAACAGAGCCGACCGCGAAGGCTGGGGCGTCGTCGGTCACCCACGGCCAGCGTGAGCTTCACGGCACCGGTTTCGGGGTACCAGTCCGCGCATGAACGAATCAGCTCGTGGCGTGCTCTTCGACGTCGACGGCACCCTCGTCGATACCAACTACCTGCATGCGGTCTCCTGGTGGGAGGCCTTGCGGCAGAACGGGTACACCGTCCCGATGGCGCGCATCCACCGGGCGATCGGGATGGGGTCGGACAAGCTCGTCGATCACCTCCTCGGCACCGACCGCGATCGGGGCTCCGACGACACCATGCGCGGCGCGCACCTGGCGCTCTACGCCACGTACTGGGAACGGTTGCGGCCCCTGCCCGGCGCCGCGGACCTGCTGCGCGCCTGCGCGGACCGCGGCCTGCGCGTCGTCCTCGCCTCGTCGGCGTCGAAGAAGGAGTTGGGCGTGCTGCGGAGCGTGCTCGATGCCGATGCCGCCATCCACGCCACGACCAGCAAGGACGACGTGGGCACGAGCAAGCCCGACCCGGACATCATCGCGGTCGCGCTGCAGGCCGGCGGCCTGGCGGGCGATCACGCGCTGCTGGTCGGCGACTCGGTGTGGGACGTCCAGGCCGCGGCACGCGCGGGGATCATCTGTATCGGGGTCACCTGCGGCGGTACGAGCGCCGCGGAACTGCGCGAAGCCGGCGCGGTGGAGGTCTACGACGATCCGGCCGCGCTGTGCGCGAACCTGGACCGCTCCGCGATCGCGAAGATCGCCAGGTGACCCCTGCCGATCCCCGTTTCGAGGTGTCGGAAACGGGGCGGTGGGTAAATCAGCCACATGGTGCGACTACTGGACAACTACCCGGAACCCATCTCCGACCCGGAGTCCCTGGGACTGCCGGAGGTGGCCGACGACGACCATATAGCGATGGAGGAGAGCAGGGCGGAGTCGCCGCGGGAAGCCGACGGCCCGGACCCGGCTCCCCTGCCCGGACGCGCTCCGATGGCGATCGACCGGTACGGGGTCACGCCGGAGGAGGGCCGCCTCGGCGAGTCGCTGGAGTACAAGCTGGCCCGTGAGGAACCGGTCGAAGAGGGCGGCGAGCTGGCCAGCCCGTCCGGGAGCGCACAGGCCGCACTGGTCGACAACCTGCCGGGCGACAACGTCGACCTGGGCAACGACCAGGTCGACCGGCCCCCGCAGGAGGTCGGGCTGGCCGAGGAGCCCCCATTGGAGGCCGACGACTCCCCCGTCTCGCTGTACGACCGGCCGGATGTGACTCCCGGCCTGATCCGGCCGATCGGCCGTCTCGTCGAACCCGACGAGGGAGCACACGAAGACAAGATCAAGGAGGCGGTCGCCTGGGACGCGGGCCCGGACGGCGGCGGGCCGACCGCCGAGGAGATGGCGATCCACGAGACCACCCAGCCGTAAGCTCCCTTTCCATGATCATGATCTCCAATCGGTGAATCTCTACCTGCCGCCGTACGCCCGGACCGCGCAACCGGTTAGTGGGCCAGCCGGGGCGGGCATCCTGTCCGGGTGGCCACAACTGAGTACGTGATCAATACGACCCCGGACCGGGTGTTCGCCGTCCTCGCCGACGGGTGGACCTACAGCGACTGGGTGGTCGGCAGCGCCCACATCCGCTACGTCGAACGGGGCTTCCCTTCGCCCGGCACCGCGATCCACCACAAGGTCGGGCCGTGGCCGCTGTCCGTACGCGACAAGACCGTCGCGGTCGACTGCGAGCAGGACCGGATGCTGCTGCTCCGGGTGGGATTGTGGCCGTGGGGCGCGGGCCGGGTGCACCTGTCGCTCACCCCGGTCGGCGCCGACTCGACCCGGGTCACGATGGTCGAGGACTTCCCCGAAGGGCCGTTGCGCTGGCTGCACACCAAGCTCAACGACTTCGCTCTGCACTGGCGCAACAAGGAGTCGCTGCGCCGCTTGGCCGATCTGGCAACCCGCCGCCAGTCGGTCCATTCTGGACGATGTGCTCCGCCGGGTTCGGCTCAACCGTAGTGCGGCTCACCGTAGTTCGGCTCAACCGTAGTGCGGCTCACCGTAGTTCGGCTCAGCTGTAGACGGCGCGCTGGGCGGCCTTGACGCCGGCCGCGTACAGGTCGCCGGCCACTACCCGGTGGCGCGCCAGGGCGGCCCGCGCGGCGTTCGCACCCGGACCACCGTGTACGCCCCCGCCCGGGTGGGCGCTCGCGCTCGCCAGATAGAGCTTGTCGACCGGGGTGTCGGCCCGCCCCAGGCCCGGTACGGGCCGCAGGAACAGCAACTGGTACAGCGCGGCCGTGCCACCGTTGATCGCGCCGCCGACCAGGCTGGGGTTTTCCGCCTCCATCCGCTCCGGCCCGGTCACGTGCCGGCCGATGACCAGATCCCGGAACCCGGGCGCGGACTGCTCGATGACCCTCTCGATCCGCTCGACATGCCGGTCGATGTCGGCGGCCGTCCACTTCTCGCGGCGCGGCACGTGCGTGTACGCCCACATCGCCTCCGTGCCGGCGGGCGACCGGGTCGGATCCGCCGTGGTCATCTGGCCGACGAGCACGAACGGCCGCTCCGGTACCCGCCCGGCGGCGAGGTCGGCCGAGAAGTCGACCAGCCCCGGCGTGTCCACGCGCAGGTGCACGGTCCCCGCTCGGCGCGCCGCCTCGTTGACCCAGGGCACCGGCCCCGACAGCGCCCAGTCCACCTTGATCGTGGCGTCGTCCCAACGGAAGTGGCGCAGGTCGTCAACGAAGCGATCGGGCAGCCGGTCGGCGCCGACCAGGTCGAGAAAGAGGGCCGGCGCCGGCACGTCGGCGAGGACCGCCCGGCGGGCCCGCCAGTGACGGCCGTCGGCGCTGCGGACGCCGAGCGCCCGCCCGGCGCCGACGATCACCCGGTCCACCGGCGCGTCGAGCAGGATCTCCCCGCCCCGGGCGCGCAACCGGTCCACCAGGGCGTCCGCGAGCCGGCCCGCACCGCCCACGGGCACCGGAAACCCGTACTGCTGGCCGAGCATCGCCAGCAGCCACCCGTACACCCCGCTGCCGACCTCGACGGGTGACAGGTTGGTGTGCAGCGCCAAGCCGGCGAGCAGCGCCCGGCCGCCCTCGCCCTCGAACATCTCCTCACCGAGGATCCGGGCCGGCAGCAGGAACCAGCGGGCCAGCCGCAGCAGGCCGGCGGTGCGCAGCCGCCGGTACAGGGCGAGGCCCGGGCGTACCGGCGGGAACGGCGTCAGCAGCGCGCCGAGCAGTTCGTCGCTCACCTCGGCCCACCGCGCGTACTCGCTGCGCCAACGCCGCCCGTCG
Organism: Planosporangium flavigriseum; assembly: GCF_011947225.1. Lineage (GTDB taxonomy): Bacteria > Actinomycetota > Actinomycetes > Mycobacteriales > Micromonosporaceae > Planosporangium > Planosporangium flavigriseum. Next base: position 185,551 of record NZ_JAATVW010000007.1, on the reverse strand, counting down.
CCGGGCGCGAACTCCTCCAGCGAGGCGGCGGTGACGTCGAGGTCCCGGTCGAGCACGGCGGCGCGGCCGTCGGGTAGCAGGTGGGCCAGCACATGCGGGGCGTTGGTCCAGCGCAGCCCGTACTCGTCGAGGCGCAGCGCGGCCAGCGGCGGTGACGCGTACCCCAGCGGGTAAAACGAACTGCACACGTCGGACAGGAAGCCGGGCGCGGCGAGGGGCGCCGAGCGCACCGCGCCGCCCAGGTGGTCCGTGGCTTCCAGGACGATCACGTCCCAGCCCGCGTCGACAAGCATGTTCGCCGCGACCAGACCGTTGGGACCGGCCCCGATAACGACCGCGTCTACCGTCTCACCCATCAAAACGTCCGTTGGTACAGCGCGCAGCCGCGGCACACGTCGGGTGGGTCGTCGGCCGCGAGCCGCCGGCGGAAGTCCCGGTACGCCGGTGAATGCCAGATCTCGGCGAAGCTGGACTCGGACAGGCGCCCGAGCGCGACCCGGTCGTCCCCCATCACCATGCAGCACGGCTGAACCACGCCCTGACTCGTGATGTAGACCGACTCCCAGGGCCAGGTGCAGCCGGGCCGGCCGGGCTCGTGCGGCACCGTCTCCAACCGGGGCAGGCGCAGGGTCAGCCCGTGCTCCTCGGCCGCGCGCTCAGCCGCGTCGAAGGCCTTCCGCGCGGCCGCTGCGGACTCCGGGGAGGTCCACAGCCCGTCGGCGGCCGCGAACTCGCGGATGCCGGCGTACTGCCCGGACGGATCGGTGTCGGAGAAGTCGTGGCTGAGGTTCTGCACCCGTAGCTCGTTGACGCCGATGTCGGCCAGCAGCCGGACCAGGGCGGACAGTTCGGCGACGTTGCGGCGCATCGCGACGAAGACGACCCGGAGCCACGGCGTCGCGCTCCCCGCGGCCCGTTTCGCCGCCACCAGGCCGGTGAGGTTGGCGACGACGGTGTCGAAGGTCGACCCCTTCCGGATGCTCTCGTACGTGTCGGCGGCGGCCCCGTCCAGGGAGACGTGCAGCCAGTCGAGGCCGGCCGCGACGAGTTCGTCGGCCCGCCGCCGGCTCAGCAGCGTGATGTTGGAGTTGAAGCCGACCGTGATCCCGCGCCGCTTGGCCTGCCGTACCTGGTCGACGAGGTACGGCGACAGCAGCGGCTCACCGAGCCCTTGCATGGTCAGCCGCTGCAGCGTCGGCACCCCGTCGAGGATGCCCGCGAACAGGTCCGGTGCCATCGCACCGACCAGCTTGTTGACCGGCGGCCGGTAGCTGACCAGGCACATCGTGCAGCGCAGGTTACAGGCGGAGGTGATCTCCACCTGTAACTCGGTGGGCAGCGGAGGCGCATCGATCCAGGTTTCTGCCGTCGCCACACCCATCCTCGCTCTCCTCTCGCCGCCGGGTGCCTTCCGGCCCTTACCCCACTGCGTCGCCACGAACCACTGAGGGTTTGGCGAGTCCTCTTCCGGGTACGGCGCATAGTCGATGGACGTCACCTCTCAGCTGCGCGCCGCCGCGCGCGAGCGATTCGGCTGGGACGAGCTGCGTCCCGAGCAGGCCATCGCCATGCACGCCCTGATGGCCGGGCGCGACGCCCTCGTGGTGGCGCCGACCGGCGGCGGCAAGTCGGCGATCTACCAGGTACCCGCCACGCTGCTGCCCGGCCCGACCGTCGTGGTCTCCCCGCTGCTGGCCTTGCAGACCGACCAGATCGCCGGGCTCGCGGAGCGCGGCGACGACGCCCTCGCCGCGGTACGGCTCAGCTCGGCGGAGGGCGCGACGGCACAGCGCGCCGCGCTGGAGCGGCTGCAGTCCGGACAGGTCGAGTACGTCTTCGTAACCCCCGAACAGCTCGCCGACCCCGAGAAGCTGGCGGCGATCCGGGCCGCGCGGCCCAGCCTGATCGCCGTCGACGAGGCGCACTGCATCTCCGCCTGGGGCTACGACTTCCGCCCCGACTACCTCCAGCTCGGCCGCGCGATTCGAGAACTGGGGCACCCGCCGGTCGTCGCGCTGACCGCGACCGCCTCCCCGCCCGTACGCGAGGACATCATCGGTCGGCTGGGCCTCGCCGACCCGGAGGTGGTGATCACCGGGCTGGACCGGCCCAACCTGTTCCTCGAGGCGGTGCAGTGCGTCGACGACGAGCAGCGCCGGCAGCGCCTGCTCGACCGCCTCCAGCAGTCGTCTCCGCCCGGCATCGTCTACGTGGCCACCCGGCGGGCGGCCGAGGAGCTTGCGGCCTGGCTGACCGACACCGGGATCCCGGCGACCGCATACCACGGCGGGATGGCTGTACGCGAGCGTAGGCGCCGCCACGAGGCGTTCGCAGCCGACGAAGTACCCGTGATGGTCGCGACCAGCGCGTTCGGCATGGGCATCGACAAACCGAACATCCGCTGGGTCAACCACGTCTCGCTGCCCGACTCCCCTGACAGCTACTTCCAGGAGATCGGCCGGGCCGGCCGGGACGGCGAACCGGCCCAGGCGCTCCTGTTGTACCGCGCCGAGGACACCGGCCTGCGCAAGTTCTTCACCGGTGGGCTGCCGGCGACGAACGACCTCATCCGGCTCGCCGAAGCGCTGCACGCCGGCCCGAAGTCCCGTACGCAGCTTCGGGAGAAGACCGGGCTGGGCCCCCGCAAACTCGGCGAACTGCTCTCGCTGCTGGAGGAGGTCGGCGCCGCGGCGGCGGCCGGCCGGGGCGGCAAGTGGCGGTCACCCGCCTACACCCCGCCGCTGGAACAGGCCGCCGAGGCGGCGCTCGAGCAGGCGCAGCGGCGGCAGACCGTACAGCGCTCCCGCCTGGACATGATGCGCAATCTGGCCGACACGACCGCGTGCCGCGGGCAGACCCTGCTCGCCTACTTTGGCGAGCATCTGGACCAACCGTGCGGGCACTGCGACAACTGTCTGACGGGCGCGGCGCGCGAGGTGGAGGCCTCCGGCGAGGCGGGCCCCTATCCGGTGCACAGCCGGGTCACGCACCCGGAGTGGGGCGGCGGAACCGTCCTGCGCTACTCCGGCGATCAGATGACGGTGCTGTTCGACGACGTCGGGTACAAGACCCTGTCGGTCCCGGTCGTCGAGGAGCAGGGACTACTCACCTAATCGGGAGGAGCTTCGTGGCGACCTTCGGCTACACCATGATGTGCGAACAGGCCGGACCGACCCAGCTGGTCAACGACGGAATCGGCGCCGAGCGGGCCGGCTTCGACTTCGCTGTCATCTCCGATCACTACTACCCCTGGCTGGAGGAGCAGGGCCACTCCCCGTACGCCTGGTCGGTGCTGGGCGCCGTCGCGTATTCGACATCGACCATCAAACTGATGTCGTTCGTGACCTCGCCGATCCGCCGCTACCACCCGGCCGTGGTCGCGCAGCGGGCGGCGACGATCGGCGTCATGTCCGGCGGCCGGTTCACCCTCGGCCTCGGCGCCGGTGAGAACCTCAACGAGCACGTCGTCGGCGCCTGGCCGCACGTGGCCCAACGCCACGACATGCTCGTGGAGGCGCTCGACATCATCCGTCCGCTGCTCGCCGGCGAAACGATCCACCACGGCGGCGAGTACTTCGAGGCGCCGGAGGCCAAGCTGTGGGATCTCCCCGAGAACGGCGTGCCGATCGGGATCGCGGTGTCCGGCCCGTCCTCATGTGAACTCGCGGGCGAGTTCGCCGACGTCATGATCGCCGTCGAGCCCCGGCGCGAGCTGTGCGAGATGTTCGACGCGGCGGGCGGCACCGGCAAGCCGCGGTACGGGCAGGTCGCGGTCTGTTACGGCCCGGACGAGGCGCAGTGCCGCAAGATTGCGTACGAGCAGTTCCGATGGTTCGGCCTGAGTTGGCCGGTCAACGCCGAGCTGCCCAATCCCCGGTCGTTCGCGCGGGCCAGCGACGCGGTGCGCGAGGAGGACGTGGCGGCGGGGATCCCCTGCGGGCCCAATGTGGACAAGCACGTCGCCGCGGTGCGTAAGTTTCTCGACGCCGGCTTCACGCACGTCGCCCTGGTACAGGTGGGCGCCGAGGGCCAGGGGCAGTTCCTCGAGTTCGCCGAGCGCGAGCTGCTGCCCGCGCTGCGGTCGCGCTGAGCCGCTCCTCAGGTAACGGTTCCGGGAGGTCGCCATCCCACGGCACTGTGGGATGGCGACCTCCCGGATGCCGTTGTGGTTTTCACGTCAGACGCGCGTCTCCTCGTTGTGCCCGCCGAGGGCGGCCCACACCTGGTTGACCGTCTCGAACACCTGGTCGGCGGGGAGCGCGCTAAGCATCTCGATGACGTCGTCCGGCGCCTCCATCTCCTCGGCTGCCGCGAGCAGGTCGTCGCGATCGCCGGGCAGCGCCGACAGGGGGATGTACCGTCCGATGCGGCTGCGCGTATCGACCTCCTCCGGTGTCATGCCAGGCGGGGCGCCGGCCCGCTCGAACCCGTGCGGCGCGCGCGTCGGATTCGGCTGGTCCTCGCCGGGCGGCTCAGGATCGCGCCACTCCTCTACCCGGTCGTTGACCAACCCCTGGAGGATGCCGCGAACCTCATGTTCCATCTCGTTGTCGAGCCGTGGCCCATGCTTCGAATTGCCGCGTTCCATGGGGTGTGGGTACCCGCGCCCCAGCTAGCGCAAACCATGGCACAAACGGCCAACCGGTCCGTGTAGCCGTCCGCCGGGATGGGTAATTCATCAATATCCCGCCCGTGACGCGCCGTCGCAGACGGGCGACCCATAGGAGGTGTGCAATGGCTACTGGCCTGTTCCCCCGACGGTCCCACGATGGGCGACGTGCCGCCGATCACGCTATGCCCGCCGAGTCGACGCCCACCGGCGGGATTCCCAGCGGCATGACCACCGCCGGCTCCGCTGGCCCCGCCGGCTCCGCTGACCCCGGCGCGACAATCCCGCAGCGCCGGAGGGCGCCCGGCCATCCGGTTCCCCCGGGCGGCGCGGTAGCGCCGGTCCCGCCCGGTGGCGCGGTAGCGCCGGTCCCGCCCGGTGGCGCGGTAGCGCCGGTCCCGCCCGGTGGCGCGGTAGCGCCCGACACGACGAGGCCTATGCGTCCGTCGATGGCCGACCGACCGGTTGCCGAGCGGGACCGGGCAGAAACCGTCGCCGAGCGGGACCGAGCCGACGCCGTCGCTGATCGCGACCGGGTCGACGCCGTCGACGCCGAGCGGGCCGAACCGGCTCGCTGGGCGCATACCAGTTTCACCTCGACGCTGAGCCTGATCCTCGGGGTGTGTGCCACCCTCGCGGCGCTCAGTGGCCGGCTCGCGCCGCTCGGCGTCGCGATCGGCGTGGTCGGCCTCGTATTCGCAGCAGCCGGGCTGTCCGCGGTGGCGCGCCGGCACGTGACCGGTCACCACGTCGCGCTGCTCGGACTGGCGTTCAGTATCGCCGGCGTCGTACTCGGGATCCTCGCGATCACCAAGGCACTGCCTTGGCTCGATGGCGGCGCCGACCAGGCCGCCCAGCTACGGGACTGGCTCGACGCCCACCTGCCCTGGATGCGCAACTGGTAGTTCTCCATGATCATCGAGAGGTCGGGGCGTCATGACGCCCCGACCTCTCGATGATCATGCCGAGCTAGCCGGCCAGCTACTCCGCCAGCAGGCCCTCCCGGAGCACTCGCAACGAGTGGCCGAGCAGCCGCGACACGTGCATCTGCGAGATGCCGGTCTCGGCGGCGATCTGCGCCTGGGTCATGTTGGCGAAGAAGCGCATCTGAAGAATCCGCTGCTCACGGCGCGGAAGGCGGGCGATCAGCGGACGGAGCGACTCCCTCTGCTCCACCCCTTCCAGCAGCGGATCGGTGCCACCGAGCACCTCGATCAGCTCCGCTCCTGCCGCGGTACGCAGTGGCACTTGCAGCGACAGCACCCGGTACGCCGGAGCGCACGCCAGGCCGGCGATGATGTCCTCCTCCGGTTCGCACAGCGAGGCGGCCAGATCCGCCACGGTCGGCGACCGCCCGAGCCGCTGGGTCAACGGCCCCACCTCACGCGCGATGCGCAGGCGCGACTCCTGTAGCCGCCGCGGTACGCGCAGCGCCCAGCCCTTGTCCCGGAAGTGGCGCTTGATCTCACCCACAATCGTGGGTGAGGCGTAGTTGCCGAACGGCACACCGCGGCGCGGGTCGTACGCGTCCACGGCCTTGATGAGCCCGACGGTGGCGACCTGCACCAGGTCGTCGAGCGGTTCCCCCTTGTCTCGGTATCGCCGTGCCAGGTACGCCGCCAGCGGCCGGCACAGACTGATCAACTCGGCGCGCGGTTCCGCCCGGGCGGGATCTCCCGGTGTGAAGGCGCACATCTTCTGCAGTAGTACGGGAATGCGCTCGTCGAGGTCCCCACCAAACAGGGACGGCCGGTGAGCATGGTCAAGCGCGACGGACATCGTGGTTCGCCCCCTTGCGCACGCAAACCAGTCCGTAGGGCAGGCGCCGCTCCGGGTAGGGCCCCCGACCTACCCATCCGGCCCCGGCCTACGGACTGGTCACTTCGCACAACATCGCAACGCACAACACGTGGCAACGCCCCGCGTCCGATCTGGACGCCCTGCTGGCGGCCACCCCGGCACGGCTACGCCCAGTCGCTACGGCGTCACCGGCACGGGCACGACTCGCTGCCGGTCGGTCTGTTACCGAACCGGCGCGGGCAGCAGCAACTACCGTACGCCCCAGCGCATGATCAGCGAGTAAAGATGCCTGATACGGGTAGCTGGTCTGCGCCTGCCGGCCGGCACCGAGGAGGCGGTACCCGTGACCGATTCGCCGAAGCGCCTTCCCCTCCGCTTCGGCGCGCTGCGCGGATCCCGCCCAGTCATGACCGAACACGCCCAATTAGTCGGCCGTACGCAGGTCGCTTCATTCGCCCGGTACGCCGACGCGCGGCGTACCGTCGACCTGCTCGCCCTCACCCACTTCCCGATCCACCGGGTGACTGTCGTCGGCGGAAACCTGAAACTGGTCACCGACGTTGACGCCAGGATCACCGCTTGGCGCGCGGCGACCCTCGGCGGGTGCGGTGGACTGTGGATCGGCGCACTGATGGTACTGATCGCGGTCCTCGACCGGGCACGTGTCGATGCGCTGCTCCTGGGCCTGTCGTGGGGGCTCCCGCTCGGTGCGGTGTTCGGCGCCGCGCTGGGGCTGAGCGCGTACGCGATCCTCAGCGACCCCCGGGGTCTCCCCTCGCGCTGCCATCTGGTCGCAACGCGCCACGAACTCCACGTCGACGCCGAGATCGCCGCGTCGGCATGGCGCCTTCTCCTCAAGCTCCACCCATCCGGCATGACGCTCATCGATCACGTACCCGCTGAGGTGATCGCCCAGCCCACCGAGCTCGTGCTGATCGAAACGTTCGCCCCGGTCGAGGCGGTGCCTGAAGCGGCCGAGGAGGCACCCGAGCTGGCTGAAGTGCCACCTGAGCCGGCTGAAGCGGCGCCCGAGCTGGCGGGCAGGACCGGCGCGCCCACCCCCCCGCCTGCCGGTCAACATGCCGGCCAGCGCGGTCTGACCACGCCCTGCCGAGCTGACGATTGGACGGTGACCGGCATCGGCGCCGCCATGACTTGATCGTTTCACCAGGTGGTCGATGGGTACGACGTTGACACCTGAGAATCTGGAGGAGTCATGGCGTCAGATGCTGTCACCTTGATCATGAATGACCACCGGATGCTGGAGGACCTCTTCGAGCAGGTCCAAAGCGGCAAGGGCGACCGACGGGCCCTGGTCGAGGAGATCGCCGCGCGGCTGATGGCGCACGCGCAAGCCGAGGAGAAGAAGGTCTATCCGGCGCTGACCAAAGCGGACCCGAGCGAGAAGGACGAGGTCCATCACGGGTACGAGGAGCACGACGAGGCCGAGCAACTGCTCAAGAAGGCCCAGCAGAACATTGACTCGCCACAGTTCGAGCAGATGTTCACCGAGTTCGTGAACGCCGTCAAGCACCACGTGGAGGAAGAGGAGAGCGAGATCCTCCCGGCCCTGCGCGACGCCGTTGACAAGGCCAAGCTGGAGCAGCTCGGCCAGGCATTCACCGAGCTCAGGCTCGACGAACTGCGCAAGGCCGGCTTCGACGCAGAGACCGAGCACGCGGCGGCCTACGCCCGGGGCCGGTCGGACCTTACCGACGCCACCCGGGATGAGCTCTACGAGATGGCCAAGGACGCCGACATCTCGGGCCGGTCGTCGATGTCCAAGACCGAACTGAGCAAGGCGCTGCGCCAGCAGAGCTGAAAGCTTCATCAGCAGCTTCGTGTGGCCGGGGTGGGCGGTTCTCCGCCCGCCCCGGCTCTCTGTCCCATTTCCGTACCAGGGGCCGGGTAGCGGACCGCGAGCGTGAACGGGCAGCATAGCGGCGTGTCCGTGCCCGATCACCTCGCCGCCGTCGTACGCAACGCACACGCCCTCGCCAGCCGCGGTGACCTGCGCGGCGCACAGGTCAAGCTCGAGCAGGCGCTCGACCCAGCCGCCGCCACGCTCGGCGCCGACCATCCCGAGGTCCTCGCCGGCACCCGCCTGCTCGCCTCACTGCACCGCGAACTCGGTGACCTGATGCACGCGCGCCGCCTGCTGGAAGAGGCCCTGGCCGCCGGGCAGTTCACGCTTGGCGAGGACAGCCCGGCGCTGCTGCCGCTGTCGTACGACCTCGCGACGCTCGCTGATGAGCTGGGCAACCGACACGAGGCGCGGCGCAACTTCACCACGGTGCTGCGTCACGGTCCGGCGGCGTTGGGCCCCGACCACGAGTACGTCCAGGCCGCGAGTAGCTACCTTGGCGCCTCTCCGCCGGGAACGGCGGGCCCCGCCGCGCCGCCTCCACCCACCGAGCTCCCGGTTCCGCGCACCGACGCACCGGTTCCGCGCGCCGAGACACCGGTTCCGCGCGCCGAGACACCGGTTCCGCCACCGGCCACCGGTCCGTTCCCGCCACCGTCCGCACCGCGACCAGTCCCACCGCTACCCGCGCCGGAGGTCGCGCCCTCGTGGCCGCCTCGCAACACCGACGAACATCGCCATTCGCGGCTTCCGATGCTGGTACTCGTGCTCGTCGCGGCCATGGCGCTGGTTGGCGGCGGCGTCGCGGCGCTGCTGGTGCTGAACGCGCCTGACCGCCGGGAGGGTGGACGTCCCCAGCCGAGCCCGACGGCTGACGCACTGCGGGCACCCGGCGACCTCAAGCTGCGTGACGACGGCACGTCCGTCACGCTGACCTGGACGGATCCCACAAACGGCAGCGTTCCTTTCGTCATCGCAGGCGGCCGCCCCGAGAGCGGGTACAAAACGCTGGGATCGGCCGGATCCGGCGAGACGACCTACACAATCAACGGTCTCAGTACGAGCGCGACCTATTGCTTTCTGGTCGCCGCAGTGTACTCACCGCAACAGACCGCGCCGTCCTCCCTGACCTGCACCAGGCGCGGTCCGTCCGCCAGCCCAAGGCGCTGACCTGCGCATACAAAGTTTTCCACAGGTGTAGCTCAGGGGTATCGACGCCGCTCGACCTGCGCATAGGATGAGCGCCGGCCATGGGGAGGTGCATCGATGTTTAGCGCGCGTATTCGACGGCTGGCGCAGGGCCGGGGCGGCCTGGTAACGGTCGGGATCGTCGCGGCGCTCCTGGCGGGTATCGGCGCCACCCTGTTCGGTCTCGGCGCGGCGGACAACGCGATCGCGAACTTCGACGCCGCGTCCTGGCTGTGGAGCAGCAACAAGGGCGAGGTGGCTCGGGTCAACGGAGTCACCGGCCGGGTCGACACGCGATACAAGGTCTCCGACTCGCTGGGCCACACCGTGCAGGTCAGCCAGACCGACCGGTACGTCATCCTCCGCGATGTCACCACCGGCAAGGTGAGCGTGCTCGACCTGTCCAGCCTGCAGTTGGCCGCGAGTTCCCAGACCACCGCGGGCATCGGCGTGACCGTCGCTCTGCACGGGGACTCCGCGTTCGTCATCGACTCGGTGCAGGGCGCCGTGAGCCAACTCAACCCCGCCACGCTCACCCCGATCGGCGCGCCGCTGCGGTTCATGCCGGGCCTGGCCGGCGGCTCCTTCGATGCAGACGGCCGGCTGTGGCTTCTGGTGCCTGGCGAAGGAACCGCCGTCGCAATCCAACCCACCGCGGTTCCGAAGGGAACAACGAACAGGAACGGCGGTACCGGCGGCGCGGCTTCGGCAGATCCGAAGATCGTCAAGACGTTGTCCATCGCCGATCCCAGCCACGACCTGACGCTCTCAGTGCTCGACGCCGGGGTGGCCGTGCTCGACAAGACGGCCGCCGTGCTCACGACCCTGCGCGGCGACGTCACCAAGAAAACGACACTGTCGCTTTCCGGCCCCGGCTCGATGCCACTGCGCACCACCGGCGCCGACGTTCCGGTCACCGTCATCGACGGTCGCACGGTGTACGTGGTGAGCGGCGACAAGGTCAACCAGTTCACGGTGCCGGGCGAAGGTCCCGAGCTCTCGCCGTGCGTGGCCTGGTCCAAGCGTCTGTACTGCGCCGACGAGGCGACCGGCAACGTGTACGTGCTGGATGGCTCCGGCCGGCTCGCCAACACCATCACGCTGCCCAACTCCGCCGGCGGCCCGCTCGACCTCGAGGTGCGCGAGGACCACCTGTTCATCAACGCGCCCAGCACGTCGAAGGCCCAGGTGGTCGACGACCGGGGACGCGCGAAACTGGTCGACAAGTACGCCAACAACATTCTCGGCGGCGACCCGCCGCCGCCCCCGCCTCCCCCACCGCCACCGCAGAAGCCGCCGGTCGGCCCACCCGGCGCGCCGGTCAACGTACGCGCCGCCGCCGGGAACGCTGCCGCGCGGATCACCTGGGGCCCCGCTACGGCCAACAACGCGCCGATCCTCAAGTACGTGGTGGAGGGTGACGGCAAGCCCCACGAGGTGGGCGCCGACCAGCGGGCGCTCGACGTGACGGGTCTGACCAACGGCCAGTCCTACACCTTCACCGTGTACGCGGTGAACGCCAAGGGCAACGGCCCGAAACGGGCGGCGAACCCGGTGGTCCCCACGTCCGAGGTGCCCGATCCGCCGGCGAGCGTCACGGCCGCCGAGAACAAGGACGGCACGGTCACGGTCACGTGGCCGGCCGCCAACGGTCAGGGTCGACAGATCGTCAGCTACCAGATCACGTCGACTCCGGCCGCGCCCAAGGACCAGGCCTTCAGCGCCACCTCGACGACGCTGACGATCCCGGCGGGCGCGCTGAGATACGGCACGCAGTACGCGTTCACCGTGACGGCGGTCAACGACAAGGGTGCCAACTCGAAGGCGTCGCCGATCAGCAACACCGTCGTGCCGTACACGGTGCCGGAGACGCCTCCGAACCCGCGAGCGAGCACGGTGACCAACCAGCCCGGGGCTATCCAGGTCTCCTGGCAGCCGGCCAAGGACAACGGCCGCCCGATCACGAAGTATGTCGTGGACGCGAACGGCACCAAGCGGGACGTCACCGGCGCCACCAGCGTGACGATCACCGGGCTGCCCGACGGCACCAACATCCCGGTGAAAATCACGGCGGTGAACGCGGCGGGCAGCAGCCCACCGGCCGCCACCACGGCGAAGACGCTCTCCCCGCCAACAGTGACGGTGACCGACCAGAACGGCGCGCTGAACTCCATCACCGTCACGTTCTCCGCCGACGGCGGCGGAGCGACGCCGAAGTGCACGCTCAGCGTCGCCGGCGCGGGGCAGGATGACCGGAACTGCAGCAGCCTGACGGTGGGTGGGTTGTGGCCGGGCAGAAACTACAGCTACAGCCTCACCGTGTCCAACGCGGCCGGAACCGCCACGAGGAACGGCTCGGTGGCCACCCCAGCGCTCTTCGGATCCGTCTACTGCGTCACCGCCGACCCCGGGGTCAACTGCAGCAGCGGGATCGGCATCTACCGCAACTCCCGCCAGCAGGACAACGAGGCGGTGGGCGACGCAGCACACGGAACCCGCTTCCAGGCCTCCTGCAAGAAGCAGGGCACGGCGGGCAACCAGGGTGGCCCCACGATCAACGCGGCCAACTCGAACCACGGCAAGCAGAGCTCGATGTGGATCCAGATCCCGTTCGGGGGCAAGCAGCGCTACATACCGTTCGCCTGGCTCAACCTTGAAAACGGCGACAACATCAACGCCCTGCCCGACTGTCCATAAAGGATCCTGAGGAGCACCGCCCCGTGACGCAAGCACCACCGCACAACACTGTCGGGCGCAGCACGGTCACGCCCAACACCGCGCTCAGCGCCGAGGAGATACACGCCTTCGCCGGGCTCTTCGCCCGGCTGGCCGCCAACGTCGAGTCGGTCGTGCTCGGCAAGCCGCAGGTCGTGCGGCTCGCCCTCACGGCCCTGCTCGCCGAAGGCCACATCCTGCTCGAAGATGTGCCGGGCGTGGGAAAGACGACCCTGGCCCGGGCGGTCGCCGCGTCGGTGCAGGGGCAGTGGCGGCGGATCCAGTTCACGCCCGACCTGCTGCCATCCGACGTCACCGGCGTCACGATCTTCAACCAGGCCACCCACGGCTTCGAGTTCCACCCGGGGCCGGTGTTCGCCAACATCGTCATCGCCGACGAAATCAACCGGGCCTCGCCCAAGACCCAGTCCTCGCTGCTCGAGGTGATGGAGGAGCGCAAGGTCACCGTCGACGGGATACCGCACCCGGTGCCCCGGCCGTTCCTGGTGGTCGCCACGCAGAACCCGGTCGAGATGGACGGCACCTACCGGCTGCCCGAAGCGCAGCTCGACCGGTTCCTGATGACGCTGTCGATGGGGTACCCCGACGAGGCGGTCGAGATCGACGTGCTCCGGGGCGCGGCGATCGGGCACAGCCCGGAAGCCCTGCCCGCGGTCGCGGACACCGACACGGTCGCCCAGCTCGTCGCGCTCGCCCAGCGGGTGCACGTCGCCGACCCGCTGCTCACGTACGCTGTCCGGTTGGCTGCGCCGACCCGGACGCATCCGCAGGTCCGCGTCGGCGTCAGCCCGCGCGGCGTCATCGCGCTGACCCGCGCCGCCCGCGCGTACGCCCTCGCCGCCGGACGCGCGTACGTCGTCCCGGAGGACTTCAAGGCCCTGGTCGAGCCGGTCTTCGCGCACCGGCTGCTGCTGTCTCCGGACGCCCAGGTGCGCGGGGTCTCCGCCCTCGACGTGCTGACCGAGGTCATCGAGGCGGTCCCGGTGCCGGCGCCCGCCGCCCCGTAATCGGTCGGAGCCGTCCATGACGATCACCAAGCGCGGCATCGGACTTCTCGTCGCCGGGCTGATCCTGCTCGCCACCGGGTTCCGGTTCGGATACCCGGAACTCACCGTGCTGGGCTGTGCCGGACTCCTCGCGGTGCTACTCGCGCATGCCTACGCCGCGCTGCGCCCGCGGCTGGCCGTGACCCGCCGGGCCGAGCCCGACCGGGTCATGCGCGGCGAGGACAGCCGGATGACGCTGACCGTGCGCAACGCCAACCGGGTGCGGGCGGCGACGCTCATCGCGTACGACCGGTGTGGACCGGCGACAGTACCCGTACCGGTGCTGCAGCTTCGACCGGGTCAGGACACGGTGACCGAGTACCCGGTGCCCACCGCCCGCCGCGGCGTTGTCGCCGTCGGGCCGCTGCGTATCGTGCGTCGTGACCCGCTCAGCCTGGTGACGATGGCCCGATCCCACGGCGAGACGGCACGCGTCTGGGTGTACCCGAAGGTTCACCCGCTCTCGGCGGTACCCGTCGGCGTGGTGCGCAGCCTCGACGGCCGGGTCGACCGGGTGCCGCACGGCACCATCACGTTCGACACCCTGCGCGGGTACGTGGTCGGCGACGAACTGCGGCACGTGCACTGGCGGACCAGCGCGCGGGTGGGTGAGCTCATGGTGCGCGAGCACCTCGACACCAGCCTGCCCCGGCTGGTCGTGCTCCTCGATGACCGGCCGGTGGCCCACCCGGGCCTAGGCGGCGGTACGTCCGACAGCTTCGAGTCCGCCTGCGAGGCGGCCGCGTCGATCGTCATGGCGGCACAGCGCGAGGAGTTGCCACTGACGCTCCAGACGGTCACCGGCGTGACGGCTGGCGGCGACGGCCGGCGCATCACCGACACCCGGCCGTACCTGGACCTCCTCGCCGAGGCACAGCTGCGGGACAGCGCTAGCCCGGGCGATGGTGACGAGTTGTCACAGGCGACGGCCCGACTGCGCCAGCGCCGGCTCGGCGACACCCTCGTCTACCTCACCGGGCCGGGCCGGGCCGACGATCTCGGGCAGGTCGGGTCGCTCCGCGGCGCGTACCCGACGATCATCGTCGGCGCGCTCGGCGCGCTCGGTGCGACCGGGTCGGCACCGGCCCCGACGGAAGGCATGGTCGTACTGTCCGCCGCTGACGGCGCCGACTTCGCCGCGGAGTGGGACGGAGTCCGGGCGTGGTGACGCGTTCGCTGCGGTCGCTGATCGTGCCCGCGGCCCTCGCCGGCATGCTCGCCATCGCCGGACTGGCGCTGGGACGCATCTACGCCGGTGGCCTCGGCCCCAGGATGTTCCTCGGCGCCGCGGTCGGTGCGGTCATCGTGAGCGTCGCGGTGCGGCGGCTCCCGTCCTGGTCCGTGGCGCCGCTGTCAGTCCTCGCCCTCGCCGGCTACACGCTGCTGGCCGTGCGGCTGTCGGCCGCCAGCGGCCAGATTCACGGCCCGCTGGTGACGCTGACCGTGGACGCCCTGCGCAACGGCATCCCCCGCGTCCTGACCGCGATGATCCCCGTTGAGGCGCAGCCCGACACGGTCGCGGTCCCGGTAGTCGCGACCTGGTTGGCCGGGCTCACCAGCGCCGAACTGGCGCTGCGCGCCCGGCGGGTGCTGCTCGCGTGCACGGCGCCCACGCTCCTGTACGCCGTCGTGCTGTACACGATCGGCCCGAACGCGAACGCGGCGCTGTGGCAGCCGATCTGTTTCGCCGGCCTCGTCGCCCTGGCGCTCGCGGCGAGCGCCGGTACCCGTGGCGGCGCCGCGCCCAATCTGACCGCGTCCCAACGCCACGCCCTCCGCCTGCGCCTCGCCCTCGGGACCGCGGCGAGCCTGACGGTCAGCGTCGGTCTGGTCGCCGCGATCGGGCCGAGCGTCGCCGCCGGTGTCCACAATCGCCCCACTGACCCGCGACGGTACGTCGCTCCCCCACGGCTGGACACCCTCGACGAGAACCCGCTGGTACGCCTGTCCGGTTGGGCGCTCAATCCGGACCAGCACCTGTTCGACGCCCGGATCTCCGGTGCGTCGGCTGACAAATACGTCACCCGCCTGGCCGTGCTCAACGACTACGACGGCGTGACCTGGCGCGTCGGCGCCACCTACCGCAGCGCCGGCCGGGTGCTCACCGGCCCGAACGCCACCTCGGCCGGCGGAGCCCGCTCGGGTAGGCGCGGACCGGCCGTGACGCAGCAGATCACCATCGCCGAACTCGACGGCCGGCTGGTTCCCTCCGTGGCGGTACCGGAGCGCATCGACGGGGTGCGGGTCGCCTTCGACGAGACCAGCGGGACGATCGCGCTGCCCGAAGGGCTACGGTCGGGCCTACGGTACGAGGTGGTGTCGCAGCCACCCCGGACCGACGGCAACCTGCTGCCCACCGCCGACATACCGACCGGACCAGGCGTCGCCAGGTTCGTGACGCTCGGCGGCGCGGCACCGCCGCAGATCCGCCGACTCAGCGAACAGCTCACCGAGGGCAATGGCGCGCCGTTCGCGCGCGCACAGGCGATCGAGCAGTTCCTGTCCGAGCACTACCAACTGGTGGCGGACGCGCCCAGCGGTCACGCCTACCCCAACCTGAATTTCTTCCTGTTCGGCCCGCGCAACGGCGGTGGCCAGCGGGGCACGTCGGAGCAGTTCGCCGCGGCGTTCGCGGTCCTCGGCCGACTGGTCGGCCTGCCGACCCGGGTCGTGGTCGGTTTCCGGTCGCCCACGAGCGGCACCGCGGTACGCGGAGCGGACGCCTTCGCCTGGCCGGAAGTGCTCTTCACCGGAATCGGATGGGTGGCGTTCAACCCGTTGCCGCAACCAAACACGCAGCCCCGGCCGGTGGAGGACGACTTCAAACCCAAGCCGGAGCCCTCCACTCCCCCGCCGTCGACCGCGCCGCCCGCCTCGGTCGCGCCGTCCTCGGCACCACCCAAGCCCTCCGCCAAGGCCGCGCCGCCCGCCGCCGCGACCCCGCCGGGCACGATCGCCGCAGCGGTGGTCGCCGGGCTGTTTCTCGCACTGGTCCTGACGGTCGGCCTGGTGGTGCTGCTGCGCACATCCCAACGCAGGCGACGGCTGCACGAAGGCGATCCGCCCCGCCGCATCATCGGAGCGTGGCTGGAGGTCCTCGACGCCCTGCGGCTGGCCGGCCGGCCGCCGCCCCGTCACCTGGCCGCCACCGAGATCGCCGAGCACGCCGCGCGCACCGCCGACGAACAGCGCACCGACGAACAGCTCAAGTCCCCAATTCGCCCAGCGGCGCCGGGGCTCGACGAGCTCGCGGGGCTGGTCAACGTCGTGACGTTCGCCCCCGACGGCGCGAGCGCCGCGCAGGCGGACCAGGCCACAGCAGCAGCCCTCGCGTACGTCGAACACCTGCGCGCGCGGCGGTCGTGGTGGCGGCGGCTGCTCTGGTCAGCCGATCCGCGCCCGGTGTGGTGGGGCCGGGGCCGGCGCTGACCCGGTGGGGCCGGCGCTGACCTGGTGGGGCCGGCCCCGCCCCTTGACCGGCGCCGGCCCCACTCTCGTCAGGCCGGCTTCGCGCCGAGGCTCTGCGCCGCGGCGTACGCGTCGACCAGCCCGGTTCCCTTGTCAACGGAGGTGGTGTACGAGCCGACGGTCTCGTACGGCGCGCCGTTGGCGAACTTGTACGCCGTCGACTTGATCGCGTTCTCGATCTGGGCCGGCGTCGCGTTCGGCGCCAACTGGAACAGTTGGGCCACGATGCCGACGATGTGCGGCGTCGCCATCGAGGTGCCGCTGATGGTGTTGAACGTGCCGAGGTCCAGCAGCCCGGGGCCGTTGTGCGGATCCGCGCCGGTGGAGCAGATCACCAGGTACAGCCGGCACGACGACGTGATGTTCGATCCGGGCGCGGAGATGTCCGGGTACGTTTCGGGGTGGCCCGCCGCGCCACGGCTGGAGAAGTCGGACACGGCGCCGTCGCGGGTACCGGTGCTCTGGTCGTCGTAGGACGCGACCATGATGATGCCGCCGGTCGGGTCCTGGCCCGGCGGGTTCGTGGCACTGTTGTTCGGGCCGTCGTTGCCGGCCGCCCAGGCGGTGACCACGCCCGCCGCGACCAGCGCCCGTTGGAGTTTCACCGTCGCCGAGTTCGGGTCGAACGTGCCGCCGCCGCTCGGGCCGTACGAGTTGTTGGTGACCTTGATCGGCGGGCAGCCGGCGCAGGGGTTCGCGTGGTGCTCCAGTACCCAGTTCAGGGCGCTGTCCGCGCCGAAGATGCTCAGGCCCGCGCCGACCGACAGGCTGATGAGGGTGGCGCCGGGCGCCGCGCCGTGCAGCTTCGTCCCGTCGGTGAGCTGGGTGTCCCGACCGGCGACGATGCCCGCGACGTGCGTACCGTGCCCGCCCGCCGATAGCGTGTCGGTGTCGTTGACCGCCGTCAGGTCGGCGAAGCACGTGTCGTTGGGTACGGGGAGGGACAGCCCCACATCGGTCAGCGGACCGCAGACATTCTTCAGGTTGAGCTTGACGGCGCTGGAGCCGTCGGCATTCTTGAAGAACGGGTGAGTGCCGTCCACGCCGGTGTCGATGATCGCGGCCGACACACCACGGCCGTCGATCGGTCGGCCCTGGGCGTCGCGAAGCTGTGTGCGGGCTTGCTCTCCCCGCGTGGCAACGTTCGATGTGGACAGGTACGGCTTGATCGCCTGGTCGCCTTCCACGTACGTGACGCCGCTGCGCGCGCGGACGGCCGCGATCTGGCCGGCGTTGCCACGGGCGACCGCGACGCCGATCGTGTTCCAGGTGGTGACGAGCGTGAGCCCGGAGTCGGTGACCGCCTGCCGGGCGGCGGCGATGCTGGTGCCGTGGACGAACACCGGGAGGGTGCCGGTGAGGTTGGTCAACTGCTGGGACAGCAAACTCGATACCGGGGCGAGCGGATTGCTCGCCCGCGCCGGAGCGGTGGGCACCAGCGCCATGCCGGTCAGGAGCGCACTGCCGGCCAGGAGTGCGCTCAGGAGTATCGGGGCGGTTCGGCGCACAGGGGGATCCTCTCTGCGTGACGACACCCGGCCGTTCCCGCCTGAAGATCGCGGCTGGATGTCGCGAGGGCGGCGGGCAGCCGGTTACCACACGGTAATGACAACGCCCACAGGTGTCGATCAGCAGAGATGAATAGATGTGGTTGTATCCCTCGATCGGATGAACCGATCGTGGACCTACCCGGCAATTCCCCCAGCGAGCCGGCGCATGCCCGCCAGCCATCGGTCCGGATTCTGCGTCTTGTGCGCCAGGTAGGTGCCGACCTCCGGGTGCGGCAGGATCAGGAACCGCTCGTCGGCGAGCCCGGCGATCACCGCGTCGGCCACGTCGTCGGGTGACAGCACCGCACCGGACGCGGCCGTCACGCGGGCCCCGACGTGGCCGGCGTCGAGACCGTCGCGCAGCATCGGCGTATCGACGCCCTGCGGGCACAGCGCGCTGACCCGGATCCCCCGGTCGCCATACGTGATGGACAGCCACTCGGCAAGTGCGACCGCGGCGTGCTTGGTGACCGTGTACGGCGCGTCGCCCACGGCCGTGAGCAGGCCGGCCGCGGAGCAGGTCTGCAGCAGGTACCCCTCGCCGCGTTCGAGCATCGCCGGCAGCACCGCGCGCGCCGCGTACACATGGGCCTGGACATTGACCGCCCACGACCGCTGCCAGAGCGCGTCACCGTCCTCCAGCCCGATCCCGGTCGTGATCCCGGCATTGGAGCAGAACAGGTCGACGCGACCGTACCGCCGCAGCGCGGCGTCGACGAGCGCCCGGACCTCGTCGGAGACCGTGACATCCGTGCGGACGCCCTGCGCGTCGACCTTCAGCTCACCGGCCAGCGCCGTCACCGCGTCCAGATCAAGATCAGACAGTACGATCCCAGCCGCGCCCTCGGCCGCGAACCGCCGCGCCAGGGCCGCGCCGATCCCGCCCGCCGCGCCGGTGATGACGACCACGCGTCCGTCCACTCGCATCGCTCACACCTCCGTGTATGGCGGCGCCAGATCGAGCAGCACGGTTTCCAGCACACCGCCCTCCCCCGACGCCAACGCCGGGGTGGGCAACAGCGCGATCACCGGCGTCTGCACGCCCTGGCGCACGTACTCCTCGATTTTCTGCCGGCAGACCTGCGGCGAGCCGTACAGGACCAGCGCGTCGACCACCTCGTCCGGGATCGCGGCCGTCGCCGCCCGCCGGTCCCCCGCCTCCCACGCCCGCCACATCGGTTCGAGCAGCTCACCGCGGCCCAACCAGCGATGGAACGCCGCGTACGCCGGAACGGTCAGGTACCCGGCGATCATGCGTCGGCCCAGCTCGCGCGCGTACCGCTGGTCATCAGTCGGGCACACGAAGATCCGGGCGACGGTCTCGAATCCGTCCTTCGCGCCTTCCAACTCGGCCCGCACCCGGGGCAGGTCGCTGGCGGCCAGCCAGTTCAGGATGACCCCGTCCGCCTCCGCAGCGGCCAGCCGCAGCATGCGTGAGCGCAGCGCCGCCAGCAGGATCGGTGGCGGGCTCGCCGGTGGCCGCTCCAGCTTGAACCGCCGCACGGTGAATGTCGGATACTGCTCGTCGACCATCTCGCCGGCGAGGGCCCGCTTCAGGAACCGCAGGGTGTCACGGGTACGCCCGAAGGGGTCCACAAAGGACTGCGTATTCCAGTCTTCGACCACGACCGGCGACGACGCGCCGATGCCCAGGCGGAACCGGTCAGGCGCGACCTCCGCGAGGGCCGCGGCCGTCATCGCGAGCAGACCCGGTCCGCGGGTGAACACGGGTGCGATCGCGGTGCCGAGCCGCAGCGCCGGCGCCCACGTCGACGCCAGCGCCAGCGGCGTGAACGCGTCAGTGCCAGCCACCTCCGAGGTCCACACGTCCGTGTAGCCGGCGTCGGCCAGCGCAGCAAGTAGCGGCGCGTGTGCTCGGAGTGGTACCCCTGTCAGCGGGATCGTCAGTCCCCAGCGCGCGTACATTGGCCGATCATCGCACGCGACATTCGATCCCTGTCTCCCCCTGGCCGCCCGTCTTGCCATAGCGGCAACGGGCCCCACGACGTTGATCTGATTCGATAACCTGTGGTCGACATCTGGACGCACCCGGGGGAGCTGCGATGTTGCCCGAGGAAGACCGACCACCTGTTTGGCTGCGCGACCAGCAATCGATCGACGTTCAGGTCGACAACCTGCAGAGTTTCGCGAAGGCGCTGCTGGCGGACCTGGAGAAGAACTTCGGTACCCACGTGCCCCAGGTCTACGATGTGATGGCCAAGCAGGCGTGCGTCGGCGACGGCCTGTTCTTCCAGGAGATGGACCTGGCCCGCCAACGGCACTACGAGAGCCTCACCGCCACCGTCAACCTGCTTCGCGGTTACACCAGCGGCACGTACGCCATCGGCAAGGGCGCGGAGACGGTCGCGAAGAACTACACCAACGCCGATGACCTGGCGCAGGTGACGGTCTCGGACGTGCACAAGGCGATGCCGCAAGGGACGCCCGGACCAGCCACCCACGCGTTGGAGAGCGCCTCGAGTCCGATAACGGCGTCCGACTCCGGCCTGACCGACAAGGGGATCCGGTGATCCCAAGCGACGGCGGCGGTCTTTACACCGACTGGCGCGCGTACGACATCGAGGCGATGCACAACCTCGTGCAGAGCGTGGGTGACGACCAGATCAGCACGAGCTGGGATCAGGTCAGGGCGTGGCAGAAGACCCACGAACTACTCGACGACCACACCAGCACGATCAGGTACTACCGGCAGGGGCTGGTCGACCGGTGGCCGCCAGACAAGAGCCCGGCTGCGGCGGCGTTCATCACGTACGTCGACGAGCTGATCGACTCGCTGCAGAAGGCTTCCGCGGATGCCAAGGTCAACGAGCGGGTACTCGGGGACCTCACCCATGAGGTGACGAGGGCCCGTGACGAGGTCCGGGCGGCGTACCAGGAGCATGCGGCCAACCAGGCAAAGCTCGACGCGAGCCCGCCGCGACCGCGGCCTGTTCCGTCCCGCTATCCCGTACCGACGCCCAGCCCGGCCCCGCCAGCCGTGCCGCCGGGCCGGCAGGAGGAGCTGACCCAGCGGGCCCGCGACGCGATGGTGCAACTGTCCGGGGTGGCGCTGAGGTCGAGTTCGCAGATGAAGGTGCCCGAGCCGTACACGCCGCCGGGGAAAACCACCCAGCACGATGGCGAACACATCGACCCGCCGGCCGCGGTCATGATGACGCCGCCGGTCATCCCGGCGCCTCGCACCTCCGCGTCCCAGGCCGCCCTGGCCGCGGCCCAGGTTCCGAGCGCACCGTTCCCCACCGGCTACTCCGGTGACGGCGCACCGGTCCTGACCGGCGGCACGCCCACGCTTCCACAACCGCCGACGGTCACGCCCAACCCGCCGACAGGCCTCCCATCGACGGGTGGACCTGGTGTGGTGCCGCTCCCCGGCATCGTCGGCCCACTCGGGGCCGGCGGTGGCAAGACTTCCACAAAGGGGCCCGGGCTTCCCAAAGTCGGCCCGCTGGGCGGTGGCACGGCCCACGGCCCCGCCGGCCCGCTGCCGGGCATCGCACCGGAGGTCCACGGCTCGGGCGCTGCCCCGGCCCGGCCGCTCCCGCCGGGCGGTGTGATCGGAGGCCCGCCCGCCATGGGCGAGGCCAGCCCCGGCGGCGCGGGCGGCGGGCGCGCGGGCGCCGCGCCACGCGTCAACCCCGTCGGCGGCGTCCTCGGTCAGGGCGCTCCCACAGCGGGCCAGCGCGGTGGACCGGCACGCACCCATGCCGCCAGCGGCACCGTGGCGGGTCAACCGGTCGTGGGTGGGCAGCGCCGCACCAACGGCGAGCGGGACCGCGACTTGCGGCACTGGGACCCCGACGATCCGTGGGCGATGGAGCACGGCGTCTCCCCCGTCCTGGAGCCTGGACGGGAGCCGACCTCGCACGAGCCCGGGCCGGGAGTCATCGGGATCGATCGGTGACGCGTCGCACCAGTCGGGCGTTGGCGGCAGTGACGGTCGGCGCCGCGGCGGTGATGCTCGCGGCGCCGCCCGCCGTCGCCGACTCCATTCGAGACCGGCAGTGGCACCTGGCGTACCTGAACGTGGCCGCCGCGCACGCACAGAGCCAGGGCGACGGGGTGGTCGTCGCGGTAGTCGACACCGGCGTGAACGCCAGCCACCCCGACCTCGCCGGCAACGTGCTGCCGGGCGCCGATGTCTCCGCCAGCGGGGGCACAAACGGTCAGGTAGACACCGACGGGCACGGCACGTCCATGGCGAGCCTGATCGCGGGCCACGGCCACGGCAATGGCGACGGGGTGCTGGGGATAGCGCCACGGGCCAAGATCTATCCGGTCCGCGACAGTGCCAATGGGCGCGGCCATCCCGCGGATCTGGGTGCGGGGATCGAGGCCGCGGTCAGGTCCGGCGCCAAGGTCATTTCCATCTCGCAGGGCGGCGAGTCCGACGAACGCCTGCGAGCGGCGATCCAGACGGCGCTGGCGGCGGACGCCGTCGTCGTAGCAAGCATGGGCAACAAGCCGGACGCGAAATTTCCCGACTTCCCGGCCGCGTACGGCACCATCGTCGCGGTGGGCGCCACGGACCAGACCGGCAACGTCGCGCCCATTTCGATGACCGGAGACCCGATGGTCCTGAGCGCGCCCGGCGTCCGCATCGTGTCCGCCGACAAGACCGGCTACAACATCGCGGACGGCACCAGCGATTCCACCGCGATAGTCGCGGGTGCCGCTGCGCTCGTCCGATCCAAGTACCCCAACCTGTCGGCTAAAGAGGTCGTCCACCGGCTCACGGCGACCGCGACCGACAAGGGCCCACCCGGCCGCGACCCGCAGTACGGCTACGGCGTACTCAACCTCGTCGCCGCGCTGACCGCAGACGTTCCGCCACTTGCCTCAAGCGCCACTCCGAGCCGACCCGCCACCTCGGCGGCACCGACTACCGGCGCGACGAACGCGGCCGCGCCCGGCAAGAACAAGAGCGACGGTTCCCCCTCCGGCACGATCGTCGCCGTTTCAGCCGTCGTCGTACTCGCCGCAGTGGGCGTTGCTGCCTGGCTTCTCCTTCGCCGCCGACACCAACCGCCCACCAGCTAACTAACTGTGTCCTATTTTCAGCTCAAGTTCTGCCAGACCTGACCGGCCTGTAGAGCGTGGCGTACCCGAGTGATCTGACCGACGCGCAGTGGGCGGTGCTGGAGCCGTTGCTGTGCCGGGCCTCCAAACGCGGCCCGAAGCACGCCGACCTGCGGGCGGTGGTGAACGGCATCCTGTACTTGACCCGGGCCGGGTGCCCGTGGCGGTATCTGCCGGGCGAGTACGGGCAGTGGACGCGGGTGTGGTCGCAGTTCCGGCGCTGGTCGCGCAACGACACCTGGGCAACTGTCCTCGCTGCGCTGCACGAGCAGGCCAGGGCGGCGATGGGTCGGGAGCGACGGCCTTCGATGCTGGTCATCGACTCCTCCCTCGCGCGGGGCGCGTCGCAGGGCGGGGTGACGTTCCACGACCGTGGCGGCCCGTACGGGGCGACGAACGGTGCCAAGCGGGTGGTCGCGGTCGACGTGACCGGGCTGCCGGTGGGCGCGATCGTGGTTCCGGCGTCGACGACCGAGTCCCGGGCGACGGAACTGCTGCTCGAGCACCTCGCCGAGCTCGGCCTCACCGACCGCCTGGAGCTGGTGCTGGTGGACCGGGGCACGACGGCGAACGCCGCACGGGTGATGAGCGGACGGTTCGGCTTCGAGGTACGCCGGGTGTTCTGGCCGGAGAAGTCCTCCGTCTTCCGACCACTACCTCACGCGTGGCGGGTCGAGGTGGCGCACGGGCGTATCGGCCGCGCCCGGCGGCTGGCGAAGTCGTTCGAGAACACCACCGCGTCGGCGGCCGGGTGGCTGCACGCCGCGTGCGTGAACCTGCTCCTGGCCGCGCTCGCGCCGGCGTAGAACTACTGCGATTGTCGTACCTGGCTGGCACGATACGGCCCATGCCGAGCGCGACCGGGGACGACGACACGCCACTGGTGTCGCACACCGGTGCGCCACTCACCCGCCCGGTGACGTTCGTGTTCACCCTCGACCCGACGGCCGAGCAGGACCAGCTGTGCTTCCAGTACGCGGGAGCCTTCCGGCTCGTGTTCAACCACCACATCGCGCGGGTGTTCGCCAACCTTGACCAGCGCGCCGCGGAGAAGAGCTACGGCATCACGGACGCCGAGCTGACGCCAGCACTGTCCTGGTCGAAGGTGTCGTTCATCAACCACATGAACGCGTGGAAGAACGGCTACGCCCCCGACTCCCCGGTCACTGAAATCGCCGACGGCACTGTCGTGCGCGGCCTGCCGTGGCGTGGTGCGGTGTCGGCGGACGTGTTCGAGACCGCGAGCGTGAACGCCGCCCAGGCGCTGAAGAACTGGCGTGACTCTTTCCGTGGCGAACGCAAGGGGAAGAAGGTCGGCCGGCCGCGGTTCAAGGCCAAGCACCGCACCACGCCGGCGTTCCGACTGCGGTGCAAGTACACCGAGGGCAAGACCCCACCCGTCCGGCCGGCCGGGCCCCGCGCGATGAGGTTGCCGAAACTGGGTGAGATCCGGGTCGCCGAGCACACCGGCAAGCTGTCCCGGATGCTCGAGACCGGCCGGTTCCATGCCTATGCGGCCGCGTTCACCTACCGCAACGGACGGTGGCAGGTGGCCGTCACCGGGATGGCCACCCAGCACCACCACCTGCGCCGCTCCGCCCGCCACCGCCACGACCGCCCGGCCGGGGTCGACCTGGGCGTGAAGGCGCTCGCGGTGGTGGCCGACTCCGACGGTCTCGTGCTGCACGAGTGGACGGGGGTGAAACCGTTGCAGCGCGCCCAGGCACGCCTGAAGCTGGCCAACCAGGCTCTTGCGAGAACCAAGCAAGGGTCGAACGGACGGAGGAAGGCAGTACGAAGCCTGGGCAAGATTCACGCCCGCATCCGGCAGCTGCGCCGCCAGCTCC
The DNA here is from genome assembly GCF_011947225.1 of Planosporangium flavigriseum. Taxonomy (GTDB): domain Bacteria; phylum Actinomycetota; class Actinomycetes; order Mycobacteriales; family Micromonosporaceae; genus Planosporangium; species Planosporangium flavigriseum. The sequence goes on along the minus strand of NZ_JAATVW010000007.1, from coordinate 160,346 downwards.
TCCACGACATCACCACCACGCTGGTCACGCGCTGCTCGACCCTGGTCATCGAGGACCTGAACGTCACCGGCATGGTCCGTAACCGGTCACTCGCCCGGCACATCTCGGATGCCGCGCTCGGCGAGCTGCGTCGGCAGCTGGAGTACAAAACCGCCTGGTACGGTGCCCGCCTCGTGGTCGCCGACCGGTGGTACCCGTCCAGCAAGACGTGCTCGCGCTGCGGGCACGTCGACGACGGGCTCACCCTCGCCGACCGCACCTACCGATGCGCCGCATGCGGGCTTGAGCTCGACCGCGACGTGAACGCCGCCATCAACCTCGCCACGCTCGCACTCGAGCGGGCACCCGATGCGCCACCGCCACAGCCTGTGGCCGTCTGACACCACGCACGGTATCTGCACCCGGATGAGCCGGGGAAGAGCCGGTCGCCACCCTGCATCACTGGGGCCCTGGACCGGAACCCAAACCAGCAACGACTGGCACGGGAAGGGAACCAACCACCCGCCCCGCCGGGCCGGTGAAGGGAACCCGGTGTGCCCCTGAAATGGGACACACTCAGTAAGCGAGCCGACGTTGGCCGGCTGGCTCGACCGCGAGTCCGCCGCGCACCTGACGGCCGCGATCGACCCGCTGACGCGGGAAACGCGTCAGCGACGCGTGGCATTGGATAGCAGAATTCGGTGCGACACACCCATAGCCCCATACTCGCCTTGATCGAATCGCTCCTGGGATACTTCGCCCACGTTTCCCAGTGGAGGTTGATCAACGATGATGGGCCCTTCGCACGCCCTCTCGGGCGCTGCCGGGTGGCTGGTCGGATCGCTCGCGCTCCAGCAGTTCGCGGGCATTCATCAGACCCCGGTGCAGCTCGCCGTCGGCACGGCCATGTGCGCCGGCGGGGCGCTGCTGCCCGACATGGACATGTCGGGCCGGGTCCTGACCAACCGGGGCGGTGCGACGGTCGCGCACACCTTCGGGGTGGTGTCGTTGTTTCTGGCCGAGTGCATGGAGAAGCTGTCTCTCGGCATCTACAACCTGACCAAGGGCCGCCGCGACCCGCATCGCGACAACGGCCACCGCACGTTCACCCATACCCTGCCGTTCAACGTCGGCGTCGGGTTCGGCGTCTTCGAACTGTGCCTGCACTTCGGAAAGCCTGCCGTCCTCGGCATCCTGTTCTTCACGTTCGCCATGGCGCTGCGGGGCCTGTTCGAGAAGTGGGCGGCCCGGGCCGGCTGGCTCATCGTCACGCTCGCCGCCGCCGCCGGCACGCTCGGCGCGTACGCGGTCCTGCCCGCCGGCCGGGGGTACCCGATCCTCGGCATCGCCCTCGGCATCGGCGGCCTGATCCATATCCTTGGCGACATGCTCACCAGCCACGGCTGTCCGGTCCTCTGGCCGATCCCGACCGGACGGAAGCGCAGGTGGCGCTGCTACGGGCTGCCCGACGAGGTCTCGGTCAAGGTCGGCGGCAAGGTCGAGGTGTACGTGCTGCGCACCGCGTTCTGGCTGGTGTCGATCGCCACTGCGGCGTGGATGCTCTACCAACCGGTGCTCCAACGGTTCAACATCAAAGTGTGACGATCGAGGGTTCGATGATCGACGACTCCATGTCCGACGACTCCGGCGTTCCCGCCTTCTGGCGGGCGCTCGACCTGCCGGGCCTGGCCGACGTGCATACCCACTTCCTGCCGGAGCGGATGCTGCGCCGGGTCTGGGCGCACTTCGACGAGGGCGGTCCGCTGATCGGCCGGGAGTGGCCGATCCGGTACAGGTGGAGCGAGGCCGAGCGCATCCAGCACCTGGCCACGCTCGGCGTACGGATGTTCTCCGCGCTCGCCTACGCGCATCGACCGGGCATGGCCGCCGATCTCAACGAGTGGACCCTGGGCTTCGCCGCCGCGACCCCCGGATGCCTGCCCAGCGCGACGTTCTTCCCCGAGCCGGGCGTCGACGAGTACGTGCGCAGCGCGCTGGACCGGGGCGCGCGGGTGTTCAAGGTGCACCTGCAGGTGGGTGGCTACGATCCCCGCGACGAGTCACTCGACCCGGTGTGGGGGCTGCTGGCCGAGACCGGCACGCCAATTGTGGTGCACGCGGGTTCGGGTCCGGTCGCGTACGGCTTCACCGGACCGCAGCCGATCGGCGCCGTGCTCGCCCGCCACCCCCGGCTGTGCGCGCTGATCGCCCACATGGGCGCGCCCGAGTACGAGGGTTTCCTCGCCCTGGCCGAGCGGTACGAGCGAGTCGGGCTGGACACCACCATGGCGTTCACCGACTTCTTCGAGACGATGGCACCCTTCCCCCGAACGCTGTTCGGGCGACTCAAGGACCTGGGACTGGCCGGCAAAGTACTGCTGGGCAGTGACTTTCCGAACATTCCGTACCCGTACGCACACCAGCTGGCGGCGCTGGCGCGCCTGGAGCTGGGCGACGACTGGCTACGGGCGGTGTGCTGGCACAACGCGGCCCGACTGTTCAACCTCTAACGCGTCTGCTCCCGCGACAGCCACCCGGCGACCTGGGTGCGCGAGGACAGCCCTAGCTTGGCCAGGATGTTGGAGACGTGCACGGCGGCCGTCTTCTTGGAAATGTACAGCCGGCGCGCAAGCTCGGCATTGGTCAGCCCCTCGGCGATGAGGGCAGCGACCTCGCGCTCGCGTGGGGTCAGAACGGGGCCGGTGCCCTCCGCCGCGACCGAGACCGGCAAGCCGACCCGACCACGCAGGGCGTCGACCTCGGCGACGCGCCAGCCGCTCCAGCGCGCCAGCAGGCCGTCCGCCGCGACCACGTGGTCGCGGGCCTGGTCGACGCGTCCCAGGTGGATCAGGCATCGAGCCGCGCCGGTGCGGGCGGTCGCGCGGATAGCCGGGCGGGGTTCCCGCAGCGTGGTCGCCGCCTCGTACCCGGCGAACGCCGCTGAATGCCGCCCACCGGCCTCGTCGAGCTGGGCGAAGACGAGAGCCTGCAGTCGCCGGGAGGTGCGACGCCGCCGCGCCGCGTCTGGCGCGAACCGCACGGTGCGGCGTGCCGCGCGAGACGCCCGTCACCCGCACCCCCGGCGGTGACGACCGGTCCGGCTCCGGCCGAACCGGCGCCGCTCGGCGGCTTCCGCGATCAGTTCCTGGTGCCGCTGGTTGACGAGGATCCGCAGGGTTTCCGGGTGGTACAACATCGTGGTCACATCCGTCCGCTCGAAGCTGACTCCAGCTTCGTTTGGTAAGGGCCTTTCCACGTCGGCAGCAGTTACCTATCTCCCGGCCGACAGGGGTACCTAGTCGGCTCGGGACGGCCCTAGGTACCCCTACGCCCGACCGCTGCCGAGAACGGCCGACCACGGTTCGCAAGAATGATCGCTATGCGTCGGACCCTGCGCCACCCGGCCCGGATCGTGCCCATCGCGTTCCTGCTCGCCATCGGAGTCGGTACCGGGCTGCTGATGCTGCCCGCCGCCCGGGCCGGCGTCCACCCGCCAGGCGCCGACCAGCCGTCACCGCTCACGGCACTGTTCACGGCCGCGTCGGCGGTCTGCGTCACCGGCCTGACCGTGGTCGACACCGCGACCTACTGGTCGACGTTCGGCCATGTCGTGATCATGGCGCTGATGCAGGTCGGCGGGTACGGGATCATGACCCTCGCGACGCTGCTCGGACTGCTGGTGTCCCGGCGACTCGGGCTGCGGACCCGCCTCATCGCGCAGGCCGAGACCCGCATCACCGACCTCAGCCAGCTCCGGCGGCTGCTGGTCCGGGTCGCCGTGCTCATGCTCGCCTTCGAGGTGGTCATCGCGGTGGTACTGGCGCTGCGCCTGCGCATCGGGTACCGGCAGGACCCGGGGACCGCGCTCTGGCACGGAGCCTTCCACGCGGTGTCGGCGTTCAACAACGGCGGCTTCTCGCTGTACCCGGACAACCTGCTGCGATTCGCCACCGATCCGTGGATCTGCCTGCCTATCGCCATTGCCGTGGCCACCGGATCGCTGGGCTTTCCGGTGCTGTTCGAGCTTGCCCGTGAGTTCCGCACGCCCGCCCGCTGGTCGGTGCACACCCGGATCACCGTGTACGGCTCGTTGGTGCTGCTGGCGGCCGGCGCGCTGGCCGTCCTGCTCTTCGAGTGGACCAATCCGGCCACGCTGGGTCGGTTCGACGTCCCCGGCAAGATCCTCAACGCCGTGTTCCAGGGGGTGATGCCGCGCTCCGGAGGCTTCAACACCGTGGACTACGGGCGGATGAACCCGGAAACGCTCGCTGTCACCGACGCCCTGATGTTCATCGGCGCGGGCAGCGCCGGCACCGGCGGCGGCATCAAGGTGACGACGTTCTTCCTGCTGGCGTTCGTCCTGCTGGCGGAGGTCAGGGGCGATCCCGACGTCGTGGTGGGCCGCCGGCGGATCCCGGTGGCGGCGCAGCGGCAGGCGCTGACCATCGCCCTGTTCGGGGTGCTCCTGGTCTTCGCCGGCACCCTCGCGGTGCAGGCGTTCACCCCACACCCGCCGGACCGGGTGCTGTTCGAGGTCCTCTCGGCGTTCGGGACGGTCGGGCTCTCCACCGGCATCACCGCCTCACTGCCGCCGCCGGCCCAGTTGCTGCTGGTCATCCTCATGTTCCTGGGCCGGGTCGGTACGATCACGGTGGCAACCGGGCTCGCGCTCCGGGAGCGCAAGGTGCTCTACCGACACCCCGAGGAGCGACCGATCGTTGGCTGACATCCGTGACAACGACGTTGTCGTCATCGGCCTGGGACGGTTCGGCCGCCAGGTGGCCCTGTCCCTGATCGAGTTGGGCCATGACGTGCTGGCGATCGACGAGAATCCGGAGATCGTCCAGCGGATGGCCGACCGGCTCACCCACGTCGTGCAGGCCGACTCCGCCGACGAGGAAACCCTCCGGCAACTCGGCGTCGGCGAGTTCCGGCGCGCGGTGGTGGGGATCGGCACCGACATCGAGGCCAGCGTGCTGACCGTACTGGCCCTCTCCGAGCTGGGCGTTCCGGAGATCTGGGCCAAGGCGATCAGCGCCAAGCACGGCCGGATCCTCGACCGGGTCGGTGCGGACCACGTCGTCTACCCGGAGGCGGCGATGGGCGAGCGCGTCGCGCACCTCGTCACCGGCAAGATGATCGACTTCATCGAGTTCGACGACGAGTACGCCATCGCCAAGACCCGGGCACCGAGCGAGACGCACGGGCGCACCCTGGGCCAGGCCGCGCTGCGATCCAAGTACGGCGTGACCGTCGTCGGGGTGAAGCGACCGGGGACCGATTTCATCCACGCCACGCCCGACACCAGGATCGAGCGCGGCGACCTCCTGATCATCTCCGGCCCCACCCGGAACGTCGAACGGTTCGCCGCGCTCCCCTGAGAGCTGTACCCAGTAGGGTCGAAAATCATGAAGCACTCGCACTGCTCGTACTGTGGCAGCCCGTTCACCGCCGAGGCGTCCTGGCCCCGGTCCTGCGCCGACTGCGGCGAAACCACCTGGCTCAATCCGCTGCCGGTCGCGGTGGCGCTGTTGCCCGTCGACGACGTGGGCCAGCGCGGCCTCGTCGTCGTCCGCCGGGACATCGAGCCCGCCCGCGGCCACCTGGCACTGCCGGGTGGCTACATCGAGGTGGGCGAGACGTGGCAGGAAGCGACAGTACGTGAGCTGCGCGAGGAGACCGGCCTGATCGCGATGCCCGACGAGGTGAGCCTGTTCGCCGTACATAGCGTCGCGACCGGCACGGTCAACATCTTCGGGCTGCTCCCCGCGCGCCGCGCCGACGATCTACCTCCGTCGGCGCCGACCGAGGAAGCCACCGAGTGGCTCGTACTCACGCAACCGCAGCGGCTGGCGTTCTCCACGCACACGCAGGCCATGGCGGACTACTTCGCGTCCGCCTACTTCGCGTCGGCATAACACTCCACGGTCGCCACGCCGAGCGGGAACCGTACCGCGGTGTCGCCGAACAGCAGTCGGCGCGCGTCGTCCGCGGCGGCCTCCACCGTGGCGACCATCGCCTCGGCCATCTCCTTGGGGCAGTGCACCACGACCTCGTCGTGTTGGAAGAACACCAGCTGGGCCGGGGTGTCGGCGAGCGCGGTGCGCAGCCTGGCCAGGAGCGCGAGCGCCCACTCCGCCGCGGTGGCCTGGATGACGAAGTTCCGGGTGAACCGGCCTCGTGCCCGCGCGCCGGCGTCGGTGCGCGGCCCGTCGCCATCTTCGGCGGAGACCGGCTCGAAGGCCTCATCCCGGATAGCCACCGACCCCGGCGGACATGTCCGGCCGAGCCAGGAGCGCACCAACCCGCCCGCCCGCCCGGTACGCGCGGCCTGCTCCACGTACTCCCACGCCCTCGGGTAGAACCGGCGCAGCGCGGCGAGGGCCGGCGCCGCCTGGCCCCCGGTCTGCCCGTACATCGCGCCGAGCAGGGCCACCTTGGCCCGCGCGCGGTCGCCGGCGAACGCGTCGGCGGCGAGGGCCGCGTACAGGTCACCGCCGCGGGCCGCCTCGGCGAGCCGCCGGTCACCGGAGACCGCGGCGAGGATGCGCGGCTCCAACTGTCCCGCGTCGGCGACCACGAACGTCCAGCCGGGGTCGGCGACCACCGCCCGGCGGACCACCTTCGGGATCTGCAGCGCCCCGCCGCCACGGGTGGCCCACCGCCCCGACACGACGCCGCCCGGCACGTACTCCGCCCGGAACCGCCCGCCGCGTACCCACTGCTCCAGCCAGGACCAGCCGTGCGCGACCCAGATGCGATAAAGCTCCTTGTACTCCAGCAGGAGCGGCACCGCCGGATGTTCGACCCGTTGGAGCACCCAGGCCCGCGTGCTGGGCAGCTGGATACCGGCGCGGGCGAACGCGCGCAGCACCTCGGCCGGCGAGTCCGGGTGGATGCGCTGGCCGAACGCCTCGTCGATGGCCTGGGTCAACTCGGCTAACCGGCGCGGCGGCCCGCCCACCGGGGACGGCTCCCCCAGCATCTCGGTCAGCAGCCGGTCGTGCACGTCGGGCCGCCAGGGCAGCCCGTACCGGCTCATCTCGGCCGCGACGAGCCCGCCGGCGGACTCCGCGGCGACGAGCAGGCGCATCCGCCGCGGGTCGGCGGTCGCCGCGATCCGGTCGCGCTGCGCCTGGTACACCCGGACCAGGACCTCGAGGGGATCGGCGCCGAGGTCGGGTGGGGGTGGGCCGGTGTCGAACAGCGCCTCCTGCGCCTCGCCCGGCGGCGTGGCCGCGCGGGCCGGCGGATCGGGCGGCACCGGCCCGCCGGTCAGCCGGGCCCAGGCCGCGGGTAGCGCGCGGGGTGCCCCCCAACGGCCCTCGTAGCCGAGCAGCAGCGCCTCGACCAACTCCAGGTCGTGGCAGCGCTCGACCCGCACGCCGGCCTCCAGCAGCCGCGGGTAGATCGCTGCGGTCGCCGGCCACAGCCACCGGGGTGTACTGGCGGCTTCCCGCGCCCTGACGGCGGCGGTGAGGTCGGCGACCTCGATGACCGGGCCGAGCGGCTCACCATCGTCGGACAGCTCGCGCAGGCGGCCGCCGCCACTCACGTCGGGATGGACGGCGACCAGCATGGCCCGATTACATCGCACCGCTCCGACAATTCCGGCACCCGGCGCCCGTCCCGCGACCGTGATCACGGAGACTGTTCCGCCCCCGGGCCCGGAACAGTCTCCGTGATCATGAGAAGCCGCGTTACTTGACGGCCCCCGCGGTCAGGCCGGCCTGGATCTGCCGCTGGAAGAACGCGTACACGATGATCATCGGAAGGATCGACATGCTCAGCGCGGCGAACAACCCCGACCAGTCCGCCTCGTAGCCGGCGTTGACCGAGATCTGGGCGATGCCCTGGGTCAGCACGTACTTGTCCGCGCTGGTCATCAGCACCACCGGCAGCAGGTACTGCGCCCACTGCCCGATGATGTTGAAGATCGTCACGCTCACCATTCCCGATCTGGCCATCGGCAACATCACCTGGAAGAACAGCCGGGTGTGCGAGCAGCCGTCGATCACGGCCGCCTCCGCCACCGAACCCGGCAGCGTCTTGAAGAAGGCCGAGAGGAAGAAGACCGTGAACGGCAGCGAGTACGCGATGTAGACGAGCACCAGCCCCGTGTACGTGTTGAGCAGGCCGAAGTTCTGCACGACCTTGAACAGCGGGACGAGCGCGAGGAAGGGCGGGAACGCGAGCCCCGACACGAACAGGAAGTAGACGAACCGGTTGCCGATGAAGGTGTACCGGGCGAGGACATAGGCCGCCATCGAGCCGAGCAGCATCGTGCCGAACGTGCTGAGCCCCACGACGATGACGCTGTTGAAGAAGTACCGTCCCACGTGCGCCTTGGTCCACGCCCGCGACCAGTTCTCCAGCCGGAGTTCAGCCGGCAACGTCCAGGGGCTGCTGAAGATCTCGGCGGTGTTCTTGAACGAGGCCAGGAACGTCCACAGGATCGGCCCGATCACGACGAGAGCCCACAGGATCAGCGCGACCTGGCCGAGCCGGGAGAGGATCCGCGCCTCCGACCGGGTGGAGGGCTTCCCGCGGTCGGGCGTCGAGTGGCGGGACGGGCTCGTGGCCCGCTGAGTTTCGATAGTCATGAGCGATCCCACCTAAAACTCGATCGACTCGCGCCGGGTCACCCGCAGCGTGAGCGCCGCGAACGTGAGCGTGAAGAAGAACAGCGCCACCCCCATCGCCGATGCGTAGCCGTACCGGGAGAAGGCGAACGCGTTGCGGTAGATCTCGACCGACAGCACGGTGGTCGTGCCGTCCGGACCACCGTTGTCCACCGACAGGACGTTGACGATCGCGAACGCGTCGAACGCCGCGATCCCCAGGTAGACCCACGCCACCTGCAGGGTGTCCCACAGCAGCGGCAGCGTGACCCGGAAGAACAGCGTCACGCCGCCGGCGCCGTCCAGCGCCGCCGCTTCGTAGATGTCCTTCGGGATCGAGGCCATCCCCGCGGAGAACAGGACGACGTAGAACCCCACGCACTGCCACACCAGGGCCGCGATGATCGCCCACAGTGCGAGCTTGGGATTGATGAGGAACCCGACGGGCTCCAGGCCCAGCTTCATCAGGAAGCCGTTGATGAGGCCGGACGAGTTCGGCCGGTACACCGTCTGGAACAGCACCGCGACGATCGGTACCGCCAGGAGCTGGGGGAAGAAGAACACCACCCGGTAGAACTTCGACCCCCACACCCCCGACATCGTGCCGCTGCGCGATCCCCCACCCACGTTGATGAGGAACGCGAAGAGCAGCGCGAGCGCGATCGTCACCAGCGGCAGGACGAGCAGAAGGATCCCGTTGTGCTGCACCGCCTTCCAGAACGTGCCGTCGTCGGCCAACCTCCGGTAGTTGTCGAAGCCGATCCACTTCGGTGGGGCGAAGCCGCGCCAGCTGGTCATCGAGATGTAGAACGCCTGGGCGAACGGCGAGATCACGAAGGTCAGGTACAGCGCGACGGGTACGGCCAGAAAGCCGAACACGAATGGGTACTTGCGGTGCTGCATGACGGGTCCGCTCCGGTCAGCGCGTGAACTTGGTGATCGACTTGTCGTTCTTCACCGCGTCGGCCTTCTTCTGCATCCGCTCGCAGAACTGGTCGGGCGTCTCCCGGCCGAACATCAGCGCGTTGGTCGCGGTACGGCACTCCTGCTCGATGTCCTTGTAGTCGCCGTCGAAGAAGAAGTCGACGACCTCCTTACCGGCCGCCTTCAGCGCGTTCGTCGAACTGGTCACGCCGGGCGGGAAGGTGACGCCCTCCGCGCCACCGACCACGACCGTGTTCGACCCGACCAGCTCGCCGAAGCCCTTCGCGCCGGCACGCGACAGCATCTGGCGCAGGTACTCCAGCCCGCCCGCCTTGTTCTTGGCCTTCGCCGGCACGAGGTATCCCTCGGCGGCCGTCGCCCGTACCGCCTTCGTCGACAGCTTGCCCTTCACCGGGATCGGCAGCAGTTGGTACGTGAAGTCCGCCGGGGCGTCCTTCTTCTGCTCGTTCTCCAGCCAGTCACCGCTCGGGTAGTAGGCCAGCTTGTACTGGTTCTGCTGCAGCTGAACGTCCGTGTGCTTGAGCCCCTCGTACGCCTTGTCCAGGTACTTCGCGCCGACCTCCGCCCACGCGGTGGCCGCCTGCTTGACGGCGTCCTGCTTCCACGCGCCGTCCTCGAGGTTGTCGATGTTCTTGAGAACCTCCTGGCCGCCGAGCTTCGCCGCGTGCGTGAGAATGACCGTGTACTGGTAGTACGCGGCGTTGGCGCCCGCGTACCCGTACGGGGTGATGCCGGCCTTCTTGATGTCGTCGAGCTGCTTGAGGAAGGCGTCCCAGTCGGCCGGCTGGGTCCAGCCCCGGCCGGAGAAGAGCTTGCCCGAGTACCACAGGCCGAAGACGGTGGACACGTAGTACAGCACGTACGGCTTGCGGTTGAACGAGCCCCGCTCGACGGTGCCCGGCACGACGGTGTCGCGGACCTTCTTGCCGGGGTCGTCGACCGACGGGGCGTCCCACAGGTCGGTCAGGTCAGCGAGCTGCTTGTCCGCGACCATGGCGCCGAAGTCCAACAGCTTGCTGCCGGAGTTGTTGATCATGTCCGGCACGTTGGTGCCGCTGGCCAGCCGCGGCTGGACCACGGTGCTGATCTCGGTGACCGCCTCGTGCTTGATGGCGGCCTTCGGAAAGGCCTTCTTGTACAGCGGCTCGTGCACGTCGGTGGCGTACTTGTCGGTGTACCCACCAGGGAAGATCACGACGTCGAGCGCGGCGTCCTCCTTGACACCGAACGGGTTCTTGTCGCTCTTGGTGCCGCCCCCGCCGTCGGTCTCGCTGTCGCCACCGCTGGTCGCGCAGGCGCTCAGCAAGCTAGTACCGGGGACGACGACTAAGCCGACGGCGGCCGCGCCGCGTAGGAGCGAGCGGCGGGCGACGGTGGGGACGGACGATGCTGGCTCGGGATCAATGGACATCTTCGGCTCCTCTGTTGACGGTCGGGCGGTGCTGATCTGGGCTGACAGGTTTTGCGAGGCGTTGCCCGAACGGGGTTCGGGGACCCGTCCGGACCGGATGTGCATGCGCACCTAATCCGCCTCCTTCGCGGCCCGATGGCCCGCCACCGCGCGCGCGGTGACCTGGAAGGACGCGTGCGCCCGCTCGTGGGTTCGCTGCGCCACCGCGATGTAGAGCAGGTCGAGCACGACCAGTTGCGGATGGCGGGCCGACAGCGCGTCGGGGCGGAACGTCGTCGCCTGCGTGGCGGTCAGCAGCACGATGTCCGCGACGTCCGCCAGCGGCGAGCGGGGGAAACTGGTCAGTGCGACCGTGGTGGCGCCCTTGCTGCCGGCCTCGGCGATCATCTCGATCGTCTCGCGGGTCTGGCCGCTGTGCGAGATGCCGAGCGCGACGTCACCCGGGTTCAGCAGCGCGGAGCTGGCAAGTCCGTTGTGGACATCGGTCCACGCCCACGCCGCGACGCCGATCCGGTGCAGGCAGAACTGCATCTCGGCGCCGACGAGCGCGCTGCCGCTGGCGCCGTAGATGTCCACCCGTGAGGCGCCGGCGATCGCATCGGCGGCCCGCTCGATCTCCCCCAGGTCGAGCAGGGCCGCCGTGTCGTGCATCGCACGGGTATCAGCCGCCATGATCTGGCCCAGCACTCGGTCGAGGGGGTCGGTGGGCTGGATCTCGCGTCCAATGTCGACGGTCCAGCCACCGGTTCGCGCGGCCCGGCCGGTCTCCCCGGCGATTCCCAGCCGCAGATCGGCGTAGCCCTCGAAGCCGAGGGCCCGGCAGAACCGGGTCACGGTCGCCGGTGAGGTACCGCTTCGCTCGGCAAGCTCGACGATCGTGCAGCGGGCGGCGTTCGCCGGGTCGGTCAGTACGAGTTCGGCGACGCGCTGGAGCGCACCGGTGAACTCGGGCAGCCGGGAGCGCACCCGGGCGAGAACCCCATCGGCGGGAAGCACCGGCATGGCGATCGGCTCTGCGGCGGCCGACTCAGCGGCAGCCGACTCAGCGCCGGCCGACCCAGCGCCGGCCGCGGGGGAAACCGCGTCATACCCAGCCATGCCCCCGCCTTCCGCAAGGAGTGTTAACTGTTAGTGGTAAAAGTTCTTACTGAGGCCCCTCCGCTGTCAAGGCTTTGGTCGAAGTTTTCAAACCGTTACCTACATCGATCAGTTGAGCTGCCTCCGACAGGCGACACGGCGGCCCGGATCGTGACCGCATGCGACCTTGCGCAAGCGGATGGCAATAACCGCAACGCTTGCCGCAACAAGAAGCAGAGTGACCGAACGGCCAGTCCGACCGGATCATCACCGTCGCCGCGCATGTCCGGTAGGCTCCACCGCGGTCAATGGCCGCGAGCCGCGCCACCGCATGTCGAGGGCCCGTGCTGTCGGCAACGTCGAGCGGTACCCTACGGATCGGCCGAAATGGGGTACGTACTGGTGAATTGCATGGCATTCGTCCGACGACGCCTGTCCACGACCGTCGCGCTGCTGGCTTCCGTGTTGATCGTTCTGGGCGCCGCGACTGTGCCGGCCGCCGCCGCACCCGCCGACCCGGACGGCATCGGCAACCAGTCCCTCCGCGAGAAACTCGACGCCGCGGCCAGCGCGTACAACGACGCGAAGGGCCGACTGGACGCCTCCCGCGCGCGGCAGGGCGACCTACAGCAGCGCCTCGGCGCCGCCGAGCTTCGCCTCAAGGAGCTCGACGCGGAGGTCGGCCCGATCGCCGCCGCGGCCTACCGCGGAAGCCGCCTCAACGTGTCGATGGTGTTGCTGGACGCCGGCCCCTCCGGTGTGATGTTGCACGACGCCGCCACGGTCAACTACCTGACGCAGCGCGATGACCGGGAGATCCGCACCCTCGCCAAGGCGAAGAAGGAGTACGCCGAGCAGAAGGCGGCCCTCGACAACGAGATCAAACTGCAGGAGCAGCAGCTCGCCGAGATGGACAAACGCAAGCGGGACGCGGAGCAGGCGCTGGGCAATCCGGGTCGCGGATCGTCGCTGGGCGCCGGGCTCGCGGCAACCGCCAACCCGGCGCCCCGCAACTCCGACGGAAGCTGGCCGAGAGAGTCGTGCTCGGTCAAGGATCCGACGACGTCGGGCTGCCTGACCCCGCGCACCCTGCACGCGCTGCAGCAGGCGCAGAGCGCCGGCTTCGACCACTTCACCGCGTGCTACCGCGCCGGCGGTGGCGGCGAGCACCCGAGGGGCCGGGCGTGTGACTTCGCGGCCAACGCCAGCGGCTTCCAGAACGCGCGGGCCAGCGGGGCCGACAAGGCCTACGGTGATCGGCTCGCCGGCTGGCTCATCGCCAACAGCGATCGGCTCGGGGTGCTCTACGTGATCTGGTACAAGCAGGTCTGGTTCCCGGGCCTGGGCTGGAAGGCGTACACGTCGGGCGACGGCACCCCGGCCGGTGACCACTACAACCACGTACACCTCTCGGTGCACTGACTCAGGCGTCGCGTACCGCGTCCAGCGCGAGCAGCGCCACATGTAGTGACAGGCACACGTCCACGGCGTCCAGGTCGGCACCGACGATGCGGGAGATGCGCGCCAGCCGCTCGTAGAACGCCGGCCGCGACAGGTGGGTCGCCTCGGCCGCCGCCGACTTGTTGCGCCCGCACTCCAGATAGGCCCGCAGCGTGCCGAGCAGGTGCTCGCGTGGGTGCTGCGCATCGTAGGTCAGCAGCCCGCCCAGCTCCCGCTCCACGAACGTCTGCAGCCGGGGCTCGTCGCGCAACAGGTGCAGCAGGCCGGCCAGGCCGACGTCGGGCAGCCGGTACACCATGCCGGCCCCGGCGCCCGACATCCGCCGGTCCCGGCGGGCGGCGTGCGCGACCTGGCGGGCCTCCAGGAGCGAACGACGCGCCTCCCGCGGCGAGTCCACGCCGGAGCCCGCCGCGACCACGACCTCGGCGCGGGCCAGGGACCGTACCGCCGCCGCGAACCGGAACAGCGCCATCTCCGCCTCATCGGCGCTCTTCAACGCCAGCAGGGCGCCGACCGCGTGGTCGTCCAGTACGCTCGCCAGCCCGGACAGGCGCGCCTCGCGCACCGCCTGGCCGACCGCTTCGGCCAGGTCCCGCAGTCGCGCCTGGGCCGAGGTCGGCGCCTCCGGCGGGTCGGCCCGATGGCGTACGACCACACCGACCAGGTGGCGACGCTCCAGCGGTACGCCCAACGCCCGCGCCCGCAGCGCGACCTCATCGACGGGCCCGGTGTGGTCGAGCAGCGCGGTCAACAGCGTCCGGTGGATCTGACGGGCGAGGTCCTCGGCGTCGCGGCGGATCAGCCGGCCCAGCGCGAGGGCCGACGCGGCACGCTCCAACAGGATCGACAGGCGCGTCGGCGGCGCGCCGTTGGCGCCACGTGAGCCGCCTGGTCCCGGCCCCTCCCAGCGCAGCAGCAGCCGACCCCAGTCCTGTCCGCGCGCGCCGACGACGGTCACCAGCCAACCGGAGTCCGGGTCGTACCCGGTGCGCCCGGCGGGGCGGATGCGTCGCGAGTACGACTCCCAGCCGTCGAGCAGCAGCTCGGCCCGCTCCCCCGCGGCGTCGTACGCGAGGACCTGTCGCGCGAGGTTCTCCAGGACGACGGGGGCGCCGGCGAGCACCGCCGCCTGCGCGACCACCTCCGCGGGTTCGGCGCCCTCGACCGACAGTTCGGTGAACCGCTGGTGGATCTCCTCAGTGGCGCGCAGCTCCGCGAGCTGGGCGTCGATGATGAGCCCGTGCACGGCTTCGGTGACCGGCACGAACGGGGTGGCCCGGTGCAGCTCGATCAGGGGCAGCCCGTGGCGCTGCGCCGCCGCGACCATCGCCCTGGGTACCGAGGTCGCGTACCTGCGACCCAGTTCGAGCACCAGGCCGCAGGCGCCGACCTCGGCGAGGTCGCTGACGAACCGGCGCAGCCCGTCGTCGTCGGCGGGCAGGCCGATGCCGGTGCTGAGCACGAGTTCCCCGCCGCGCAGCAGGTGGGCGATATCGGGTACCTCGGCGCTGTGCACCCACCGCACGGTCCGGTCGAGCCCGGCTTCGCCCGCGACCACGCGCGGCGCACCTAACCGGACCGGATCGAGGGCGAGCACTTCACGGACGGTCGGGAACACGGCTCAAGTCTCCCGGCACAGTTCCCAGAAGGCCACGGCCGCCGCGGCCGCGACGTTGAGCGAGTCCACCCCGGCGTGCATCGGGATCACCACCGCCTGGTCGCTCGCTGCGATGGCCTCGCGCGTCAGCCCGGCGCCCTCGGCGCCCAGCAGCAGGGCCGGCCGCTCCCGCTCTTTCGCGGTCAGGCGCTGGATGGGCAGCGCGTCCGGCGCGGGGGTCATGGCCAGCAGCGTGAAGCCGGCGCGCCGCACCTGCTCGAGGCCGGCGGGCCACGGGTCCAGCGTGGCGTACGGCACGGCGAAGACCTCCCCCATGCTCACCCTTACGCTGCGCCGGTAGAGCGGGTCGGCGCAGGTGGGCGACAGCAGCACCGCGTCCATGCCCAGGGCGGCCGCCCCCCTGAAGATCGCCCCGATGTTGGTGTGGTTGTTGACGTCTTCGAGGATGGCGATCCGCCGGGCGCCGGCGAGGACGTCGCCCGGGTCGAGCAACGGCTTGCGGTGGAACGACGCGAGCACGCCACGGTGGACGTGGAATCCGGTGACGGCATCCATGACAGCCTGGCTCGCCGCGTACACGGGGGCGTCGTCGCCGAGGTCCTTGACCTGCCGGAGCCGCTTTTCGTCGACGAGCACCGACCGCATCCGGTAGCCCGCCCGCAGCGCCCGGCGCAGCACCAGTTCACCCTCGGCGATGAAAAGCCCGCTCGGCGGCTCCCACCGGGTACGCAGCTCGAGATCGGTCAGCGCGCGGTAGTCGGCGATCCGCTCATCATCGGGGTCGGTGACAGCTACTGGGTCAGGCACGCCGCCCATTGTGACGCTAGCGCTGATCAAGGACGAACGGCGGGGACACCGTTCGTCCTTGATCTAGCTGCTCACTCCGGCTGTCGAACCGGCTGTGCCTCGTCCCCGAGCAGCGAGCTGGCGGGGTTGCGGGGCGCGGCGGAGAGCTGCTGAGGCGCAGCCGACGAGCCCGGGGTGGTGACCGGACCGGCGCTCTCCGGGTCGGTCACGCTTCCGGGGCCGCTGCCCGGACCGCCGACCGCGACACTGGCCTCCCTGGCGGCGTCGGCAGCCGACGTGGCGGCCGCCCGGGCCTCCTCGGCCGCTGCCTCGGCGGCCTGCGCCATCTCCTGGTCGACCGCGGCCTTGGCCTCCGGCCGCTCAACGCCCGGGGCCACGCCCAGCCCGCTCAGGCCGCCCAGCGCGCCGCCGATGCCTTCGAGTGCCCGCGTCAGCTCCGCCGGCACGATCCAGACCTTGTTGGCCTGTCCGGCCGCGATCTGCGGCAGGGCCTGCATGTACTGGTACGCCAGAACCTGCGGGTTGGGGTCCGCGGTGTGGATGGCATCGAAGACCGTCTGGATCGCCTTCGCCTGGCCCTCAGCCGTCAGGATCCGCGACACCCGGTCGCCCTCGGCGCGCAGCACCGCCGCCTGCTTCTCACCCTCGGCGGTCAGGATCTGGGCCTGCTTGTGCCCCTCGGCCTGCAGGATCACCGCGCGCCGGTCCCGCTCGGCCCGCATCTGCTTCTCCATCGAGTCGCGGATGCTCGGCGGCGGCTCGATCGCCTTGATCTCCACCCGGGTCACCTTGATGCCCCAGCGCCCGGTCGTCTCGTCCAGAACTCCCGACAGGTGCCGGTTGATCTCGTCCCGACTGGTCAGGGCCTTCTCCAGATCCATAGAGCCGATGACGTTCCGCAGCGTCGTCACCGTCAACTGCTCGATCGCCTGCAGGAAGTTGGCGATCTCGTAGGTCGCCCGTACCGGGTCGACGACCTTGAAGTACAGCACCGTGTCGATCGACACGACCAGGTTGTCGGAGGTGATGACGGGCTGCGGTGGGAAGCTGACCACCTGTTCGCGCATGTCCACCTTGGTGCGCACCGCGTCGATGAACGGCACCAGCAGATTGAGACCGGGCGTGAGCGTGCGGTGGTACTTGCCCAACCGCTCCACCACGTCCATACGCTGCTGCGGCACCACCCGCACCGACCGGAACAACACCGTAATCACGATCAACGCCAGCGCCACCGCCAGCGCGATCAGAATCGCTTCGCCCACTGGTATCTCAGCCCCTCCACACCATCGCCGTCGCACCCTTGACCTCGATCACCTGCACCCGCTCGCCGGGCTCGTACACCTCGGTCCCGTCGAAGGACCGGGCCTGCCACAGCTCGCCGTCGATCTTCACCAGACCGCGGTCGGCGTCCACCCGCTCGAGCACGACGCCGGCCGACCCTTCGATGGCGGCCAGGCCGATCCGGACCGCCCCGCCGTCGCCCCGATCGAGCCGCCGCTTGAGCGCCGGCCGCGCCACGACCAGAGCGAGCGCCGACACCAGCGCGAAGACCAGAGCCTGCGCCCACAGCGCATCGACCAACGCGGCCGTCACCGCCGCCGCGAGTGCCCCGCCGGCCAGCATGAGCAGCACGAACGTACCGGTGAAGAGCTCGGCCACCGCGAGTCCCACCGCCGCTACTATCCACAAAAGCACCGCCACGCCTCGATCGTGACACGTACGCGCACGCCTCCGCGACGGCCATAAGATCGCCGCCATGCCGCTGCTGCCCGACACCGCCCGCCGGATCGACGACGCCGTCGCGGCGGCGCAGTCACACGGTCGAGTACCCGCCCTGGTCGCCGCGGTCGTACGCGACGGGGAGCCGGTCCACTTCACCGGCGCCGGGGAGTTCACCGGCGCCGGGCAGGGCTCCCGACCCGGGCCCGACACGCAGTTCCGGATCGGCTCGATCACCAAGACGATGACGGCCGCGCTGGTCCTCGCGCTCCGCGACGAAGGCCGGCTGGTGCTCGACGACCCGCTGCGCCGACACCTCCCGGGCACCCCCGTCGGCGACGTCACCGTGCGACAACTCCTCGGTCACGTCTCCGGGCTGCAGAGCGAGCCCGACGGCGACTGGTGGGAGCGGTCGGCCGGCGTCGACCTGGACCGCTTCCTGGGCGCGCTCACCCCGGAGAAGATCGCGTACCCGCCGCACCGGACCCACCACTACTCCAACCTGGGGTACGGGCTGCTCGGTGCCGCACTGACCCGGCTCACCGGGCAGCCGTGGTGGGACCTCGTCGCCACGCGCCTGCTCGTCCCGCTCGGCATGGCGCGGACCACGTACCACCCGACCGAGCCGTTCGCCCGCGGGTACGTGGTGCACCCGTGGCACGACACGCTGCGGGAGGAGCCGCGCCACGACGCCGGGGCGATGGCGCCCGCCGGCCAGCTGTGGTCCACGACCGACGACCTGCTGCGCTGGGCGACGTTCCTGGCGCAGCCCGAACCGTCCGTTCTTACGCCCGCCACCCTGGCCGAGATGTGCGTGCCCGTGGTGATCAGCGATCTCGACTCCTGGACCGCCGGGCACGGGCTCGGGCTGCAACTGTGGCGGCGCGGCGAACGGGTGTACGTGGGCCACACCGGCTCGATGCCCGGGTACCTGGCGGTCCTCGCCGTGCACCGGCCCTCGCGTACCGGGGTGGTCGCCTTCGCCAACGCGTACACGCTGCACGGCGGGCACATCGGTGAGCTGGGGCTAGACCTGCTCACCGCAGTACTCGACGCGGAGCCGGCCCGCCCGGCGCCGTGGCGGCCAGGGACCGAGCCAGGGACCGCGCCGGGCGCCGAACCGCCCGCCGACGTGCTGCCGCTGACCGGGCGGTGGTGGTGGATGGGCAGGGAGTTCCAGGCCTCCTGGGACGCGGCGACCGGCGAGTTGGTGCTGACGTCCGTACCCGAGCACGGTCAGGCGTGGCGATTCACCCGCGAGGGGCCGGACCGGTGGCGCTGCCACGCGGGGTCCAACGAGGGCGAAGTGCTGTTGGTACGCCGGGAGGCCGACGCCGTGGCGGCACTCGACATCGCAACGTTCGTGTTCACCCGTGACGCCTGGCCGGCGAGGTAGGGCCGGGCCTACTCGCCCGGGGCCGTCACGAAGTCGATCAGCCGCTCCATCGCGCCGATCAGTGGCGTCTCCACGTCGCGGAAGCTCGACACCGAGGCGAGGATGCGCCGCCACAGGTCGACCGGTTCGGCCACGCCCAGCGCCGCGCAGACGCCTTCCTTCCACGGCTGGCCACGCGGGATCTGCGGCCAGGCCCGGATACCGAGCCGCTCCGGCTTCACGGCCTGCCAGATGTCGATGTACGGATGGCCGGTCACCAGGACATAGGGTGAGGTGACCGAGGCGACGATCCTGCTCTCCTTGGAGCCGGCCACCAGGTGGTCGACGAGCACCCCGAGCCGGCGCTCCGGGCCGGACCCGAACGCGCGGACCGCCTGCGGCAGTTCGTCGATACCGTCGAGCGGCTCCACTACCACGCCCTCGATGCGCAGGTCGTCACCCCAGATGCGCTCCACCAGGGCGGCGTCGTGGATGCCCTCGACCCAGATGCGGCTGGCCCGCGCGACCCGCGCGTCGACCTTGTCCAGCGCGATCGACCCGGACGCGGTACGGCGCGGCTTCGCCGGAGCGGCCGCTGCCGCCGGCTTGCGCAGGGTCACGACCTCGCCGTCGAGCAGGAACGCCGCCGGCTCCAGCGGGAAGTTGCGACGCCGGCCGTGCCGGTCCTCCAACACGACCGCGCCGAACTCGAACCCGACGACAGCGCCGCAGAACCCGGAGTCCGCGTCCTCGACGACGAGATCGGGTTCCGCGTCGATCTCGGGCACCACCTTGCGTCGCCGCCAGTTGCCCGCGAGCACGTCTTCGCCGTACACGAGCGGGGAGCCTATCGGGGTCGATGCGGCTTATCACGGCGACGCGCCCATGCGACGACACGTACGCCGGCAGGCACGAGACAGTCGCCCATGCAGCACGTACAGTTGCGGGCATGTTCCCCGCAGCGCACGAGGCGACCATGACCGTGCGCCGGTCGACCCGGTTCGTCGCCTGGGTACGCGCTTGGCGCGCCGGCCTGGTGCCGTACGACGACGTCGCCGACCAGATCGCGGCCGACGAGGAGCACCTGGTCGCGGACGCCCCCGGCACCTGGACCGACATCCCGCTCGGCGAGGGGCTCACGCACCTCTCCAAGTGCCACCCGGACCAGATCCGGCTGGCGCTGCCCGCGCCGGGTGACCCCCGTGGCCTGCCCGGCCCCGGCCCGTTCACGGGCGCGGCCCTGGTCGCTGGCGAGGGTGTCGTAACACCGGGGCTCGGACTGGTTCCCGAGGTGCGCACGCACACCTCCGGCTCCGGGGTGACCTTCGAGACGGTGCTGTGGCGCTGCTACCCGCTGCCCGAGTCCACGGGGCGGCCGGTCGACGAACCGACCGCCGCGGAGGCCGAGGCTGAGCTGTCCCAGACCCTCGCCGAGTCGACCCGGGCCCTCGCCCGGCTCGACATCGCGCAGTGGCGGCCGGAACTGGCCAGCGCCCTCGCAGCGCTCCGCAGCCCGGACAATGCCGCGGATCTTCCGCCGGGCTACGACCCCCGGGCCCGCCGGCTCTACGCCCGGGCCAGCGTCCTCGATCAGGTGCTGGCCCTGGCTGACCAGTCCGCTCCCGGCGGCGCGGTCAACGGGTACGAGGCGCAGCAGCGCGATGCCGCGCTTCGCCCGCTGCTGGCCTCCTGCCGTCGGGCGCTGGTCGCCGCCTGCAACGCCCCGATGATCTAGCCGACTACACCTCGTCGATCAACTCCGCGATCGACGGGATCACCCGCGACGGGCGGTACGGGTACCGGTCGATGTCCGCGCGGGTACTGATGCCGGTGAGCACCAGGATCGTCTCCAGCCCGGCCTCCAGGCCGCACAGCACGTCGGTGTCCATCCGGTCGCCGATCATGGCGGTCGTCTCCGAGTGCGCGTTGATGGTGTTGAGGGCCGAGCGCATCATCATCGGGTTCGGCTTGCCGATGAAGTACGGGTCCACCCCGGTCGCCTTCGAGATCAGCGCCGCCACCGCGCCACACGCCGGCAGGGCGCCTTCGGCGGACGGCCCGGTCGCGTCGGGGTTGGTCGCGATGAACCGGGCGCCGTTGTTGATCAGCCGGATCGCCGTGGTGATCGCCTCGAAGCTGTAGGTGCGGGTCTCCCCCAGCACGACGTAGTCGGGCTCCTGGTTGCTCAGGACGTACCCGATGTCGTGCAGCGCCGTGGTCAGCCCGGCTTCGCCGATGACGTACGCGGTGCCGCCGGGCCGCTGGTCGTCGAGGAACTGGGCGGTCGCCAGCGCGGACGTCCAGATCGAGGTCTCCGGCACGTCGATGCCCATCCGCGCCAGCCGGGCGTGCAGGTCACGCGCGGTGTACATGGAGTTGTTGGTCAACACCAGGAACGGCCGGCCCGACTCACGGAGCTTCCCGATGAACTCCGGCGCGCCGGGTATCGGGTGTCCTTCGTGGATGAGCACGCCGTCCATGTCGGTCAGCCAGGACTCGACCGGCTTACGTGGTCTGACGGTCATGAACCGGCCCTCCGAGGTGCGGGGCAGCAGTCGCGCGGGCACACGTCCCAGGTCGGCACGCAGCCGAGCGCCGCCCGCGGTGCCGCCGGGTCGATCCGCTCCCGGACCAGGTCGCACACCATGCTGACGAACCGCGGGTCGGTGTCCGGCGTCGCGGCCCGGGCGAAGTTCAGGCCCAGTTTCCGCGCCGTCTCGGCCGCCTCGTTGTCGAGGTCCCAGATGACTTCGAGGTGGTCGGAGATGAAGCCGACGGGCGAGACCACGACGTTGCGGACCCCGTCGGCAGCGAGCGCCTCCAGGTGGTCGTTGACGTCCGGCTCCAGCCAGGGCACCTGCGGCGGGCCGGAACGGCTCTGCCACACGAGGTCCCACGCCAGTTCCAGCGCGGCGAGGCCGCCGACCAGGCGCGCGGTCTCCCGTACCTGAGTGGAGTACCGCCGACCGTCCGGTCCGCTGGTCGCGTCCATCGAGGTCGGGATCGAGTGCGCGGTGAAGACGAGACGGGTGCGCTCCGGCGTCCGGTCCGGCAGCGTGTCCAGCGCCGCTTTCACGGCGTCGGCGTGCGGCAGTACGAAACCGGGGTGGTCGTGGAAGTGCCGAAGCTTGTCGATGTGCGGCGCGTCGGGCCCCACCTCGGCCCGGGCGCGCGCGATGTCCTCGAGGTACTGCCCGCACGCCGAGTACGACCCGTACGCACTGGTCACGAACGCGATGGCCCGGCGGACCCCGTCATCGCGCATTTGTGCAACGGTTTTGCTGAGGTACGGCTCCCAGTTGCGGTTGCCCCAGTACAGAGGAAGGTCGATGCCCGCCCGGGGCAGTTCCTCGGCGAGCGCCGCGAGTAGTTCGCGGTTCTGGGCGTTGATGGGCGAGACACCTCCGAAATGCCGGTAATGCTCGGCCACTTCGGCCAGCCGCTCTGCCGGGATTCCCCGCCCCCGCGTCACATTCTCCAGAAACGGGATGACATCGTCCGGCCCCTCCGGACCGCCGAACGAAACCAGCAGAAACGCGTCGTACTCCATTCCGCTATCTTGCTCGCCGCCCTCAGCGCCCCGTCGACCACCCCTCACGCTGCTCTTACACAGTGACATTGCGTGGCTACCTTAGGTATGGTCGATGGCTTCCAACCAGACGCATGGGTCGATGCGAGGTGACGGGGCGTGCAATTACGCGTGCGCGTGGCGGACGGCTCGATCGACGAGGCCCGCTCGCTGTTCACCTGGCTGCAGGATGAGCCGCGGGTGCGTACGCACGGCGAGCCGACGATGTCCGACGGCGACGGCAGCGCAGATCCAGGGCACGCCGATCACATGGGACCCGGCCTCGACGTACTCGGCCTCGTCATCGGCTCCGGCCTGACGACCGCGCAGCTTGTGCTGTCCATCATCATGTGGCGCGCCTCGCACGGGCGGCCGGTACGGGTGATCATCGAGCGCGACGGCCGGGAGGTGCCGGTCGACACCGACGACGCCGCTGAGGCCGAGGCGATCGCGGCGAAAGTCGAAACGGGTTGACGGTTGGCGCAGCTCTCCGATCCGCTTCGCTCCCAGGTCGCCCTCGTCGGAGTTGGCGCGTACACCCGGCTGCCGCCGTTGCCCGCGGTCGCCAACAATCTCACCGGAATCTGCGACGTCCTGACCGACGACCGGCTCTGGGGCCTGCCTGCGGACAACTGCCGCATCGTGGCCGACCCGAAAACGCCGCAGGAGGTCGACGGACCGCTGCGCCGGGCGGCTCGCTCGGCCGGCGTCGGCGGCCTGCTGCTGGTGTACTTCGCCGGTCACGGCCTGGTCGACGCGCGCACCGGCGAACTGCACCTGGCCGTCCGCGAGACCGACCGGGAAGCCGCGTACGCCACCGCCGTGCCATACGAGTGGATCCGCCGCTCCGTCCTGGCGAGCCCGGCGAGCCGGCGGGTCGTGATCCTCGACTGCTGTTACGCCGGGCGGGCGATCAGCGGCATGGGCGACGACCTGACCGCGGTCGCCGACGAGGTCGAGATCGACCGGACCTGCATCCTGGTCGCCACCTCCCCCAACCGGGTCGCCCTCGCACCACCGGACGAGAAGTACACCGCGTTCACCGGCGCGCTGGTGGGGGTGTTGCGCGAAGGGGTACCCGACGGCCCCGACCCGCTCGACGTGGCGACCGTGTACGACGAGGTCCTGCTGGACATGCGGCGAAAGGCCCGGCCGTTGCCGGAGTTGCGCTGCCGTAACGGCGGCGAGCGGGTACCGCTGGTGCGCAACCTCGCCCGCCCGGCACGGCGACCCGCGCCGGCCCCGCCGGCCGTCCAGCCCGGTCCACTTTCACATGCTGGAAGTGTGCTGGTCGCCGGCCCGGCGGTGAGCGACGATGAGCTGCGCGGCGCCACGGTGGCAGTGCTCGCGCACAGCCCCGCCACCGGCGCCATGGGAGTACGACTGGACCGCCCGACCACACGCTCGGCACAGGAAGTCTTCGAGCACCCCACGCCGGCGGCGCTCGCGTTCGCGCCGGTGTTCGACGGCGGTCCGGTGCGCGATGTCGTCATACTGCTGGCCGCCCCGCACGCGAACGCGCGTCGCCCCGCGGGCTTCCGGCCGGTACACGGGGGGCTGGGCACCGTCGCGGTGCCCGTCGACGGGGCCACGGCGTCCACGCTGTCGGCGGCGTGCCTGTTCGTCGGGTACCTCGGCTGGCGGCCGGGCCAACTCGAGGCCGAGTTGGCCGCCGGTGAGCTGGTGGTCTCGGGCACCCAGCTGGACACATGGTTCTGGCAGCAGCAGGGCCGGTAGGACTGAGGAGAAGTCGTGGCCACCGAGGTCGGTCTGGTCAACCGCCTGGCGACAGCCGTACAGCGCGGCCGGCGGGTGGCGCTCGTCCTCGGTTCGGGCGTGACCGCGCCCGCCGTGCCCGGCGTGGCGCGCATGGTGGATCTGGCCGACCGGTTCGTCGCCGAAGGCATCGAGAACCCCGACCTCGCGGCCGCGCTCGCCCAGGTCCGCGCCGCCCACTCCGACCGGCCGGTGGACATGTACCGGGCCTACAAGCGCACCTTCACCGAATGGGTGTCCCCGATCGAGTTCGACATCGTGGTGCAGCAGGCGGTGCTGCAGGCCCAGGGCCCACAGGACGGCGCGGCCGGCGCCTTCGAGCGCGTCGGCTTCCAGCGCGGCGCCCTTCTGGAGGCCGATCTGGACAGCTGGCTGCTGCCCGCCGGGGTACGCGCGCTCGGCGCCCTGTTGGCGACCCGGCCGGCCAGCTTCGGCCACCGGGTACTCACCACCAACTTCGACCCGCTGATCGAGGTCGCGGTCCAGCGCGCGGGCGGTCGGGTACGCACGCTGCTCCTCAGACGGGACGGAACGCTGCGGGCACCGCTCGACGACGAGGGCACCGTGGACGTGGTGCACCTGCACGGGTACTGGCGACCGACCGACGAAACCGACGACCGGTCGGTGCTGCACGACCCCGAGCTGCTTCGGGCCAACCGCGCCGCCGTGGCCGGTGAGCTGGCCGATCTCCTGCGCGACGAGACGATCTGCGTTGTCGGTTGCAGCGGTTGGGACGACACGTTCACCGCCGCGCTCCGGCTCCTGTCGGCCGGCGGCGACCTCGACGTGCTCTGGGCGCTGCACAGCGCGGATCCCGACGTCGCACCGCTGCCGTCGGCGGCAGACCCGACGCTCACGCTGTCGGTCTACCACGGGGTGGACAGCGACCGGCTCTTCCCGGCGCTGTCGCGGGTGCTGCAGGAGCGGGTGCCCGTGGTCGCGCCGCCGACGCCGGTGCCGACGACCGCACCGGTGCCGGAGACCGCACCGGTGCCGGAGACCGCACCGGGCCCGCCGCCCCTCATCCCGGTGCCCCGCACCGGAAGCGGGCATCGGGTACGGCACACCGAACTGGAGCGCCTGCTGGGCGCTCGCCAGTCGGCTGACGAGCTCCTGCGCCAGCTCGACCGCGAGTTCGGCTGGCGCCTGGAGGGCGGCTCCGCCGACGTACCGCCGTCGGTGCTGTACTGGCCGGTGCAGCTGCGCCAGCCGACCCTGATCCACGCGGTGCAGGCGCTCATCGCGGCCGCTCTGTCGGCGCGCGGCATGCGGGTACTGCTGTGCTTCGAGGACCTTGCGGCCGAGGTGCACCCCGACGAGCTGCGCCGGGTGATGCGTGCGGACGTACAGCGCTGGTTCCGGCTGGTGGAGGGGGCCCGGCCGCCGACGGTGGAGTCGCTCGAGGCGTTCTGCGAACCGGACCGGATCGCCAAGCGTCTGCTCGACCCGGCCATGCTGGCGCGCCCGACCGACCCCTGGGCGGTCGAGCGCGACTACTACCGCCACAGCACCCTGTACGCCCTCGCCAGGACCATCAAGTCCATCCCGGACGCCGACGCCGACGACGTGGACGCGGTCGCCGTGACGACCGGCCTGGCCACCACCCGGGCGGAGCGCCTCTGGAGCCCCCTCGCGGTCTGGGCGTACCTGCACTATCTCCTGCTCGACAACCAGGGCGACTGCGTCGTCACGCTCGGCGGCGACGACGAGGCCACCATGTGGCGGCTGTGGCACGAGGTCTTCGCCGATCCGGTACGCCACCTGTACAACCCGCGGATCGTGAACCTGCGCCAGGACGCCGGCATGCTGCGCTGCAACAGCTTCCAGGAGCTGAAGGAGCACCTGGAGCGAACCTGCGAGCTGCCGACGTGGCGGACCGAAGGGCACTACCTGCACTGGATCGTGCAGAACGGGCTGCTGCTGTCGCAGTACCTGCGCAACCGCCCGTCGCTGTCGGTCGGCGGCCGTCCACTGGACTCGTGGGAGGCCGTGGTGCGAGCCCTTGAGACGCCGGCTGAGCGGCCCCGGGTCATCCAGGCAATCGCCCGGGAGGTGTCGGCCCTGTTCCTGGGTGAGTCGGGTTGAGGCGGCCGTTGTCGGTACGCGCTACGAGCCGAGCAGGCGGTCCAGGAAGTCACGGTAGCGGTGCACGGCGGCCCGCAGCTGCTCGGTGTCGCCCGGCCCGTTGCGCCAGGCGTCGAGGTCCTTCTTGAACGCGTTGAGCGACGCGGTGAGGGCCTCCACCGTCTCCTCCACGACCCGCTCGGCCTCGTTCGCCACTTCGTGCGGGTCGTCGATGAAGCGAAGCTGCAGGTCGCGCCAGCGGTCGCGGACGGACTGCGCGTAGCCGTCGCTCCACATCCCGAGCGGCGGCATCGACGGCATGTCGCCGAACGACTGCCCGCTGGAGGCGAGCGTCGTCCCGCCGATCATCGGCGGTGTCCCGCCCCGCGGCAGGTCCGCCGGCGGGGGCAGCTCGCCCGGAAACCGCTGCGGGCTGTTGACCGCATGGAGAGGGGGCGTTCTGGGAGTGGTGGTCCGCTCCTCGTCGGGGACGATCGTCCCGTCCGTGCCCATCTCAGCGGACGGAGTCGAATCAGCGCGGGCCGTGTTCGGCCGAGCACCTCCGCTAGGGCGGATGAGGACCCACGCGCCCGCCGCAAGGGCGAGGAGCACGAGAATCCAGGTTACGTATGTCGATAACAAGGCGTTCCTCCTTTACGGGAGGTTTCGCACGCGGTGCACCGCCAAACCGACTCCGAACCCGTCAAATGTAGCGCGGCCGACGGGCGCCGCCACTGGTCACCGGCGCTCGTAACGGGAACTACGCCCCGAACGTCAGCGCGGCGGTCACGCTTCCGCGCTCGGCCATCCACCGCCGCGCCAGATCGCGGTAGTTGAGCCGCTCGGGCGGGCCGATGTGGGCGCCGAGGGACCGTCTCACCGCGGCGATGTCGTCGGAGGGCCCCTCAAGCTCCACGAAGTGCCCCAGCCTCGGCAGTTCGTCCAGGCAGACGACGATGGACAACCCGGCCCTGCGGTACTCACGCCGCCGCTTCTGCAGGCGCCAGACGCAGACGAGCCCCTGTCGCGCCAACTCTTCACGCACCTCTTCGGCTTCGGCGGCCGGAAGCTCCACCTCCAACCGCGAGTGCGAGCCGTCCGTCAGAAACGTCCGCGGCCCCTTGAAGCCCGCCGTCACCTGCCCGTCGATCAACCGCAGCCGGAGCACCAGATCCGCCGTACGCAACAGGCCGGCGGGCGTGTCGTAGTACTCGTCGGCCTGCAGAGACGCGGCGTCCGCCCGGAAGCCGAGCCGGTCGAGCACGGCCCGGACCGCACCTGTGTCCCGGACACGGTGCTTGCTCTCCGTCTCCACTGCCCCGGTCACGGCATCCCGCCGCCTTAAGGTCGCGCCACCTCTTCTCGCCAGCGCGTCACCGCTGGCGCGGGAACAGCTGGATGCTCCCGTTGAGGTACCGACTCACATGCTCCACCAGGTTGACGTGAATTCGAAAGGCCTCTATGACATCGGCTTCGGAGTCGTCCGGGCCGGCGATCCGGAGCTTGCCGCCGAACTCCCGCTCGACGTACAGATCGCCCCGGCTGCCGATCAGCAGCACCGAGTTGGGCGCCCGGTGGGTGCCGGTCACCCTGATGTTGAGGGGCAGCCGCTCGTCCGCGGACACCGTCACCAGCTCGGCGAGGGTGGGCAGCACGTACGCGCTGGGTCGCAGCTCCTGGTTGCGGGGCAGCGCCGCCTTGCCCGCGGGTACGACGACGTGCAGCACCCAGTTGCGTACGCCGAGCGCGATCAGTCCGTCCCGCATCGCGTACAGGAAGTCGAGGTTCTCGTTGCCGGCGGTCACCACGGTCTGGACGGTGGTGGCGATCCCGGCGGCGGCCAGTTCGGACAGTGTGCGCAGCGCCCGCTCGCCGGAGCTGGTGCCCGCCGGCAGGTAACGGCGGTTGACAGGGCGCATCCGGTCGTTGTCGCGCCGGTCGAGACTGTCCATAGAGATGCGTACGTGCACCCCGTACTCGCACAGCACCGGCAGTACGGGGTCGAGGTCGCCGACGCCCGAGCTGTCGAGGACGACAGCCTTCCCGGCCGCCGCGACCTCCCCGACGAGCACCCGCGTACGCTCGGGCCGGATCAGCGGCTCGCCGCCGGTGACCACCGCGACGAGAGCGGGAACGGCCGCGGCCATCCGCGCCACCCGCCACGACTCGTCGTCGCTCTCGCTGTCCCGGTACGCCTGCATCAGGTCGTCGGCGTGGCAGTACCGGCACCGAAGTGGACAGTGCGCGGTCGCGAAGCAGTTGACCACCAAGGGTCTGTCCACCACGGGCGGCTCGTCGAAGTGCCCGAGCAGCGACGTACCGAAGTGCGGACGCTGCGCCGTGTCCGGCACCGTGCGCGCGATGCCGAACTCGGCCAGCACCCGGACGAGGTCCACGTCGGCCGGTGCGATCGGATCCCCGCGCGCCAGCGCGACGACCACCCGCGCCGGGGCGCCACGCAGACCGAAGAAGTGATCGCGATCGGGTACGTAGGCGACGGCGCCGAACCGCTCTTCGCGCGTGACAACCCGGGGCGCAAGCATTGCGGACAGCGTCGGCCGCGTCAGGCCGGCCGACCTCCGGAGGCTCGACACACCACTCCCCTCCCTCGCCGGAATCGGATCAGGAGGTGCGGCGGCCCCTGGCCTGTGTCGCCAGAGTCGTACCAGCCATCCTTTCGAACGAGAGGAGACTCGCCGAAAACAACCGCGCTAAACGTCGCCTCACGCGCCGATCGCGTGGAATCCTCCATCAACGTGGACGATCTCACCCGTCGTCGCCGGGAGCCAGTCCGACAACAGCGCCAGGCACGCTCGGGCCGCAGGCTCCTGGTCGGTGAGGCTCCAGCCGAGCGGCGCCCGGTTGGTCCACGCCTCCTCGAACTGCTCGAAGCCGGGGATGGACTTGGCCGCCATCGTCCGAAGCGGACCGGCGGAGACCAGGTTGGCCCGGATACCCTTGGCGCCCAAGTGCAGCGCGAGGTAGCGGTTCGCCGATTCGAGACCGGCCTTGGCCACGCCCATCCAATCGTAGACCGGCCAGGCCTGCGTGGCGTCGAAGGTCAGGCCGACCACGGCACCACCGGGGCTCATCAGGGGCAGGCACGCCATGGCGAGGGACTTGTACGAGTACGTGGAGACGTGCAGCGCGGTGGCCACGTCCTCCCACGGCGCGTCCAGGAACCCACCGCCGAGGCAGCTCTGCGGCGCGTACCCGATGGAGTGCACGACGCCGTCGAGCCCGTCGACGTGCTCGCGGACCTTGTCGGCCAGCCCTTCGAGGTGCTCGTCGCTGGTCACGTCGAGCTCGATGACGGGCGCCTTCTTCGGCAACCGCTTGGCGATGCGCTCGACGAGCGAGAGCCGGCCGAACCCGGTGAGCACGACCTCGGCGCCCTCATCCTGGGCGATTTTGGCAATGGAGAACGCGATCGACTGGTCGGTGATGACACCGGTGACCAGCAGGCGCTTGCCGGCGAGCAGTCCTGACATTCCAACCCCCTACTCAGTGGCCACAGCCGCTCATGGCCGAGGCCGCAAAATCACCGCAGCCACGAAACGCCGCAGCCACGAGAAGCCGCAGCCCGAAACGCCGCAGCCGCTGAAACGCCGCAGCCTCAGTGCCCCATGCCCAGGCCGCCGTCGACCGGGATGACCGCGCCGCTGATGTACCCCGCGCCGTCACCGGCGAGCCAGGTCACCACGGCCGCCACCTCGTCGGGCGCGGCGAACCGGCCGAGCGGGATCGCCTCGCGGTACGCCTTCTTACGGTCATCGGGCAGCTCGGCGGTCATGTCGGTCTCCACGAAACCGGGCGCCACGACGTTCGCCGTGATGTTACGGCTGCCGAGCTCGCGGGTGATCGAGCGCGCGATGCCGACCAGGCCCGCCTTGCTCGCCGCGTAGTTCACCTGCCCGGGGCTGCCGTACAGGCCGACGACCGACGAGATGAAGATCATACGGCCCCATTTAGCCCGCAACATCTTCGGTGCGGCGCGCTTGGCACAGCGGAACGCGCCGGTGAGGTTTGTGTCGACCACCCGCGTGAACTGCTCCTCGCTCATCCGCAGCAACAGCGTGTCGTCGGTGATGCCGGCGTTGGCGACCAGGACCTCGACGGGGCCCAACTCGGCCTCGACCTTGCTGAACGCGTTGTCGACCGCGACCGGGTCGGTGATGTCGCAGACGACGCCGTAGAGCCCTTCCGGCGCCGCTCCACCGCGATGCGTCACCGCTACCCGGTCACCCTGCGCGGCGAACGCCCGTGCAATCGCCAGTCCGATGCCGCGGTTACCACCCGTGACCAGTACCGTGCGCGCCACGGTGCCCCCTTTTGTCCGTCTCGGTCGTGTACCTCTCGGACCGGAGACTATGTGCTACCGGCCGGTACACAGAAGTCGGACAGCGAACCCGCGTGGTGAAATTCGGCTGAGATACGTGTACGATGATGCCCGCTTACGGAGCGCCCTACGCGCTCCCCACCGGCCCCGACCTTCAGGAGGTGATCGCTGTGCGAGATAGCGATCCTCCGAGTCGTGGCCGGATTCGCGTCACTGTCTGACGCACTCCTGTCGCACGCCCATCCGCTCCCGGCCATCCGGTCGGCGTACCGGCACGTGGAGAACCGACGTCCACGCTGACCGGCGCGAGGGCGCCGCGACATCGGCCACGGCTCTGACCCCACCCCGGTCATGTCCGCCTCTCGCCTCGTCCGGAGCCGTCGATGAGCCGTTACCTCGCCCCACTGGGCTTCACCCTCGCCACCCTGTGGGTGGCCGTGGTCTTCGTTCTGGTCAGCGCGCACTGAAACCGGCCCTCCGCCGACGTACGGTGGAGGGCGTGGTGAGCTAGCCGGCGACTCCGGTCACGGCAGCCGGGACGTCCACAACAGACTCATCGCCGCCGCGGCGAGCGCGAACAGCAGCGCCGTCCCCACGTACCACTGGGTCACCTCGCGCGGCTTCGTCCGGTACCCGATCGAGCTGCCCATGTCCTGGTACACCTGCTTCAACTCGGCCGCGGACGTCGCCTCGTAGAAGTGGCCCTTGGTGGCCTGCGCCAGCCGCTGCAGCGACGGCCGGTCGACCGGTACCCGCTGCGCCTGCCCGTCGATCTCGATCATCCCGGTGTCGGTGCCGAACGCGATCGTCGAGACCGGCACGTTGGCCGTGTCCGCCGCCGTGGCAGCCTCCTCAATGGAGCGGCCGAACGTGCGGTACCCGTCGGACAGCAGCACGATCCGCGCGGGAGGAAGCCCCTGGGCCCCGTCGGCCGGCACGCTGCGCAGCGCCTCCAGGCACGAGAAGACCGCCTCGCCGGTCGCCGTGGACTGGGCCAGTTGCAGCCCGTTGAGCGCCTGCTGGATGGCCGGTCGATCCTTCGTGGGCGAGACCAGCACATTGGCGGACTTCGCGAACGCCACGAGCCCCACGTTGAAGGTCGGCGGCAGGTTCTTGACGAACTCGCTGGCGGCCTGCTTCGCCGCCTGGATCCGGGTCGGTGCCACGTCGGTGGCCTCCATCGACAGGGACACGTCGATGGCAAGCATGATCGTGGCCCGCTCGAGTGGTTCCCTGGTGTCGACCGACGGCCGGGCCATACCGGCGGCCATCGCCAGCAGCGCGACCAGCAACGCGCCTGCCGCGAGGTGCCGCCGTGCGCCGATACCGCGCGGCGCGAGGACCCGCAGCAGTTCGACGTTGGTGAAGCGCATCGCGTACGCCTTCCGCCGCACCTGGCGCCACACGTACGCGCCGGCCACCGCGAGGACCGGAATGACGGTCAGCAGCCACCACGGTTCGAGGAAACGGATCATCGCGTGGTCCCCCTGGTACGGGCATGGCGTTGCGCGGCCACGAACCGCACGATGTCGAGTAGCCAGTCGGAGTCGGTGCGTAGTCGCAGGTGCGCCGCGCCCGCACCGCGGATCGCGCCGGCGATGGTCGAACGCTGCGCGGCCGCGGCTGCCGCGTACCGCTCCCGCAGCCGCGGGTCAGCGGTCTGTACCTCGTGCATCTGCCCGGTTTCGGGTTCGACGAACGCGATGACCCCGACGTCGGGCAGGTCGAGCTCGCGCGGGTCGACGATCTCGACGGCCAGGACGTCGTGTCGTACGGCGAGCTTCCGCAGCGGTCGGGCCCAGGACTCGACCGGGGCGAGAAAGTCGGAGATGACGACCGCCATGCCGCGCCGGCGGGGCGGTCGGTTGAGCAGGTCGACGAGCCCGCCGAGATCGTCGCGCCCCGCCTTCGACGGCGTACGGGCGATCTGGCGCAGCAGGCCGTTGGCCTCCTTGCGACCGGGCCGGGCCGGCATCCGTACCCGGCTGTCCCCGGTGCCGACGACCGCGCCGATCCGGTTGCCGCCACGGACGGTGAGGTGCGCGATCGCCGCCGCGGCCGCGATGGCGAGGTCGCGCTTGAGGCACTGGGCGGTGCCGAAGTCGAGGCTCGCCGACAGGTCCACGGCCAGCCAGGTCTCCAGCTCCCGGTCGGCCACGGTCCGGCGGACGTGCGGCGTCTGGGTACGGGCGGTCACCGGCCAATCCATCCGGCGGACGTCATCGCCCGCGCGGTACTCCCGCGACTCGCCCGCCTCGGTGCCCGGTCCGGGCAGCAGCCCCAGGTAGTCGCCCTGCAGCAGCCCGTCGAGCTTGCGGGTGATCAACAGCTGGAGCCGGCTCAACACGAGTTCGGCGCGGGCCTCATCGAACTCCGCGTCGAACTCGGCACCGCCGGCCGGGGAGGCGGGCGCGGGCGCGGCGAACCCGCGCCGGCGAAGCCGCGCCAGCGCCGAGAGCCCGGCGGGGCTCACGGCGACACCGCCTCGTCCTCATACCATGCTGGAGCCGGAAGGCTCATGCCGGCCGCCCGGGCCACGCTGACGCCGGCTGCTGCCCAGCGGCGCCACCGGGTGGGCCTCCGGGCGCGGAGTTCTGCCGCGGCGCGACGGTCGGCAGCGGCACGGCGGCGAGGACCCGGTTGACGATCTGGTCGGCCGGGATGTCGTCGGCGAGGGCGTCGTAGGACAGCACCAGGCGGTGGCGGAGGATGTCCGGGGCGACGTCCTGGACGTCCTGCGGCAGGGCGTAGTCGCGGCCGCGCAGCAGGGCCAGGGCCCGGGTGGCGCGCACGATGCCCAGCGACGCGCGGGGGCTCGCCCCGTACTGGATGAGCTGCGCGATTTCGGGGATGCCGTGTTCGGCCGGCGCGCGGGTCGCCAGCACGAGCCGCACGGCGTAGTCGACCAGCGCGTTGTGCACGAAGACGTCGTCGGCCTTGCGCTGCAGGCCCAGCAGGTCGGCGGGGCTGAAGATGGTGGCGGGCTCGGGTGCGGAGACGCCCATCCGGTACACGATCTCCCGCTCCTCGGCATCCGTCGGGTACCCCACCTGGATCTTCATGAGAAACCGGTCGCGCTGCGCCTCCGGCAGCGGGTACACGCCCTCCTGCTCGATCGGGTTCTGGGTGGCCATCACCAGGAACGGCTGCGGCACCCGATGGGTCTCCCCGCCGATCGACACCTGCTGCTCGGCCATGACCTCCAGGAGCGCCGACTGGACCTTGGCCGGGGCCCGGTTGATCTCGTCGGCGAGGAGGAAGTTGACGAACACCGGCCCCAGCTCCACGTCGAACTTCTCGCTGGACGCGCGGTAGATGCGGGTACCGACGATGTCGGCGGGCACGAGGTCCGGCGTGAACTGGATCCGTGCGAACGTGCCACCCACGACTCGGGCGAGCGTCTCGACCGCGAGGGTCTTCGCCACGCCGGGAACACCTTCGAGGAGGCAGTGGCCGCGGGCCAGCAACGCCACGAACATCCGCTCGATCATCCGGTCCTGACCGACGATGACCCGCTTGACCTCGAACAGGGCCCGCTCCAGCAGCGTTGCGTCCTGGGCTGGGGTGGTAGCTGGGGCGGTGGCGGACCGACCGTCGGCTCCGGACTCGCCAGCACTGGAGTCGGACGGGGTCGGCGCGGGCATGGTCGGTTCAGCCACCGGTCCTCCACAACTGCAGACACGTAAGGATCGCTCCAAGCGTCGCATGAACGTGTCCGCGATCGCGCCCGGGCACCCGGACCGGGCCCGGAGGCAGCGGAAAGTGAAGGAGAATTGGGCTCGGGATGCGGGATCGCTCGGTAATTGACGATCAGCCAACCGGAACCGTCCACCGGAGAGCGGACAAGGGTAGACAGCGCGGGGGGATCCGAGGGTACGATTCACCCGTCGCCGGGCGGCTTCCCCCGTGGTCGCCCGGCGCTCGATCCCTTCCCGGCCCGGCCGACCGCGCACCTGGCACACTGCATGCCGTGCCAATGAACGCGCCCTTCTCACCCGCACCGGACGCCGAACTCTTGATCTGCTCCGCAAAGGCCTGCCGTGAACCGGCCAGGTGGGCGCTGCGCTGGAACAACCCGCGCATCCACACCGAGGAGCGGCGCAAGAACTGGCTCGCGTGCGACGACCACAAAGAAGGACTTGCGGAATTCTTAAGGATTCGCGGGTTTCTCCGTGAGGTTGAACCGCTGTCCTGAGCAATAGGCTCACGCCTGTGACCCAGGCACTCGCGCTCGAGCCGTCGCCGGACACCATTACCTGGCGGCGGGTGTCGCGCCGCCTCGTCGTGATCGAAGAGCTTCAGGTGCTCGCCAGCACGGTGGTGGTCGTGGCCGCCAACCTCGCCGCGCTGCTGTTCATCGACAACCGCCTACCGCTGTTCGTGGCTGCCGTCGCCATCGCGATCGGGCTGGTCAGCGCCGTCCTCGTGGCGCGGTCGGTGCGGACCTGGCGCTACGCCGAGCGAGACGACGACCTGCTCGTACGCCATGGCTTGTTCCTGCGCAGGCTGTCCATCGTGCCGTACGCGCGGATGCAGTTCGTCGACGTCACCGCCGGCCCGCTGGAGCGGCTGTTCGGGCTGGCCACCGTCACGATGCACACGGCGGCGGCGGCGAGCGACGCCCGGATCCCCGGCCTGCCCTCGGTCGAGGCCGCACGGCTGAGAGACCGGCTGTCGTCGCTCGGCGACGCCCGCTCGGAGGGGCTGTGAGCATCGGAGAGGCCGTGACCAGCACGTCGACGGCCGAGGCGCCGGACCGGGAGATCACCGCGACCGCCGTCGAGCCGCGCCAGCGCCTGCACCCGGTGACCCCACTCCTGCGCGGCCTGCACATGCTGGCGATCGTCATCGCGGTCTTCTCCTGGCAGGGGTACCAGGAGCTCGGCCCGGCGCGGTGGGCGCTCGGCGCCCTTGCTGTGCTCGTCGCGGCCCTCACCGTCGCCGCGGTCAGCTGGCTCACCACGGGATACCAGATCCACGGGCGGGAACTGCGGATCTCGGAAGGCCTGCTCTGGCGGCGGACCCGGGCGATACCGCTCGAACGGCTACAGGCGGTCGACGTCGTACGCCCGCTGCTCGCCCGCCTGACCGGCATGGCCGAACTGCGGCTGGAGGTCATCGGCGCGTTCCGGGCCGAGGCCCCGCTGGCCTACCTCAGCCTGCCGGTCGCGACCCGGCTGCGCGAGCACCTCCTGTCCCTGGCGGGCGGCCTTGACGGCCTCACGCCGGGACAGCGACCGGTCGAACGGCCCGTGCACTCGGTGCGCAACGGCCGGGTTCTCCTCGCTCAACTACTCACGCCGCACACCTGGTTCGTGCCGGTCGGGCTCGTGGTGGCCCTCCTGCCCTACCAGCGGCAGGAGGTGTGGAATCTGGTCGCCGTCGGCAGCATGCTCACCGCCATGGTCGGCGTCGTACAGGTGCCGATCCGGCGCATCGTCGACGACTGGCACTTCCACATCCTGGAGGACTCCGCGGGCCTGCGGCTGTACCACGGCCTGCTGAGTACGCGCAGCCAGACGGTGCCGCGCCAGCGCATCCAGGCGGTCGGGGTGACCTGGCCGCTGATGTGGCGGCCGCTCGGCTGGCTACAGGTGCGGATGGACGTCGCCGGCTACGGCGCCCACGACCGGCAGGCCGGCATGAACGCGGGGGTGCTGCTTCCGGTGGCCGACCGCGAGACCGCGCACCCGGTCCTCGCGGAAGTCCTCGGCGCGCATCTGCTGGCGCCGCCGTTGACCCCGGCGCCCACCCGGGCCCGCTGGCTGGCCCCGCTGCGCTACCGGCTGCTGGCCGTGGGGCACGACCGTGACCTGGTGTACGCCCGGGACGGGTGGCTGATCCAGCGCCTGGTCATCACCCCACTCGCCCGGGCACAGAGCGTACGGGTGGTGCAGGGGCCGATCCAACGGCTGCTGCGCGTCGCCGACGTGCACGTCGACACCGCCGGCCGGCTCCACGTGGTCGGCGAGCACCGCGACGTGGACGAGGCCTACGCCTTGGCGGCGACGCTCGCCTCGGCGGCGCGGGCGGCCCGGGCCCGGGAGATGGGTGCCCACCACCGCTCCACCAGCGCGCCGACGACGAACACCAGCCCGACGTAGGTCCACCCCATGAAAACGTCGATCATGTAGTGCTCGCCGCTGTACACCAGCGTGAACGTCATCGCGAGCGGGTACGCCAGCAGCAGCGGCCACCAGCGCCGGCGCACCTTCGGCAGGAAGAACGCGACGACCATCAGCGCGAACGCGGTGTGCAGGGACGGCATCGCGGCGACCGGGTTGGCCGAGTCCTGGCCGACGTTGATCAGGTTGCCCGCGCCGTGCAGCCCGAGCGCATCCCAGGCCCGGGTGGATCCCCGCTCCACCGGGTCGATCAGGCCGTACCTCGCCGCCCACCACGGCGGTGCGGCCGGGTAGAGGAAGTAGGTCGCCAGCCCGGCGGCGGACAGCAGGATCCAGCGGAGCACGAACGCCGCCCACCGGATCCGGTCGCGGAGCCATAGCACCACCGCCACGGCTGGCGTGGCGACGAAGTGCGAAAAGTACACCCAGCTCGCGCAGACGTCCCACCAGTGGATGTTGCCCGGGTCGTACAGGTGCTGCTGCAGCCATAGGGTCGGCACCCGGCCGTCGGTCAGCCACCCGAACATGTAGCGGTCGGCGGCGACCATCTCCATCGCGTGCGGTACGACGCCCTGGTCGGCGAAGCCCCGTGACAGGTTGTAGACCTGCAACAGCACCACGATCGCGGCCCAGTCCCGGGCGAACCCCAGGTGGACCCGCCAGGGGCGGTCGACGCGCCAGGCGATCGTCGCCGCCCAGAGCCACAGGAACGTCAGGATCGGGTCGGTCAGCGGCAGCCCCAGCAAGAACCACCAGGCGGTGAAGGCGACAGACCAGATGGCCAGGGCTTTCAGCCGGCGCTGGTGGCCAGGGATGGACCCTCCGAGAGCCGAGTTATCCGGCGCCGGAGCCTCAGAACGGGAGGTGAGCGTCATCGCCCCTCAGGCTAACGGCGTTCGCTCCGGCATTCGAGGCAGCACCAGTCGACCCATGAATTGTGGAACTCATGGCATCGACGGTATCTGACCGCCTACGCTGCCCGTATGCGGCCGGATGACGAAGTAACCGAGGCCCCTGCCGTCGGCGCGCCGGACGGGACGGTGAGCTGGGTCGGCGCGCGTACCCGGGTGCAGCTCACCGTCACGGACGCCGACACGGCCCAGGCCGTGGGCTCCGGCGACGTCCCCGTGCTGGGCACGCCCCGGCTCCTGGCGCTGGTCGAAGCGGCCACCGTCGGCGCGACGGCCAACCGACTGCCGTCCGGGGCCACGACCGTCGGCACCCGCGTCGAACTCGACCATCGGGCGCCGACTCCGGTCGGGCGTACCGTCGTCGCCGAGGCTCGGCTGGCGAAGGCGGACGGGCGGCGGCTCACCTTCGAGGTGACCGTACGGGACGGCGACGCCGTGGTGGCCGACGGCCGAGTCGAGCGGATCGTGGTCGACCGCCACCGTTTCGTCCA
Organism: Planosporangium flavigriseum; assembly: GCF_011947225.1. Taxonomy (GTDB): domain Bacteria; phylum Actinomycetota; class Actinomycetes; order Mycobacteriales; family Micromonosporaceae; genus Planosporangium; species Planosporangium flavigriseum. The sequence goes on along the minus strand of NZ_JAATVW010000007.1, from coordinate 122,059 downwards.
GAAGGCGTTCGGCGAGGCGTGAACGCCTTCACGGAGGTCGCCCGGGACGTGTACGTCCTGCGCTACCCCGTCCTCGACGTCAACGTGACCCTCGTCGTCGGCGACGGCGCCGCTCTGCTGGTCGACACGCTGTCGACCGATGCCCAGGCGCGCGAGCTCCGCGACGCGGTCCGCGCGGTGACACCGCACCCGCTGACCGTGGTCAACACCCACCACCACTTCGACCACTGCTTCGGCAACGCGGTGCTGGCCGCCCCGGACCGGCCGATCTGGGCGCACGAAGAGGCCGCGATCCTGCTCCGTGAACAGGTGACAAAGCTGAAGCGGGAGGCGTACGCCGAGTGGGGCCCCAGCCACCCCGAACTGGCCGCCGGCCTGGCGGAGGTGACGGTGCGGCCGCCGGACCACACCGTGCATCTGGAGGCCACCCTCGAACTGGGCGCCCGGCAGGTGACGCTGCGCCACCTCGGCCGCGGCCACAGCGTGGGCGACCTCGTCGTCCACGTTCCCGACGCGGCAGTGCTCGTCGCCGGTGATCTGGTCGAGGAGGGCGCCCCGCCGAGCTTCGGCGACGGGTACCCCCTCGAATGGCCGGAGACGCTCTTCGCGCTCCTTGAGCTCACCTCGCCGGCGACGGTGGTCGTACCCGGGCACGGCGCCGTGGTCGACCGCGACTTCGTACGCGCGCAGCACAACGACCTGACCGAGCTGGACTGGCTGATCCGGGAGGGGCACGCCTGCGACGCGCCGGTCGACGAGGTCGCGGCGCGCGCGCCGTTCGGCCCGGACGCCGCGCGGGTCGCGGTCCGGCGGGGGTACGCCGAACTGTCCGGCAAGGCCGCGTGACCGCCGGTTGCTCCGGCGTGCCATGGTCAGAACGTGCAGCACATGTCGACTGACCGCGCCGAAACGGTGACCCTGCGCGCGCCGCGCCACCGGGTCAGCCGCAAGGCCATCTGGTACTGGACGGTTCGCGCCGTCATCGGCTGGCTGGTCGTGCTCGCGGTCGAGTTCGGCTGGCTGGTCAACGCCCCGACCTTGGGCCTGCCCGTCCTCGTTCTGCTGGTGACCGTGGTGCTCGCCGTGGTCCACCTGATCGTGATGCCGCGCTGGCGCTACCGGGTCCACCTGTGGGAGGCGACGCCCGCGGCGGTGTACACCCAGTCGGGCTGGTTCAACCAGGAGCGGCGGATCGCTCCCGTCTCCCGGATCCAGACCGTGGACAGCGAGCGGGGCCCATTCGAGCAGCTGTTCGGCCTGGCCAACGTCACGGTGACGACGGCGTCCGCGGCCGGACCGCTCAAGATTCATGGGCTCGACTACGCCACCGCGCAGCGGTTGGTCGACGACCTGACCCGGACGACCCAGGCGACGCCGGGGGACGCGACATGACCTGGCCGGGGCCGGCCGAGGACGCCCGCCCCGACGCCCGACCCGCGGCCGGCGAGCCGGTCCCGACCGGCGACGGGATCGACCCGTCATGGCGGCGGCTGAGCCCGCGCATGCTGCTGGTGCACCCGTTCCAGGAGATCCCCCGGGCGCTGCCGGCGATCTTCGGCCTGTTCGTGGCCGGTACCGCCAGCGGCAACCAGTGGTGGGGCGTGGTCAGCCTCGTCGGCGTCATCGGGGCCGCGATGACGCGCTGGTTCACCACGACCTACCGCATCACTCCGGACTACGTGCAGGTACGCCAGGGGTTGTTCCGGCGGCGGGAGCTGTCGGCACCGCGCGACCGGATCCGCACCGTCGACGTCACCGCCCACGCCGTCCACCGCCTGGTCGGACTGGCCCGGGTCGAGATCGGCACCGGCCGCTCGGACCGCACGGACGAGGGCGTACGGCTCGACGGGCTGAGCGCCGCCGAGGCCGCGCGCCTGCGCGAGGAGCTGCTGCACCACCGGCCACAGCCGGTGACTCAGCCGGTAGCCGAAGCGGCGCCGGTCGCCGCACCGGCAGCCCGCCCCGACGTGGAGGTCGTCCTGGCGACGCTGCGGCCGAGCTGGGTCCGGTACGGGCCGTTCACGCTGTCGGGCTTCGTCGCGGTGGGCATCGTGGCGGCGTTCCTGTCACGCGCGATCAACGAGTGGCACCTCGACCCCACCCGGTACGGACCGCTACGCGCCCTCGCCGCCCACTTCACCCACGCGCCGGTCGGCCTCGCGGTCGCCGAGGTCCTCGCCGCGTGCGCGGTCTTCGTGGCCGTCGCGTCGACGGTCGGATACGTACTCGCCTTCTGGGGGTTCCGGCTCACCCGGCACAGCGCCGGTACCCTGCACATCACGCGCGGGCTGCTCACCTCGCGGGCCACCACGATCGAGGAGCGGCGGCTGCGCGGGGTCGAGGTGAGCGAGCCGTTGCTGCTGCGCCTGGTGGGCGGCGCCCGCTGCATCGCGATCGCGACCGGCCTGCGGGTCGGCCGCGGCGCCGAGCACGGCGGCACCCTGCTGCTGCCGCCAGCGCCGCGCGCCGAGGCCGAACGGGTGGCCGGCGAGGTGCTACGCGACCCGGCGCCGGTAACCGCCCCGCTCACGCCGCACGGCCCGCGCGCCATGCTGCGCCGTTACACGAGGGCGGTGGCCGCTGTCGTGTTCACCATCGCGGTACTGATCGCCGGCTGGTGGTTCGCCGGCTGGCCGGCCTGGATCTGGCAGGTCGCCCTGCTCGCGTTGCCGGCGGCCGCGCTGCTGGCGTACGACCGGTACCGCAGCCTCGGGCACGCCCTCATCGGCGGCCGGCTGGTCGCCCGGCAGGGTTCGCTGGTACGGCGCCGACACGCGCTGGCGTGCGACGGGATCATCGGGTGGAACATCGAGCGGTCGTTCTTCCAGCGCCGGGCCGGCCTGGCGACGCTGACGGCGACGACGGCCGCCGGGCACCAGCGGTACGAGGTGCTCGACGTGCCGCAGGCCGAAGCGCTGCGGCTGGCCGACGAGGCGACGCCGGGGTTGCTGACGCCCTTCCTTGAGCGCCACCCGCACCCCCACTCAGTGATCATGAAGGATCCGGGGCGTCATAGCACCCCGAATCCTTCATGATCACGGGAGTTCGCGGGCGGGCTAGCCGACGATGGAGCCGATCGCGGGCTTGGTCAGCAGCGCCGACTGGTTGCGCGTGATGCCCGGGTCGAGCGAGCGCTCCACGAAGATGGCGTGCCAGATGCAGAAGACCAGCACGGTCCAGACCTTGCGCGAGTTGTCGGCCTTGCCCTGGTGGTGCTCGTTGAGTAACTGCACCGCGTAGTCGAGGTCGAGCAGGTGACCCGCGCCGGACCGGTGGAAGATCTCCCGGGCCCACCCGTACATCTCACCGCGCAGCCAGACCCGAGTCGGCGTGGGGAACCCGAGCTTCTTGCGGTTGACGATCGCCGGCGGCACCACGCCTTCGAGGGCCCGGCGCAGCGCGAACTTGGTCTCGTTGGTCTTCGGCGGCAGCTTCAGATCGACCGGCACGGTCGCCGCGACGTCGAAGACCTCCTTGTCCAGGAACGGCACCCGAAGCTCCAGCGAGTGGGCCATGGACATCCGGTCGGCCTTGACGAGGATGTCTCCGCGCAGCCAGGTGTACAGGTCGACGTACTGCATCGTGGTCACGTCGTCGAGGCCCATCGCGGCCGCCTCGGCGTAGATCGGCGCGGTGACGTCGGTGTAGCGCACCGAAGGGTCGTACCGGCGCATCAGGCGCGCCTTCTCGTCCTCGGTGAACATCCGGGCGTTGCCGTAGTAGCGCTCCTCGATCGGCGTGGTGCCACGCTCCAGGAAGCTCTTGCCCTTCACGCCCTCGGGGATGACCTTCGACACCGCCCGCAGCCCCTTCTGGATCTGGTCGGGAAGGCCGTTCACGGCGGCGAGCGAGAGCGGCTCGCGGTAGATCGTGTACCCGCCGAAGAACTCGTCGGCGCCCTCGCCCGAGAGCACGACCGTGACGTGCTCGGCGGCCTTCTTGGCCACGAAGTACAGCGGCACCAGCGCCGGGTCGGCCACCGGGTCGTCCAGGTGCCAGATGATCTTCGGCAGGGCGTCCATCATGTCCTGCGGCCCCATGAGCGTCGGGATCGTGGTGACCCCGAGATGCCGGGCCGACTCCTGCGCCACGTCAACCTCGGAGTACCCGTTGACGTCGGTCCCGACGGTGAAGGTCAGGATGTTCGGGTTGAACTCGCGGGCGAGGGCCACCACGGCGGTGGAGTCGATGCCGCTGGACAGGAACGCGCCCACCGGCACGTCGGAGCGCATGTGGACCCGTACGCTCTCCCGCAACGTCTCCCGGATGCGCTGGTAGAGCGCCTGCGGGTTACTGGTCGGGGTCGGCCGGAACTCCGGCTGGTAGTAGCGGTGCGTCGTCAGCTTCTCGCCCGGAGCGTAGATGAACGACTCCCCCGAGCCGATCCGGCCGATCCCCTGGTGCAGGGTCGCCGGCTCCGGCACGTACTGCAGGGTCAGGTAGTGCGACAGGTTGGCCGCATCGATCCCGGCGTCACCGGCCGACGCCGACTCGGCGAACGGCAGCAGTGACTTCTTCTCGCTGGCGAAGAAGATGCCCTCGGACGTGACCAGGTGGAAGTAGGGCTTGATGCCGAACGGGTCGCGGGCGCCGAAGGCCTTGCGCGCGGCCCGGTCCCAGATCACGAACGCGAACATGCCGCGCAGCCGGCTCACCGCCGCCGGTCCCCAGTAGTGGTACGCGGCGACGATCACCTCCGTGTCCCCGGTCGTCGCGAACTCGGCGCCGTGCTCGCGGATCAGCTCCTCGCGAAGCTCCAGGTAGTTGTAGATCTCGCCGTTGAACGTGATGACGTACCGGTTGGCCTCCGGACCGGTCGGCGGGTACGCCAACGGCTGGTGGCTGTGCTCCACGTCGATGATCGAGAGCCGCTTGAAGCCGAACGCCACGTCGTCATCGACGACGGTCACCCCGGTCTCGTCCGGCCCTCGGTGGTGGATGCTCTCGAGGGCCTCCGCGAGGCTGTCCCGACAGGCCGACGCGCGACCGTGAGCGCTGACAAAGGTGAGCAGACCGCACATGGCCGTTATCTTGTCACGACCGTGCCGGACCGCCACGCGTGACGAGCGCCTCCGTGGAGGTACCGTCAGGTCATGGGCGAGCAGGGTGAGCAGCGCGCAGAGGACACGCGGTCAGCGGGAACACCGTCCGAGGGGACCCAGTCCCACGACCCCGACTTTCCGCAGCGTTTCGTCGAGTTCATGCGCACCGGCTGGCGCGACACCTCGCTCTCGGTGTCGCCCCGCCCGGAGGCGCCCCAGCACGCCAAGCGGCGGGCCGCGGTGTCCGCCGTCTTCCCGGGTGAGACATTGGTCATCCCGTCCGGCCGGGCGAAGGTACGGGCCAACGACACCGAGTACCCGTTCCGCCCAGGCAGCGACCACGTCTGGCTGACCGGCGAGCACGACCCGGACGCGGTTCTGGTCATGCGCGCGGGTGGGGACGACACGCTGTACATCCGGCCCCGCTCCCCCCGCGACACCGACGAGTTCTTCCGCGACCGGATGTACGGCGAGCTGTGGATCGGCCGCCGCCACACCCTGGCGGAGAAGTCGGCCGAACTGGGCATCGCCACCGCCGACCTGGCCACGCTGCCGGCCGTCCTGGACGATCTCGCGCCCGGGCGTACCCGGGTGCTGCGCGGCTACGACCCGGCCGTCGACACCGCGGTACGGCCCGCCGGCGACGGCATGCGCGACGCGGAGCTGGCCTGGACGCTGTCCGAGCTGCGCCTGGTCAAGGACGAGTGGGAGATCGCCCAGCTGCAGGACGCGATCGACGCCACCGTACGCGGTTTCGAGGACGTGGCGCGAGTACTGCCGGCCGACCGCACGGTCAGCGAGCGGCTCCTGGAAGGCGTGTTCGGGCTGCGCGCCCGCCACGACGGCAACGACGTCGGGTACTCGTCGATCGTCGGCGCCGGCCCGCACGGCGCGATCCTGCACTGGATCCACAACAACGGCCGCACCGCGCCCGGCGAGCTACTGCTCATGGACATGGGCGTGGAGAACCGGAACTTCTACACGGCCGACGTCACCCGCACGGTGCCGGTCAACGGCCGGTTCACACCACTGCAGCGGCAGGTGTACGACATCGTCCACCGCTCGCAGCAGGCCGGCATGGACGTGATCAAGCCGGGGGTGAAGTTCGCGGACATCCACCAGACCTGCATGCGGGTGCTCGCCGAGGGCCTCGCCGACCTCGGCGTGCTTCCGGTCAGCGTGGACGAGGCCATGTCGAAGGAGTCCACGCTGTACCGGCGGTGGACGCTGCACGGCTTCGGTCACATGCTCGGCCTCGACGTGCACGACTGCGCGCATGCCCGCAGCGAGAACTACCGCAAGGGCAGCGTGCAGGAAGGGTACGTGCTGACCGTCGAGCCCGGCCTGTACTTCCAGCCCGAGGACGAGCTCGTCCCGGCCGAGCTGCGCGGCATCGGTATCCGGATCGAGGACGACGTCCTGGTGACCGCGTCCGGCGCCCGCAACCTGTCGGCCGGGTTGCCCCGCACCGCCGACGAGGTGGAGGCGTGGCTGGCGGCCCAGCGCGAGGCGGGTCCGCGCCTGCCCGAGTAGGTTTCTCCGCGATCTTGGACACCTAGACCGGTTATCGGCGGGCCAGGCGTCCAAGATCCCACAGGGATGGCGCCTAGTGAACCGTCACGGGCAGGACGAGATCGCGGAACTCCTGCGGAAGCTGGGCCATGATGTCCTGGAACTCGCCGTGGCTGACCGCCTCGTGCACGGTCGTCAGTACGGCGCGCACCGCGTCGAGGGCCTGCGCGGTGTCGACGCCGGCCCGCTGGGCGACCCGGTGGACGAACTCCTGGATCCCGAACTGCTCGGCGGGTCCCCGGTTGGCTCGCAGCGGCACCTGCAGGGCCTTGGGCAGTTCGGAGGCGAGGTCATGGGCCTCGGCCTCGGTGATCCGCTCGGCGAGGGTCTGCAGGGTCGTCGCGGCCAGGACCTCCGCCTGTTCCCGGGGCACCCGCGCGAGAACCGCGACGGTGTTGATGAAGATGTCGTATTTCATGATGGCGCTCGCTACCCCGACCCGGCCGCGGCAACCCGGAAAATCCTTCAGGATCATGGAGCCTCGACTACGGCTGGACGAAGACCGCCACGGTACGCCCCGGCACCGTGAGCGTGCCGGTCGACGAATCGAAGCCGGAGTGCTTCACCACCGGGTCGCTGCCGGCCGCCTGCACCGGGTGCAGCGCCACGGACCCGCCGCGCAGCGCCGGGACGGTCTGGTCCGCGGCCGACGGCGTCGCGTTGAAGACGACGGTGATGGACTTCCAGCGCGGATCCCCGGTCAACCGCATCGTGATCACGCCGGGCGTCTCGCCCGTACCCGACAGCGGGAACGACACCGACCGCTGGACGTCCACGGCCGTGGTCAGCCCGAACGCTGGTGAGCTGGTGCGGATGCGCAGCAGCTCGGCGTAGCCCCGTGCGGTGGCGTCGACCGCCGCGCAGTCGGGCACGAGTTTCGGGTCGGCCAGCAGCGGCCGCGCATAGGGCCACTTATCGCGATTGTCGGCGGCCGGCGGGAGCCCGCGCCCGAAGCCGTTGCCGGCGCGGCAGTCCCACGAGATCTCGTTGAACCAGTCGCCGGAGTTGAACGAGTTGCGGTCCAGGGACTTGGAGCGCAACCGGTCGGAGCCGGCGGTACTGAACCCGACGCCCTGGCCGAGGATCGTGGTGGACAGCGCGAGCACCTGCATCCGGGCCCGGTCGGCGGCGGAGGTACCGGCCGGCAGCTTGTACGCGAGCGCGTCGTACAGGATCTCGTTGTCGTGCGCGTCCACGTACGTGATCGCCTCGCGGGGAGAGTCGGTGTACCCGGCCGACGAGCCGTCGTAGTCGACCTGCGCGCCGGCCACCTCCCGTCCGGTCGAGTCGGTGAACCGGTAGCCGGCCAGGTTCCCGGTCAGCCCGACCTTGATCAGGTCCTGGTAGTGCAGGAGCCGGGCCCGCTGCTCGGCGGCGGTGCCGTTCACCGGGTCGCCGTTCGGGTCGGTGTACAGGCCGGACGCGAAGCCCTGCTGACGCGGGTTCGGGTCGAACGGACCACCGCCCCGGACCCCGTCGCGCAGCCGGTCGTTGAACGTACCGATCCCGGTGCCGGCCATTTTTGCCTGCGTGGCCTGTGTAAACCGGGCGTTGTCAGCGACCTCGCCGAAGTTCCAGCCCTCGCCGTACACGTAGATCTTCCTGCCGTCGACGCCGTCCCGGGCGAGGGTGAGCCGGTCGAGGGCGGCCCGGACGGCCAGGATGTTGGCCTTCGGGTGGTGGCCCATCAGATCGAACCGGAAACCGTCCACCTTGTACTGCCTGGCCCAGGTGACGACCGAGTCGACCACGAGCTTGCCCATCATGGCGTGCTCGGGCGCGGTGTTCGCACAGCAGGTGGAGTTCGCCACCGTGCCGTCGTCGAGCAGCCGCTGGTAGTAGCCGGGCACGATCTGGTCGAGTACGGAGAACCGGTCCACGCCGGCGGCGTGCGTGTGGTTGTAGACCACGTCCATGACCACCCGCAGCCCGGCGCCGTTCAGGCCGGCGACCATCTGGCGGAACTCGGTGACCCGCCGGGCCGGGTCGGCGGCGTAGGAGCCCTCCGGGGCGGTGTAGTGCAGCGGGTCGTAGCCCCAGTTGTAGCCGTCGGAGTCGGCCACGCCCGCGACGCACTCCTGCTGCTTCTCGCTGTCGGGCGGCAGGCTGGCCAGGTCGCAGGCCGGCATCTGCTGGTCGGACTTACGCTCCGGCACCGACGCGAAATCAAAGACCGGAAGCAGGTGTACGTGCGTGAGCCCGGCCTGCGCCTGAGTGCGCAGGTGCGTCATGCCGGCCGACGTCGCGTCGGTGAACGCGAGGTAGGTGCCCCGATGGTCAGCGGGGACGCTGGCGTCGGCGATAGAGAAGTCCCGGACCGACAACTCCTGGATCTGGATCTTCGACGGGTCGACTCCGGGCTTGCGCAGGGAACCCCAGCCGGCCGGCGCGAGCGAGCGGTCGCTCAGGTCGGTGACGCGGCTGAAGGTCGAGTCGACGGACAGGTCGACCGAGTACGGGTCGGTGACGCTCGCGGTCACGACCTTCTGCTCGGCCGGTTGCCAGGCGGTCACCCGGTACCGGTAGTACTTGCCCTTCCAGTCGCCGGACGCCTGCCACACCCCGGTGGCGTCGTCGCGGCGCATGGGCAGCACTCGAGGCGTCGCATCCGGCGTGTCGGCCAGTTCGAGGGAGACTGCCTGCGCGGTGGGCGCCCAGACGCTCAGGGTCGCCTTCTTCCCGTCGAACGTCGCGCCCAGCCTCGCGCCGGTCGCCTTCGCGTACACGTCGTCGAGGACGCCCGCGACCTGCGCGGAGGTCGCCCCGAGCACGGCGCCGTCGGCGTCCCGCTCGGTGACGATCACCTGGCCGCGCAGCGCGTCGCGGACCTTGCCCCGGTCGGCCGGGTCGACGGTGAACGCCTGGTAGTTCCACAGGTGCGGGTACTTCAGCCGCTGCGCCTCGGTCAGCACGCCCGCGTGCAGGCGGATCGTCTTGCCGTTGCCGCGCAGGTCGTAGATCTTGCCGTCGGTCGGCCCGACCTTCCACAGCACGGTGTCCCGGTCGATCCACTGGGCCTTCGCGCGTGTGGTGTCGGTGTCGGGTCCCGCTGCTGCCGGCATGGGTAACAGGTAGCGCGGCTGACCCGCCAGCAGCCACACCTCGTGTCCGGTCTTGCCCAGATCGATGGACTGGTCCGCCGGCAGATCCTTCTCGTCACCCTTGTGGACGATGTAGTTCAGGATTTTCGCGCCGTCGGCGAGCGGCACCCGGAAGACGGCGCCGTACGCGTCCTGCCCGACCGGCTTCCGGGGCGCGCTCCAGTCGGTGGGCGTCGCCGCGCCGGCCCACAGGTGCAGCCCCCAGCCGTCGTAGTCGCCGGCCGGGCGCCGGTAGTGCAGCACCGCCGTGTGTTCGGCCGCGGCCCGCGTGGGGTGGGCGGCCGCCTCCCCGGAGCGCACCCACGCGTCGCCGGCTGCCGCCGGGATCACCGACTGGTCGGCTTCCTTCTCGGCCCCCTTGTACACAGTGAACGCGACCGGCTTGGTCGGATAGCCGACCGGCACCCGCCAGTACGCGCCGTAGCTGTCGACACCATCGGGTTGGCGCTCGGTGGGCGTACCGGCCGCGAGCCCGTCGCCCGACACGCGCAGGCCCCATCCGGTGTACTGCCCGTCCGGCCGGCCGTAGTGGACCGTCACCGACGTGGTCGCCGCCGCGTCCGACGGGTACACGGCAGGGTCGCCCTGTTTCAGCCAGATCTCGCCGGTCCGACCGGCGTCCACGCTGCCCGTGCCGTCCGTCGCGCCACTCGCGTTGGCGATGGTGACGCTGACCGACCGGGCCCCGGGCTTGAGCTTCACCCAGGCGAACCGGCCGTACGCGTCCTCGCCGGCAAAGGGCTGCGCGGCGGTGGCGTCCACGTCGCCCGACGCCTGCAGGCTCCAGCCGGCATAGTCGCCGGCCGGCCGCTGGTAGTGCACGACGACGTGGTCGCGGTCGGTCGTCGTCGGCGGGGTGCCGACCGCCGCGGTCGTGGTGGCCGAGCTCGTGCGGCCGGCGCCGTCGCGGACCACCGCCTTGTAGCGCAGTTTCGTGCCGCCTTCGAGCCCGGCGAGGTCGTGGTAGACCCGGTACGGGGCGCGGGTGGCCGTCCCCAGCGACTGCCACGGTCCGTTGCCGATCTGCACCGCGTACGCGACGGTTGCCAGGGGGTCGCCGGTGACGTCGGCGACGATCTCGGCGCGGGTCGGCACCTGCTGGCCCGCCGCGGGTTTGGTGATCTTTATCGTCGGCGCTGTCGCCGGCTTGGACAGGGGCTTGGTCGCCTTGTAGACGACGGCCGACAGCGGCGGGACGGTGACGGTCAGGCGTTTGCCCGCGTCGCTCGCGACCCGCTCCCCGGCGTTCGGGTAGAGCCGCTCGAAGCTGCCCCCGTACGTGCCGAACGTGGCGGTCTGCGCGGTGTTCGCGTTGTTCGTTGCGACGACGTACTCGCCGCGCTGGGCCGGGTCGACACGGGAGAACGCGAAGATGCCGGGGCCGTTCGCCGCGTACCGGGTGACCTGCACGCCGTCGCGCAGGGCGGGGTGGTCGCGCCGCAACTCCCCCAGCTTCGCGATCCTCCGGTAGATCGGGTGGTTCACGTCGTACTGGTCGACGGCGTGCGTACGGTCGGTGCCGAGCAGCGGGTCGTCGAGGTAGTCGGCGGTCCGCGAGGCGAACATGTCCTGCCGGGCGTCCTTGTCCCCACCCGGCCCGGTGAAGCCCTGCTCGTCACCGGAGTAGACGATCGGCTGGCCGCGGGTAAGGAACATCAGCTCGTGGGCCAGGACGTCCGTGCGTAGCTGGGTGGCTCCATCTCCGCCGGCAGCGCGCGCGAACGAGCCGATCCGGCCCATGTCGTGGTTGCCGAGAAACGTGGGCAGCCGGTTGGCGTCGGTGCCGCTCGTCGCGTACAGATCGTCGCTCGCGTACAGCGTGGCGAGGTCGATGGCTGACCCGCCGAGCACCGCGTACCCGGTCGCCGCCGCCTGGAACGGGAAGTCCAGGGTGGCGCCCAGCCGGCCGCGGCGCACGTACGTGGAGTTGAAGTCCGGATCGCCGCTGAACACTTCGCCGAACATGAAGAAGTCGGGCTTGCCGGCCCTCCGCGCGGCCTGCTGGACGCCGGCGGCGAACTGCGGCCAGAACGGCAGGTCGACGTGCTTGACGGTGTCGATGCGGTACCCGTCGACCCCAACCCGACCGATCCAGCTGGAGTAGATGTCGGTCATCCCGCGTACCACCTCGGGCCGCTCGGTCCACAGGTCGTCGAGGCCCACGAAGTCGCCGTACTCGGCGTTCTCGCCCACGTAGGTGGAGTCGCCCCGGTTGTGGTACATCGTCGGATCGTTGAGCCACTCGGGCTTCTTGACGCCGGTGTCGGCGGGGGTGGCGAACCGCGGGCGGTACGGGAACGAGTCGAGGTTGACCGCCGGGAAGCCGCGCTTGCCGTCGGCGTAGTTACTGTCCTCGAACGGATGCCCGTTCGCGTCCTGGTACGGCACGTCGGCCTTGCTCACGTACGCGCGCTTGTCCTGGATGATGACGTCCGCGGTGTGGTTGGTGATGATGTCGAGGTAGACCTTCATGCCGCGCTTGTGCGCAGCTGCCACCAGCGTCTTCAGGTCCTCCTCGGTCCCGAAGTGCGGATCCACCCGAGTGAAGTCGGTGATCCAGTAGCCGTGGTAGCCGGCCGACACGTCGTTGCCGTTGACCTGCACCGGCCGGTTGCGAAAGATCGGCGCGAGCCAGATGGCGGTGGTGCCGAGCCCCTGGATGTAGTCGAGCCGGTCGAGAACGCCCTTGAGGTCGCCACCGTGGTAGAAGCCCTTGTCGGCCGGGTCGTAACCGGTGGCCGTCCGGTCGCCGGCCAGGCCGCCCCGGTCGTTGCGGGGGTCGCCGTTGGCGAAGCGGTCGGGCAGCGCGAAGTAGAACTGTTCGGCGCGGGTGCGTCGGCCGGCACCCCCGGCCGCCTCCAGCAGCGATTCTGCCGAGGGTTCGCGCTCCCAGGTGGGCGCGCCGGGGATCTGGTGCGTACCGGCGGCCTGTTCCGTACCGGCAACTGCCCGTTGCGGCAGCTCGACCACTGCGGCGGAGGCGCTGGCGGTCAGGGTGAGGCTGAGCGCGCAGCCGAGCGCGACAGCGACGGATCCAAGGATTCCCATAGCGACCGTCCTCGATGGGTAGGTGGCCGCAACGTATCGGTAACTGAAAATTTCAGCAAGACCTTGCAGGTTGCTCGCGCACCCGCCATCCCCGCTTTTGCTGAGGTGTTTCCGAGTGATCTTTCGAACGTCGGCGAAACTTGCGTCGTTTAACAAGACGGACGTACGGTTTTATTTAATAGGCAGTGGTGTCAGGAGGACGCGCGGAGGGCCGACCCGCCGCAGCCGACCGGCCCGGCCTGCGGGAGACTGCTAGCCGACCAACCAGTGACGCGAGGAGTACACGTGGCAAGCCTCGACTCGTTTGGCGCCCGAAGCCAGCTAGGCGTCGGTGACGCCAGCTACGAGATCTACAAGATCAGTCAGGTGGAGGGGTCGGCGCGACTGCCGTACAGCCTCAAGATCCTCCTGGAGAACCTGCTGCGCACCGAGGACGGCGCGAACATCACCGCCGACCACATCCGCGCACTCGGTTCGTGGGACCCGACCGCCGAGCCCAGCGTGGAGATCCAGTTCACCCCGGCGCGGGTACTGATGCAGGACTTCACCGGCGTGCCCTGCGTCGTCGACCTCGCCACGATGCGGGAGGCCGTGCGGGAACTGGGCGGCGACGCCACCAAGGTCAACCCGCTCGCCCCCGCCGAACTGGTCATCGACCACTCCGTCATCGCCGACCTGTTCGGCCGCGCAGACGCGTTCGTGCGCAACGTCGACCTGGAGTACCAGCGCAACCAGGAGCGCTACCAGTTCCTGCGCTGGGGCCAGACCGCGTTCAACGAGTTCAAGGTCGTCCCGCCGGGCACCGGCATCGTGCATCAGGTCAACATCGAGTACCTCGCCCGCACCATCATGACCCGAAACGGCGTCGCCTACCCGGACACGGTCGTCGGCACCGACTCGCACACCACGATGGTCAACGGCCTCGGCGTCGTCGGCTGGGGAGTGGGTGGCATCGAGGCCGAGGCGGCCATGCTCGGCCAGCCGGTGAGCATGCTCATCCCGAAGGTCGTCGGCTTCAAGCTGCACGGTGAGATGCCCGAGGGCACCACCGCCACCGACCTCGTGCTCACGATCACCGAGATGCTGCGCCAGCACGGTGTCGTCGGCAAGTTCGTCGAGTTCTACGGCCCCGGCGTCTCCGCCGTCCCGCTGGCCAACCGGGCCACCATCGGAAACATGAGCCCTGAGTACGGCTCGACCGTCGCCATCTTCCCGATCGACGACGAGACCGTGCGGTACCTGCGCCTGACCGGCCGGCCGGAGGAGCAGCTGGCGCTCGTCGAGGCGTACGCCAAGGAGCAGGGCCTCTGGCACGATCCGGCCGCCGAGCCGGAGTACTCCGAGCGCCTCGAGCTCGACCTGTCCACGGTCGAGCCGTCCCTCGCAGGTCCGAAGCGCCCACAGGACCGGGTGCCGCTGCTGTCGGCCAAGACCCTGTTCCGCGCCGCGCTCAAGGACTACGTCAAGGCGCCGGTGCCGGTCAACGTCGAGTCGGCGGGCAACGGCGTCGATGGCAAGGCAGACGAGGCCAGCGCCGAGTCGTTCCCGGCCAGCGACCCGCCGGCGGTCCATGCCGAGCAGCGCACCGAGGACCCGGCCGACAAGCCGCGCGACCTCATCTCGGCCGCCGTGGGCGCCGCCGGGCGGGCCACCAACCCGGTGACGGTCACCCTGGACGACGGTACGAGGTTCGAGCTCGACCACGGCGCCGTCGTGATCGCCGCGATCACCTCCTGCACCAACACGTCCAACCCGCAGGTCATGCTCGGCGCGGCGCTGCTCGCCAAGAAGGCGGTCGACCGCGGGCTGGCCCGCAAGCCGTGGGTCAAGACCACCCTGGCGCCGGGCTCCAAGGTCGTCATGGACTACTACGAGCGGGCGGGCCTGACCCCCTACCTGGAGAAGCTCGGCTTCAACCTGGTCGGGTACGGCTGCACCACCTGCATCGGCAACTCCGGCCCCCTGCTGGAGCCGATCAGCGCCGCCATCAACGACAACGACCTGACCGCGGTCAGCGTTCTGTCGGGCAACCGCAACTTCGAGGGGCGGATCAACCCCGACGTCAAGATGAACTACCTGGCGTCGCCGCCGCTGGTCGTCGCGTACGCGCTCGCCGGCACGATGGACATCGACCTGGCCAACGAGCCGCTGGGCAACGGTGCCGACGGTCAGCCGGTGTACCTTCGCGACATCTGGCCGACGGCGCTGGAGGTCGAGGAGGTCATGGCGACCGCGATCGCGAGCGAGATGTTCGCCCGCGACTACGCCGACGTGTTCGCGGGAGACGAACGCTGGCAGTCGCTGCCCACCCCGACCGGCGACACGTTCGACTGGGCCGCCGACTCCACGTACGTGCGCAAGCCCCCGTACTTCGAGGGCATGCCCGCGGAGCCGGCCCCGGTGTCGGACATCGCGGGCGCCCGGGTGCTCGCCAAGCTCGGCGACTCGGTGACCACCGACCACATCTCTCCGGCCGGCTCGATCAAGGCCGACTCCCCCGCCGGGAAGTACCTGTCCGAGCACGGCGTCGACCGGCGCGACTTCAACTCGTACGGGTCCCGCCGGGGCAACCACGAGGTCATGGTCCGGGGCACCTTCGCCAACATCCGCCTGCGCAACCAGCTGCGGCTGCCGGGCACCGGTTCCGCTGCGGGAGCTGCGCTCCCTGAAGGCGGCTTCACGGTCAACCACCTCACCGGCGAGCAGACGACGATCTACGACGCCTCCGTCGCCTACCAGGAGGCCGGCGTGCCGCTGGTGATCCTGGCGGGCAAGGAGTACGGCTCGGGCTCGTCGCGGGACTGGGCGGCCAAGGGCACGATGCTCCTGGGCGTGCGGGCGGTCATCGCCGAGAGCTACGAGCGCATCCACCGCTCGAACCTGATCGGCATGGGCGTTCTGCCGCTGCAGTTCCCGACCGGCGAGAACGCCGAGTCGCTCGGCCTGACCGGCACCGAGACGTTCACGATCTCCGGGATCGAGGCGCTCAACGCCGGCACCACGCCGCGGTCGGTGACCGTCAGCACCGACACCGGCGTCACGTTCGACGCCGTGGTGCGCATCGACACCCCCGGTGAGGCGGACTACTACCGGCACGGCGGCATCCTGCGGTACGTGCTGCGCCGGATGCTGGCGAGCTGAACCTGACGACAAAAGCGGGGCGGCGTCCTTTGTGGACGCCGCCCCGTCGCCTTTCTGACTGCCACACGTTTCGACTGCCCCGGATGTGGAAGGCTCGCCGGTATGGCCGAGGACCCGATCCTCAAGCACATCCGGGAACTCGTCGAGGATGAGCGCCGGCTGCGCGCGAAGGTGCTGACCGGAGAGCTGCCCACCGACGAGGAGCAGGCCCGGCTACGCCAGGTCGAGAAGTCGCTGGACCAGTGCTGGGACCTCCTGCGCCGCCGCCGCGCCGCCGAGGACCAGGGCACGGACCCCGACACGGTGGTGCCGCGGCCGGCCGATGAGGTCGAAGACTACTTGCAGTAACCGCTCCTCGAGCTACTCCGCCCCCATCAGGACGGCAAGGGCCTCGATCGCGCTGTCGACGGTGCGGGTCGGGGTGAACCGCGGGTCGGGCCAGGTCCTCCCGCGGCGCAGCCAGATGCTCGGCGCTCCGATCGCCTCGGCGCCGCCGATGTCGGCTTCGGGTGCGTCCCCGATGACCCACGCGCCGCGCAGCCGGACCCTCGCCCGCTCGGCGGCGATCGCGTAGATGCGCGGGTTCGGCTTGCGGCACCCCGCCTCTTCCGAGATCACCCAGGTGGCGAGGTACCGGTCCAGGCCGGTGCGGCGCAGCTTCTCCTCCTCCAACCGCGTCTCGCCGTTGGTGACCACCACCGGCACCCAGCCCGCGTCCTCCACGATGCCGAGCGCGCACGCGACCAGCGGATCAAGGCGCAGCCGCTCCATCAGCCCCTCTCGTACGATCTCGACGAGATCGAGCGACGGCACGCGCAGCCCGTACCGGGCCTGGATCGCGTCGGCCAGGTCCCAGGCCGGCGTCAAGCCGTCGGCGTCTACCGAGAGCAACCAGTCCAGGTCATAGTCGGGAGCGTCGATCCGTTCGAGAAAGTCGCGCCCCCACGCGCGAAATGCCCCTTCGCGGTCGATCAGCGTGTTGTCCAGGCTGAGTAGCAACAGGGGCACGCCGGGACCCTACGTGACATTGTCGGCTTCCGGACACCCCCTTGTCCGCTCCCAAATTGGCAAACCGGCTGTAACCAGTCGTTCCAGCGGTCAGCATGGGCAAGATCATTGGTTGGAAAATTGCACGACGCCGGCCGCGACTGTCACGATCGACTCGTGCCCAGGGTGAGTCAGGACCAACTCGACGCGCGCCGCCGCGAAATTCTCGCCGGTGCGCGTACCTGCTTTGCCCGGCACGGGTACGAAGGCGCCACGGTCCGCCGGCTCGAGGACGAGATCGGCCTGTCCCGTGGCGCCATCTTCCACCATTTCCGGGACAAAGAGTCGCTGTTCCTGGCCGTCGCGGAGGACGATGCGGTGGCGATGGTCGCCACCGTCGCCGAGCACGGTCTCGTACAGGTCATGCGCGACCTGCTGGCCCGCGCCGCCGAGCCGGCGGTCGGCGCTACTGGCGAGCCGGAGGTGGCCGGCTGGCTCGGCACCCAACTGGAGGTGTCCCGCCGGCTGCGCACCGACCCCGAGTTCGCCAAGCGGTGGGCCGCGCGCTCCGAGGCGATCTCTGCGGCCACCCGGGAACGCCTGACCCGTCAGCGCGAGGCCGGCGTGCTGCGCGCGGACGTACCCGTCGACGTGCTCGCCCAGTTCCTCGAGCTCGCGTACGACGGCCTCGTACTGCACCTGGCGACCGGCCGGCCCGCCGACGACCTCGACGTCGTGCTGGACCTCGTGGAGGAGACCGTTCGGCGTCCCCGCTCTCACCCCTAGGACGTGAAATGGACCTTGGACTGGCTGGCCGCGCTTACGTGCTGACCGGCGCGTCCCGCGGGCTCGGCTTCGCGACCGCGCAGGCTCTCGTGGCCGAGGGCGCCCGAGTGGTCATCTCCTCCCGGAACGCTGACCGGGTCGCCGCCGCGGTGGAACAGCTCGGCGGTTCCGACGTCGCCGTCGGGCTCGGCGCCGACCTCGCCGACGAGACCACCCCGGCCCACCTGGTACGGCTGGCGTTCTCGACGTTCGGCCGGCTCGACGGCGCGCTGATCTCGGTAGGCGGCCCACCCCGGGGAACCGCGCTCCAAGCCACCGACGACCAGTGGCTGCAGGCGTTTCGCTCGGTCCACCTCGGTTCGATCCGCATGGCCCGCACCGCTGCCGACCGCCTCGATGAGGGGGGCGTGATCGGGTTCGTGCTGTCCACCTCGGTCCGCCAGCCGATCCCGGGTCTCGGCATTTCCAACGGGCTGCGCCCAGGTCTCGCCGGGGCCGCCAAGGACATGGCCGACGAGCTGGGTCCGCGCGGCATCCGGGTGGTGAGCCTCCTGCCCGGACGGATAGCGACAGACCGCAGCCGTGAACTGCTCGCCGCGGCGCCGGACCCGGAACAGGCCCTCGCCGCGATCCGGGCGGAGATCCCCCTGCGCCGGCTCGGCGAACCGGAGGACTTCGGCCGGGTTGCGGCGTTCGTCCTCTCCCCGGCGGCGAGCTACCTCACCGGACTCACCGTGCCGATCGACGGTGGCGCGCTGCGCGCCTACTGACCGACCGGCTCGGGTCCTGACATGGTCGCGATCGTCTCCACCTCGGTGAACGGCCGGGGCGAGTCGGCCACCGCGAACTGGGTCCGGTACAGCTCGGCGTACAGCCCACCGGCGGCGACCAGCTCGTCGTGGGTACCCCGCTCGACGATCCGGCCCTTGTCCATCACCAGGATCTGGTCGGCCTCGCGGACGGTCGACAGCCGGTGCGCGATGACGAGAGCGGTGCGGCCGGTGAGCGCCTCGGTGAGGGCCCGCTGCACCGCCGCTTCGGACTCCGAGTCCAGGTGCGCCGTCGCCTCGTCGAGGATCACGACCGAGGGGGCCTTGAGCAGCAGCCGGGCGATCGCGATGCGCTGCTTCTCGCCGCCGGAGAACCGGTAGCCCCGCTCCCCCACCACGGTGTCGAGCCCGTCGGGCAGCTCGCGGATCAGGTGGCCGACCTGCGCCCGGTCCAGCGCGGTCCACAGCTCCGCGTCGGTCGCGTCCGGCCGCGCGTACCGGAGGTTCTCCGCGATCGTCTCGTGGAACAGGTGCGAGTCCTGGGTGACGACCCCGATCGTGTCACGCAGCGACGACAGCGTCGCGTCCCGTACGTCGACGCCGCCCACCAGCACGCTCCCGGCGGTCACGTCGTACACCCGCGGCAGCAGCATCGCGGTCGTGGACTTGCCCGCCCCGGACGGCCCGACCAGCGCCACCATCTGGCCCGTCTGCACGGTGAACGAGACCTGGCGCAGCACCGGCTCGCTCACGGTGCGGTCGAGGGCCGCGACATCCTCGAGGGAGGCCAGCGAGACGTCCGACGCGCTCGGGTACCGGAAGGACACGTCACGGAACTCGACCCGGCCGGCGCCGCGCGGGATCGGGCGGGCGTCCGGGGACTCGGAGATCGCCGGTTCGAGGTCGAGCACCTCGAAGACGCGCTCGAACGACACCAGCGCGCTCATCACGTCGACGCGCACGTTGGAGAGCGCGGTCAACGGGCCGTAGAGCCGGGTGAGCAGCAGCGCGAGACTCACGACGGTGCCTGCGGCAAGCGCCCCACGCACCGCGTACCAGCCGCCGAGGCCGTACGTGAGCGCCTGGGCGAGCGCGGCGACCAGCAGCATGGCCACGAAGAAGGTGCGGCTGTACATCGCCGACTGGATGCCGATGTCACGTACCCGCTCGGCCCGCTCGCCGAAGCGTTTCGCCTCGACGTCCGGCCGGCCGAACAGCTTGACCAGGAGCGCGCCGGCCACGCCGAAGCGCTCGGTCATCGTTGCGTTCATCTTCGCGTCGAGCTGGTAGGACTCTCGGGTGATGTCGGCCAGCCGCCGGCCGACGCGCCGGGCCGGCAGGATGAACATCGGCAACATGACCAGCGACAGCGCGGTGATCTGCCAGGAGAGCGTGAACATGACCGCGGCGGTGAGCGCCAACTGGATGACGTTGCTGACGACGCCGGACAGCGTCGACGTGAATGCCCGCTGCGCGCCCAGCACGTCGTTGTTGAGCCGGCTCACCAGCGCCCCGGTCTGGGTACGGGTGAAGAACTGCAGCGGCATGCGCTGCACGTGGTCGTAGACCTGTCTGCGCAGGTCGAGGATGATTCCTTCGCCGATGCGGGCGGAGTACCACCGCTGGGCGAGCGACAGCAGCGCGTCGGCGACGGCCAGCCCCGCGATGAGCAGCGCCGTCAGCACGATCGCCCGCGTCGCCTCGCTGCCACCCTTATTGATCAGGTTGACCACCCGGCCGGCGAGCACCGGCGTGGCGACCCCGATACCGGCGGCGAGGACGACGGCGAACAGGAACACGATGATGTCGCGCCGGTAGGGCCGGGCGAATGCGAACACCCGCCGGGCGGTCTCGCGCCCGATCTTGCGGCCGGAGAGGTCTCCCTCGCGCCGCATCGAGCGCAGCATCTCCCAGCCGCCCATGCCACCCATAGGGCCCACCGACACACCTCCGCGTCACGTCCGCACGCCAGTGTCGCGGACGGATACGACAACGGTAGATGCGAGCGCTTTCTTCCCAAGTTTCCTTGGGCAGGTTACTCGCCGCCGGACGTGCCGGCTTACTCGCCGACGCCAGCGAGGTCGCGCAGCCGGCGGATCTGAGCCGCCCGCTCGGCCTCCTCCTGCTCGGCGTAGCCGCGCCAGGCGGCCCCGGCGATCAGCGCCTTGATCTCGACGACGGCGTCGCGCGGAGCCGACAGGACAGCGGCGGTCAGATCGGCCACCGCCGCGTCCAGGTCCGCGCGCCCGACGACCAGATTGGCCAGCCCTATGCGCTCGGCCTCAGCCGCCGGCACCCGGCGGCCGGTCACGCAGATCTCCAGCGCACGGGCGTATCCGACCAACTCGACCAGGCGTTTCGTACCGGTCAGGTCCGGTACGAGCCCGAGGCTGACCTCCGCCATCGTGAACGTGGCGTCGTCGGTGACGACCCGGAAGTCGCAGGCCAGCGCGAGTTGGAAGCCGGCTCCGATCGCGTGCCCCTGCACGGCCGCGATCGTGATCAGATCGGGCCGGCGAAGCCAGGAGAACCCTTCCTGGAACAGCGCGATGCGATCCTGCGCCTGCTCCGGGGGGAGCGACACGAGCTCCACGAAGGTGCCGCTGGGCGCCGACGAATCGCCTGCGCCCGTGACACGGTCAGCAGTTCCCCGTTCATCCGCGGCCGAGCCCCCCGCTGCCTCGCCACCTGACGCAAGCGCTCCGGCCACGGACAGATCGAGACCTGCAGAGAATGCCCTTCCCTCACCGCGCACCACCACGACGCGTACGTCGCCCGGCAGCTCTCGCGCGAAATCACGGAGAGCCGCCCACATAGCGGGTGTCTGCGCGTTGAGGACGTCGGGCCGGCACAACGTCACCGTTGCAACCGGCCCCTCCCGATCCAGTCGAACCCCGACGGACGGGGCCGGCTGGCCGTTCTCTTGCCCGGTCACGCCTTCTTCCGCCGGCGTGCTCCGCCGCGCTGGCGCAGCTGGACTCCGGACTCCGTCAGAACACGGTGCACGAAGCCGTACGAGCGGCCGGTCGACGAGGCCAACGCCCGGATACTCTCACCGCTGGTGTAACGCTTCACGAGATCCTTGGCGAGCGTCTGGCGTTCGGCTCCGACGATCCGGCGACCCTTCTCGGTGCTGGTGGTGGTGGTGGCGGTGGCTGCCATGTTGATTCCTCACGTCCCAGACTGAGCGGTTGGTGCGGTCTCACCTATTAGACCGCCTCACGCGATCATGCGCCAGATATAGACCTTGCGCCAACCGAGACGCGCACCCCTGTCCCGTACCGATAGCGTGGTGCCCCGTGACGAGCAATGCGGGCGTTGGCACCGCCACCGACCCGCCCGACCAGCTACGGGACCTCGATGGGCAGGCTCATCGGGAATGGCGGGACGCCATCGGGTGGGGCGTCCTCACCCTCATCGGCCTCGCGATCACGGCTCTCGCGGTACGCGCGGGTGCGCAATTGGGCACCGCCAGCGCACCGTTTCTCGGCTGGTACCGCTTCCAGATCGGGCCGCCGAGCCTCCTCGCCCCGGCCGTCGCGGCCGTGGTCATCCTGGTCAGCGCGCGCGGCTGGCTCGACCGGGTGCGGTGGTCGGTCCTGCTCGCGTGGTCATACGTTGCCGCGTTGAGCTGGGCACTGGCCTTGGCACTGGTCGACGGGGTGTCCGGGCTGACCCGGGCGCTGAGCTCACCCGAGGAGTACTCGGCCGATCTCGCCGCGGTCGGCGACGATCCCGTCCACTTTGTACAGCACTTCACCGAGCACGCCGGCCAGCTCTCGGTCGCCGCGCGCGGACACCCGCCAGGTCCGGTGCTGCTGCTGTGGGCGCTGCACCGGGTCGGCATCCGCGACGAGGTCGTGCTCGGGCTGCTCATCACCGCGCTCGGCGCGCTCGTGGTGCCGCTCGTGCTCACCGCGGTGCGCGGCACCTGTGGTGAGACGGCGGCCCGCCGCTACCTGCCGGTGCTGGCGTTGGCGCCGTACGCGGTGTGGACCGCGGTGAGCCTCGACGCGATCGTCGCCATGCTCGGTGCCGCGATGATCGCCGCGGGCGTACGCGCGAGCGACCGGGAGCGCACCGGCTGGCGGGCGGCCAGGTGGGCCGGGATCGCCGGTTTACTGGCCGGGATCGCGGCGCTGTTCTCGTACTCGGTGCCCTGGTTGGGCCTTGCCCTCATCCTGCTCTACTTCGCCCGGCGGCGCCCGTTCCTCAACCTCGCCAGCGGCATCGGCGCGTTGATCCCGGTGCTCGCCGTCTCGGACCTGGTCGGCTTCTCGTGGGCCAACGGGCTCGGGGCGGCGCACGCCGACTGGACCAGCCGGATCGTGCCGTACCGGTCAGTGGCCTGGTGGAGCGGCATCAGCCTGGTGGCGCTGCTGCTCGCGGTCGGGCCGCCGCTGTTCGCCAGCCTGCGCAAGGTACGCAACACGCCCGCCTGGCCGTTCCTGGTCGGCGCCGGCACGGCCATTGTCTTCTCGGTACTCGCCGGGCTGGCGCGTGGCGGCGTGGAGCATGCCTGGCTGCCGTTCTTTCCGTGGCTGACCGTCGCGGCCGTGGCACCGCAGCGGCAGGCCGGGCCGCCGGTGCCCACCCCGCTGCTGTTGACCGCCCTCGGCGCGGTCGCCGCGATCGTCGTGGAGGCGGTACTGGCGACGCCCTGGTAACCGGCCCCTCCTCAGCAGAAAGCCCTACGCGAGCTCCACCAGCTCCAGCAGGTCGTCGCTCCACGCGTCCTCGACACCGTCGGGCAGCAGGATCGCCCGGTCGGGCTTGAGCGCGGTGACCGCGCCGGGGTCGTGGGTCACCAGCACGATCGCCCCCGGGTAGCGGGCGATCGCGTCGAGTACCTGCTCGCGACTGACCGGGTCGAGGTTGTTGGTCGGCTCGTCGAGCAGCAGCACGTTCGCGCCGGAACAGACGAGCGTGGCCAGGGCCAGCCGGGTCTTCTCACCACCGGAGAGCACACCGGCCGGTTTGTTCACGTCGTCGCCGCTGAACAGGAAGGCACCGAGGATCTTTCGAAGCTCGGTGTCGTTCTGGTCGGACGCGGCGGATCGCATGTGTTCGAGGATCGTCCGGTCGACGTCGAGCGTCTCGTGCTCCTGCGCGTAGTACCCGATCCGCAGGCCGTGGCCGTGGATCACCTCGCCGGTGTCGGGCTGCAGGTAACCGCCGAGCATCCGCAGCAGCGTCGTCTTGCCCGCCCCGTTGAGCCCGAGGATCGCCACCCGTGAACCGCGGTCGACCGCCACGTCCACGTCGAGGAAGATCTCCAGCGAACCGTAGCTCTTGGACAACCCCTGGGCGGTCAACGGGGTCTTGCCACAGGGCGCCGGGGCCGGGAAGCGGACCTTCGCCACCTTGTCCGAGACCCGCTCCTCCTCCAGACCCGACAGCAGCTTCTCGGCGCGCTTGGCCATGTTCTGCGCGGCGGTCGCCTTCGTCGCCTTGGCCCGCATCTTGTCGGCCTGTGCCAGCAGCGCGCCGGCCTTCTTCTCGGCATTGGCCCGCTCGCGGCGGCGGCGCCGCTCATCGGTCTCGCGCGCCTCCAGGTACGCCTTCCAGCCCAGGTTGTACGCGTCGATCGTGGACCGGTTGGCGTCGAGGTACCAGACCTTGTTGACGACGGCGTCGAGCAGGTTGACGTCGTGGCTGATGACAACCAGGCCACCCTTGTGGCCAGCGAGGAAGGCACGCAGCCAGTTGATCGAGTCGGCGTCGAGGTGGTTGGTCGGCTCGTCGAGGAGCAGGATGCCGCCGCCGGTCTCGCTCGCGTCGCGGAAGAGGATCCGGGCCAACTCGATGCGGCGGCGCTGACCACCGGAGAGCGTGCCCAGCGACTGTTCGAGGACCCGGTCGGGCAGCCCGAGGTTGGCGCAGATCCGGGCAGCCTCGGCCTCGGCGGCGTAGCCACCCAGCCCGGCGAACTGGTCTTCGAGCGTGCCGTACCGGCGCAGCAGCGCGTCGCGCTGTGGCGGCGAACCGGCCAGCTCGACCTCGATCTTGTGCATCTCCGACATCAGCGTGTCCAGCCCGCGGGCGGACAGCACCCGGTCACGGGCGGACATGGTGAGATCCCCGGTACGGGGATCCTGCGGCAGATATCCGACGGGTCCGCGGGTGTCGACCGAGCCGCTGTACGGCTGCCCCTCACCGGCGAGAACCTTGAGCGTCGTAGTCTTACCCGCGCCGTTGCGGCCGACGAGACCGATCCGGTCGCCCGGCTGGATGCGTAGGGTGGCATCCGCCAGCAGAATCCGGGAGCCGGCGCGCAGTTCCAGGGCGGTAGCGGTAATCATGCGGGGAAAGCTCGCTCTCTTGGGATCGGCACTGACCAGGGGGGCACGCGGAAACGCCGGCCGCGTCAGCGGTCGGCGTGGAGCAGGTCAGTCTCTGCAGGCGAGCACCGACCCATTGTACCTACTCCCCCGCGCCGATCAGCGACACGATTATCGATCGCGGCCACCGGGTACTCACGGTGCGCGCGGACCCTGAGGTGCGCAGCGGGGGCAGTGGTTTGATGACGTGAGCTTGAGTCGGCGATCGGGGTCGAGATGGAACTCAACGAGAACGCAGATCTGGATACCAGCCAGGTCGAGGACGCGCGCGGAGCCGGTCGTGGCGGGGGCGGATTCGGCGGCATACCGATCCCGATCGGCGGCGGGATCGGCACGATCATCACACTCGTCGTGGTCGTGATCGGCCTGGTGGTCGGTGGCGGGACGTTCGGCCGCAGCATGCTGGGCGGCGGCGACGGGAACGATCAGGGCAACAACACGCAGCTCGAACAGAAGTGCGCGGCGAGCAACCCCGACCGGTTCAAGGACGCCGACTGCCGCAACCTGCTCTACGTCAACTCGATCCAGTCCTACTGGCAGAGCGCGCTGCCCCAGATCTTCGGCAAGGCCTACAGCCAGGCTCCGACCAGGTTCTTCTCCGGCGGCGTCAACACCGGCTGCGGGCAGGCCGACTCCGGTGTCGGGCCGTTCTACTGCCCCGCCGACGACCATGTGTACATCGACCTGGACTTCTACCAGGAACTGGCGAGCCGGTTCGGCGCGAAGGGCGAGTTCGCGCAGCCGTACGTGCTGGCCCACGAGTACGGACACCACATTCAGGACCTGCTCGGCACCGAGGCGCAGATGCGCCGCGCGCAACAGCGCGACCCGAGCAACGCCAACCAGTACTCGGTGATGCTGGAGTTGCAGGCCGACTGTTACGCCGGGGTGTGGACCAACCACGCCACCGAGACCAAGAGCGCGAAGGGTCAGGCGCTGTTCAAGAGCATCACCCAGCAGGACGTCCAGGAGGCTCTGACGGCGGCCGCCGCGGTGGGCGACGACGCGATCCAGAAGAAGATGGGCGGCGCCGTCGACGAGCACAAGTTCACGCACGGCTCGTCGGCACAGCGCCAGCAGTGGTTCAGCAAGGGGTACGAGACCGGCGATCCGCGGTCCTGCGACACGTTCGGCAACGGGGTGTAGCAGCCGTCAGGGCAGCCGTATCCGGACCTTCCGAGCGGCTGTGACGGCGGCCTTGAGCACGGCGAGCTTCGGGTCTGGTACGTCGAGAAAGCGGTCGACCCGAAGCTCGCGCAGCGCCGCGAGGCGCGGATCGGCGAGCACGTCATCGACCAGCCGCCGGTCTCCTCCGGTCACCAGCGCGTCCAGGGCCTTCGCTTCCGGGGCCAGCAGGCGCAGGACGGTGTCCGCGGTCTCGCCGGCCGCCGCGCGCGCCTGGTTGTCCCGCCGGCGGGCGAAGCGCTGCTGGGACCAGCCGCCGGCAGCGGTACGGCTCTGCACGTACCGGCTGCCGACCTTGGACCCGATGAGTTCGGGCCCCTCGGCGATGCCGACGCCGAACCCGCCGCGGCGTACCAGCAGCAGCCCGAGCCGGCGCGGTCGCAGCGCCTCGGCCACCAGGCCGGGAAGGTCGAAAGCGGCGCCGACGAGCAGGCGGCACTCGGCCACCTCACCGTCGGCCGCCGCAAGCTCCAGACCGTCGGGCAGCGGGCGTGCCTCGACATCACCGTGGCGCTCGACGAAGCCGGAAAGCCAGCGGCCGAGGCGCTCGGGGTCTACCTCGACCCAGCGCCCACCACCCGCCGCCGGCCTACTCACCACTGGTTAACCATACGATCTTGGACAGTTGGACCGGCGATGACCGGTCCAACTGTCCACGATCACGGAGAAATCAGACGTTGAAGCCGAGCGCCCGCAACTGCTCGCGGCCCTCGTCGGTGATCTTGTCCGGACCCCACGGCGGCATCCAGACCCAGTTGATCCGGATGTCGTTGACCAGTCCGCCACCGGGGCCGGCGCAGAGCGCCTGCCGGGCCTGATCCTCGATCACATCGGTGAGCGGGCAGGCTGCCGAGGTCAGGGTCATGTCGAGGGTGGCGACGTTCTCATCGTCGACGTGGATTCCGTACACGAGACCGAGATCGACCACGTTGATGCCCAACTCGGGGTCGACGACATCCTTCATCGCCTCTTCGATGTCCTCGAGGGGCGGTTTAGCGGTGGTCTCGCTCATGATGTGGTTCCTCCCACGTTCGACTCCTCAGCGGCCCGCGCGAGGGCGTCCTTGAACGCCATCCACGACAGCAGCGCGCACTTGACCCGCGCCGGGTAACGGGCCACTCCGGCGAACGCTATCGCGTCGCCGAGCTTTTCCTCGTCCGGCTCCACCTGGCCACGGCCGGCCATGAGGGTGGCGAACGCGTCGTGCCGGGTCAGGGCCTCGGTGACCGGCAGCCCGACCACCAGCTGGTGCAGGACGCTCGCCGAGGCCTGGCTGATCGAGCAGCCTATTCCCTCGTACGAGACGTCGGTGATCTTGTCGTCGACCAGGTCGACCCGCAGGGTCACCTCGTCGCCGCAGGTCGGGTTGACGTGGTGCGCCTCGGCCCGGTACGGCTCGCGCAGCCCCCGCCCGTGCGGATGCTTGTAGTGATCCAGGATTATCTCCTGGTAGAGGTCGTCCACCTGTATCACCCGAACACCTTCCGAACCCGCTGCAGGCCCCGCACCAGCGCGTCCACCTCGTCGGTCGTCGTGTACAGGTAGAACGAGGCGCGGGTGGTCGCCGGCACGCCGAACCGCGCACACGTCGGCCGGGCGCAGTGATGGCCGACCCGCACCTGGACACCCTCGGCGTCCAGGATCTGACCGACGTCGTGCGGGTGGATGTCCGCGAGCGCGAACGAGATCGTCCCGCCTCGGCCCTCCGCCGTCTGCGGGCCGATGACCCGCAGGTCCGGCACTGTCGCAAGCACCTTCAGCGCGTACTCGGTGAGGTCCTTCTCGTGCTCGTGGATGGCGTCCATGCCGATCCCGGACAGGTAGTCCACCGCCGCGCCGAGTGCGACCGCCTCCGCGATCGGCGGCGTGCCCGCCTCGAACTTCATCGGCGGCAGCGCGTAGGTCGACCGCTGCATCGTGACCGTCTCGATCATCGAACCGCCGCCGAGGAACGGCGGCATCGCCAGCAGCAGGTCGTACCGGCCCCACAGCCCGCCGATGCCGGTCGGCCCGCACATCTTGTGCCCGGTGAAGGCCAGGAAGTCGACCCCGAGCGCGGTCACGTCGACCGGCAGGTGCGGTACGGACTGCGACGCGTCGAGCATCACCAGCGCACCGACCTGCCGGGCTCGCGCGACGATCGCGGAGACGTCGTTGACCGTGCCGAGAATGTTCGACACGTGCACGATCGACACCAACTTGGTCCGCTCGTTGACCAGCTCGTCGAGGTTCGACTCGTCGAGCCGGCCCTCGTCGGTGAGGCCGAACCACCGCAGCGTCGCGCCGGTGCGCTCGCACAGCAGCTGCCACGGCAGGATGTTCGAGTGGTGCTCCATCTCGGAGATCACGATCTCGTCCCCCGGTCCCAGCCGGAACCGGGGGTCGCCGGCGCGCTCCGAGAAGGCGTGCCCCACCAGGTTGATCGCCTCGGTGGAGTTCTTCGTGAAGACGACCTCGTCGGGCCTTGTCGAGCCGATGAAGGCCGCGATCTTCGCCCGGGCACCCTCGAACGCCTCCGTCGCCTCGGTGCCCAGCGTGTGCACCGACCGCGAGACGTTGGCGTTGCACCCCTCGTAGTGCGCGCGCAGCGCGTCGAGCACCTGTCGGGGCTTTTGCGACGTGGCCGCCGAGTCCAGGTAGACCAGCGGACGGCCGTTGACGAGCCGACTCAGGATCGGGAAGTCGGCTCGTACGGCCTGGACGTCGTACGTCGGGAGGGTCGCCGTCATCGAAACTCCGTCCTATGCGCTCGCCGGACCGGCACCGGTCAGGTACCGCTCGTAGCCTTCCTCTTCCAGCTTCTCGGCCAGCTCGGGGCCGCCTTCCTCCACGATGCGGCCGGCGACGAAGACGTGCACGAACTCCGGCTTCACGTACCGCAGAATCCGCGTGTAGTGCGTGATCAGCAGCAGGCCGGTGTCGCCGGTGTCGCGGACGCGGTTGACGCCCTCGCTGACAACGCGCAGCGCGTCGACGTCGAGGCCGGAGTCGGTCTCGTCGAGGATCGCCATCTTCGGCTTGAGCAGCTCCATCTGCACGATCTCGTGCCGCTTCTTCTCACCACCGGAGAAGCCCTCGTTGACGTTGCGCTGGGCGAACGCCGGGTCCATGTGCAGCCGCTCCATCGCGCCCTTGAGCTCCTTGCCCCAGGTACGGATCTTCGGCGCCTCACCGTCGATGGCGGTCTTCGCGGTGCGCAGGAAGTTGGCCACCGACACGCCCGGCACCTCGACCGGGTACTGCATGGCCAGGAACAGGCCGGCACGCGCCCGCTCGTCGACGGTCATCGCGAGAACGTCCTCGCCGTCGAGCGTCACGGTGCCACCGGTGACCTCGTACTTCGGGTGCCCGGCGAGCGAGTACGCGAGCGTCGACTTGCCGGAGCCGTTGGGGCCCATGATCGCGTGCGTCTCGCCGGACCGGACGGTCAGGTTGACCCCGGCCAGAATCGGCTTCAGCTCACCATCGGGCAGCTTGACCGAGACCTGCAGGTCGCGGATCTCCAGGGTGCTCACTTGCTCTCCTCGCTCAGGTTCACGTAGATGTCGCCGTCGCGGACCTCGACGGAGTAAACGGTTACGGGCTCGGTGGCCGGCGGCCCGCTGGGCTTGCCGGTGCGCAGGTCGAACCGCGAGCCGTGCAACCAGCACTCGAGCGTGCAGCCGTCGACCTCACCCTCGGACAGCGGGATCGACGCGTGCGAGCACTCGTCGTAGACGGCGTGGAAGCTGTCGTCTTCGCAGTGCACCACGGCCAGCGGGGTGTCATCGACCGTCACCGCGATGACCTCGCCCTTGGCGAGCTCATCGGCGCGGCAGATTCGTACGGAGGTCACGCGTTGCTCTCCCGCAGACGCGCCTCGATGGTGCCGGCCAGGCGCTCGCGCAGGTCCTCGACCGGGATCTTGTCCAGCAGCTCGTTGAAGAAGCCCCGGACGACCAGCTTGCGCGCCTCCTCGGCCGGGATGCCCCGAGCCATCAGGTAGAACAGCTGCTCGTCGTCGAACCTTCCAGTCGTGCTCGCGTGCCCGGCCCCGGCGACCTCGCCGGTCTCGATCTCCAGGTTGGGAACCGAGTCGGCGCGGGCGCCGTCGGTGAGCACCAGGTTCCGGTTGATCTCGTACGTGTCGGTGCCGGTCGCCTCGGCACGGATCAGCACGTCGCCGACCCACACCGTGTGCGCGTCCGCGCCCTGCAGCGCGCCGCGGTAGGCCACGTAGCTGCGGCAGTCGGGCACCGCGTGGTCGACCAGCAGTCGGTGCTCCAGGTGCTGGCCGGAGTCGGCGAAGTACAGGCCGTAGGCCTCGCACTCGCCGCCGCGGTCGGCGTACTCGACGCTCGTGTACTGGCGGACGAGGTCCCCGCCCAGCGCCACCTGGACGTGGGTCACCTTGGCGTCGCGACCGAGCCGGAACCGCACGTGCTGGGCCTGAACGGCGTCGGACGCCCAGTCGGCCACGGTCACGAAGGTCAGCCGCGCGCCGGCCCCGACCGAGACCTCCACGTTGTCCGCGAGGGTGGTGGACCCGCTCTGCTCCAGCACGAGCGTGCCCTCAGCCAACTCGCCGACCTCGACGAAGGTGTGGGCGAACGAGGGGCCCTCGGCGCCCGCGCCGACCAGCCGCACCACGGCGGGCGCGTCGAGCACGGCACCGCGCGCGATGCTGATCAGCAGGGCCTCCTGGGCACCGCCGTGGGCCAGGGCGCTGATCCGGTCGAACGGGGTCAGCAGGGACCCGATCCGGGGGTCCTCCCGGTCCACCGTGGACACGGTCACGCCGGCCGGCAGTTGCCCGTACTCGTGCTTGGGCGCCGGACCCGCGGCGGTGCCGGCGGCCGCCGACGCGAGGCCGCGCAGCCGCTTGAGCGGCGTGAACCGCCACTCCTCCTCCCGGCCGGTCAGCGCCGGGAAATCGGCAACATCGTAGGAGCGCAACGCCTGGGACTTCGTCTTCGGCGGCGCGATGGTGTCAGTCATGCTGTCCTTCGTAATGCTTGAAGCTTGACCCAGCCAGATCCAGCGGGAGGCGCTAGCCGACCGCTCCTTCCATTTGGAGCTCGATGAGCCGGTTGAGCTCGAGCGCGTACTCCATCGGAAGTTCCTTGGCGATCGGCTCGATGAAGCCACGCACGATCATCGCCATCGCCTCGTCCTCGGTCATGCCCCGGCTCATCAGGTAGAAGAGCTGGTCATCGCTGATCTTGGAGACGGTCGCCTCGTGGCCCATCGCGACGTCGTCCTCGCGCACGTCCACGTACGGGTACGTGTCCGACCGGGAGATCGCGTCGACGAGCAGCGCGTCGCACTTGACGGTCGACTTGGAGTGGTGCGAGCCCTCGAGGACCTGGACCAGGCCCCGGTAGCTCGTCCGGCCGCCGCCGCGGGCGATCGACTTGGAGATGATGCTCGACGAGGTGTGCGGAGCGGCGTGCACCATCTTCGCGCCGGCGTCCTGGTGCTGGCCCTCGCCGGCCATCGCGACCGAGAGCACCTCGCCCTTGGCGTGCTCGCCGTACATGTAGACGGCCGGGTACTTCATCGTCACCTTGGAGCCGAGGTTGCCGTCGATCCACTCCATGGTGGCGCCCTCTTCGCAGACGGCGCGCTTGGTGACCAGGTTGTACACGTTGGTCGACCAGTTCTGGATGGTGGTGTACCGGCAGCGCGCGTTCTTCTTCACGACGATCTCGACGACCGCCGAGTGCAGCGAGTCCGACGAGTAGATCGGCGCGGTGCAGCCCTCGACGTAGTGCACGTAGGCACCCTCGTCGACGATGATCAGCGTCCGCTCGAACTGGCCCATGTTCTCGGTGTTGATCCGGAAGTACGCCTGCAGCGGGATCTCCACGTGCACGCCCTTCGGCACGTAGATGAAGGAGCCACCCGACCAGACCGACGTGTTGAGCGAGGCGAACTTGTTGTCACCGACCGGGATGACGGTGCCGAAGTACTCCTGGAAGAGCTCCGGGTGCTCCTTGAGCGCCGTGTCGGTGTCCAGGAAGATGACGCCCTGGCGCTCCAACTCCTCGTTGATCTTGTGGTAGACGACCTCGGACTCGTACTGGGCCGCGACACCCGCGATGAGGCGCTGCTTCTCTGCTTCCGGGATGCCCAGCTTGTCGTACGTGTTCTTGATGTCGGCCGGGAGTTCGTCCCAGCTCGCCGCCTGCTTCTCGGTCGAGCGGACGAAGTACTTGATGTTGTCGAAGTCGATCGTCGACAGGTCGGCGCCCCACGCCGGCAGCGGCTTGCGGCCGAACAGCCGCAGGCCCTTGAGGCGCAGGTCCAGCATCCACTCGGGCTCGTTCTTCTTGGCCGAGATGTCGCGGACGACCGCCTCGTTGAGCCCGCGCTGGGCGCTGGCCCCAGCGACGTCGGAGTCGGCCCAGCCGTACTGGTACTTACCGAGGCCGGCAAGCTGGTCCACAGGCTCGGTGATCTGTTCGGTCATTGGGCGGTCCTCACGATTCGATCGGTCTTGTCGTGATCGGTCTGGTCTTGATCTTGCTCATTGTGGCTTAGCTTTTCCAAAACGCGGCGGGTGGGGATGTGTGTGGTGCACACCCCGTCGCCGTTGGCGATCGTCGCCAGCCGCTGCACGTGCGTGCCGACGAGCCGGGAGATCACCCGGGTCTCCGCCTCGCACAGCTGCGGGAACTCGGCGGCCACGTGCGCCACCGGGCAGTGGTGCTGGCACAGCTGGCCGCCGGACGCGATCGTCGACGCGCCGGCAGCGTACCCCTCGGCGGTCAGCGCCCGTGCGAGCGCCTGAGCGCGGGCCATGGGGTCGTCGCCGGCCTCCTGCATGGCGGCGCGGCAACGCTCCTCCAGGGCGGCGACCTGGGCCGCAGCAAAAGCGCTCACGGCCGCCGGCCCGTCGTGCTGCGCGATCCAGCGCAGCGCCGCCGAGGCCAGGTCGTCGTACGCGTGCGGGAACGATTCGCGGGCGCTCTCGGTGAGCGAGAAAACCTTCGCCGGCCTGCCCCGCCCACGCGGGCCGCGGACCGGACGCTCCCGCGCCTCGACCTGCCCCTCGCTCAGCATGGCGTCGAGGTGACGGCGAATGGCCGCACAGCTCAGGCCTAGGGTGTCGCTCAGCTCACTGGTGGTCGCCGACCCGTACTGCAACAGCAACTGGGCCACGCGGTCGCGGGTGCGCACGTCGACCGGATCCCGTTCAACGGGACCGGCACGCTCGGCGAGCACTGCCGCATTTTTCACAACACCAGTGTTACGTATTTCCTTCCCCGGGCGCAAACCGGTTGTCCGGTGACTCAGGCCACTCCCACCCCGGCCGATCACCACGAAGCGTGGTCGCCCGGGCTGAGGTCAGTACGATCGCCTCGTGAGCTTCATCCGCCGGGTTCTCGGCACGCCCATGGTTCTCCGCCGCCTCGCGCTCGCGTCCCTGCTGGCCAACATCGGTCTCGTGGGCACCGGAGGCGCCGTCCGGCTGACCGGCTCCGGCCTCGGCTGCCCCACCTGGCCGCGCTGCACGGCCGACTCGTACACCACCACCCGGGAGATGGGTGTGCACGGGATGATCGAGTTCGGCAACCGGAGCCTCACGTTCGTGGTCGCCCTGCTCGCGCTGGCCTGCGTGGTCTCAGCGCTCTGCCAGCGGCCGCGGAGCCGCCCGCTGACGCTGTGGTCGGCGCTGGTGCTCGCCCAGATCCCGGCCCAGGCGGTCATCGGCGGCATCACGGTGCTGACCAACCTCAACCCGTGGGTGGTCGGGCTGCACTTCCTGGCCTCCATGGTGGTCATCGCCGCGGCCTATCAGCTGTGGGTACGCACGGCGGGCGCGCCTTCCGGCGCCGCGCTCGCCCGGCCATTGCGGACGCTCACCCGGCTGACCGTGATCGTCGCGGCGGCCGTGCTGGCGGTTGGCACCGTGGTCACCGGCAGCGGCCCGCACGCCGGTGACGCCGGCGCCCGGCGTACCGGGCTGGACCCGCAGGAGATCTCGCAACTGCACACCGACCTCGTCTTCCTGCTGCTCGGTCTGTCGGTCGCCCTCTGGTACGCGCTGCGCGCCGCGGGCGCCCCGGCTCGGGCGCGGCGGGCGGCCGAATGGCTGATCGCAGTCGAGCTGGCGCAGGGCGTCATCGGCTTCGTGCAGTACTTCACGCACCTGCCGGCGCTCGCCGTCGGACTGCACATGATCGGCGCCGCCGCGGTCTGGGTGGCCACCCTCGCCGTCCTGGAGACGACCCGGCCGGGCGCGGCGGTAGCGCCCCCGCCGGCACCTCAGGCGGCACCGGCCCACCAGCCCGCTCCGGCGTCCGAGGCGCTACCGCCGACGCTCGCCCGGCCGCACGCCTAATCCTTGAACACCGAGAGTTTGCGGCATCCTTGATCACCGAGAGTTTGCGGCGTCACAGCGCCGCAAACTCTCGGTGATCAGGTAAGAACCCGGGCCGCGATCGCGTCCGCCAGCCGCTCCGCCGCGCCGGCGGACCGACTCAGGAACAGCGACGGCTCGGTGAGCTCCAACTCGACCAACATCGGGGAGCCGTCCGGGCCGGGGATGAGGTCGACGCGGGCGTACAGCAGGCTGTCGACACCGCCCGGGATGGCGGCGAGAGCCTTCCCCGCCACCTCCAGCTGAGCGGGTGACGGCTCGCGGGCGGTGATCTGCTCTGGGCGGTACAGCCCGGCCTCCGCAGTGTCCGGCCCCGCCAGCATCGGCCCCTTGCGGATCGCGTGGCTGAACGTGCCTCCGATGAACAGGACGGCGGTCTCGCCGTCGCTGTCGACCGCTGTCAGGTAGGGCTGCACCATGACCAGCCGGTCCGCCGCCTGTAGCCGCGCGACGTGGGCAGCCGCGAGCACGCGATGACCCGGATCGGCGAGGTCGTAGCGACCGGTGTCGAGACTGCCCGCGCTGATCGCCGGCTTCACGACGTACGCGCCGGTGGCGGGCGGGCCCCAGGAGTCTCCGGGGTGCACCCATTCGGTCGGCACGACCGGCACGCCGGCGGCCGCGAGCAGCTCCAGGTACGTCTTCTCGGTGTTCCACGCCACCACCGTGGCCGGGTTCGCCAGCCGCGGCACGCGGTGGGCCCACTCGACGAACGCGGGCCTCCTGCTGACGTAGTCCCACGGTGAGCGCAGCACGACCAGGTCATAGCCGGCCCAGTCGACGCGGGGGTCATCCCAGACCGCCGGCTCGGCGCGTACGCCACGGTCGGCCAGCGGCTCGATCACGAGGCGGTCGTCGGGCTCCAGATCGGGCAGTTCCCCGCATGTAACGAGAGCGACCCGGGCATCCGCCCGGGTCGCGCCGAAGGGGGGTTTCCTTTCAATCATCGTGCGAGGGACCGACGACCCATCGAACGCCAGAGGTCATTGTTCGGACGCATCTGCTCGATCAGTTCGCGCTCCCACTGGTTCTCCACGGCAATGCCGGCCTGGATGCAGGCCGACCGGGCTATATCGGTACTGGGGGCGAACTGGTCACCCCACGCGCCGTCCTCGCCGACGAGCACGATGCGAGCACCGCGCCGGCCGACGTACTCGATGACCGCCTTGGCTCCGCCGTGGTCGCCGGCGAACGACTTCAGGCCGTCCACCAGGCTTCCGTCTACAGGCGCATCAAGGGTCATCGTGCTACCGGAACCATCTGCCATGAACGACACCGTAACCACAGCGATCGTGAATGTGGAGCCACCCAAACACGAATTGTGAGAACCATAACTTGACCATGAAATGACGTTTAAATTTTAGCCCTATCGCATTTCGGGCAAAAACGGACCATTCACGGCCGCAGCGTCAGACCTACGACATCCACGACCCGCGCGACACGCACGACACGCCACGAAGGAAGTTGACGAGAAACCGCGGCGACTCATGAGCAAAACAGGCGAAGTACCCCATTCTGCTCAGAGATCGGCGCGTCTCGGCGACCCGGGTCGGCGCGTCTCAGTGAATCAGCGCGTCGACCGAGATCGCGACCGACAGGATCGTCAGGTACGTCGTCGACCAGTGGAACAGTCGCATCGGTTTGAGGGGCTCGTCGCGGCGGGCCCGTCCGTATACCCGGTGCGCCTCCAGAACGAAGAGCAAACCGGCGATGAGCGCGGTCACGCCGTAGAGGGGGCTCATGCCTAGCGCCCACAGCGCCATCGACGCGGCCAGGGTCAGCCAGGTGTAGACGACCGAGTGCAGGCCGACCTTCCGCAGCGAGGCCACGACCGGGAGCATCGGGATGCCGGCCCGGGCGTAGTCGTCCTTGCAGGTGATCGCGAGGGCCCAGAAATGCGGCGGCTGCCACAGGAACACCACCGCGAACATCGCCCACGCCGGCCACGCGAGGCTGCCGGTCACCGCCGCCCACCCGATCAACACCGGCATGGCGCCGCAGACGCCACCCCAGAAGGTGTTGGCAGGAGTCGTCCGCTTGAGCCACATCGTGTAGACGAGGTCGTAATAGGCGATGGCAATCGCCGTCAGCCCCGCGGCGAGCAGGTTCGTGAACGCCGCCATCAGCGCCACTGAGATCACCGCGAGGATCAGGCCGAACATCAGGGCCGACCGTGGCGCGATGGTGTGCGCCGGCAGCGGCCGCTTGCGGGTACGGCGCATCAACGGATCGATGTCGCGGTCGATGTAGCAATTGATCACGTTGGCCGCGCCGGCGGCGAGCGCGCCTCCGACCAGCGTCACCAGCATCAGCCACAGCGACGGCACCTCACGGCGCGCAAGCAGCATCGCCGGCACGGTGGTGACCAGGAGCAGTTCAACGATGCGCGGCTTGGTCAGCGCCAGGTAGGCCCGGAACACGGCCGAAGGCCGTGAACGCGGGGTGATGACCTCGCGGATGACGGTCGGCCGTACCG
This sequence comes from Planosporangium flavigriseum, assembly GCF_011947225.1. Classification (GTDB taxonomy): domain Bacteria; phylum Actinomycetota; class Actinomycetes; order Mycobacteriales; family Micromonosporaceae; genus Planosporangium; species Planosporangium flavigriseum. Next base: position 85,245 of record NZ_JAATVW010000007.1, on the reverse strand, counting down.
GCGCCTCTCCGTTGGTCTGGACCGCCGGCTCCGCGGCGGACGGGGCGCGATCGGCGAGCGTGCTCACCGCTGCCACCCCTGTAAAACTGACCGGACGGGCAGGAATGTCACGCGGAATTGCCACCTTCCGGCATCGGCTTGACGTGCGGGCCGAACCACAAGAACCGCACGTATGAGACAACGAATCGTAGAACACCATCCGGGCTGTTCAGATGCCGACCCGGCGGACATTGCGGGCGAGGTCACACTGTGGCGCGCCGCCACTTCCCTAACCATCAGCGATTACTGACCGACCGGTGCATTGCGCGGCAACCAGGTGGGTAGGGTGATCAATGACAACCCACGACGCATCCGCGCCTCGCCGCCCCTGGGGCCCCGGAAGGAGCAGCACCACTGTGACTGAGCTGAACTGGTCCGACCTCGACCGGCGCGCGGTCGACACGGTCCGCGCCCTCGCGATGGACGCGGTTGAGGAGGCCGGTAGCGGCCACCCCGGTACGGCCATGAGCATGGCACCAGCGGCTTACCTGCTCTTCCAGCGGGTCCTGCGGCACGACCCGACGGACCCGCACTGGTTGGGCCGGGACCGCTTCGTGCTCTCCATGGGGCACTCCAGCCTCACCCTGTACATCCAGCTCTTCCTTTCCGGATACGGGTTGAGCCTGCAGGATCTACAGCAGTTGCGCCAGTGGGGCTCGCTCACACCGGGCCACCCCGAGTTCGGCCACACGGTCGGCGTCGAGACCACGACCGGCCCGCTCGGCCAGGGCGTCGGCAACGCGGTCGGCATGGCGATGGCGGCGCGCCGCGAGCGCGGGCTGTTCGACCCGGACGCGCCGCAGGGCGAGAGCCCGTTCGACCACTTCGTGTACGCCTTCTGCTCGGACGGAGACCTTGAGGAAGGCATCAGCCACGAGGTGGGCTCCCTCGCCGGCCACCTCAAGCTGGGCAACCTGATCGTCGTCTACGACAACAACCAGATCTCGATCGAGGACAACACGAACATCGCGCTGTCCGAGGACGTCTCCGCGCGCTTCGCGGCGTACGGCTGGCATGTCCAGGAGGTCAACTGGCGCGGCGAGGACGGCTACCACGAGGACGTCGAGGCGCTGTACCAGGCCTTCGAGGCCGCGAAAGCGGAGACCGACCGCCCGTCGTTCATCAACCTCCGCACGATCATCGCCTGGCCGGCGCCCAACAAGCAGAACACCGGCAAGTCGCACGGCTCCGCGCTGGGCGCCGAGGAGATCGCCGCGACCAAGAAGATCATGGGCTTCGACGTCGACCGGAGCTTCCAGGTCGACGAGGACGTTCTCCGGCACGCCCGCGAGCTCATCGAGCGCGGCCGGCAGCTGCACGCCGACTGGCAGAAGGGCTACGAGTCCTGGCGCGAGAGCAACCCGGACCGCACGGCGCTGCTGGACCGGATGCTGAAGCGGGAACTGCCCGCGGGCTGGACCGAGGCGCTGCCGGAGTTCCCCGCCGACTCGAAGGGGCTCGCGACCCGGGCGGCTTCCGGCAAGGTGCTCAACGCGATCGGGCCGGTGCTGCCGGAGCTGTGGGGCGGCTCGGCCGACCTCGCGGAGAGCAACAACACCACGATCGAGGGAGAGCCCTCGTTCGTCCCGCCGGAGCACGCCACCGACGCGTTCCCGGGCGGATGGTACGGCCGCACCCTGCACTTCGGCATCCGCGAGCACGGCATGGGCTCGATCCTCAACGGCATCGTGCTGCACGGCCCGACCCGCCCGTACGGCGGCACGTTCCTGGTCTTCAGCGACTACATGCGCCCGGCGGTCCGGCTCGCCGCGCTGATGAAGCTGCCGGTGACCTACGTGTGGACCCACGACTCGATCGGCCTCGGCGAGGACGGTCCGACCCACCAGCCGGTCGAGCATCTGGCCGCGCTGCGCGCCATCCCCGGCCTCGACGTGGTCCGGCCCGCCGACGCCAACGAGACCGTGTGGGCCTGGCGGATGACCCTCGAACACACCGACCGGCCGACCGCCCTGGCCCTGACCCGCCAGAACGTGCCGACCCTCGACCGCACGGAGGTCGCCTCGGCCGAGGGGCTGACGCGCGGCGGGTACACCCTCGTCGACGCGTCCAACGGCCAGCCGCAGGTCATCCTGATGGGCAGCGGCTCGGAGGTGCACCTGTGCCTGGAGGCCCGCGAGCGCCTGGAGGCCGACGGCGTGCCGACCAGGGTGGTGTCGATGCCCTGCCAGGAGTGGTTCCGCGCCGAGGACCGGGCGTACCAGCAGGAGGTGCTGCCGTCGGGGGTCACCGCACGGGTGGCCGTCGAGGCCGGCATCGCGATGCCGTGGCGCGACCTGGTCGGCAACGCCGGCGAGGTCGTGAGCCTTGAACACTACGGGGCCAGCGCGCCGTACAAGGTGCTGTACGAGCAGTTCGGCTTCACCCCGGATCGGGTCGTGGCGGCCGCCCACGCCTCGTTGGCGCGCAGCAGCCTGATCAAGGGCGAGACGACCGGCAACTGAACCAACTGAATTCAGGGAGTGACGATGACCGACAGGCTGGCACAGCTGCAGGCGGCCGGGGTGGCGATCTGGCTGGACGACCTTTCCCGGGAGCGGCTCGTCACCGGCGGGCTGGACAAGCTGCGGCGCGAATGTCATGTGTCCGGAGTGACCACCAACCCCACCATCTTCGCCAAGGCCCTCAGCGACGCCGACGTCTACGCCGAGCAGATCAAGGATCTGGCCACGCGGGGCGTCGACGTCGAGGAGGCGACCCGCATGCTCACCACGTACGACGTGCGCTGGGCCTGCGACGTGATGCACCCCTCGTACGAGGTCTCCCGGGGCATCGACGGCCGGGTCTCCATCGAGGTGGACCCGCGCCTGGCACATGACACCCCGCGTACCGCGGCCGAGGCCAGGGCGCTGTGGTGGCTGGTCGACCGGCCGAACCTGTTCATCAAGATTCCAGCCACGCTCGAAGGGCTCCCGGCGATCACCGAAACGCTCGCCCATGGCATCAGCGTGAACGTGACGCTCATCTTCAGCCTGCAGCGGTACGAGCAGGTCATGGACGCGTTCCTGGCCGGCATGGAGCAGGCGAAGGCCAACGGCCACGACCTTTCCAAGATCGGTTCGGTCGCCTCGTTCTTCGTGTCGCGGGTTGACAGCGAGGTCGACAAGCGCCTCGACAAGATTGGCAGCCCGGAGGCCCGGGCGCTGAAGGGCAAGGCGGCGATCGCGAACGCGCGGCTGGCGTACCAGCGGTACGAGAAGGTGTTCGGCACCGACCGCTGGCAGGCTCTCGCCGACGCCGGTGCCCGTCCGCAGCGGCCGCTGTGGGCGTCGACCTCCACCAAGAACCCGGAGTACCGCGACGTGATGTACGTCGAGGAGCTCATCGCGCCGGGTGTGGTCAACACGATGCCGGAGGCGACGATCCACGCCTTCGCCGACCACGGCGAGGTCCGCGGCGACACCATCACCCCTTACTACGCCGAAGCCCAGAAGGTCCTTGACGACCTGGCGCGGCTCGGCATCGACTACGACGACGTGGTCGGCGTGCTGGAGCGGGAGGGCGTCGAGAAGTTCGCGGCCAGTTGGAACGAGCTTCTCGAAGGCGTCACCAAGTCGCTGGACGCCGCGAAGTCGGGCGCTGCCGACCCCGGCAAGGCCGCCGCGGGTTGCGCGAAGACGGAAGCGCAGCAGTGAGCCGAGCGGTCCGGCAGAGCACGCGGCACGGCGGCCGGGCGAGGCCGGCCACGTGACGACACCCCGAGGAGACTCGGCCAGGAAGATCCTTCGATGAGTGGACTGCTCGAAGTCGAGGCGGCGGCCGGACTTGCCGTCTACGGCGCGAAGGCGGTGCCCGGCACGGCCGACGCTCGGGCACAGCTCACCGCCGACCGGGTACCGGAGCGGCTCGCCGCCAAGGACCCCACCCTGTGGGGTCCGGAAGCCGAGGCCGAGGCGAAGATCCGGCTGGGCTGGGTCGACACGTTCCGGCACAGCCGGGAGATGCTGCCCGCGCTGGCCGAACTCCACGCCGAACTGGAATCCATAGGAATCGACCATGTCGTACTCGCCGGGATGGGCGGCTCCTCGCTCGCCCCGGAGGTCATCGCCCGTACGCTCGACGTGGACCTGACCATCCTCGACTCGACCGACCCGCACCAGGTACGCGCGGCGCTGACCGATCGGCTCGCCAACGCCGTCGTCGTCGTGTCGAGCAAGTCCGGCGGCACGATCGAGACCGACAGCCACCGCCGCGCGTACCTGAAGGCGTTCGAGGACGCCGGGCTACCCGGCGGCGGCTCGCGCTTCGTGATCGTCACCGACCCCGGATCACCGTTCGAGGCGATCGCCGACGAGATGGGCGCGAACCTCTTCCTCGCCGATCCGAACGTCGGCGGTCGGTACAGCGCCCTGACCGCCTTCGGCCTCGTACCGACCGCCCTGGCCGGCGTCGACGTGGCGGAGCTGCTCGACGAGGCCGACGACTTCTCGGCGTCGCTGGCCAGCGACGCCGAGAACCCGGCGCTGTCGCTGGGCGCGGCCCTCGCCGCGGCCGCTCTGGCCGGCCGGGACAAGCTGGCCCTGGTCTCCGACGGCACCGGCATCGTCGGGCTGGGTGACTGGATCGAGCAGCTCATCGCCGAGTCCACCGGCAAGCAGGGTCGCGGCATCCTGCCGGTGGTCGTCGAGTCGCCCGACGCGCCCGGCGCGACCGGTGACGACGTCCTGACCGTCACGGTGGGCGGTTCGCTGCCGCCGGAGTCGGTGCCGGGTGGCGGGATCACGCCGCACATCGCGGTCAACGGACCGCTCGGCGCGCACTTCCTGGCCTGGGAGTACGCGACGGCGGTCGCCGGGCGGTTGCTTCAGATCAATCCGTTCGACCAGCCGAACGTGGCCGAGAGCAAGGAAAACACGCAGCGCATCCTCTCCTCGGGGCTCCCCGAAGAGAGACCGGCGTTCACCGACGGGACGATCGAGGTTTACGGCACGGACCTCGGGCATGCCTCGACGGTGGACCAGGCGCTGGGCTGGTTGCTCGGCCGGCTGCCCCCGGGCGGATACCTCGCGGTGCTGGCCTTCCTGGACCGATTCGCGGAGGCCGACGCGGCGAAGGTACGGGCCGCTCTGGCCGGCCACACCCCGCGCCCGGTGACCTTCGGCTGGGGCCCGCGGTACCTGCACTCGACCGGGCAGTACCACAAGGGTGGTCCGCAGACCGGCGCCTTCCTGCAGATCACCGGCGCCGTGTCCGAGGATCTGCCGGTACCGGGCCGGCCGTACACATTCGGGCAACTCGAAGCCGCGCAGGCGGCCGGCGACCGCGCGGCGCTGGCCCGCCGGGGGCGGCCGCTGGTGCGACTTCACCTGACCGACCGGAAGGCGGGCGCGGCCAGGCTGCTCGCCGCTGCCAATGAACTCCCCTGGATTTCCTGAGAAAGGCCGGCGCGATGAGCGACTGGAGTGCCGTTGAGAGCGGTGAGGTGGCACGATGAACAACCCGCTACGTGATCCGCAGGATCGGCGGCTGCCGAGGATTCCGGAGCCCTGCGCTCTAGTGATCTTCGGGGTCACCGGAGACTTGTCGCGCAAGAAGCTGATTCCGGCGTTGTACGACCTGGCGAACCGGGGGCTGCTGCCACCAGGATTCGTCGTGCTGGGCTTCGCCCGGCGCGACTGGGGCGACGAGGACTTCGCGAGCCTGGCCCGCAAGGCGGCGCAGGCGCACGCCCGTACCCCATGGCGGGATGAGGTGTGGGACCGGCTGGGCGGCAACATCAAGTTCGTACCCGGCTCGTTCGACGACGACGAGGCGTTCGACCGGCTAGCCGAGACCCTCGACGAGCTGCGCGCCACGCACGGCATCGAAGGCAATGCCGCGTTCTACCTGTCCATCCCCCCGTCGGCGTTCCCGGTGGTGCTCAAGCAGCTCGAGCGCACCGGCATGAGCGACAACCAGAAGTCGGGCGGCTGGCGGCGGGTCGTCGTGGAGAAGCCGTTCGGCCACGATCTGCCGTCGGCCAAGCAGCTCAACGACCTGGTCGACCACGCGTTCACGCCGGACGACGTCTTCCGCATCGACCACTACCTGGGCAAGGAGACCGTCCAGAACATCCTGGCGCTGCGCTTCGCCAACGCCCTGTTCGAGCCGGTGTGGAACTCGCTCTACGTCGACCACGTCCAGATCACGATGGCCGAGGACGTCGGCATCGGCACCCGGGCGGCGTTCTATGACAAGGTCGGCACCACGCGGGACGTGGTGCAGAACCACCTGATCCAGCTGCTGTCGCTGGTGACGATGGAGGAGCCGACGGGCTTCTCGGCCAACGAGATCCGCACGGAGAAGCTCAAGGTACTGCGCGCGGTCAAACTGCCCGACGACGTCGCCCGCGACACCGTACGCGGGCAGTACCAGCCGGGCTGGGTCGCCGGTGAGCGGGTGCCGGGATACCTCGACGAAGAGGGCGTGCCGCCGGACTCCACGACCGAGACGTACGTGGCGCTCACGCTCGGCGTCCAGAACCGGCGCTGGGCCGGCGTGCCGTTCTACATTCGGGCCGGCAAGCGGCTCCCCCGCCGGGTCACCGAGATCGCCGTGCTGTTCAAGCGGGCGCCCCACCTGCCGTTCGCGCCGTCCGACGTCGAGATGCTCGGCGCCAACCAACTGGTGATCCGCGTGCAGCCCGACGAGGGCGTCACCCTGAAGTTCGGCTCCAAGGTGCCCGGGACCACGATGGAGGTCCGCGACATCACGATGGACGTCCAGTACGGCGAGGCGTTCACCGAGACCAGCCCGGAGGCGTACGAGCGCCTCATCCTGGACGTGCTTCTCGGCGACAAGACGCTGTTCCCGGACGCCGAAGAGGTCGAGGCGGGCTGGAAGGTCGTCGACCCCCTCGAAATGGCGTGGGCGGGCACCAAGCCCGCGCCGTACCGCGCCGGCGAATGGGGCCCCCGCGCCGCGGACGAGATGCTCGCCCGTACCGGTCGCACCTGGCGGCGTCCATGACCGAGATCGCTGTGACAACTGCTCAGGAGAAGTCATGATCGGGCTCTGGGACACGACCGGGAGCGCGGTCGTCAAGGCGCTGGCCGCGGAGCGTCGCTCCGCCGGGGGTGTCACGAGCGGGCTGGCCCTGACCCTCATCGTGGTCACCGAGGAGTCGGAGGTCCGTGCCGCGGAGGCGGCGGCGACTGTCGCAGCCGCCCAACACCCGTGCCGGCTGCTCATCGTCGTCCGCGACGAGGTCACCCACGCGCGGTCCCGGCTCGACGCGGAGGTCGTCGTCGGTGGGCGGCTCGGCCCGTGCGAGGCGGTCGTCATGCGCATGCGTGGCCGGCTGGCGCTGCATGCCGAATCCGTCGTGATGCCGCTGCTGGCGTCCGACGTACCAGTGGTCACCTGGTGGCGGTGCGCTCCGCCGGACCGGATCGCGTACGACCCGCTGGGAGTGGTCGCCGAGCGTCGTATCACCGACACGATGCAGTGCGACGATCCGCTCGAGGCGCTGCGGGAGCGGGCCGAGGACTACGCTCCGGGCGACACGGATCTCGCGTGGACGCGCATCACGCCGTGGCGCACCCTGGTCGCGAGCGTCTTCGACGCCGCGCACTCCCTGCCGGCCAGCATCACCATCGACGCGCCGGAGAACAATCCGAGCGCGATGCTAATGGGCGGCTGGCTGCGGTCACGCCTGGGCATCGTCCCGGAGACGCGGCCGGAGTCGGGGGCGCAGTACCTGCAGGGCGTGACGATGCAGATGCGGGACGGCGGCACGGTCAAGGTCGAGCGCGAGAACGGTTCGGTCGTCGTGCGCCGCACCGGGCTTCCCGACCGCGCGCTGCCGCTTTCCAAGCGGTCCCTCGGCGACGACCTGGCTGAGGAGCTGCGCCGGCTGGACCCGGATCCGACGTACGCGGCCGCGCTTGCCTCGGCCACCGGCATCAACGGGTTCCAGGGCCGCTCCCCGCACCGGGTACACGTCTGGCACGACCCGGCCCTCGCCGAGCGGCCGGACACCGCCAACGTCGCCGGCAGCGACACCGGCGCGACCGGGGAGACGGGCGCGACCGTTGACACCAGCGCGGCTGGCGCGACCGTCAGGTCCATCGACACCGGCGAGACCGGCTACTCCGGTCCCGCCGCCGAACCGCCCAAGACCACCAGCCCCACTGGGGCCGCCAGAGTCACCGGCGAGATGGAGGCCGAGGGCGACACCAGGGCCCCGGCCGGCGAGTAATCACCTGATCGTGGACACGCGGGTCGGACTGGCCCGCGTGTCCACGGTTTTACCTGAGGAGCACTCTTGAGCGAAGCCAGCGTGATCGTGCACGCGGATGCGCACCTGCTCGCCCAGGCGGTCGCCGCGCGGCTGGCGGTCCGGCTGATCGACGCGCAGGCGGAGCGCGGCGAGGCGAGTGTCGTACTGACCGGCGGCACGATCGCCGCGGCGGTGTACCGGGCACTCCGGGACAGCCCGGCGCGAGACGCCGTGGACTGGTCACACGTGGACGTGTGGTGGGGCGACGAACGCTTCGTGCCGCACGGCGACCCCGACCGCAACGAGCTACAGGCCAGGCAGGCCCTGCTCGACGCGCTGCCGCTGGACCCGGCGCGGGTGCACCCGATGCCGCCCTCCGACGGTCCGGACGGTCCCGATCCGGAGGCCGCGGCCGCGCGGTACGCCGACGAACTGGCGCGGGCCGCGGGGCCCGGCACGGCCCCGCTGCCGCACTTCGACGTGCTGCTGCTCGGCGTGGGCGAGGACGGGCACGTGGCGTCGGTGTTCCCGGAGCACCCGGTGGCGTACGAGACGCAACCGGTCGCGGCGGTACGGGGAGCGCCGAAGCCGCCACCGGTGCGGTTGACGATGACGCTACCGACGATCAACACCGCCGAGGAGGTGTGGCTGATCGCCTCCGGAGCAGGCAAGGCGAGCGCCGTCCGGCTGGCACTGTCGGGCGCCGGCCCGGTACAGGTACCGGCCGCCGGCGTACACGGCGTCGACCGTACCCTCTGGCTGTTGGACCGGGCCGCAGCCGCCGAGATCGGTCCCCGCTTCCGGTCCCCGCGCTGATCAGCGCGGGGACGCCCCCGGCGTCGCGCCCTAGCGGCCGCGGCGTTGCCGCACGCGCGCGAGGGCCTCGGCGAGGATCGCCGCGGCATCCGCGTCACTGCGGCGTTCTTTGACGTACGCGAGGTGGCTCTTGTAGCGCTCCGTGCGTGGGGTGTCCGGCGGGTTGTTCTCGTCCGGTCCGGCGGGGAGTCCGCATCGCGGGCAGTCCCACACCGGCGGCGGCGCGACATCAGCCGCGAACGAGGGCGACGTGGCGTGCCCGCTGGCGCACCAGTACGTCACCGATCGGCGCGGGACTTCGTCGCTCCGCTCCTCCAACCAGCGCATCGGTCCGGAGCCCACGCGACTACCGCGAATGGTGTTACCAGCTGCCACTGCTGATTCTCCTGTCGTCCGGGGGCGGCGAGTGCAGGAGCGCTGCGCAAAAATGCGCGCGGCCCGTGGTTGTGGGTCGCGCGCATGAGTGTAGAACGATCGGCGTCGTTACGATGCCCCGTTCTGGGCCAGCTTCAGCCAGAGGCCGAGGCCGACGATGCAGGCGAACCAGATGATCCCGACGAGGACCGTGTAGCGGTCGAGGTTCTTCTCGGCCACCGAGGAGCCGGCGAGGCTCGACGAGACGCCGCCGCCGAACATACTGGACAGACCGCCGCCCTTGCCCCGGTGCAGCAGGATCAGCATGGTCAGCAGCATGCTGGTCAGCACGAGCAGCACGATCAGGGTGTAGGCGAACGCCATCATGGCGGTGCGGGTCCTCTCACTAGTGCGCGCGGGTGCGGCGTTTCACAGGATAGCCGGACGCGTGCCATCGCCGCGCGCCAGCACGCCCGGCGACGTACCGGGCAAGGCGCGATCCGTACGGATCGCGCCTTGCCCGTTCAGTACAGGATCAGTGCTCTTTAAAACGGCAAATACGGACGAACTCGTCGGCGTTGACGCTCGCCCCGCCGACCAGTGCGCCGTCCACGTCCGGCTGCGCCATGATCGACGCGACGTTGTTGGCCTTCACCGATCCGCCGTACAGGATGCGCACCCGGTCGGCGACGTTGCCGTGGCGGTCGGCGAGCCGGTTGCGCAGCGCGCCGATCACCTCCTGGGCATCCTCGGGGGTGGCTGTCTTGCCGGTCCCGATGGCCCAGATCGGTTCGTAGGCCACGACGACCTTCTCCACCTGGTCGGGCTTGAGCCCCTTCAGCGCCGCATCCAACTGGGCAGTCGTGTGCGCCACGTGGTTGCCGGCCTCGCGGACCTCGAGCCCCTCCCCCACACACAGGATCGGCATGAGGTCGTTGGTGAGGGCCGCCTTGACCTTCGCCGCGACCAGCGCGTCGTCCTCGTGGTGGTACTGGCGCCGCTCGGAGTGCCCGACGACGACGTACTGGCAGCCCAGCTTCGCCAGCATCCCGCCGGAAATGTCGCCGGTGTAGGCGCCGGAGACGTGCGGCGACAGGTCCTGCGCGCCGTACCCGATCATCAGCTTGTCGCCGTCGACCAGGGTCTGCACGCTGCGGATGTCGACGAACGGCGGCAGCACCACCACCTCGACGTCCGTGAGCTGCTTCTCGGTGAGGCTGAACGCCAGCTTCTGCGTCAGCGCGATCGCCTCGAGGTGGTTGAGGTTCATCTTCCAGTTGCCGGCCATCAAGGGCCGGCGGGCGGTCGCGGCGCTCATGATTCAAGCACCTCGATACCGGGAAGCCTCTTGCCTTCGAGGTACTCCAGCGACGCGCCGCCACCGGTCGAGATGTGACCGAAAGCGTCCTCGGGGATGCCGAGCTTGCGCACCGCAGCCGCCGAGTCGCCACCGCCGACCACCGTGAACCCGTCGACCTTGGTGATCGCCTCGGCAACCCCGCGGGTACCGGCGGCGAACGGCTCCAGCTCGAACACGCCCATCGGCCCGTTCCAGAAGACCGTCTTGGCGCCGTGCAGCGCGTCGGCGAACACGGCCACCGACTCACGACCGATGTCGAGGCCGAGCCAGCCCTCCGGGATCGAATCCGCCGGCACGACCCGGGTCTGGGCGTCGGCGGCGAAGCGGTCGGCCACCACGATGTCCACGGGCAGCACGATCTTCTCCCCCGCCCGGGCGAGGAGATCGCAGCAGGTGTCGACCATGTCCTCTTCCAGCAGCGAGGCGCCCACCTCGTGGCCCTGGGCCTTGAGGAAGGTGAAGCACATGCCGCCGCCGATCAGCAGCTTGTCCACCTTCGGCAGCAGGGCCTTGATGACCGCGAGCTTGTCGGAGACCTTCGAGCCCCCGAGCACCACCACATACGGGCGGGCGACGTCGTCACTCGTGAGCCGCTGCAGCACCTCCAGCTCGCGCAGCACCAGCCAGCCGGCGTAGTGCGGCAACAGCTTCGCCACGTCGTACACGCTGGCGTGTTTGCGGTGCACGGCGCCGAACGCGTCATCGACGTAGGACTCGGCGAGCGCGGCGAGCTGGCGCGCGAACGCCAGCCGCTCCTCGTCGTCCTTGCTGGTCTCACCCGGGTTGAACCGGAGGTTCTCCAGCAGGGCCAGGTCGCCCTCGCCGAGCGCGTCGACCGTCGTACGGGCGTTCTCGCCCACCGTGTCCGTGGCGAACGCGACCGGCGAACCGAGTAGCTCGGCCATGCGGTTCGCGACGGGCCCGAGCGAGTACTTGGGGTCCGGCGCGCCCTTGGGGCGGCCGAGGTGCGAGCAGACCACAACTCGGGCACCCGCGTCGCGCAGGGCGGTCAGCGTCGGCAGCACCGCGCGGATGCGACCGTCGTCGCTGATCTGCCCGTCGGCGAGCGGGACGTTGAGGTCGGCGCGTACCAGCACGCGCCGACCCCGTACCCCCTCGCGGAGCAGGTCGTCGAGGGTTTTCACAGCTGGGAACCCACCAGCTTCACCAGGTCGACGAGGCGGTTGGAGTAGCCCCACTCGTTGTCGTACCAGCCGACGACCTTGGCCTGAGTGCCGTTGACCATCGTCAGCTCCGAGTCGAAGGTGCAGCTCGGCGGGGTGTTGGCGATGTCGGTGGAGACGATCGGGTCCTCGGTGTACAGCAGGTAGCCCTTCAGCGGACCCTCGGCCGCCGCCTTGAACGCGGCGTTGATCTCTTCCTTGGTGGTCTCCCGGCCGAGCTCCACCACCAGGTCGGTCACCGAACCGGTCGGCACCGGCACGCGCATCGCGATGCCGTCGAGCTTGCCTTTGAGCTCCGGGATGACCAGGCTGGTAGCCTTCGCCGCGCCGGTCGTGGTCGGGATGATGTTGATGGCCGCGGCGCGGGCCCGGCGCAGGTCGGAGTGCGGGAAGTCCAGGATGACCTGGTCGTTGGTGTACGCGTGGATCGTCGTCATCAGGCCCTTGTTGATGCCGAAGTTCTCCAGCAGCACCTTGGCCATCGGCGCGACGCAGTTCGTCGTGCAGGACGCGTTCGAGATGATGTGATGGCTGGCCGCGTCGTACGCGTCGTCGTTGACGCCCATCACGATCGTGACGTCCTCGCCCTTGGCGGGCGCGGAGATGATGACCTTCTTGGCACCGGCCTGGATGTGCTTGCCCGCGTCGTCGGCCTTGGTGAAGCGACCGGTCGACTCGATAACGATGTCGGCACCCAGGTCACCCCAGGGCAGGGCGGCGGGGTCACGCTCGGCCAGCGCCTTGATGCGCTTGCCGTCGATCGAGATCGACGTCTCGTCGTAGGTGACCTCGGCGTCCAGCTTGCCCAGCAGCGAGTCGTACTTGAGCAGGTGCGCGAGCGTCTTGGTGTCGGTGAGGTCGTTGACGCCCACGATCTCGACGTCTGCGCGCTGTGCGAGAGCCGCGCGGAAGAAGTTACGGCCGATGCGGCCGAAACCGTTAATGCCAACCCGGATGGTCACAGGACACATCTCCTCGCAGTGTCGCCGGCGCCCCTGGCGGCCGGCCGCCCAGAGTGAACTGGCCGCTGACCGCGGCCGTGCCACCGCGAATGACCGACCCACCACGCGACGGCGACGCCCGGCGAGCGACCCAAGTCGGCTCGTCGCCGAACAAAGTGACGATATCGCCAGTCGGAATTTCCCGCCGCGCGGGGGGCCATTTTTGATCAACGTAGCGCCAGCGCCGCCGTCGATACGTCGGCGGCGCTGGCGATGTCAGCTCGCCATCATCTCCGGAGTGACGGCGGACTCGGTGTCGGGAATCCCAAGGTCACGAGCGCGCTTGTCGGCCAGGGCCAGCAGCCGCCGGATCCGGCCGGCGATCGCGTCCTTCGTCAACGGCGGGTCCGAGAGCGCGCCCAACTCCTCCAGCGACGCCTGCCGGTGCTCCAGACGGAGCTGGCCCGCGCTGGACAGGTGATGCGGGGCGGTCTCGCCCAGGATCTCCAGCGCCCTGGACACCCGTGCGGCCGCCGCGACGGCCGCCCGGGCGGACCGGCGCAGGTTGGCGTCGTCGAAGTTGGCGAGCCGGTTGGCGGTCGCCCGGACCTCGCGCCGGACCCGGCGCTCCTCCCACGCCAGCACGCTGCTGTGCGCGCCGATGCGGGTGAGCAGCGCTCCGATCGCGTCGCCGTCCTTGACCACGACCCGGTCGACGCCGCGTACCTCCCGCGCCTTCGCGGTGATGCCCACCCGTCGCGCCGCGCCCACCAGCGCGAGCGCCGATTCCGGTCCCGGGCAGGTGACCTCCAGCGCGCAGGAGCGGCCGGGCTCGGTCAGTGAGCCGTGGGCCAGGAACGCTCCCCGCCAGGCGGCCACGGCGCAGCACATGTTGGCCGAAACGACGTGCGCCGGGAGCCCCCGGACCGGACGGCCACGCACGTCGAGCAGGCCGGTCTGCCGGGCGAGCGCCTCGCCGTCCTTGACGACCCGCAGGATGAAGTGGGTGGCCTTACGCAGCCCACCCGAGGCCAGCAGGTGCACCTCGCTGGCGTAGCCGTACACCTCCGCGATCTCCGTACGCAGGCGCCGGGCCACCGAATTGGTGTCCAACTCCGCTTCCACCACCACGCGTCCGGAGACGATGTGCAGGCCACCCGCGAAGCGCAGGAGCGCCGCCATCTCCGCCCGGCGGCAGCAGGGTTTGGCCACGCTGACCCTGCTGAGCTCGTCCTTGACCGCGCCGGTCATCGCCATTGTGTCGTCACCTCGTGGGCCGATCCATTGTCTGTGCGTCAGTATCCACCGCCAACCCAGGGCGGCCGACTCGATCATGGAGGACCGAGCACGGCCTCCAGGGCTATGGCGAGCGCGGCCGGGTCATGTCGTGGAGACCCATCAGACGCCGCAACAGGCGCGAGCGACAGTCGCGCACCGAGCGATTCCGCCGCATGATTTACGGGCTCAGGGTCTCCAACCGCTTTCCCGTCGGCAAGTACTACATCGACCCGGAGGGCCGGTAGGTAACGGGTCAAAGCCGCCAAATGGTCGGGCAACGAAAGACCATGCGTCTCCTTCTCCGCCGCGAGATTCAGCGTGACCAGGCGTTTTGCCCGGCTGGCGGCAACGGCGGCGGCCAGGTCGGGCACGAGTAGGTGCGGAATCACACTGGTGAACCACGACCCAGGCCCGAAGATCAGCCAGTCGGCCGCCTCGACCGCCGCCAGCACCTCGCCGCACGCCGACGGCTGCGCGGGCCGCAGGCGCACCCGCTGGACCTCCCCGCCGGTGAGCGCGACGGCATGCTGGCCACGGACGACGACCACCTCGTCGGGCCGGGTCGGGTCGGCGCCGAGCACATCGGCCTCGATCTGGACCTCCTGGCGGGACATCGGCAGTACCCGCCCACAGCAGCCCAACATCCCCGCGGCGTGGTCGAGCGCCGCCACCGAGTCGCCCAGCATCTCCATCAAGCCGTGCAGCAGAAGGTTGCCGACCGCGTGGCCGGACAGGTCGCCGTCCCCGTCGAAGCGGTACTGGAAGAGACCGGCGCTGAGATCGCGAGCCGGCTCGTCGACATCGGCGAGCGCGACGAGAGCCTGCCGGAGATCGCCGGGCGGCAGGCCCCCCCGCTCCGCCCGTAGCCGGCCACTGGAGCCACCGTCGTCACCGACCGTGACGACCGCGGTGACGTCTAACTCGCGCCGCTGCGGACACCTGCTCCACTGCTGGCGAAGCAGCCGCAGCGCGCGCAGCGACGCCGACAGCCCGTGACCACCGCCGAACGCGACGACCCGGACCACATCTGAATGGGTCATTCCCGCCCCAGGTCGCGGTGCTGGGCGGACGCGGCCATCCGCGTCTCGCGCAGCCGCCGTGCCAGCTCCTCAGCGATCGCGACGCTGCGGTGCTTGCCACCGGTACAGCCGACCGCCACCGTGACGTAGCGCTTACCTTCCCGCTCGAACCCAGGAGCGGTCGAGCCGAGCAGCCGGGCCAGGGTTTCCACGAACGTGACCGCGCCGCTCTGGCCCAGCACGTACTGGCTGACCTCCACCTCCCGGCCGCTGTGCTCGCGCAGCTCCGGGATCCAGTGCGGGTTGGGCAGGAACCGGGCGTCGACCACGAAGTCGGCGTCGGGCGGCAGCCCGTACTTGAACCCGAACGACAACACCGTGACACGCAGCCGGCGGGCGTCCTCCGGCGCGAACATCTCCTCGACCCGCGCGCGGAGCTGGTTGACGTTGAGGTGGCTGGTGTCGAGGAAAAGGTCGGCCTGCTCGCGCGCCTCCCGCAGGAGCTCCCGCTCGGCCTCGATGCCGTCCGACAGGCGACCCTCGCCCTGCATCGGGTGCGAGCGGCGAACACTCTCGAACCGCCGGATCAGCACCTCGTCGTCAGCGTCGACGAAGACCACCTGCGGGTGGAAGCCGCGCTCCCGCAACGCCTTGATGGCCCCGGCGAGATCCGTGGAGAAGGCCCGGCTGCGGACGTCGAGGACCATCGCGGTACGCCGGGCGGCACCACCGGCTGCGAAGGCCAGCTCGGCCATGTCGAGCATGAGCGCCTGCGGCAGGTTGTCCACCACGTAGTAGCCGACGTTCTCCAGGGCCCTGGCCACCGTGCTGCGGCCGCCGCCGGACATTCCCGTCACGATGACCAGGTCGGTCTCCGAGCGCTGCGGCTCGGTTGCATCCGCGGTAGGTGCCGTTCGTTGCGTCACGCTTCCCCCTCGCCCGTCGCGCGACTCGTCACAATGACCTCTCGCGGACGGCTAACCCGGCAACGATCCTAGGGGGCCTGCGGCGCGCCATGGGCGCCGGCCATGTCCTCCGCGGCGTGAACTGTGCCTCCTCGGCCGGCTACCGGGCTCTTTTGGGCAGGGCCCGCTCCACCGTCGGCAGGAGCCTCGGCGCCGGTCGGCTGCTTCGCGTCAAGAGCGGCCAGGATCGACTCAGCCGTACGCCGCCCGATCCCCGGAACCTCGACGATCTCCTCGACGGTCGCCTCCTTCAGGCGCTTGAGCGAGCCGAAGTGTCGGAGCAGCGCCTTCCGGCGCACCTCACCGAGGCCCGGCACGGAGTCCAGGTCAGAGGCGATCATCCGCTTCGAGCGTTTCTGCCGGTGGTAGGTGATGGCGAAGCGGTGGGCCTCGTCGCGGACCCGCTGCAGGAGGTAGAGGCCTTCGGAGGTGCGCGGGAGGATCAGCGGGAAGTCGTCGTCGGGGATCCACACCTCTTCGAGCCGCTTCGCCAGCCCGCAGACCGCGATATCGGTGACGCCGAGACCAGCGAGGACGCGTGCAGCCGCGTTGACCTGAGGCTGGCCGCCGTCGACCACGACCAACTGCGGAGGGTACGCAAACTTGCGCGGCCGGCCCGTCTCCGGATCGACCCCGGGGCGGTCGGCTGTCTCCAGTTCCTCCTCCCCCGGCTCCGCCGGCACCGCACCGTCAGCCTCGGCCAACGCCTGCTTGTACCGGCTGAAACGGCGCCGCAGCACTTCGGAGATCGCTGACACGTCGTCGGTCGCCCCGGTGATCGCGAACCGCCGGTACTCGCTCTTGCGGGCAAGCCCGTCCTCGAACACGACCATGCTCGCGACCACGTCGGTGCCCTGGATCTGTGACACGTCGTAGCACTCGATCCGCAGCGGCGCGCTGTCGAGGGCGAGCGCCTCGGCGATCTCTTCGAGGGCCCGGCTGCGGCTGGTCAGGTCGCCGGCCCGGCGCAGCTTGTGCTGTGCGAGGGCCTGCTGGGCGTTGCGCGCCACGGTCTCCTGGAGGGTCCTCTTGTCGCCCCGCTGTGGAACGCGGATCGTGACCCGGCTGCCGCGCAGGGCCGACAGCCAGTCCGCCAGGGCGTCGACGTCGTCCGGCAACTCCGGCACCAGCAGTTCGCGCGGGATCCCACCGCTCGCGGCGCCGGTCTCGCTCTCCTCGCCGTAGACCTGGGAGCAGAAGTGATGGACCAGGCCGCCCGGGCTGAGCTCCTCGGTCTTTTCGACCACCCAACCCCGCTGACCGCGCACCCGGCCGTCGCGCACGTGGAACACCTGCACCGCGGCTTCGAGCGGATCGTCGGCGAACGCCACGACATCGGCGTCCGTGCCGTCGCCGAAGACCACGGCCTGCTTCTCCATCGCCCGGCGCAGCGCGGCCAGGTCGTCGCGTAGCCGGGCGGCGAGCTCGAAGTTCAGCTCGTTGGAGGCTTCCTGCATCTCCCGCTCGAGCCGCTTCATCAGCGAGTCGGTCTTACCGGCCATGAAGTCGCAGAAGTCGAGCACGATCTGGCGGTGTTCATCGACACTGACCCGTTCGACGCAGGGCGCCGAGCACTTGCCGATATCGCCGAGCAGGCACGGGCGCCCCATCCGGCTGGCCCGCTTGAACACGCCGGCCTTGCAGGTACGCGCCGGAAAGACGCGCAGCAGTAGGTCGAGCGTCTCGCGAATGGCCCAGGCGTGCGCGTACGGCCCGAAGTAACGCACCCCCTTCCGCTTGGCTCCCCGCATGACCTGCAGCCGCGGGTACTCCTCGTCGAGGGTCACCGCCAGGTACGGGTACGTCTTGTCGTCGCGATAGCGGACGTTGAACCGCGGGTCGTACTCCTTGATCCAGGCGTACTCGAGTTGGAGGGCCTCGACCTCGGTCCCGACGGTGACCCAGTCCACCTTCGCGGCGGTGGTGACCATTTGTTGCGTACGCGGATGGAGCGTCCAGGTGTCGGCGAAGTATGAGTTGAGTCGCTGCCGCAGGCTCTTGGCCTTGCCAACATAGATCACCCGGCCGGACGGGTCGCGAAATCGGTAGACACCGGGCTCATCGGGAATGGCTCCCGGGGCGGGGCGGTAAGTGGACGGATCCGGCACGTATGCGAGCGTAGCCCGCGAGTACGTCAAGAATCTTTTACGGGCACCGCGGCGGCCAGCGGGCCGTCGCGGTGCCCATGAACGTCCTGATCAGGCGATGGTGAGGCTGTCGCCGTTGACCGTGACGGTCTTGGCCGCCAGCGGCGACCTCGCCGGGCCCGCCTGGACCGACCCGTCGGTCGCCGAGAACCTGCTGCCGTGGCAGGGGCAGTTGATCGCGCCGCCGGAGACGCTGTTGACGTTGCAGCCGGCGTGGGTGCACTTGGCGCTGAACGCCTTGAACTGGCCAGCGGTCGGCTGGGTCACGACCACGCCCTGCTCGGTGAAGACCTTGCCACCGCCGACCGGGATGTCGCTCGTCTTGATCGCAGAACCACCGGCCTGCTGGCCACCCTGCCGCTGGCCAGCCGTGGTCGGCGCTGCCGGCCCGGCCGGGTTGGCGCCGGCGTTGTTGTTGGTATCCGCGGTTGACCCGGTGTCGGAGTTACTACCACCGCACGCGGCCAGCACGGCGGCGGCACCGACACCGGCGGCACCGGCCAGCACGTTACGCCTGGTCGTCTCGCTCATTTTGCTCCTCATCGTTATGGGGAAGCCTCTTTCGTCCGTATCTACGCAGCCGGGAGCCGGCCAGTTCACTACGGACGGTAAGCCGATCCCGGCTCCCACGCTCGGGCTGCGGAGGTATCGCCTCTGCGGGGCGGCCGGCCGAACCGCGCGGTCCGGCCGGCACCCCGTCCATGAGGGCCTCAACCCCAGGTTGGGGGGCGTCAGCGCGCGGCCGCCGTCCGCTTGGTGGCCTTGCGAGGGGCGCTCTTCACGGCCTTCTTGACCGCCGGCTTCTTCTCCGTCGACCGCCCGGACCCGTTGGCCTTCTCGGCCCGCGCCTGGGCACTGCCGCCGGCCGGCGTGCCATCCAGATCGAGGACCTGGCGCAGGAAGGTGCCGGTGTGGCTCTCGGCGATCTCGGCGACCTCTTCGGGCGTGCCGGCCGCGACGACGGTGCCACCCCGGTGGCCGCCCTCCGGGCCCATGTCGATCAGCCAGTCGGCCGTCTTGATCACGTCGAGGTTGTGCTCGATCACGATCACCGTGTTGCCCTTGTCGACCAGGCTCTCCAGGACCAGCAGCAGCTTGCGGATGTCCTCGAAGTGCAGACCGGTGGTCGGCTCGTCGAGCACGTACACCGTCCGCCCGGTCGACCGCTTCTGCAGCTCGGAGGCGAGCTTGACGCGCTGGGCCTCGCCACCGGACAGCGTCGGCGCCGGCTGGCCGAGCCGCACGTACCCGAGACCGACGTCGACGAGCGTCTTCAGGTGGCGGTGGATCGCCGAGATCGGCTCGAAGAACTCGGCCGCCTCCTCGATCGGCATGTCCAGGACCTCGGAGATGGTCTTGCCCTTGTAGTGGACCTCGAGCGTCTCCCGGTTGTACCGAGCGCCCTTGCACACCTCGCACGGGACGTACACGTCGGGCAGGAAGTTCATCTCGATCTTGATGGTGCCGTCGCCGGCGCAGGCCTCGCACCGACCGCCCTTGACGTTGAACGAGAATCGGCCAGGCCCGTAGCCGCGCACCTTGGACTCGGCCGTCTCGGCGAACAGGCGGCGGATGTGGTCGAAGACCCCGGTGTACGTGGCCGGGTTGGAGCGCGGGGTGCGGCCGATGGGTGACTGGTCCACGCCGACGACCTTGTCGACGTGCTCCAGGCCGGTGACCCGCGTGTGCCGGCCGGGGACCAGGCGCGCGCCGTTGATCTGGTTGGCGAGCACCGCGTGCAGGATGTCGTTGACCAGCGTCGACTTACCCGAGCCGGACACCCCCGTCACGGCGACGAACTGGCCCAGCGGGAACGACACCGTGAGGTCGCGCAGGTTGTTCTCGCGCGCCCCGTGCACGGTCAGTTCCCGGCCGGGCGTCCGCGGCCGGCGCGTCTGCGGCGTCGGAATGCTCGTGCGCCCGGACAGGTAGGCCCCGGTCAGCGACTCCTCGTTGGTGAGCAGGTCAGCCACCGCACCGCTGTGCACGATCTTGCCGCCGTGCTCACCCGCGCCGGGGCCGATGTCGACGATCCAGTCGGCGGTGCGGATCGTGTCCTCGTCGTGCTCGACGACGATCAGCGTGTTGCCGAGTTTCTTCAGCCGGCTCAGGGTCTCGATCAGCCGGTGGTTGTCGCGCTGGTGCAGGCCGATGCTGGGCTCGTCGAGCACGTAGAGCACGCCGACCAGACCGGATCCGATCTGGGTGGCCAGCCGGATCCGCTGTGCCTCACCACCGGACAGGGTGCCGGCCGCCCGGTCCAGCGACAGGTAGTCCAGACCGACGTCGACCAGGAAACGCAGCCGCGCGTTGATCTCCTTGAGCACCCGCTCGGCGATCAACTTCTGCCGGTTGGTCAGCTTCATCTGGCCGAGGATCTCGGCCGCCTCCCCCACCGACAGGTTGCACAGCTCGGCGATGCTGCGCCCGTCCAGGGTGACCGCGAGGATCTCCGGCTTGAGCCGGGCACCACCACACGCGCCGCAGGGCACGTCACGCATGTACCCCTCGTACTTCTCCCGCGACCAGTCGGACTCGGTGTCACCGTGCCGGCGCTCGATCCACTGCACCACGCCCTCGAAGCCGGTGTAGTAGGAGCGCTCCCGCCCGTACTTGTTGCGGTAGCGCACGTGCACCTGGTCGTCGGAGCCGTACATGATCGCCTTCTGCGCCCGGCTGGACAGCGCCCGCCAGGGCGTGTCGAGGCTGAAGCCCTGCTCGGAGCCGAGCGCCTCCAGCAGCCGCAGGAAGTACTCCAGGGTGTGGCCACCCGACCAGGGCTGGATCGCGCCCTCGCGCAGGCTGCGCTCCGGGTCGGGGATGATCAGCTCCGGGTCGACCTCTTTCTTGGTGCCGATGCCGGTGCACTCGGGACAGGCGCCGAACGGCGAGTTGAACGAGAAGCTGCGCGGCTCCAGGTCGTCGATGGCGAGCGGGTGCTCGTTGGGGCACGCGAGGTGCTCGGAGAAGCGCCGCTCGCGGTGCTCGTCATCCTCGGCACGGTCGACGAACTCCAGGATGACGACACCGGCGGCCAGCTTGAGGGCGGTCTCGATCGAGTCGGTCAGCCGCTGCTTGGCGCTGGGCTTGACCGCGAGCCGGTCGACGACGACCTCGATCGTGTGCTTTTCCTGCTTCTTGAGCTTGGGCGGCTCGGTCAGCGGGTGCACCACGCCGTCGACGCGCGCCCGCGCGAAGCCCTTGGACTGCAACTCGGCAAAGAGGTCGACGTACTCACCCTTGCGCTCGCGCACGACCGGCGCGAGGACCTGGAACCGGGTGCCCGGCTCCATCGCGAGGACCCGGTCGACGATCTGCTGCGGGGTCTGCTTGGCGATCGCCTCGCCGCACACCGGGCAGTGCGGCTCACCCACCCGGGCGTAGAGCAGTCGCAGGTAGTCGTAGACCTCGGTGATGGTGCCGACCGTCGACCGCGGGTTGCGGGAGGTCGACTTCTGGTCGATCGAGACCGCGGGGCTCAGGCCCTCGATGAAGTCGACGTCGGGCTTGTCCATCTGCCCGAGGAACTGCCGGGCGTACGACGAGAGCGACTCCACGTAGCGCCGCTGCCCCTCGGCGAAGATCGTGTCGAAGGCGAGGCTGGACTTGCCCGAACCGGACAGCCCGGTGAAGACGATCAGCGCGTCCCGGGGAAGCTCGAGGTTGACGTCGCGCAGGTTGTGCTCCCGCGCTCCGCGAATGATCAGTCGGTCGGCCACAGCCCGCCCTCAGTAGTTGATCTGTCCGGATTCACACCCGTCCCGGTGCCGCAGCAACTGTAGCCGGGGGGTCTGACAATTCTCGTCTCGCGCAGGTCAGCCGCCACCCACAGACGGCCGCCGACCCCAGCGTACGTAGCACCTGCGGCCGGCCCATGAGAGTCGCTGCGCTCGTCCATCTATAGGAGCAACGAGAGGTTCCGGCCAGCGTCACGCCCTCAAGATCGTCCGGCTGCTCACACCCGTGGTCCGCTGGGGCCAGCTCAAGGTCGCTGTGGTCAGCTCAAGATCGCTGTGGTCAGCTCAAGATCGCTGTGGTCGGCACGTCGGCGAACGCGGTGTTCAGCCCCTCGACACCGCCGATCAGGCCGATTGCCCGTACCCCCGGGGTGTCGATCACCACCCCACCTCCCGGCACCGGGACCAGGGCACGGTACGTGGTGGTGTGCCGGCCCCGCCCGTCCGCGCGCAGCGCTTGTGTCGTCATGACAGCCGCCCCGGAAAGCGCGTTGACCAGGCTGGACTTGCCCGCGCCCGAGGGGCCGAGCAGACCGAGGGTCCGCCCGTACTCGACATGACGCCGCAGGTCGGCCACGCCGTCGCCGGTACGCGTACTGACCAGGTGTACCGGTACATCGGGGGCTGCCGCCGCAAGCTGGGCGGCGACCGCGTCAGGCCGCGGCACCAGGTCGGCCTTGGTGAGGACGAGTACAGGCCGGGCTCCCGACTCGAAGGCGAGGGCGAGCAGCCGCTCGATGCGCCCGGTGTCCGGGGCGGGATCGAGGGGTTCGACCACGGCCGCCACGTCCAGGTTGGCGGCGAGCACCTGACGGTGGGAGGCGGTGCCGGCGCTGGCCCGTACGACAGCGCTGCGCCGCGGCAGGACTGCTTCGACGGTCACCCGCCGGTCCGGCCAGGTGTGGACGACGACCCAGTCGCCCGTGCACGGAAGCGCGCCCGGATCGCTCGCGGCGGCAGCGAGGACCGAGCCCGCGAGGCTCGCCCGTACCGGGCCGGACTCCCCCAGTACCGTGCAGACACCCCGGTCGACCCGGGTGACCCTGCCGGGCCGGCGGGTGGGGCGGTCGTAGGCGGCGTAGGCGCCCGCGAAGTACGGGTCCCAGCCGAGGGACCCCAGGTCGAACGTCATCGTCTTCCTTGTCTGTGACGGCGTCTACGACGGTTGGCGAACGAGGTGGTTCAGGCATGCCATGCGCGAGCCACCTCCCTTGATGACCGGTCTGACGATGAACGCGTTCGACCTCGACGGTAGGGCTCCACCAGGGGAAACGAAACCGAATATCGCGACCCTCCGGCGGCCGAGCGCGGTGATCCGGGCCGGGCTTAGAGTGGTGGACATGACCGCCGACCCGCTCGTGCTCCTTCCTGAGATCGACCGGGCAACGGCCCGGCTGCTCGAGACGACGCGCAGGCTCGACGACGCCGCGGTCACCGGAGGGTCGCTGCTGCCCGGCTGGACCCGCGGGCATCTCCTGACCCATCTCGCGCGCAACGCCGACGCCTGCGTCAACCTGCTGACCGGCGCTCGGACCGGGGCGGATACGCCGGCCTACCCCAGCGACGAGCACCGCACCGCCGACATCGAGGCGGGCGCTCGGCGACCGGTCGCCGAGCAGGCCAGCGACCTGGCGGCAGCGGCCGAGCGCTTCGACGCCGCGGTCGCGCAGCTGCCGCCGGCGGCCTGGACCGCCACCGTGCGCTGGCGCGGCGGTCACACCCGGCTGGCCGCCTACATTCCGTGGGCGCGGCTGTCGGAGGTCGAGCTTCACCACGTCGACCTGGACGCCGGATATCGGCCAGCCGACTGGCCCGACGCGTTCGTGCACCGACTGCTGCACGACCTGGTCGCCGACCTCGCCGAATCGATGGCGCCGGTGCGGTTGCACGCCACCGACCTCGAACACGAACTGACCATCGGCACCGACCCGGCCGTGACCGTGAGCGGGAGCGGGCACGGGATCGCCGCGTGGCTCAGCGGCCGCGCCGATGGCGCCGACCTGACGGTGACGCCCGAGGGGCCGCTGCCGACCGTACCGATCTGGAAGTGAGAGTGTTGCTGTGACCTATACCGGACAGGTCTCCCCCGGCGGCGCGCCGGACGTTCGTGAACTCGCCGAGCTGACCATCATCAAGATCTCGGTAGGCCCCATGGATAACAATGCCTACCTGCTGCGCAGCGCCGGCGAGCAACTCCTCATCGACGCGGCGAACGAGCCGAACCGGCTGCTGTCGCTGCTCGGCGAGGGCGGCCTGCAAACGGTGGTCACCACACACCAGCACTTCGACCACTGGCAGGGGCTGCACGACGTCGTCGGCCTCACCGGCGCCGAGTCGCTGGCGCACGAGGCCGACGCGCCGGAGATCCCGATCGTGACCCAGACCCTGAAGGACGGCGACCGGGTACGGGTCGGAGACGCCGAACTGGAGGTCATCCACCTCGTCGGGCACACCCCTGGTGCGATCGCGCTGCTCTACCGCGACCCGGCCGGTCATCCGCACCTGTTCACCGGCGACTCGCTGTTCCCCGGCGGCCCCGGGCGGACGACGTCACCGGAAGACTTCACGAGTCTCATGGACGACCTGGAGAACAAGATCTTCGGGCGGCTGCCGGACGAGACCTGGTTCTACCCGGGCCACGGCAACGACAGCACCCTGGGCGCCGAGCGGCCGTCGATCCCGGAGTGGCGCGCCCGGGGGTGGTGACACCGGGAGATGTGACCACGAATCGGCCATGATCTACGGCTACCCCGAGTACCCCACCGTGTCGGCGGGCAGCGAGCTCACGCTGCGCGTGTCGACGGACGCACCCGAGTTCCGCGTCGACTTCTACCGGTGGGGTGCCAGGGTCGCGCCGCACGGACGCTCACCGTGGCACCGTGGGCACAACCTGCCGGCCCACCTGCCCTACCAGGACTGGGGCCGGCCCGGCCCCGGCCTGCACGGCGAAGAGTTACCGGGCTGGCCGGCCTATCCGTTCGCTGTACCGCGCGACTGGCCGCCGGGCGTCTACATCGCCGTCCTGGTCGAGGGCGACGGCAGCGGCAACCCCGTGGCGCCGCCCGACCGCCGCGCCGGTGACGCACGCGATGCGCGCGCGCTCTTCGTCGTCCGCCGCCCGGCCCCCGCAGCGGCGATCCTGTACAAGGTTCCGCTGCTGACCTACCACGCGTACAACCAGGTCACGCCGCACCGGTACGACCGCACCACCCACCGGGGCGGCTGGTGCCTGTACACGCTGCCCAGTCCCCAGGCGTTGCCGGTGCCGGTGCCGGCGACGGTCTCGGTGCGCCGGCCCGGCGGCGGCACCGGCGGAACCCCATGGGACATCGGCAACTTCGACCCGTTCGACCCGGCGACACCACGCCAGACGTTCGCCCACTGGGATGCGCCCTTCATCGCCTGGCTGGAGCGCGCCGGTTACCGGGTCGACTACTGCACGGACCTCGATCTCCACGACAGCGCCGGACCGGGGTCGCTGCGCGGGTACCGCCTGCTGCTGAGCGCCGGGCACGACGAGTACTACAGCGACGCGATGCGGACGAACCTGGAACGCTTCGTCCACGATGGTGGCAACGTCGCCTTCTTCGGCGGCAACACCTGCTGGTGGCGGGTCACGTTCGACGACCGGTTCAGCTTCCGCCGGGTACACAACTGGTCGGACACCTCCCAGCCGGAGAACTCGCTGACCGGCGTCAGCTTCAAAAACGGCGGAGAACGGGATGTCGACCGGAGCCCGCTCCCGGTGGGCTACCGAGCCCAGCACACCGACCACTGGGTGTACGCGGGGACCGGCCTGCGCGACGGGGACAGGTTCGGCGACCGGCCGGACGAGTACCTCGTCGGGTACGAGTGCGACGGCGCGCACTTCGACCGCGGGCGGCTCGCACGCGGGCTGCCGGCACGGCCGACCGGCGACGACGGCACGCCGGAGAGCTTCACGATCCTCGGCGTCGGTGACCTCACCGGCAGCGGGTGGGGACGGGGAAACCGGGCCGCGACGATGGGGCTGCTCACCAACCACGGCAACGTCTTCACCGCCGCCACGACCGACTGGCCCCGCCTCCTCGCACGAGGGGAGCCCGTGGTCGAGCGGATCACCCGTAACGTGCTGGACCGGCTCGCCAGCTAGGCACCGCCCCACGCGAGGCTCTGCCCCGGGCTCATCTCGATCATCTCGACGTCGCGCAGCCCGATGGCGTCCAGGGCCTGGCGGAACGCCGCCGGCGCGCCCCGGGACCCGGGCGTGATCCCGTAGTGCATGGGAACGACCTGGCCGACCTTGAGCAGGCGGGTCGCCACGGCCGCCTCGGCCGGCCCCATCGTGTGCTGGTCGCCCATCGGCAACAGGGCCAGGTCCGGCTGGTACACCTCGTGGATGAGCTCCATGCCCGGGAACGCCGCTGTGTCCCCGGCGTGGTAGATCCGACTGCCGTTGGAGAACTGGAGGACGTAGCCTGCCGCGACTCCGACGTACGCCCCCGGGTCGTCGTCGACGCTCGAACTGTGCTCGGCCGGCGTCATTGTTATCCGCACGCCTTCGATGTTCACGATTCCGCCGACGTTCATCGTCCGCAGCCCCTTGAGCCCGCGCGACCGTAGCCAGTTCCCCAGTTCCGCCACGGCAATGATCTTCGGGGCGCCGCGCCTGGCGATGGTGAACACGTCGCCGAGGTGATCGTGGTGGCCGTGCGTGATCAGGATCAGGTCGACCTCGCCGACGTCCTTGGCCTCCTGTGGACACAGGGGGTTGCCGTAGGTCCACGGGTCGACCAGCACCACCTTCGACTCCGGGGTGGTGAACCTGAATGTGGCGTGGCCCAGGCAGGTGATCTCGACGGGCTTGCCGATCACCTCGCCCCGCACCGGCCGCCCGGTCGTCATCTGTTCGGCAGCGGCGGCTCGATTTGCTTGCGTACCAGGTACGGCGGCATGGCGAGGGCGTGCATCGACGTCTGTTGCAGGCATGTGAGCGCTTCCTGAGGGGTCTCGACGAGGGGGTCGCCCTTGCGGTTGAGGGAGGTGTTCAGCAGTACGGGCACACCGGTGCGCGCGGCGAAGGCGTGCAGCAGCTCGTACAGGAACGGGGTGTTCTCGTCTTCCACGGTCTGCAGCCGCGCCGAACCGTCGACGTGCGTGATCGCGGGGAGCGCCGCGCGGTACGCCGGCCGGACGTCGGCCGCGTACTGCATGAACGGCGCCGGCCGGTCGACGTCGAAGATGGTGGCCGCCGCGTTGGCCAAGACGATCGGCGCGAGCGGTCGGAACCATTCGCGCCCCTTGACGTGTGAGTTGATGAACCGCTGCATGCCGGGCCGGCGGGCGTCGGCGATGATGCTGCGGTTGCCCAGCGCGCGCGGCCCGGACTCGCTCCGGCCCTGGTGCAGCCCGACCACCCGGCCGGACTCCAGCAGCCGCGCCACCTCGTCGACGAGGTCGACCGGCTCCTCGACGACCAGGTCCGACGGAGCGGCGCGCAGGGCCTCCTCGACCGTCCGCGCGTCGAGATCGGGCCCGAGGAAATCGTTGACCCAGCGGAACTCGCTCGGCTCCCCGAGACAGTCGATCATCCCGTAGAGCGCGCAGCCGAGCGCGGTACCGCCGTCGTGGGGGCTGGGCGGGATGAAGACGGCGTCGAAGCCGCTGTCGTGCAGCAGCCTGCCGTTGGCCGTGCAGTTCAGCGCGGTCCCGCCGGCGAAGCAGAGGTTGGCCGCGCCGGTCTGGTCGTACAGCCAGTCGGCCACCCGCATCAGCGCGGTCTCGAACACCCGCTGGCCAACGGCGGCCAGGTTGGCGCAGTCGGAGAAGGAGCCGCTGCCGTCGGAGAAGAACGCGAACCGGGCGCGGTCGGCGAAGATCTCCAGCCACTCCGCGGGGATGGAGACCCGGTACTCGTCGACCCCCAACTCGGGCAGGGCAAACGCGTACGGCCGGCCGAACGGCGCGAGGCCCATCACCTTCCCTTCGTTCCCCTCACCCGGAAAGATGGTGCGGGTCAGCAGGTAGTAGAAGCAGCCGAGGCCCGCCGGCTCGGCCCAGTTGCCGTGCCACAGGTGCTTGCCCAGACACTCGACGCGCCCCCGCTCGCAGGAGTAGAACGACGCGACCTCCAGCAGGTCCGGGCCGGCGTCCGGAGCTGGGAAGGTCTCCGTGACGTCCTTTACCCGGCTGCCCTGCGCGTCCACCACCATCACGGCGGCGCGCTCGAACGGCGACGGGTAGAAGGCGCTGTACAGGTGCGCGAGGTGATGGGACAGCATGGCCACCCGTACGCCGTCGCGGAACGTCAGGCTCTGCGTGAGCTCGTCGCGGTAGGCCGGCAGCCGCTCGACCTCGCTGTCGGAGGAGTAGCACTCGACAACGAGGTCGACCGGTTCGCGTAGGGCGGGCAGGGCCGGCAGGTACAGGTTCGCCAGGTCGCCCAGTCGCCCCCAGTGGTGCTTGCGGCGGGTGATCCGCTCCTTCTGGATGCTGTACACAGTGGAGGGACCGGCGGCGACGGCGATGGACGCGTCCTGGGTGCGGTTGATTCCGATGACGGTGGGATCGTCACTCATCGCTTCACCCTCCAGCCCGGAGCCCTCGCGGGCCACAGGTCGCACGGAGATGGAGTCTTGCCGGACAATCACTCGCCGTTCCGGCCGGCCTACCCCCCGCTTCGGCGGGCCAAACCGCCACCGCCGGCGGGTCACATCCGGTCGAGGCGGGGGAAGACGACCTCGCGCAGCACCAGCCGGACGGCCGCCGCCACCGGAATGGCGATCAGTGCACCGATGATGCCGAGCGCGGCGCCGCCGAGCAGGACCGCGACGAGGGTGACGGTCGCGGGTACGTCGACGGCGCGTCCCATGACCCGCGGCACGAGCAGCCAGTCCTCGAGGTGCTTGTACACGACGAAGTAGACGGCGGTGGCGATCGCGACCGGCAGCGAGACCGTCAGCGAAACAAGGGTGACGATGAGCCCCCCAAGGATCGCGCCGACCACCGGGATCAGATCGAACAGCGCGACCATGAGCGACAGCAGCAGCGCGTACGGTACGCCCCAGGTGATCAGCCACCCGAACGTGAGGACACCCGCGACCAACGAGGTGATCAGGTTTCCCATCACGTACCCGCCGATCTTGGCGAAGATCTCGTCCCCGAGCAGGATCGCCCGGGGGCGCCGCCGCCGTGGGACGAGCCGGTAGATCAGCGCCCGGATCCTGGGCATGTCGGCCAGCAGGTAGACGGTCAATACCAGGACGGTGAGCGTGGACGCGAGGGCGTCCAGCACAATCACGCCGGCACCGAGCAACCCGCCGAACAGTTTGCTGCCTCCGGCCGTTTGCAGCGCTTCTGTCGCGCGTTCGCGTATGTGGTACTGGGTCTCCAGCCGCCCCAGCGCTGAGTGGGGGTCGTTCAGGTGCCGGAGATAGCCGGGGAACTCCCGAGCGAACTGGCCGGCCTGGGCGGCCAGTGGCGGGATCGCCACGGCGAAGAAACCGATGACAATGCCGATCAGGACCAGACTCACCGCGGTCACGGCCGCCCAGCGGGGCAGCCCGCGGCGGATCAACCACTGCACGGCGGGGTCGAGCCCGGCGGCCAGGAACAGCGCGAGCGCGATCAGGGCGATCACCCCGCCGGCCCGCAGCAGGATCTGGAGAAGGATGTACGTGGTGGCCACGCCGGCGGCGCCGAGCATCCCCACGATGTACGGCGAGCGGCGGTTGATCGGCGGCCCGGGTTCGCCCAGCTCGGGCTCGGGCTGGGCGCGACCCAGCACCCGCGCCCTGGCCTCGGCGGCCGTCCGTAGGTCGTCGGAGTCCGCGTCGGGCACCCCCACCGGCAGGGTCGTCTCGAAGGCCCGGACCGGGTCGCTGTTCTCGTCCCGCGATGCCGCCGCACTGCCCCGTTCCGGCACGGGGTCCACCTCCGTCACTGCCCGCGTGACAGCCGCGGGCGATGACGCGTAGCTACCCACCCACCCGGCCTCGACACCCTTGCGCAGGTGACGGGGTGCGTACGCGCAGGGTTGAACCGTTCCAATTGCGGTAGTAGGCGGTGACGCTTCTCCGTACCACCCCAAGGAGGCGGTCATGACTGCCCAGCGCCGCACCGACACCCCACCCGCGTCGATCAAGGACGAACAGCTCCGCGCGCATCAGGTCAACATGCGGGCGCACCTGACGACCGATCAGGGCATTCCAATCGACAACACGGACAACTCCGTGAAGGTCGGGGAACGCGGGGCGACCCTTCTGGAAGACTTCCATCTCCGCGAAAAGATCACCCGGTTCGACCATGAACGCATCCCCGAGCGGGTCGTCCACGCCCGGGGATCCGGGGCGCACGGCTACTTTCAGCCGTACGACGATTCGCTCGCCGAGTACACGACCGCGGAGTTCCTGACCGACCCGCTGATGGAGACGCCGATCTTCGTCCGGTTCTCGACGGTCCAGGGGTCGCGGGGCTCTCCGGACACGGTTCGCGACGTACGCGGCTTCGCCACGAAGTTCTACACCTCGCAGGGAAACTTCGACCTGGTCGCCAACAACTTCCCGGTCTTCTTCATCCAGGACGGCATCAAGTTTCCCGACGTGATCCACGCGGTCAAGCCGGAGCCACACAACGAGATCCCCACCGGCGCGTCGGCGCATGACTCGTTCTGGGACTTCGTTTCGCTGCAGCCGGAGACCATGCACACCGTCATGTGGCTGATGTCCGACCGGGCGATCCCGCGCAGCTTCGCCATGATGCAGGGCTTCGGCGTCCACACGTTCCGGCTCGTCAACGCCGAGGGCCACTCGACCTTCGTCAAGTTCCACTGGACCCCCAAGTCGGGCGTCAACTCCCTGGTCTGGAGCGAGGCCCAGGAGATAGCCGGGCACGACCCCGACTTCAACCGCCGCGACCTGTGGGAGCTGATCGAGGCCGGCCAGTTCCCCGAGTACGAGTTCGGGGTGCAGTTGATCCCCGAGAACGAGGCGGACCGGTTCGACTTCGACCTGCTCGACCCCACCAAGATCGTGCCGGAGGAGCTGGTGCCGGTCCGGCCGGTCGGCCGCATGGTGCTCAACCGCAACCCCGACAACTTCTTCGCGGAGACCGAGCAGGTCGCGTTCTGCGTACAGAACGTCGTGCCGGGCATCGGCTTCACCGACGATCCCCTGATGCAGGCGCGCCTGTTCTCGTACCTTGACACCCAGCTGACCCGGCTGGGCGGCCCGAACTTCGCCTCGATCCCCATCAACCGGCCGATCGTGCCCGTGGTCAACCACCAGCAGGACGGGTTCCACTTCGACGAGGTACCTGCCCGCGGGGCCAACTACCACCCGAACTCGATCAGCGAGGGCTACCCGAAGGACCGGGCGCCGAACGGGTACGTGCACTACCCGGAGTGGGAGGAGGGGCCCAAGCTGCGCAAGCGGCCGGAGAGCTTCGCCGACCACTACAGCCAGGCGACCCTGTTCTGGAACAGCATGTCGCCGTGGGAGAAGAAGCACATCATCGAGGCGTACCGGTTCGAGCTCGGCAAGGTCAGCCGCCGGTACATCCGGGAGCGCGTCGTCGACCACCTCAACCACGTCGACAACGACCTCGCCGTCGCCGTCGCCGTCGGCCTCGGCATCACCGAGCCGACCAAGGCGGTAGACAACCATGGCCGCAGTTCGCCGGCGCTCAGCCAGACCAGCAAGCGGGGCGTCAACGGGGTCAAGGGGCGCAAGGTCGCCTTCCTGGTCGCCGACGGCGTCAACCCGCAGAGCGTGACGGCGCTGCGCGAGGCGCTGGGCCGGGAGGACGCGGTGGTCGAACTCCTGGCGCCGGTCGACGGTGAGGTGGCCGGCTCGGACGGCACGAAGCTCCCGGTGGACCGGGCGCTCTCGACCGTCGCCTCGGTGCTCTACGACGCCGTCGTGGTGCCAGACGGGGCGGACGCCGCCGCGAAACTGCGGTCGAACGCGCTCGCGCTGCACTTCCTCGCCGAGGCGTACAAGCACGCCAAGCCGCTCGGCGTGCTCGGCACGGGCGCGTCGCTGCTGGAGACCGTCCACCTGCCGCCGTTCGTGAACGGATTCAACGGCAAGCAGGCGGCCGCGGGGGTCGTGGCCCACGGAGACTCGGGAGCGCCGAACGACGAGTTCGTGACGGCGTTCGTGAAGGCCCTCGCAGCGCACCGGTTCTACGAGCGCCCGGTGGAGACGGTCGTCGCCTGACCCGTGGCGCAAGATCTGGGGCACCGGTCGGTGCCCAAGATCTCTGCGGCGTGGCTAGGGTTGCCGCGTGTCAGCCCGCCCCTCCCCCGCCGACCTCGACGCCGCGGCCGGTCGGGTCATCCCCGACGTCATCGCCCCCGACCTCGCCGTGCTGTTCTGCGGCATCAACCCGGGCCTGTGGTCGGCGGCCACCGGGCACCACTTCGCGCGCCCCGGCAACCGGTTCTGGCCGGCGCTGCACCGGGGCGGCTTCACCCCGCGTCAGTTTCGCCCCGACGAGCAGGACGAACTCCTCGCGTACGGGCTGGGCATCACCAACTTCGTGGAGCGCGGTTCGGCCCGCGCCGACGAGCTGACCCGCGACGAACTGGTCGACGGCGGCGCGGTGCTGGCCGCGAAGGTCCACGAATACCGGCCGCGCTGGCTGGCCGTACTGGGGGTCGGCGCGTACCGGACGGCGTTCGGGCAGCGTACGGCGAAGGTGGGTGCGCAGCCGGAGCGGATCGGCGCCACCCCGGTCTGGGTGCTGCCGAACCCGAGCGGGCTCAACGCCCACTACACCCTCAACCGGCTCGCGGCGGAGTTCGCGGCGCTGCGGGAGGCGGTCGAGCGATAGGCCGCGCGAGCGATCGAGGCAGGCTCCGTCATAGGCTAGGCACGTGGCTGACCAGTTGGACGAAGAGACCCTCGCATTCGCGCACCGCATGTTCGACCTGGCCCGCTCCGGGCTCACCGAGGAGCTCGCCGCACAGGTCGACGCCGGTCTGCCGGTCAACCTCACCAACGACTCCGGCGACACCCTGCTGATCCTCGCCGCCTACCACGCGCACCCCGACACCGTCGCGGCCCTGGTGGAGCGGGGAGCCGACGTGAACCGCGTCAACGACCGGGGACAGACGGCACTGGGCGCCGGAGTGTTCCGCCAGTCGCGGGAGATCGTGACGACGCTACTGGCGGCCGGGGCCGACCCGACCGTCGGCGGCCAGTCGGCGATCGCCACGGCCACGTTCTTCGATCTGCCCGAGATGCTCACGCTGCTGCGTGGCACCTCCTCATGACGAGGTCACAGCCGAAAACGACGAACGCCTTCTTCCACATACCTACCTCCCGGCTCGTTTGTCCCGGGGAGGGAGCGTACGGACAGTGAAAGAATTGACACTTCCCGTTTTCGCACTGTCCAATCCGGCCACTGTGGACGGAGTCCGCACGGAAGGCTGTTCCGCACCACCCGACCAAGCGAGTACGACCGGACTGTCAGGGGTGGCCGTTAGGGTCAGCCCTCCAGTCCGCTGTGGATAGGGCGCGCAGACGGGTGGAGATGGCGGACCGCGCCGAATGGTGATCCGGTCGGCTCGGCGTTTGCATTCCATCGAATCGGGACATGTACCCGCCATGACCGACACCGAAAAGCTTGTCCATCGGGAGTGGTCCGCCGCCGAGAGCACCCGGCGCATCACCATCACCAATCCGGCCGACGGCCAAGAGCTCTTCGCCGCGCCGGTAGCCTCTCCCGCCGAGGTGGACACGGCGGTCGGCGCGGCGCGGTCTGCCGCGGCCGAGTGGGCACGCACTGCCGCGGCCGAGCGCGCCGCCGCGGTCCACCGTGCCGCTGACGCCGTGGCGGCGCGCGCGGACGACCTGGCCCGGCTGACGACGCTGGAGATGGGCAAGCCGCTGGGCGATGCCCGTGGCGGGGTGGACGCGGGCGTGGGGACCCTGCGCCAGTACGCCGAATTGGGCCCGGTGCACCGTGGCCGGTCGCTCAACGGCGGTTTCGGTGCCACCGACCTGATGGTGTACGAGCCGCGGGGCGTGGTCGCGGCGATCACCCCCTGGAACGACCCGGTCGCCGTCTCCTGTGGGCTGATCGGCGCGGCCCTGGTCACCGGCAACACCGTGGTGTACAAGCCGAGCGAGCGCACCCCGGCGACCGGCTGGCTGCTCGCGCGGATCCTGTCCGAGCACCTGCCCGCCGGCGTCCTCAACCTGCTCCTCGGCGACGGAGCAGTCGGCGCGCGGCTGGTGGAACAGCCGGTCGACGTCGTCGCGCACGTCGGCGCATGCGCGACCGGGCGGGCGATCGCCCGCGCGGCCGCCGGTACGCGTACCAAGGTGCTGTTGGAGAACGGCGGCAACGACCCCCTCATCATCGATGCCGATGTCGACCCGGAGTGGGCGGCCGCCCAAGCGGCGCTGGGCGCCTTCGCCAACGCCGGGCAGATCTGCGTGTCAGTGGAGCGGATCTACGTACACGAGGCGATCGCCGACCCGTTTCTCGCCGCCCTCGCTGCGCGGGCGGAGGCGCTGCGGATGGGGCCGGGGCTGGAGGCGGGCACCGAACTCGCACCGCTCGTCGACCGCCGGCTGCGCGAGCACGTTCACGGCCACGTGGAGCAGGCGGTCGCCGGTGGCGCCAAGCTGCTGGCCGGCGGCGACGTTCCGGAGGGGCCTGGTGCCTACTACCCGGCGACGGTGCTCGCGGGCTGCACCGACGACATGGCGGTGATGCGAGAGGAGACCTTCGGACCGGTCGCGCCCGTCGCGGTGGTGGGCACGTTCGACGAGGCGCTTGCGCGCGCCGGCCAGGGCGAGTACGGGCTGGCGGCGACGGTGCTCACCCGTGACCTCGCTCATGCCATCCGCGCGTCGCGGGAACTTCCCGCCGGCACTGTGAAAGTCAACAACGTGTTCGGCGGGGCGCCCGGTGGCGCCGCCCATCCCCGCCGGGCAAGCGGTCAGGGGTACGGGTACGGGCCCGAACTGCTCGACGAGATGACCCAGACGAAGGTGGTCCATCTCGGAGCGCCGCCGGCCTGAGACGGTAAGCGGGCGATGGTCCCTACCGTCGCCCGCTTACCGCGCCGATACGTCGAGCGTCACGGCGATGGTTCAGTCATCTTGCCGCAGCCGATGCGGATCGACCTCGCGGTCCGGAAAGCGTCGCAGGTACTCCCGCTCCAATTCGGCGGTGCGCCGGTCGTGGTGGGCCAGCGCGTCATCAGAGCCGTGGCGGAACGTGAGGTGCCGCCGATCGTGCAGGACACGCAGCTCGCGGAGCAGGTCGTCGGTGCTCAATGCCCCGGGCTCGACGCCAAGGCCGGGCCTGGCCACATCGTCGGGCGTTTCGTGGTAGGTCACATCCATCACTGTCCTCCTGTAGCGGCAACTCACCACAACGCATACCCCGTGGGAGCCGCTGACATTCGGTGATTAGCACCTGCCGCCCTGGGGAACCAACCGGTAAGGGCCCGAAAGGAGCCACGATGACGAACCTGATGAACCAAGAACGGACCGCCGAACGAGTCGACGGCCGGTCCACCGCCGAGCTGGTGAAGCTCGCGTCCGAGCAGGTCACGCACCTGGTCCGCGACGAGCTGCGGCTGGCGCAGCTCGAGCTCAGCCGCAAGGGCAAGCAGGCCGGCGTCGGGGCCGGCATGTTGGGCGCCGCCGGTATCGTGGCGTTCTACGGCGGAGCCGGTCTGCTGGCGACTGTCGTGCTGCTCCTCGCGCTGGTCATGCCCGCCTGGCTGGCCACCCTGATCGTCGGGGTCGTGCTGATGGCCATCGCGGGGGTGATGGCGATGCTCGGCCGCGCACAGGTCAAGAAGGCGACCCCACCGGTACCCAGGCGGACAGTGGACAGCCTGAAGGAGGACATCGAGACCGTCTCGGAGGCGGTCAAGGAGAGGGGAGTTCGATGACGACGCCAGACGCCTCGGACGGTGCGGCGAGGTCGCCTGACCGGCCGTCTCCGGACCGGCCGGAGCGCTCCGCGCCGCCGAGCGATGTCGACGAGCTACGAGCGGACATCGAACACACCCGCGCCGAACTCGGCGAGACCGTACAGGCGCTGGCGGCCAAGGTGGACCTCAAGGCCCGGCTGCAGGAGACCGCCGACGAGGCCAAAGCGCGGGTACGGGAGGGGATCCAGAGCGCGGCCGTCGAGGCCAGGACGGCGGCGGTCGAGGCGCCCGAGAAGGCCCAGGAGCTGGCGTCCCGGGTGCGCCGGAACCCGGTCCCCCTCGTCGTGGTGGTGGGCGCCGCCGCGCTGGTCGTGTGGTTCATGCGGTGGAGGAGGAGTAGGTGAGCAACAAGCGCACTACGGGCGACCGGGACGGCGACCCCATGGCCAAGGCGCTCTACAAACCGCTCAGCCTCGCCGTCGGGGTCGCCGGGGGTGTCCTGGCCAGCGTCGTGTTCAAGCAGGTGTGGAAGAAGATCAGTGGCGAGGAGGAGGCTCCGCACGCCAGGTCTGAGGATTACACCTGGGCCGAGGTGCTGACCGCGGCCGCGCTCCAGGGTGCGATCTTCGGCCTGGTGAAGGCCGCGGTCGACCGGAGCGGCGCGGCGGGCTTCCGAAAGCTGACCGGCACGTGGCCTGACTGATCGCCCACTCGACGCCGTGATCGGGGTGGTGAACCGGAGTCCGGTTCACCACCCCGATCACGTACGCGGGGTCGGCTAAGAAGCGGCGAGGCACGGGCAGTTGGTCATCAACGCCTCCACGTTGTTGACGTACTGCCAGTTGGGGATGCCGGCCTCACCCTGGTCCGGATGGACCGCGCCGGGCCCGTAGTTGTACGCGGAGACCACGCTGTCCAGCAGCGAGACGCTCCCCGCCGGCGCCGGGACCGACAGGTCGTAGTTGCTCTCGTAGTACGCGTCCCCGAAGTACTTGACCAGCCAGGACAGGTACTCGCCGCCGAGCATGATGTTGCCCGTGACCGTGTGGACGTCGTAGTTCTTGGGGGCGAACCGGTCGTTCAACCAGGTCGCCGTGTCTGGCATGATCTGCATCGTGCCGATGCCGCCGTCACAGGCCAGGATCGCCGACTGCCAGCCACTCTCCTGCCACGCCACGGCGTACATGAGGTTCTCGGGAATCCTGATCTGCGGGGCGCTGTTGTACCAGAAGCTCGTGCCGGCGACGGTGTCCAGCGCGGCACGGACGTCGGATTTCGGGGCGTTCGTACCGGTATAGCTCGGGCACTTCGCGCCGGGCGGCGGCGACGTGGGCCGCGGTCCCGGCTGGTGCGGGGGCGGTGGCAGCGGCTGCGCCGCCTTGACCGGATCCCGCGAGGGCGTCACGGCCGCGGGCTTGGCCGTCCGGGTCGGCTTCGGCGTCACGGACGGGCGGGCCGATGCGGTCGGTGCGATCGGCGCGGCCGGCGCGGCCGTGGGGCTGGCGGCCGGAGTTGGAGTGGCGCTCGCCTCCCCGTAGGGCTCTCCAGCGGACCGGCCGTGGAGATCGACTGCGCCACCTCGAGTGTCGCGGGCACAGCCGGCCACCACGAGCAGTCCGGCGAGCACCGCCGCCGCACCCATGATTTTCACCCGTCTGCCGGAGCCCATCCCCGATACCTCTTCCCCGGCGCGCGGGCACGTTACCGTTGACGCCGTCAGCGCGCTACCCGCACCGAGTTCAGCTGTCCCCGCCGCCGGTCCCCGGCGGCGCTATCCACCCCGGCATCAGCCGATGATCACATCCAGGACAATAACGCATATGCAGACCCGCTCCGATCTTCGTAACGTCGCAATCGTCGCCCACGTCGACCACGGCAAGACCACCCTGGTCGATGCCATGCTCCGGCAGTCCGGCGCATGGCACTCCCGGGCCGAGATGGCCGACCGGGTCATGGACTCCATGGACCTCGAACGGGAGAAGGGCATCACGATCCTCGCCAAGAACACCGCGGTCCGTTACCACGGACCCGACGGCGAGGACGTCACCATCAACATCATCGACACCCCGGGCCACGCCGACTTCGGCGGCGAGGTCGAGCGTGGGCTGACCATGGTCGACGGCGTCGTCCTGCTCGTCGACGCGAGTGAGGGTCCCCTCCCCCAGACCCGGTTCGTGCTGCGCAAGGCGCTCAAGGCCCGGCTGCCGATCATCCTGGTGATCAACAAGGTGGACCGCCCCGACGCGCGGATCAAGGAGGTCGTCGACGACACGTACGAGCTCTTCCTCGATCTGGACGCCGACGAGGCGCAGATCGACTTCCCGATCGTGTACGCCTGCGCCCGCGACGGCCGCGCCTCGCTCAACCAGCCCGACGACGGCGGCCAGCCCGACTCCGACAACCTGCAGCCGCTGTTCCAGACCCTGCTCGACACCATCCCGGCGCCGTCCTACACCGAGGGCGCCCCGCTGCAGGCCCACGTGACCAACCTCGACGCCTCGCCGTTCCTCGGGCGGCTGGCGCTGTGCCGCGTCCACGAGGGCACCATCCGCAAGGGCGAGACCGTGGCCTGGCTGCGCGAGGACGGCTCGACCGAGCGGGTACGCATCTCCGAACTGCTCATCACGGAGGCGCTGGAGCGCAAGCCGGCCGAGGAGGCGGGGCCGGGCGACATCATCGCGGTCGCCGGTATCCCCGAGATCATGATCGGTGACACCCTCGCCGACCCGGAGAACCCGCAGCCGCTGCCGCGGATCACCGTCGACGAGCCGGCCATCTCCATGACCATCGGCACCAACACGTCGCCGCTCGCCGGCCGGGTCAAGGGCGCGAAGGTGACGGCCCGGCTGGTCAAGGACCGTCTCGAACGGGAGCTCATCGGTAACGTCTCGCTGCGCATCCTGCCGACCGAGCGCCCCGACGCCTGGGAGGTACAGGGCCGCGGCGAGCTGGCGCTGGCCATCCTGGTCGAGCAGATGCGCCGCGAAGGCTACGAACTGACCGTCGGCAAGCCGCAGGTCGTCACCCGCGAGATCGACGGCAAGGTACACGAGCCGGTCGAGCGGCTGACCATCGACGCGCCCGAGGAGTACCTCGGCGCGATCACCCAGCTGCTCGCCACCCGCAAGGGCCGCATGGAGCAGCTGATCAACCACGGCACCGGCTGGGTCCGGATGGAGTGGCTGGTCCCGGCGCGCGGCCTGATCGGCTTCCGCACCGAGTTCCTCACCGACACCCGGGGCACCGGCATCCTGCACCACGTCTTCGAGGGCTACGAGCCGTGGTTCGGCGAGCTGCGCACCCGGGCGACCGGATCGCTGGTCGCCGACCGCGCCGGGGTGGCCACCCCGTTCGCCATGATGAA
Source organism: Planosporangium flavigriseum (assembly GCF_011947225.1). Classification (GTDB taxonomy): domain Bacteria; phylum Actinomycetota; class Actinomycetes; order Mycobacteriales; family Micromonosporaceae; genus Planosporangium; species Planosporangium flavigriseum. The sequence goes on along the minus strand of NZ_JAATVW010000007.1, from coordinate 45,944 downwards.
CCTCCAGGAGCGCGGCACGATGTTCGTCGAGCCGACCACCGAGGTGTACGAGGGAATGATCATCGGCGAGAACTCCCGCGCCGACGACATGGACGTCAACATCACCAAGGAGAAGAAGCTCACCAACATGCGCGCGTCCACCAGCGACGAAACCGAGAAGCTGATCCCGCCGCGGAAGCTGTCGCTGGAGCAGGCCCTGGAGTTCTGCCGCGAGGACGAGTGCGTGGAGGTCACGCCGGAGACGGTACGGATCCGCAAGGTGCACCTGGACCACAAGGAGCGCGAGCGGATCTTCCGCCGCCGGGCTCACTCCAACTGATCCGACGCCACAAAGAGGCCGGGGTCAGCGCTTCACGGCGCTGGCCCCGGCCTCTTGTCGGGTGCGCCCCATCGATGCTGCGCGGCTGCGGCTGATCGCCCACACCGCGAGCGCGAGCAGGGCGACGACCTCGGCGATCACGCCCGGCCAGCGGGTGACGATCGCGAGGTTCAGGCTGTTGGGCAGGACGACAAAGCTGAGCACACCGACCACCACGGCGACGGCGCGTACGACCCGGCCGCTCGCCGCGGCGGCGAGCACGGCCGCCGGGGTCACCACATACCAGGGGTAGACCACCGGCGCGAGAACCACGGTCGCCGCGAGAGCCGCACCGGCCGCCGCGGTGACGGCCCGGAGGTTCCCGGATCGGGCGGCCCACCACCACAGCGCCAGCAGGACCGCCGGCAGCGCGCCGTACAGCGCGACGGCGCGCGCCACCTCGACTGAGGCGGGGACACCGGACAGCGAGAATCCGCCCACCACAGCACCCACGACCGCGCCCACCGCGCTGGGCGGTGACATCCAGGACACCGGCTGGTGGGAGACGGGCAAGGCAGCCGTCCAGCCCAGGTCCAGGCCGGCGGCGAGCGTCAGCGCGGTGAAGGCGGCAGCGGCGGCCGCGCCGACGGCCAGCATTGCCCGCACCCACCTGTGCCCGACCGTGCGCGTCGACGCGCTTCGCGACGCCACGACCGCGAGCAGGACGGCGAAGGGCAGCACGACGACGGCGGTCGCCTTCACCGCGACGGCGACGCCGACCACCGCAGCGCCAGGGACGGCGCGCCCGCCGGCGACGAGCGCCAGCCCGGCGACGACGAGGCCGGCGGTGAGCGCGTCGTGGTGCGCACCGCCGACCAGATGGACCAGCACCACCGGGTTGGCCAGCCCCAGCCAGAGCGCGGTGGCCGGGCGGGCACCGCAGCGGGCGGCGAGGGCCGGCAGTCCGATCGCGAGCAGCACCAGGCCGGCGACCGCGGCGAACCGCAGCATTGCCACAGCACCCAACAGCGAGCCGTGCGCGGCGGCAGCAGCCACCAGGACGGCGACCGGACCGTACGGTGCGGGCTGGCCGCGCCAGATCGGCGGCACGGCCGTCAGCCACCGGCACGGCAGGGCGGACGGCCCCACCCGGTACGGGTCGGCCCCGGCCAGGTAGGCCTGCCCCTGGCAGGCGTACGAGTAGACATCATGGCTGGCGAGCGGCGCAGCCACCAGCAGCGGCACCGCCCACAGCGCCGCGGTGACGATGACCGCTCGGGGGGTCACCCGGCGGTGGCGCACCTCCCTGCCCAGCACCCACCACGCGGCCACCAGCACCGCCATCGCCACCAGCCACAGCCCGAGGCCGACCCGGTGCCAGACCAGCCCGGGCAGCATCGGCGCCCCTGCTGCCAGTTGGTGGGGCTGCTGCCACGGCAGCGCACCGACGGACCACGACAGCAGCGCCATGAGCGTCGTGGCGGCCAGGCCGGCGTACCGCGCCACAACGGCGGATCGGGCGCTTCTCCTCGCGGGCTGCCCCGCCGGGTCGTCCTCCCGGCAGTGCGATTCGGCGTTCGGCTGGATCGGCATGCGCCCGGGCACTCAGGGCCGATCGAGTAACAGGTCGCGGAGGGCGTCGGCGGTGTCGGCGTCCACGCCGAGCGCATCGCGCACGTACCGCTCCATGCCGCCGTACCGCTGCTCCACCTCGCCGTACGCGGCTGCCAGGTACTCCGGGCGTACCTCAAACAGCGGCAGCAGCACCTCCGGCTGCACCAGGCGCCCCTTCGCCCGCATCGCATCCATGATCGCTACATGGGTGGCCCGGGAGTAGCCGTTCGTGGCCAGATAGTCAGCCGTGATCGTGTCCCGGTCCACCCCGACGATGCTGAGCAGGACCGCCGCCAGCCAGCCAGTACGATCCTTGCCGGCGCTGCAGTGGAACAGCAGCGGCTCGCCGGCGGCATCGGCGACCGCCCGGATCGCGACGGCGAACCCGGCGGTGGCACCCTCGTCACCCACCATCCAGCGGTACAGCTCGACCATCGCGCCCGGCGAGCCGTCGACCCCGGCGACGGGCGTCGCCGCGACGTCGTGCCCCATCAGCACCGCCGACACGTACGTGAAGACCGGGTGCTCGGGATCGAACACCGGGATGTGGCGTACCCGCGGTGCGGGGTCGGTGGGTAACCGGTCCGGCGGGGCGGTCTCGATCTCGCTCGTGTCGCGCAGGTCCACGACGTGGGCCAGCTTCCGTTCGGCCAGTACCGCCACGTCACCGTCGGTCAGGCGCCCCAGCGCGCTGGCGCGCATCAGCACGCCGGAGCGCAGGCGCCGGCCGTCGACGGTGACGATGCCACCTAAGTCACGGGTGTTGGGCGCACCGACCAGACCCAGACCGCGCTCGAGCATGCCGCCTCCGTTATGTCGTTTCCGCGAGAGACAGCCTGCCTTATGCGCCTTCGGCACACGACCGGGTGGGTACCCACACCGGGATCGCCGCCGACACCGACCCTCGGCCTGTTCGTGCGGCGGGATCCCGGGTCGGCGGAATCAGTCCGTGACGCGGTCCCGGTCGCGCGCCTCCTGGGCCGATTCCATCGTCGCGGCTGGGCCGATCAACTCGCGGCGGGCAACCGAGCGGGACTTGATGAGGCTGGCGACTGCCGTGATCGCGAGCGTACCAAGAATGACCGCGAGCGAAATCTGGGTCGAGATCTCCGGCGCCCAACCGACGTGCTCACCGCCGTTGATGAAGGGGACGTTGTTGTTGTGCAGCGCGTGGAAGACCAGTTTCACGCCGATGAACCCCAGCACCAGCGACAGCCCCACCGACAGGTAGACCAGGCGGTTGAGCAGGTCGCCGAGCAGGAAGTACAGCTGCCGCAGCCCCATCAGCGCGAACACGTTCGCCGTGAAGACGAGGTAGGGCTCCTGGGTCAGACCGAAGATCGCCGGAATCGAGTCGAGGGCGAAGATCAGGTCGGTCGTGCCGATGGCGATCATCACGATCAACAGCGGCGTGAGCAGCCGGCTCCCATTCACCTGGATCGTCATGCGCGCGTTGTTGTACCGGTCGGACATCGGGAGCATCCGGCGCGCCCACCGGATCATCACGTTCTCCTTGAACTCCTCGCCCTCGTCCTCCCCGCCGCTGGCGAGCTTGACCGCGGTGTACACGAGGAACGCGCCGAACAGGTAGAACACCCACTCGAAGCGGCTGATCGCGGCCGCGCCGACCGCGATGAACGCGCCGCGCATGAGCAGCGCCAGCACGATGCCGACCAGCAGCACCTTCTGCTGGGCGCTCCGCGGCACGGCGAAGCGGGCCATGATGATCACGAAGACGAAGAGGTTGTCGACCGAGAGGCTGTACTCGGTGATCCAGCCGGCGAAGAACTGCCCGGCATAGTCCCCGCCGTGTGCCGCCCAGACACCGATGCCGAACAGGACCGCCAGGCCCACGTAGAAGGTGATCCAGAGCGCGCACTCGCGAACGGACGGTTCGTGCGGGCGACGGCCGACGATCACCAGATCAAACAGCAGTAACGCGCCGAGAACGACGAGAGTGATAGCCCAAACCGAGGTCGAGACGTTCATATGGGTGCCCCTCCGGTAGACACATGCACGCCAACAGAACGCCGGGGCTTCCCGGCGCACCACGTGTGCAATTAGTGACTCCGGAGGTCTCTCCCGCCGCCTTAACCGGCGACCGGCGACGCCGGGCAACCGATGACCCGAAGGTCGTGGCCGCCGTGTTGACGACGTCGTCGCGAGGGAATACTCCCCTCCTTGTTCCGCCATTCTCCCCTACGGACCCCGACGGGGGCGAGCAGGGTCGCAAAAGATCGGATCGGCGTGTCGGATTAGACCTACGTCACCGCATTCGGTCAGCGCCCGCACGCGGCCGGCGCCCGGCTTTCGTCGACGCCCGCCCCGCCGCCCGTATCCACGGCCCTACATGGCAGGCTTGCCGGCATGGTGCTCGAAGTCGCGTTGATCGACGTACAAGAAGGCCGTGAGGACGAGTTCGCCGCGGCGTACGCCAAGGCCAGGACCTTGGTGGCGGACACCCCCGGCTGCCGCTCGGTGCGGATGACCCGGGGCGTGGAGACGCCGACCCGGTTCGTGCTGTTCGTCGAGTGGGACTCGGTCGAGGCCCACATCGAGAACTTCCGCGCCACCGACCGCTTCACCCAGTGGCGCGGGCTTATCGGGCCTTACTTCGACGGAGCGCCCCGGGTGGAGCACTTCGTGGACGTGCCGGCCTGAGCCTCGCGTCTTCCCCGGGTACGTGGCGATGATCGTCGCCACGTTCCGGGTGACGCGCACCTCGGTGGCGAGCAGGTGCGGATGGCGCAGCCAGTGCAGGCGCGCCCGGTCCGGTCAGCGCACGCCCGCCACGTCCATGCCCCGGAGCTCCTTCTTCAGCTCGCTGATCTCGTCGCGGATCCGGGCGGCCAACTCGAACTGAAGCTCGCGCGCCGCCGTCAGCATCTGCTCGTTGAGATCCTGGATGAGCTGCGCCAGGTCGGCACGGGCCATGCCCTCGCGCGACGGCGTCGCAGCGGCCTTGCGGCGCGATCGGGTCTCGGGCACCGGCGCCTTGCCCCGCGACATCTGCCGGCCGGAGCCGCCGACCATCGCACCGCCCGCGTCGTGGCCGGCCAGCACGCCCTCGGTGTCCTCCGACTCGCGGTAGATGTCGTCGAGGATGTCATGGATCTTCTTGCGCAGCGGCTGCGGGTCGATCCCGTTGGCCTTGTTGTACGCGACCTGCTTGGCCCGCCGCCGGTTGGTCTCGTCGATCGCGTGCGCCATGGAGGGAGTCACCTTGTCGGCGTACATGATCACTTGGCCGGAGACGTTACGCGCGGCGCGACCGATCGTCTGCACGAGGCTGGTGCCGGAGCGCAGGAAGCCTTCCTTGTCGGCATCGAGGATCGCGACCAGGCTCACCTCGGGCAGGTCGAGACCCTCGCGCAGCAGGTTGATGCCGACCAGGACGTCGTAGTCGCCGAGGCGCAGCTCCTTGAGCAGCTCCACGCGGCGCAGCGTGTCAACCTCCGAGTGCAGGTATCGCACCCGGATGCCGTGCTCGAGCAGGTAGTCGGTGAGGTCCTCGGCCATCTTCTTGGTGAGCGTGGTGACCAGGACCCGCTCGTCGCGCTCGGTGCGGACGCCGATCTCGTGTATCAGGTCGTCGATCTGGCCCTTGGTGGGCTTCACGATCACCTCGGGGTCGACCAGTCCGGTCGGCCGGATCACCTGCTCGACGTACTCCCCCTGGGCCTTGCCCAGCTCGTACGGGCCCGGGGTCGCCGACAGGTAGACGACCTGTCCCACACGGTCGGTGAACTCGTCGAAGCGCAGCGGCCGGTTGTCCATCGCGCTCGGCAACCGGAACCCGTGCTCGACGAGCGTCCGCTTGCGGGAGGCATCCCCCTCGTACATCCCGCCGATCTGCGGCACCGTGTTGTGCGACTCGTCGATGACGGTCAGGAAGTCGTCCGGGAAGTAGTCGAGCAGGCAGTGCGGCGCGCTGCCGGGCGCCCGCCCGTCGATGTGACGCGAGTAGTTCTCGATGCCGGAGCAGAACCCGACCTGGCGCATCATCTCGATGTCGTAGGTGGTGCGCATGCGCAGCCGCTGGGCCTCCAGGAGGTTGCCCTGCCGCTCCAGCTCCTCCAGCCGCTCGGCCAGCTCGGCCTCGATGTCACGGATCGCCCGCTCCATCCGCTCCGGACCGGCCGCGTAGTGGGTCGCCGGGAAGATCAGCAGTTCGTCGGTCTCCCGCAACTTCTCGCCGGTGAGCGGGTGCAGGTAGGACAGCTGCTCGATCTCGTCGCCGAAGAACTCGATGCGGATCGCGAGCTCCTCGTACGCCGGGATGATCTCCAGCGTGTCGCCCCGGACCCGGAACGTGCCGCGGTTGAACGCGATGTCGTTGCGGGCGTACTGCACGTCGACGAGGCGGCGAAGCAGTTTGTCGCGCTCCATCTCGTCGCCGACGCGCACCTTCACCGCGCGTTCCAAGTACTCCTGCGGGGTGCCGAGGCCGTAGATCGCCGACACGGTGGCGACCACGACGACGTCGCGACGGGTCAACAGGCTCATCGTCGCGGAGTGGCGCAGCCGCTCGACCTCCTCGTTGATCGAGGAGTCCTTCTCGATGTAGGTGTCGGTCTGCGGGATGTACGCCTCGGGCTGGTAGTAGTCGTAGTAGCTGACGAAGTACTCCACCGCGTTGTGCGGCATCAGTTCGCGGAACTCCTTGGCCAGCTGGGCGCAGAGCGTCTTGTTCGGCGCGAGGATCAGCGTCGGGCGCTGCAGCCGCTCGATCAGCCATGCCGTCGTGGCGCTCTTACCGGTGCCCGTCGCGCCGAGCAGCACCACGTGCCGGTCGCCGCGGCGGACCCACTTCTCCAGCCCTTCGATCGCGGTCGGCTGGTCACCGGAGGGCTGATATTCACTCACGACCTCGAAGCGGCGATCCAAGCGGGGAATGGCGAGCGTCATGGCACCAACGGTACGTCGTGGGTCCGACAAGACTTCTGGGCCGGCGTCACTTCTGGGCCGGCGTCCCCCGCGCGGGTGCGTGGACACGATTCATTCCGGCATTGCGATTGTGCGCCAAAGATCACCAGGTTACCGTCGATACGTAGGCCGCTCGCGGCGGCCGATCGGGAAGCTGACGGATCGTCCATACCGATCCGTCCCCCGACGCAGGGTCTGCAGCCCCGGCATGGCCGGTGAGGCGCACCGCTGCGGTCGCGCTGGAGAGCGCTGACCGGCCGCCGCGAGCGCCGTAACGTATGTGAACCTCTCGTTTACAGTGCCTCGCGTCACGCGGACGCGAGGCGCTCGCGCCACACCTCGTCGACCTTGCGGCTCAGATCCTCAAGGCTACCGTCGTTGACGATCACGATGTCGGCGACAGCTCGGCGCTGCTCGTCGGTCGCCTGGGCACGGATCCGCGCGGCGGCCTCGTCAGGGGTCATCCCGCGATCACGGATGAGTCGGGCCACCCGGGCGTCTTCATCGGCGAGTACGACGATGACGAGCTCGTACGCTCCGTTGAGTCCCGACTCGACGAGCAGCGGCACATCGTTGACGACGACCGCGTCCGGCGGCGCCGCTGCAACCAGTTCCGCGGTCCGGGCGCGTACCCGCGGGTGGATGATGCCCTCCAGCCGGCGGCGCGCTGGGTCGTCGCCGAACACGCGGCTCGCGAGCGCCGCCCTGTCCAGTGCGCCGTCCGCAGCCAGCACCTCGGGCCCAAACTCGGCCACGACCTCGGCGAGCCCGTCCGAACCCGTGGCCACGGCCTCCCGCGCGAGCCGGTCGGCGTCGATGACGATCGCGCCAAGTTCCGCGAGCCGGGTGGCGACGGCGCTCTTGCCCGCGCCGATCCCGCCGGTCAATCCCACCATCAGCACGGGCAAAGTCAACCGCACCGGCGAACGAGCCGATCAACCGGGCTCCGTTCTACCGCAGGTGCGTTCTACCGATGAACGTGCCGCGGCCCCGCACCGGCAGAACCGGTGCGGGGCCGCAGATGTACCTAGTTGCTGACGGAGGTCAGCTCTTGCCGCCAGCGAGCTTCTCGCGCAGAGCCGCGAGCGCCTCGTCGGTGGCCAGGGTGCCGCTGGGCTCCTCGGTGGCCCGGGCGGGCGCCGGGGTCGTCGAGGACGTCGGGCCAGCGGGAGCCGCCTCGGCGGTCGCCTCGGCCGCGCGGGCCGTCTGCACCTGCTTGGTGTGCGCCTCCCAGCGCTGGCGGGCCTCGGCGTACTGCCGCTCCCACTCCTCGCGCTGCTTGTCGAAGCCCTCGAGCCACTCGCCCGTCTCCGGGTCGAAGCCCTCGGGGTAAATGTAGTTGCCCTGCTGGTCGTAGGTCGCGGCCATGCCGTAGAGGGTGGGGTCGAAGTGCTCCTCGCCCTCGACGAAGCCCTCGTTAGCCTGCTTGAGCGACAGCGAGATCCGCCGGCGCTCCAGGTCGATGTCGATGACCTTGACCATGACCTCGGAGCCGACCTGCACGACCTGCTCCGGGATCTCCACGTGGCGCTCGGCCAGCTCGGAGATGTGCACCAGGCCCTCGATACCGTCGTCGACGCGCACGAACGCACCGAACGGCACCAGCTTGGTGACCTTACCCGGGACGATCTGCTGGATCGCGTGGGTCCGGGCGAACTGCCGCCACGGGTCCTCCTGCGTCGCCTTCAGCGACAGCGAGACCCGCTCGCGGTCGAGGTCGACGTCGAGCACCTCGACCTCAACCTCCTGGCCGACCTCGACAACCTCGGACGGGTGGTCGATGTGCTTCCAGGACAGCTCGGAGACGTGCACCAGACCGTCGACGCCGCCGAGGTCCACGAACGCGCCGAAGTTGACGATCGAGGAGACGACGCCCTTGCGGACCTGGCCCTTCTGCAGCTTGTGCAGGAACTCCGTGCGCACCTCGGACTGAGTCTGCTCAAGGTAGGCGCGGCGGGACAGCACCACGTTGTTGCGGTTCTTGTCCAGCTCGATGATCTTGGCCTCGAGCTCACGACCCACGTACGGCTGAAGGTCGCGGACGCGCCGCATCTCGACCAGCGACGCGGGCAGGAAGCCGCGCAGCCCGATGTCGAGAATGAGGCCGCCCTTGACCACCTCGATGACCGAGCCGCGGACGACGCCGTCCTCTTCCTTGATCTTCTCGATCGTGCCCCACGCGCGCTCGTACTGCGCACGCTTCTTCGAGAGGATCAGGCGGCCCTCCTTGTCCTCCTTCTGGAGAACCAGAGCCTCGATCTGGTCACCCACCGTCACAACTTCAGCGGGGTCGACGTCGTGCTTGATCGACAACTCGCGCGAGGGGATGACACCCTCGGTCTTGTAGCCGATGTCGAGCAGGACCTCGTCCCGATCGACCTTGACGACGGTGCCCTCGACAATGTCGCCGTCATTGAAGTACTTGATGGTCTCGTCAATCGCGGCGAGGAACGCTTCCTCGCTGCCGAGGTCGTCGACGGTGACCTTGCTGCCGCTGGTGGTGGTGATCGCGGCGGGTGCGCTCGAGGTGGCCTCGATGCTGCTCGTCATGTGGGTTGTTGCTCCGGTCGGATGGGTGTCAGGCGGTGACCTGTGGTGCCCTCGAGGACCCGGCGCCAAGCACGACCCGCCACCCAGACGGTGATGGGGTTGTGTTGACGACCAGCGGGCCTGCTCCCTGCCGAGACACGCGGCCCACGAGTGCATCGAACAGCCTACCGTGCGCAATACCACACGGTCCAACCATCCCCGGCAACCGTCGCCATTATCTTCCTGATCTTTTTGCTCAGGGTGACTACCCGTACCGTTATGGCCGTGAGTGACGCGGGTGTGACACGTCGGTGGGTGACCTCCGGCGAGAACCGTCGGGCCAGTCGTGGCTGGTGGGACGCTGATGCGGACGCGTACCAGGCCGAGCACGGCGACTTCCTGGGTGACGTCGACTTCGTCTGGTGCCCGGAGGGGCTACGCGAGGCCGACGCGCGCCTGCTGGGCGACGTCGCCGGCCAGCGGGTGCTGGAGATCGGGTGCGGCGCGGCGGCCTCCGCACGGTGGCTGGCCACCCAGGGAGCGCGGGTCGTGGCCGCGGACCTGTCCGGCGGGATGCTGCGGCACGCGCGCGAGGCCGCTGAGAGATCAGGCGTACGGGTACCGCTGGTGCAGTGCGACGCCCTCGCCATCCCGTTCGCCGCCGAGGCTTTTGACACGGTATGCACTGCTTTCGGCGCGGTTCCGTTCGTGGACGACTCGGCCCGGCTGATGCGCGAGGTGTTCCGGGTGCTGCGCCCCGGCGGGCGATGGGTCTTCTCGGTGACCCACCCCATGCGCTGGGTCTTCCTCGACGACCCGACCGAACGCGGCCTGGTCGCGGCCCACTCCTACTTCGAACGCACCCCCTACGTGGAGTACGACGAAACCGGCGCGGCGACGTACGTCGAGCACCACCGCACCCTGGGCGACCGGATCCGGGAACTGGTCGCGGCCGGCTTCGTCCTGGCCGACCTGATCGAGCCGGAGTGGCCTGAGGGGCACGAGCAGATCTGGGGCCAGTGGAGCCCACTGCGCGGCCGGATCTTCCCCGGTACGGCGATCTTCGTCGCCGAGAAGCCGTCGGTTCTGGCCCCTCCCCCGGCGTCGGTTTCCGAGTAGCGTGACCGGCATGAGCGCAGAGCCGATCGACCGCGGCGCCCGACCATGGTCTCCAGACCCGGTTCGGCAGCGAATGGCCGATTTCACCATCGAAGACGTGCTCGCCATCCCGGACGACGCCCCCCGCGTCGAACTCGTCGATGGAGTGATGGCCGTGGTCCCCTCCCCTTCGCTCGACCATCAGGCCATCAGCAACCTGCTATGGGCATGGCTGCGGAAGCACCGCCCGCATCCTCTCGACGCCGCAACAGCAGTCGGCGTCGCCGTGTCACTGAACAACACCTGCGAGCCCGACGTCCTGCTGCACTGGGCTGAGATCAAGCGGACCCGCCACTTCCTCATGCCGCACGAAGTCCTGCTGGTCGTCGAAGTCGTCTCGCCGGGCACCAGACGTCGCGACCGGCTCGAGAAGCCGGCCGTCTACGCCGAGGCTGGCATCCCGAACTTCTGGCGGATCGAGCAGGACCCGGTCCACGTCTACGCCTACACGCTCAAGGACGGTGCCTACGTGGAACTGGCGAACAGCGCGGACGAGCTCGTCGTCGACGAGCCGTTCCCCATCCGGCTGCCGATCCGGGAGATCACCCCGTAGGCAGCCGGCCTCAGTGCTCGGCGTCGTCCCAGTCGCGACCCACGCCGACCGAGACCTCCAGCGGCACGTCCAGCGGGTAGGCCGCGCCCATCTGGGTGCGTACGAGGTCCTCGAGCGCCTCGCGCTCCCCCGGGGCCACCTCGAAAACCAGCTCGTCGTGCACCTGCAGCAGCATCCGCGACCGCAGCCCGGACTCGCGAAGAGCGGCGTCGACGCGCAGCATCGCCACCTTGATGATGTCGGCTGCCGAGCCCTGGATCGGAGCGTTGAGCGCCATCCGCTCGGCCATCTCGCGCCGCTGCCGGTTGTCGCTGTTGAGGTCGGGCAGGTAGCGCCGCCGCCCGAGCACCGTCTCGGTGTACCCCTCGCGGCGGGCCTGGTCGACGACGGCGTGCAGGTAGTCGCGCACCCCGCCGAAACGCTCGAAGTACTCCTCCATCAGCACGCTCGCCTCGGCCGGGCTGATGCCGAGCTGCTGGGACAGGCCGTACGGCGACAGCCCGTACGCCAGGCCGTAGTTCATCGCCTTGATCTTGCGCCGCTGGTCGGGGGTCACCTCGTCCACGGGGACCGAGAAGACCGACGACGCGGTGGCGGCGTGGAAGTCGAACCCGGAGTTGAAGGCGTCGATGAGCGCCTCGTCCTTGGACAGGTGCGCCATGATGCGCATCTCGATCTGGCTGTAGTCGGCCGACAGCAGGGACTCGAAGCCAGGACCGACGACGAAGGCGCGCCGGATGCGCCGCCCCTCCTGCGTACGGATCGGGATGTTCTGGAGGTTGGGGTCGGTGCTCGACAGCCGGCCGGTCGCCGCGACCGTCTGGTTGAACGTGGTGTGGATACGCCCGTCGGTGCTGACGGACTTGAGCAGGCCGTCGACGGTGGACTTCAACCGCGCCACGTCCCGATGCCGCAGCAGGTGCTCCAGCAGCGGGTGCTGGGTCTGCGCGTACAGCCACTGCAGGGCGTCGGCGTCCGTCGTGTAGCCGGTCTTGATCTTCTTGGTCTTGGGTAGCCCGAGCTCGTTGAAGAGGATCTCCTGCAACTGCTTGGGTGAGCCGAGATTGAACTCCCGGCCGACCACCTCGTAGGCGGCGTGCGCCGCCTCCTTGACCCCGGCGGCGAACTGGGCCTCCAGCTCCGACAGGTACTCGGTGTCGGCCGCGATGCCGGCCTGCTCCATCCGGGCCAGGACCTCCGACAGCGGCAGCTCAACCTCGGCGAGCAGCCGCTGGTTGTGCTCACCGCCCCGGATCGGGTCGGCGGCGATCGCGTCGGCCAGGTCGAGCGTGGCGCGCGCCCGCAGCATCAGGTTGCGCTCGACCTCGCCGTCGTTGCCGAGGCCGTCGAGGGTGAGCTGGCCGTCGTCGGGCTCCTCGACGCGCAGTTCGCGCTGCAGGTAGCGCAGGGCCAGGTCGGTCAGGTCGTACGAGCGCTGGTCGGGCATGGCGAGGTAGGCCGCGAGGGCGGTGTCGGTGGCGACGCCGCTCAGCTGCCAGCCCCGGGCCGCGCACGCCAGCAGCGCGGGCTTGACCTCGTGCACCACCTTCGGCCGCTGCGGGTCGGCGAGCCACAGCGCCACGGCCGCCTCGTCGGCGTCGTCGAGGCGGGTCGGGTCGAACCAGGCGGCCGGCCCCTCGGCTGTCGCGAGGGCGACGCCGGTGAGGTCACCCGTGCCGCGGCCGAACGTGCCGGTGAAGGCGGCGCCGATGCGCGCGCCGACGGGGGCGTGCTCGTCCAGCCACGCCTGCACCGTGCCGGGCTCGAGCATGGTGCAGGTCAGGTCGAAGCCCGCCTCCGCCTCCGGCTCGACCGCCTCCAGGTACTGGTAGAGCCGGTCGCGCAGGATCCGGAACTCCAGCGTGTCGAACAGCTGGTGCACAGCCTCCCGATCCCAGCCCTGCCACTCCAGGTCGCCCGGCGCGACCGGCAGTTCCAGATCGTCGACCAGCCGGTTGAGCTCGTAGTTGCGCATGACGTCGGCCAGGTGGGCGCGCACGTTCTCGCCCGCCTTGCCCTTGATCTGGTCGATGTTGGCGATCAGGCCCTCGAGCCCGCCGTACTGCCCGATCCACTTCGCGGCGGTCTTCGGGCCGACGCCCGGTACGCCGATCAGGTTGTCGCTGGCCTCCCCGACGAGGGCGGCGAGGTCGCGGTAGCACCCGGCGCCCACACCGTACTTCTCGGTGACCTTCTCGTCGGTCATCCGGTCCATCTCGGAGACGCCCCGCTTGAGGTAGAGCACGGTGATGTCGTCATCGACGAGTTGGAACGCGTCGCGGTCACCGGTGACCACCCCGACCCGCATGCCGGCGTCCCGGCCGCGACGGGCGAGCGTCGCGATCACGTCGTCGGCCTCGTACCCGGGCTTCTCGACATAGGTGATGCCCAGCGCGTCGAGGACCTCGCGGATCAGGCTCACCTGGCCGGCGAATTCGTCCGGCGTCTTGGCCCGGCCAGCCTTGTACTCCGCGTACTGCTCGGTGCGGAACGACTGCCGCGAGACGTCGAAGGCGACCCCGATGTGGGTCGGCTTCTCGTCGCGGAGCATGTTGATGAGCATGGAGGTGAAGCCGAAGACCGCGTTGGTCGTCTGACCGGTCTTGGTCGCGAAGTTCTCCGCCGGCAATGCGTAGAACGCCCGGTATGCCAACGAGTGGCCGTCCAGAAGGAGCAGTCGCGGAGTGGCGTCAGCCGACGAAGGTGTCACGCCCTGCGACTCTAGTCCGCACCTCCGACAAGGTATGAGATCGGCACGGCGTTAAGGACATCACCGATCCGATCCGCCGGAGACCCGCGGGACGCCCGTCCGCGGCAGCGCCCGCCGTTGCAGGAGCGGCTGCACGTACCAGATGAGGACGAACCAGGCTGCGATCATGCCCGCGACCACGCCGGCCGCACGTACGCCTACGACCACGTCGAAGATCAGATATACCGAACCGATCACCGCAACGAGCAGAAACGCCAGGCCGGCGAGGGCCAGCCGACCCGCTCGATTGACGATCTCCGGCTTCTGCCGGCGCCGGAACAGGATGCGGTGCTGGCTGACCGGAGCGATGAGGCACGAGGTGGCAAGCGCGGTGGCGATCAGGGTGACCAGGTACACCACCCGCTGCTCCGAGTTGATCTTCCCGAAGCCATCGGTGAACGGGAGCGTGAGCAGGAACGCGAACAGGATCTGTACGCCGGTCTGGGCGACCCGTAGCTCCTGGAGCAGTTCGTTGAAGTTGCGGTCGGCGCGCTCGGCACGCGTCTCCCGACGACCGTCGACCGCCGCGTCCCCGCCCACCCGATCCTGGATCACGGCCGCGACCTCCCCGTCGATGCCCATAACGCTGGTCGTCATTAAGTGCCCAGGCAGGATTGGATCAAAACCCCGGTAAACGACAAGGTGAACGGCTGGTAACGGGAAATGTCGCACCGTCGGCGGGACCTCCCCTACCTCGGTCCCGCCGACGGCGGCTTCGATGGTCGCCACCACCACTATCGCGGTGACAACCGGCGAACGCTGTCGCCCGGGGTCGAGGGTACGGCGGTGCCCCGGGGGCAGCGATACCCCCGTGGGTACCGCCCTGACCGGCCAAGCGGACCGCCGGCACGACCGTCGGCGCCGGCGACCCCCTCAGGCGGTGATATCAGGAGTGGGTACGACCGGGTCGTTCAGAGCACCTTTGCCAGAAACGCCCGGGTACGTTCATGCTGCGGGTTCGCGATGACTTCCCGGGGCGCACCCGCCTCGACGACCACGCCGCCATCCATGAACACCAGAGAGTCGCCGACCTCCCGGGCGAACCCGATCTCATGCGTCACGACGATCATCGTCATGCCCTCGCTGGCCAGGCTCTTCATCACGTCGAGCACCTCGCCGACCAGTTCCGGGTCGAGCGCGCTCGTCGGCTCGTCGAACAGCATCAGTTTGGGTCGCATCGCCAGCGCCCGCGCGATCGCGACCCGCTGCTGCTGACCGCCGGAGCACTGTCCCGGGTACGCGTCGACCTTGTCGGCGAGCCCGACCCGGCTGAGCAGTTCGACCGCGCGCTCCCGGACCTGGGCCTTCGGCTCCCGACGGACCCGCAGCGGCGCCTCCATCACGTTCTCCAGCACGGTCAGGTGCGGGAACAGGTTGAACCGCTGGAACACCATGCCGATGGCGCGACGCTGCTCGGCGACCTCCTTCTCCCGCATCTCGTGCAGTTTGCCGCCGCGCTCCCGGTAACCGATCAGGTCGCCGTCCACCCAGATGCGGCCGGCGTTGATCTTCTCCAGGTGGTTGATGCAGCGCAGGAAGGTCGACTTGCCGGACCCGGACGGCCCGATCACGCAGCACACCTCGCCCTGGCGCACCTCCAGGTCGATGCCTTTGAGAACCTCGAGCCGGCCGAACGACTTGTGGACGTTCTCGGCCCGCACCATCGGCTGGTCGGTCATGCCGCCACCCCGCCTCCGCCGCCACCCTGCTCGGCGGCGAGCCCTCGCAGTTTCAGCTTCGCCCGGTCCTGCTTGCCGTAGCCCCGGGAGAAGTGCCGCTCGATGAAGTACTGGCCGACCAGCAAGAGGCTGGTCAGAGCGAGGTACCACAGACAGGCGGCCGTGTACATCGGGAACGGATCGAAGGTGCGCTTGCCGATCGCGTCGAGCTGGAAGAACAGCTCGTAGGTGACGGGCACCATGATCAGCAATGAGGTGTCCTTGAGCATCGCGATCGTCTCGTTCCCGGTCGGCGGCACGATCACCCGCATCGCC
The DNA here is from genome assembly GCF_011947225.1 of Planosporangium flavigriseum. Lineage (GTDB taxonomy): Bacteria > Actinomycetota > Actinomycetes > Mycobacteriales > Micromonosporaceae > Planosporangium > Planosporangium flavigriseum. Next base: position 30,123 of record NZ_JAATVW010000007.1, on the reverse strand, counting down.
TGCGGGAGGATGATCCGCCGCAGCGCCTGCCCCCGGCTGAGGCCGAGCGCCTCGGCCGCCTCGGCCTGCCCGGGGTCCACCGACTGGATGCCCGCGCGCACGATCTCGGCCATGTACGCCGCCTCGGACAGCGCCAGGCCGAGCAGGCCGGCGAAGAAACCGGCGAACACGTCCCGGGAGGTGAAGCCGCCGACGCGCAGGTGCAGGTCCGGGATCCCGAACAGGGCGCCCAACTGGGTGTCGAACGGCACGCCGAACTCGACCCGACTCCACAGGATGCCGAGGTTGCCGAAGACGGCCAGGAGCACCAGTCGGGGAACCGCCCGGAAGAACCAGGTGTAGACCCAGGCGACCGACCGCAGGATCGGATTGTCGGACAACCGCATCACCGCGATGATCACGCCGAGGGCGATGCCGACCGCCATGGCGCAGATGGTCATCAGCAGCGTGCCGCGCAGCAGGCCGTCGACGACCGGTTGGTTGAACAGGTTCTCGAAGATGAAGCCCCATTTGAACGCCTTGTTCGTCACGATCACGTGCACGAACATCGCGGTCAGCACCGCGAGGACGGCGACCGCGGCCCAGCGTCCGGGGTGCCGCACGGGCACGGCCTTGATCGGTTCAGGCCGTGCCCGCACGTCGGTGACGTCTGTAGCCATGATCAGGAGCTGGGGCTGGCACTCGGGGTGGCGGCGCCGTCAAGCTTGGGGTTCAGCTCGGGGTTGGCGATGGCACCGGCCTGGACGTTCCACTTCTCCAGGATCTTCTGGTAGGTGCCGTCGGCGATGAGCGCCTTGACCGCGTCCCGGACCGCCTCGGCGAAGGCCGTCTGGTCCTTGGAGATGGCGTACCCGTACGGTGCCGAGTCGTAGATCTGTCCCAGCGTCTCGAGCTGGCCGTTGGTCTGCTTCACCGCGTACGCGATGACCGGCGAGTCCGCCAGCATGGCGTCGTCCTTGCCGCTGACCACGGCGTTGGTCGCGTCGCTCTGGGCCGGGTACGGGTCGATCGTGATCGCCGCCTTGCCCGCGTCGGTGCACTTCTTGGAGCGCGCGGTGATGTCGTCGACCTGCACGGTGTCCTTCTGGACGGCGATCTTCTTGCCGCACGCCTCGTCCGGCTTGATCCCCGCTGGGTTGCCCTTCTTGGTCAGCCAGTGGGTACCGGCCGAGTAGTAGGTCACCATGTTGGCCTGGGCGAGCCGCTCGGGGTTCACGGTGAAGGATGACACCCCGATCTCGTACTTCCCGGAGGTGGTGACGCCGGGAATGATGTCGCCGAACGTCGCCGTCTGGAACTCCGCCTTGAGGCCGAGCTTGGCCGCGACGGCCTTGAACAGGTCGACGTCGAACCCGATCGCGGTCTTGCCGTCGGTGTCCAGGAACTCGCTCGGCGCGTACGTGGTGTCGCTGCCGACCAGGATCTTGCCGTCGGCCTTGATCGCGGCGGGCACCTTGTCGGCGAGCGCCTTGTCCACGGTCGTGTCCGACGCGCCGTTGTTGCCGCTGGTGCCACCGTCGCTGTTGGTACCGCCGCACGCCGCCATGGACAGCGTGACGGCCACGGCCGTCAGCGCCAGAGCGGCACCCTTGCCGCGAGTGGGGAGAAACATCGTGTGCGAAACCCTTCTGTACTGATGTGACTCGCGTGGGTAGCGCGCCGGATTGCCGGACACCCTACGCCACGCCCAGGTACGCCTCCTTGACGGCTGGGTCATGCAGCAGCTCCGCGCCGGTGCCGGAGCGCACGATGTTTCCGGTCTCCAACACGTACCCCCGGTGCGCACGGGACAGCGCCTGCTGGGCGTTCTGCTCCACCAGGAGGATCGTCGTGCCCTGCTGGTTGATCTCGGTGATGATGTCGAAGATCTGCTGGATGAGCATCGGCGCCAAGCCCATCGACGGCTCGTCGAGGAGCAGCAACCTGGGCCGGCTCATCAGGGCGCGCCCCACCGCGAGCATCTGCTGCTCCCCGCCGGACAGCGTGCCGCCCGGCTGTTTCGCCCGCTCCGCCAGGCGCGGGAAGAGGGCCAGCACCCGTTCGAGGTCGGCCGCGATCCCGGCGCGGTCCTTACGGGTGTAGGCGCCCATGTCGAGGTTTTCCAGCACGGTCATGCCGGGGAAGATCCCCCGGCCCTCGGGTGCCTGGCACAGCCCCCGCACCACTCTCAGGTCGGCGCGCAGCCGGGTGATGTCCTCACCGTCGAAGCGGATCGAACCCGAGGCGACCGGACGAAGACCGGAGATGGCCCGCATGGTGGTGGACTTTCCCGCGCCGTTGGCCCCGATGAGCGCCACGATCTCGCCCTCGTCGACGGTCAGGCTGATGCCGTGCAGGGCCTGGATCCGCCCGTACAGCAGCGTGATGTTCTCAAGCTCAAGCAGCATCTGCCGGCACCCCCAGGTAAGCGGCGATCACCTTGGGGTCGTCCCGGACCTCTGCCGGCGAGCCTTCCGCGATCTTCTTGCCGAACTCCAGCACCACGATGCGGTCGGTGACGCCCATGACCAACCGCATGTCGTGCTCGATGAGCAGCACGGTCACCCCGGTGTCCCGGATCTGTCGGATGAGCTGGAGCAACTGCCCCTTCTCGGCCGGGTTGAACCCGGCCGCCGGCTCATCCAGGCACAGCAGTTTCGGCTCGGTCGCGAGCGCTCGCGCGATCTCCAACCGGCGCTGCTCGCCATAGGAGAGGTTGCGCGCGAGCTCATTGCGGCGCCTCTCGACCCCGACGAACCGGAGCAGCCCCTCGGCCTTCTCGCGGGCCGCCCGCTCCTCGAGCACGTGCCGGGACAGGCCGAAGATCCGCTGGCCGGCGCGGCGCAGGCGCTGCACCATACCGGGGAGACCGCCCGCGGTGACCTCGGTCAGCTCGTGCGGCTTGGCGGCGACCCGGTACAGGCGGAACAGGGCGCCCACCACACTGGTCCGGTGCCGGGCGTCGGCACCGACGAGGACGTTCTCCAGAGCGGTCATCTCGGGAAAGAGCCGGATGTTCTGGAAGGTGCGAGCGATGCCCATCCGAGTGATCTCGTAGCGCTTGCGACCCGACACCCGCTCGCCGTCGAACCGGATCTCACCGCTGGTCGGACGGAAGACCCCGGTCATGGCGTTGAAGCAGGTCGTCTTGCCGGCGCCGTTGGGCCCGATCAGACCGAGGATCTCCCCGCGGTACAGCGTGAAGTTGACCGAGTCGAGCGCCACCACGCCGCCGAAGCGCAGCGTGACGTTGTCGACCTCCAGAAGCGGTTCCCCGGTCGCCCGCGTCGTCGTGTTCAGCTCAGCCATTGACAGGCGCCTCCTTGGCCCGGTCAGCCAGTTCGACCGCACGGCGGCGACTGGGCAGGATGCCCTGCGGGCGGAAGATCATCACCGCGATCAGCGCGAGGCCGAAGATCAGGTATCGGTAGTCCGCGAACTCGCGGAACCGTTCGGGTAGGTACGCGATGATGACGGCGCCGATGGTCACCCCCAGGAGGTTGCCCGCGCCCCCGACGACGACCGCGGCGACGTACAGGATCGACGTCTGCAGCAGAACGGTCTCGGCGTTGAAGAAGGTCTGCTTGGTGGCGAACAGCGCCCCGGACAGGCCGCCGAGTGCCGCCCCGATCGCGAAGGCCCACAGCTTGAACCGAAACGACGGAACGCCCATGATCTCGGCCGCGTCCTCGTCCTCACGGATCGCCAGCCAGGACCGGCCGACCCGGCTGTTCTCCAGCCGCCGCACCGCATACATGCAGATCAGCACCGCGGTGAGGGCCAGCCAGTAGAACGGGCGGGTGTCGTTGATGCTGAACAGCGACCGACCGCCGAGCGGCTCGCCGTCGACGCCGAGGGTCTGGACGAAGGACGGCCAGTTGCCCGGCGGGACCGGCACGCCAGTGATGCCACGGTTGCCGGCGGTGATCGACGAATTGACCGCGAAGAGGCGGATGATCTCACCGAAACCGAGCGTAACGATCGCCAGATAGTCGCCCCGCAGCCGCAGTGTCGGCCAGCCGAGCAGGACACCCGAGATCATGGTCAGGGCGATCGCGAGCGGGATGCAGACGATCCAGGGGTACTTGATGACCACCGGGGATTGCGGCGATCCGAAGATCGCGACGGTATAGGCCCCTACCGCGAAGAAGCCGATGTAGCCCAGGTCAAGCAGACCGGCCAGGCCGACGACGACGTTGAGACCGACAGCGATCAGGACGTACACCGCCACCAGGAACAAGATCCCGGTGAAGTCCGTCTCGGTGGTGCGGATGAAGGGGATCTGCAGGTTGGGCAGCGCGTAGAGCACCACGAGGAACGCAGCCATCGCGCCGACTCGCCAGCCGCGTGGCAGGTCGCTCCAGCGCCGTCGGAGGCCGCTCACCGCCTCGACCCGCCGGTCGTCGAAACGCCGCAGCCTATCGGTCACGCCGGCGCGGGGCTTGTCGTTGGTCTGGGTCATACCCGCGCCCTCCCGAGTGACTCACCGAGGATGCCGTTCGGCCGGAAGAGCAGCACTAGCACCAGCACCAGGAAGCTGACGACCTGACGCCACGGGTTGCCGAACAGACCCGCGCCGAAATTTTCGACGACGCCCAGCAGGAGCCCGCCCAGCAGTGCGCCGCGCAGATTGCCGATGCCACCGAGAACGGCGGCGGCGAAGGCGGCGATACCGAGGTTGAACCCGACGTCGTAGGTGGTGCTGCCGACCTTCAGGCAGTAGAGCACCGCCGCGAAGCCGGCGAGGATGCCACCCAGCGCGAAGATCAGCATGATGATCCGGTCCCGGTTGACGCCCATCAGCGACGCCGTCTCCGGGTTCTGCGCGACCGCCCTGACCCCGCGACCCCACTTGGTCCGTTTGATGAAGAAGTCCAGCGCGGCCATCATGGCCAGCGCGCTCACGACGATCACGATCTGCACGTTGTATACGGTGGCGTCGAAGAAGTCGAACTGCGCCGCCGGCTGGACCAGCCGCGGCATTCCGCGCGGTTGCCGATCGACGATGATGCCGACCGCCTCCATCAGCACCAGCGACGCGCCGATCGCGGTGATCAGGAAGATCAGGCTCGGGGCGTTGCGTTTTCGTAGCGGCCGGTAGGCCACCCGCTCGATCACCAGCGCCGTGGCGCCGGCGGCGACGGCCGCCACCGCCATGGCGATGACGACGTACCCGAGCACCTGGACCATCGGCGGGACCTTGGTGTCGACGCCGAGCCCGAGCCAGTTCCAGGTGAGCCAGCTCGCGAACGTCCCCACCATGAAGACTTCCGAATGCGCGAAATTGATCAGCTTGAGGACGCCGTACACCAGCGTGTAGCCGAGCGCCACCAGGGCGTAGATCGAACCCTGTGTCAGGCCGGTGACGATCAGTTCCCAAACGTTGTTGACGACGAAGTCGATGTTCACGGGTGGGCGCTCCACGGAGATATGGGGAAGGCCGGTGCGGCCGGAGCACGCTCCGGCCGCACCCTGATCGGTGTCGTACGAGCCTCGGACGGGCCCGGTTACGCCTTCGGAATCTCCTTGTCGGGCACGATCTGGCCGTTTTTGACGATGTACGCCCACACCGCGACGGAGTTCGGGTCCAGCTCACCGTTGTCCTGGAACTTGAACTTCGTGGTGATGCCCTGGCCCTCGTATTTGCTGACGAAGTCGTTGAGCTTGGCCCGGGTGGTGTTGCCAGCCTCGATGCCCTTCAACAGGATGTTGGCCGCGTCGTAGGCCTCAGCGCTGTAGGTGCCGGGGTCCCGCCCGCTCAGGGCTTTGTAGTCGGCCGGGAACGAACCCTCCACCTTGTCACCCGGCACACACGGGCAGGTGAGGATGGAGCCCTCGGCCGAATCCTTGCCGGCGCCACTGATGAGGTCGTCGGTCTTGGCGCCATCGCCCGCCACGTACGTGGCCTTCACACCCGCGCCGCGCAGCTGCTTGAGGAACGGCGCACCCTCACGCACGTACCCGCCGTGGAAGATCGCGTCGGGGTTGGCGGCCTGGATCTTGGCGACCAGCGCCGAGAAGTCGGTCTGCTTCTCCTGGATGACGTCGCTGCCGATGACGGCGGTGCCCAGGGTCTGCTTGACCTGGTCGGCGAGGCCCTTGCCGTACTCGGAGGCGTCGTCGATGACGAACACCTTCTGCGCCTTCAGCGTGTTCTTGATGTACCGGGCCGCCGCCGGCCCCTGCGAGGCGTCGTTACCGAGGCCGCGGTGGAAGGTCTTCCAACCCGAGGTGGCCAGCGCCGGGTTCGTGGCCGACGCGGTGAGGATCACCACCCCTGCGGAGCTGAGGATCGGGTTGGCGACCTTGGACTCGCCGGAGAACGCGGGTCCGACCACGCCGAGGATCTTCGAATCGCCGGCGACGGCGGTCGCCAGCGGCGGCGCCTTCTCGGCCGATCCCTCGGAGTCCTTCTCCACCAGGTCGACCGTGCAGTCCTTGTGCTTGTCGTTGTACTGCTTCAGAGCCAGCTTCGCGCCGTCACGAATATTGATACCCAGGATGGCGTTGCCCCCGGTGAGCGCGCCGAAAAAGGCGATTTTGTAGCCACACTTGTTGGCCGCCGCCGTTTCCCCACCGTTCGAGCTGGCGCACGCGGCGGCACTGGCGACCATTGCCGCGGCGAGGGCGGCGCCGCCCGCCACGCGCACGAATCGTTGCCTCAACGCTTCGAACCCTCCTCCATTCGGAGGATCTCCACCAACCCCACGTTGATCTGCTGGGATGTGACAGAGATCCCAAAACCGTGGTCCGGTCTGGGCGGGGACTCTATTGCACGGAACTAGCGCGCCGTAAGTGTCTGAGTGACGGGTTGTCTGAACCGTTACGTGCGACCGCAGCCGATGCTTGATCGGTGTAACAAACAGGTTTCTATGCCGGCTTCGCGGAGGGATTTGACGGGGATTCTGCGAGAATCCGATCGGCTACCTCGCGCATCGACATCCGGTGGTCCATGGCCGTGCGCTGGATCCATTTGAAGGCTTCCGGCTCGCTCATGTCGTACGCCGCCATGAGCATGCCCTTCGCCCGCTCGATCGCCTTGCGCGTCTCCAGCCGGTCCTGCAGCGAAGCGACCTCGGCCTCGAGCGCGGCCACCTCGGCGAATCGTGACAGGGCGATTTCGATCGCCGGCACGAGGTCGCTCTTCTGGAAGGGCTTGACCAGGTAGGCCATGGCCCCGGCCGCCCGCGCCCGCTCCACCAGCTCCCGCTGGCTGAAGGCGGTCAGAATGACGACCGGCGCAATCTTGGCTCCCGCGATCTTCTCAGCGGCGGCCAAACCGTCCATGATCGGCATCTTGATGTCGAGAATGACGAGGTCCGGGCGGAGGTCCTCCGCGAGCCGCACGGCGGTCTCGCCGTCGGCCGCCTCGCCGACGACGTCGTAGCCCTCCTCGATCAGCATCTCCCGCAGGTCCAGCCGGATCAGCGCCTCGTCCTCCGCGATGAGCACCCGACGGCTCGGCACCTCAGTCACCCGCGACACTCCGATCGACCTCGAAACTCCGACGGCGATTACCGCCCCGATCAGAGTAGTCGGTACCCTATGACCGCGTGCTGGTCCCCGTATCCCAACCGGCAGAGGAACGGAGCTCAAACCTCCGACAGTGTGGGTTCGAATCCCACCGGGGGCACATCTCGAACGAAAAAGCGCACCGAGGCTCCGGCGCCCCCGGAGCCTCGTCTCTTTCGCCGTGAATGTTGCCGTCTGTGCCGCGCCAGCCGGCAGCGGATCCACCACCCGCCCGATCAGCAGCGGACCGAAACGTCAATCGTCCGCCACATCGGCCGATGGACGCGGGGTCCAGGTGCGGTGATGCTGAGCACTGACGCGCACGTCCGCGATCAACACTCCCTCTCCCCCTCCCCCAGCACCGCACTCGGCGAAACAGGGCGATACCGGAGGACAGATGAACACCCGGACGGCTACCGCCTATCTCCCCGCAGTCCCTGAAGACGTGTGGATTGCGCTGACCGATCCGGGACAGACGCCGGAGTTCCTCTTCGGCCTGGCCGTCGAGTCCGAATGGTCGACCGGAAGCGCGATCAGGTACCGCAGCCCCTGCGGTCGGGTGGTCGGCGGGCAGATCGTTCACATCGAACCCGGCCGGCTGCTCGTCCACAGCTTCACCGACTGCGGCACGTGCGCGGGCGACCCGACAAGCTGGGTCACCTGGGAGCTACAGCAGGTCGGCATCGCCGTCTGCCGGGTGAGCGTCACGATCGACGAGCCCGACACCCGCGACGAAGCAGACCCGGACGGCGCGTGGGCGACGGCGTTGGCCAACCTCGAGGCGTACGTGGCGGGCGGTGGATGCCGGCCGGCGGATTGAGGCCGACATCCCGGGCGTGGTCACTGGCCGCGGCGTACCCGCGCGACCACGGAACCGGCAGCCCCGGAGACCGCACCGGACGTGCTGGTCCACCGGCCGTCCGTGGCCGTCCACCGCGACATCCCCGCCCGTACCTCTTCGACGCCGCCCGCTTGCGCGTGCGCGACCAGCCAGTACGCGTACCGCCGCCCCGTCACCGCGTCCGCCGCGCGTACGCTGACCTCGCTCGCGCCGGGCCCCGCCACGACCTGGGCCCCGCTCCCCCAGTCAGCACGCAAGCCCTCGGTGAGCGCGTCGATCGCGGATGCGCCGCGGGGCGCCACGTCGACCGCGCTCGTGTCGGCCGGGAGCGTGCAGGCGACGGCGGCAGCGGCCTCGCCGGACAGCGCGCGGGCCAGCGTGTCCGCCCGGTCGACCCACTGGGCGTACGCGTCCGGGTAGGCGCTGCGCTGTACCGCCTGCGCCGCTGCACCGACGTCCATCGCCTGCCAGCCGGGTACCTTCACCAGCGCCGCGTAGAACGCGGCGGCAGCGAAGCGCGCGTCCATGAGCTGTTGCGGCTCGCCCCAGCCCTGGCTCGGCCGCTGCTGGAACAGGCCCACCGAGTCGCGGTCCCCACCGGACAGGTTGCGCAGCTTCGACTCCTGCAGTGCCGTCGCGAGCGCGACGTGTACGGCTCGTACCGGCAGCCCCGCGCGCAACCCGACCGCCGCGATCGTCGCCGCGTTGGCCATCTGTTCGGGCTCCAGGCTCGTCTGCGCGCCGGCCCGCGCCACGCACACCGGTTGCGGCGGTGCGGGCTTCAACGCGGCCGGCATGAGGACGTGCCAGGCGCCGTAGCAGCCGATCCCGATACCGGCGACCACGACGAGCAGCACCACCACGACCGTACGGATCCGCAAGCCCACCTCCCCACACGGCGGAGCGCCCACGGCGACGCGCACCCAGGCGACAGCGTACGGGCCGCGCCGCCGCGGGCGGTTCCCGCCGGCGCGGGTCGGCTTCGTCGTGGCCCGGGGCTTGCCGCATCGGCGCGGGCGAGACGCTGCCCGTCTGGCGGTCAGTCCTCCCGCGCCACCCCGTCGATCACGACGAGACCGTACGGCGGGTGGGCGGCACCGCTCCATCCCGCGAGTAGACCAGCCGCCCGTCGACCATCACGTGGTCCACCTTCACGTCCAGCAACTCGTCCACGCCACAGGTGGTCGGGTCGCGATCGAGAACGATAAGGTCGGCCGCCTTGCCCACCTCGACCGAGCCGTAGCGCTCCGCCAGTCCGAGCGCCTCGGCAGCGTTGATGGTGTGCATCCGTAGCGCCTCCTCCAGGGTGACCGCCTGCTCCGGCTCGACGATCTCGCCGAGAAACGTCTGGCGGCGCAGGCAGCACCAGATCCCGAAGAACGGGTTGGTCTGGCGGTCTTCGGCACCCACGTACACATCGGAGCTTCCGGAGACGATGAATCCCTCGTCGTGCAACAAGCGGAAGGGGAACCGTCCCCGGCTCGCCACCGGACCGAGGTACGTGGGGAAGAAGTCACCGAAGTTGTAGAGGAAGACCGGCTGCGGTACCGGCAAAATGCCTGCGGTGCGCCACGAGCGCAGCGCTCCGGGCCGGGTCAGCAGGTTGCCGGCATGCTCCACCCGGGTGATCGGCAGATCGGGTACCAGCCGACGTGCCTCGGTCGCCGCGGCGCAGACCACTTCCTGGGCACGCTCACCGTTGGCGTGCACCGCCAGCTGAAGGCCGACCGCGCCGGCGCGTCGGATCATGCTCGACAACTGTCGCCGGTCGAGGTTGACCTTGCCCCTGGAGCCGGGGCGTATCGCATGGGGCCGGCGGTACGCGGTGTGCACCGCCGCGTTCTTCGCCGAGTAGCCGCCGTCGGAGAAGACCTTGATGCCGCGCGCGGAGATCCGCTGCGCGTCTGCCGGGATGAGGTCCTCGGGGTGCAAGGCGGCTTCGAAGTCGACGGTCCCGGGCGCGCAGACGAACACCTCGAGACGCTGTGGGATCCGGCCCGACGCCACCAGGCCCACCAGCTCCCGGACCCCCTCGGCGGAGCCGGAGATGTCACCGACGGCCGTCACGCCGAACCGGGTGAAGAGTTGCTGGGCGCCGGCTGCGAGAACGTCGGCCAGGTCGAGGTATTCGGGATCCTTGATCGGAAGGAGGCTGTCGACCTCGCTGACCACGCCGGTGGGTGTGCCGTCGGCGCCCATCTCGACCACGGCCCCACCCATCGCGCCCTTGCTCCGGTCGCTGAACCGGCCGAGATCGGCCAGCTCCATCGCCACCGTGTTGAGCAGCGTGGTGTGACCGCCAGCGTGCACCGCGATGGGAACGGTCTTGCTGACGGAGTCGAGTTCGGACCGGGTCGGATACCGTTTGTCGGCCAACTTCTGGTTGAAGAACAGGTTCGCCTGCGCGCGCAGCCAGCCGCCGTCATGCTTGTCCTGTGCGATGCCGTCCCGCAGGGCATCGAGCACGTCAGCGATGGACGCGCAGTGCGGGACCCGGACGTCCACCATGGTTCCCAGGGCGCGTGCGCTCACCTCGAGATGCGCGTGCGGGTCGATGAATCCCGGCATCGTGGTCCGGTCGCCGAAGTCGATCACCTCGTGCGGCCCGCCGCCCGCGTCGCCGTCTGCCACTTCGACAATGACGCCGTCCCGTACGCGTACCGCGCCGGCGTGCTGCGCCCCCCGTCGGGCGAGCGTGCGGACCTGACCCTTGATCACAGTGTCCATCAGCCGAATTCCCTTCTCGTGTTCGCTGCTGTGGTGCGGATCCTCGGTAACGGCTACCGCCGGGCGTTGCGGGCGGCGTCGAGCGCCACCGCGAGCAGGAGTACGGCGCCCTTGGCCACGGACTGGCGGGTCGTGTCCCACGCCATCGCGTTGAAGATGTTGGTCAGCACGGCGAGGATCAGCACGCCGGTGGCGGTGCGCCACAGCGCGCCCCGACCGCCGTAGACCGACGTCCCGCCGATGACGACGATGGCGAACGAATCGAGAGCGATGTTCGCCCCCAGCGTGGGCTGCCCGACGCCGAGTTGCGACGCGGTGAGCGCGCCGGCCAGTGCCGACAGGCCACCCACCACCACAAGGCAGAAGATCTGCACCGCCGCCACCGGTACACCGGTGAGCCGGGCGGCCTCGGCGTTCCCGCCGCTGGCGAAGACGTAACGTCCCAGGATCGTCCGGTTCAGGACCGACGCCAGCACCACGAAGACCGCCAGCATGATCAGGATGGACCAGGGCACGCCGGCGATGCCGCCCAGTCCGAGCGTGTCGAAGCCGACGGCGTCCGATTGGACCGGAGCCGAGTCACAGGCGACGTAGACCAGACCGGAGATGATGGCGGCGGTCGCGATCGTGCCGATGAAGGAGTTGACCCGGAATTTGGTCACGATGACGCCGTTGAAGGCACCCGCGAGGAGGCCGATGCCGATCGCGAGGAGCGCCGAGGACGTCAGGTCGAACACGTTCGACAGGGAGGCGAACGCGACCGCTCCGGCCGCGAAGATCGCCCCCACCGACAGATCGAACACGCCGGCGATGATGACCAGGGTCATGCCGAAGGACACGAGCGCGACGGCCGCGTTCTGAGTGAGGATGTTGCGGATGTTGTCGACGGCCCACAGCCCGGGGTGGACGATCGTGCCGATGACGAGCAGTGCTGCCAGCACCAGAAGCGGCGCGTACTTCGTCAGGACCCGACCGACCGACCCCGCGTTCAGGACACGCTTCGTGCTGGGCGTCGGGGTCTCGTCGTCGACCGCGATGGAGTCACGAGGTGAGACGGACACGCTGGAGTTCATCTTCATCGGACGGCACCTCCGGGGCCGAAGACCTTTGAAACCATGGCGTCGATGGTGATTTCGGGGCCGATCAGCTCGGCGACGAGCGTGCCTCGCCACATCACCAGGACCCGGTCGCACAGCTCGTACAGGTCCTCGAACTCCGAGGACACGACGAGGATCGCCGACCCTTGCGCAGCCATCCCGCGCAGGCTCGCGGCGATCTCCGCCTTGGCTCCCACGTCGACTCCGCGGTTGGGTTCGTCGGCGAGAAACACCTTCGGTTGGAAGTGGACCGCCCGCGCGAGCAGTACCTTCTGCTGGTTGCCACCGGACAGGACGCCGACCGGCGAGCTCAGGCGCTGCTCGGACAGGCGCACCGCGGTGGCGGCGGACCGGCTGGCGGCGACGCTGCGACTGCCGGAGACCACTCCGAGCCGGGACACCGCGCCGAGATTGCTGATCAACAGGTTGTCCGACGACGTCGCCTCGGCGAACAACCCGGACCGCTTGCGGTCCTCGGTCAGCAGCGCGATACCCGCCCGACGCGCCTCGCGCACCGATCTCGGCCATCGGCGCGGATCGCCGTGGAGCCTCATCGACCCACTGGCGGGTGGCGTGTCGCCAGCCAGCGCGCGGAGGAGGGTCGTCCTTCCGGAGCCCACCAGGCCGGCAATACCCACCACCTCGCCCTCGGCCAGGCTCAGGGACAGGTTCTGGATCTTGCTGCCGACGGTCAGGTTCTCGACGGCGAGCAGCTCCCGAGGCCGCGTATTCCGCTGCTCCGTACGGATTGCCGGAGACAGCGAGTGACCGACCATCGCTCGGGTCAGGTCAGCCTTGGTCCACTCGGCGGTCGGGCGCGACTCACTGATCCGGCCGTCGCGGAAGACCGTGGCGTGATCGGCGAGGTCGAGTACCTCGTCGAGATTGTGGCTGACGAAGATGATGGTGACGCCGTCCGCCTTGAGTTCCCGTACCACCCGGTAGAGGACCGACCGCTCCCGCGGACCGAGCGCCGCGGTCGGTTCGTCGAGCAGGATGGCGGTCGGGGTACCGACCAGCGCCCGCATGATCTCGATCATCTGCTGATCGCCAATGGACAGTTCGGCGACCGGCTGCGCGGGGGCGATGGCGACGTCCAGGCGTGCGCACAGCGCACGGTACTGCTCACGCATGCGGCGACGGTCTTCGAAGACTGACGCGCGGCGTCGCTCCTGTCCGAGGAACACGTTCTCCAGCGCCGTCAGCGTGGGAACGACCGACAGTTCCTGGTAGATCGCGGCGACTCCCGCCCGCGCGGCCTGACGGGGGCTGCCGAACGGATGTGGGCGTTCCGCGACGGTGACCGTGCCGGAATCGGGCGTGACCCGGCCAGCGAGGACCCCGAGGCAGGTCGACTTTCCCGCGCCGTTCTCGCCCACGAGCGCATGAATCGTTCCTGCCTCCACGCGCAGATCGATACCGTCCAGGGCCCGCGTGCCGCCGAAGGACTTCGAAATTCCATCGAAAACGATTGTCACTCTCACCACCCACGTCGGCTGAGGTCGCTCGTGGGATGCGGACAGCGCCCGGCAATCCGCATCCCACCAGGGATAACTTCGCTCGGCTACTCGGCGACCTGTTCCTTGAACGCCTTGACGTTGTCCTTGTTCACGAACATGATCTTGGCGTCAGCCGGCCTCATCGACTCGGGCGCGTGCCCGGAGTACCCGTAGTAGGCGTCGACCTTCTGCCCGTGGCGTGCCAGGTGCAGGGCCTGCAGCGCGGTCTTGACCTTCGTGTACGAGTAGAACGGCGTGCTTCCCGCGACAGTGCCTTCTTCGATCGCTTTCAGCGCCTGCTCGTTGGCGCCGAAGTCGAAGACGCTGACCTTGCCCTGGCGACCCGCGAGGCGAACCGCGGAGATCGAAGCCTGGGTGCCCTCCGGGAACGCGCTGGCGATGAGCGTGGCGTCGGCGTGCCGCTGCAGGGCGTTCTGCGTCTTCTGCAGCGAATCCGGCTGGGTGAAGTCCGTGTACAGGACGTCGAGAAGCTCGATGCCCTTCTCCTTGAAGACGGCCTCGGCGGCCTTCGCGGCGAGCTTCGCGCTGTAGTCGAGCTGCGGCCCGACCAGCAGGATCGCCTTGCCGCCAGTCTTCTGAGTGGCGGCGATCTCCTTCGCCCACTCGGTGTAGACGTAGTCGGTGTAACCGGTGTCCGCGACCGTGGTGACCACGCCCGGCGTGTCGCTGGTGGTACACGCGGGGCTGCCGATGGCGGCCGTGATGATCCCCTTCCTCGGCATCTGACGGGTCATCAGGTCGCAGGTCAGGTCCGGTGAGAGCGGGAACGCGACGACGGCGTTGTACTTGCCGGACGCCATGATGTCCTGCATCTGGGCGACCTGCTTCTGGGCATCGCCGCTAGGGTCGAACTCCTCCAGCTCCATGCCGAGCGCCGCGGCCTGCTCCTTCGCCGCCGCGTACTCCGGCTTGGAATAGTCGTAGCCCTTGCCGTACCCGACGAAGGCGACGCGGAGCTTCTCGCCCTCCTTGAACGGCACCGTGATCCCGCTGTCCAGCTTTACCTCGGTGGCGGGCAGCGCCTTGGTCAGCGCCTTCACCTTGTCGTCCAGGAGGGTCGCGTACCGCTCCTTGCTGGACGCCGCGGGCGCGGCACCCTCATCGGCCCCCGCGCTTTTCTTCTCGGCCGCGCAGCCGGCCAGAGCCAGTGCGGCGGTGAACGGGAGGACCGTTATCCCAATCGTCTTGCGTAACTTCACTCCTGTGCCTCCAAACAGTGTTGTCTTCCAGGTCGGAGCGTGCTCGGCTACGCCTCGATGGGCGTGCCGACCGCTGGGACGTGTCGCGCCGCGACGTTGATCCGCTGCTGCATGTGCTTCGAGTGGGCGAGCGTCCAGATCAGGGCCGACCGGACGCCGAGCGCCGGACGCGGCCAGTGGGTGCCGATCCATCCGTAGAAACGGGAGTACTTCTGGGTGCTGTCGGTGACCGGCCGTTCGGCCTGCTCCCACTTGGCCAGTGCCGTCTCGACGTCCAGGTAGGCGTCGAGTGCCTGAGCGAGCGCGACGGCGTTCACCATGCCGACGCACGCGGCCTGCCCGAGGTTCGGAGACATCGCGCTGGCCGCGTCGCCGACCAGCGCGACCTTGCCGCGCGACCAGTTGGTGACGACGGCGTCGGCGAAGGAGCGCCATACGCCGCCCGGCGGGATTCGCTTGATGTAGCGGGCGAACTCCGGGAAAGTCTCGATCCAGGTCGACAGGTCGTGACTCTGGTTGCGGCCGGCGACGTCAGCCTCCGGGCAGCAGAGGTAGATGTAGACCTGGTCCTTGGTGCAGGGCACGATGCCGATCCGCCGGCCCCCGTTCCAGCGCTCCACCATCATGTCGTTCGGGTCGTCCGGCAGCCGCGGGATGAGGTGGCGCCCGCAGCCATCGTGCAGGTCACGGACGCGGCGGGCGAGACCCAGCGAGTCGCGCACCCGGGAGCCCACGCCATCGGCACCGACCACCAGGTCGGCCGGCAGGGCCTCCCCACTCTCCAGGAGCAGCTTGCCATCCGGGGTCGCGCCGGCCACCGGTGAACCGGTCACGATCTCCGCGCCGTACCGGCGAGCGGCGTTGGCCAGCGCCTGGTGGAGCCGAGGGCGCAGGATGGCGTACGACTCGCTCACCCCGGACATCAACCATTCTTCTTGGACGAGCCGGTTCTTCTCGTCGCGAAGTTGCCAGTGGTCGATGCGGTCGGTGCCGGCAACGGCCTCCTCGTACGCGCCGACCTCGCGCAGCGCGTAAACGCCGTTGCTCCAGACGGCTATGCCGGCGCCGATTTCACGCAGCTCGGCGTTTCGCTCATGGACGCGTACCGACCACCCCCGCCGGGCCAGGGCTGCGGCGGCAGCCAGGCCGACCATCCCCGCGCCCGCGATCTCGGCGTGCCTTGCCTTCGTCATGAAGCTCTCCGTTCCTTCTCCTCCATGCGCCCTGTGAGCGCGACGCACCCGTCAGCGAGCACCGTTCATCGGCGCACCGCTGACCACTTGCGTCGGCCGAGATGCGTTCTCAGATGCGTTTCGCGGAACCATAGTCGTCAGTGACGGCCACCACAAGGACCAGTTCTCGTAGTTCATGCCGTCGGTTAGGGCGTGAATTCGCAAATTCGGATGATGGTGCGCTAGCTTTATGCCGTGACGATTCACCTGCTCGCGCAGCGCGGTAGAAGGCGGCACCCGGTGAAAGCACTCACCGCGCTCGAACTCGCAGTCGTGAAGGAGTTACAGCGAGACGGGCGCGCACCCAACTCGGTGATCGCCCGGACGGTAGGCGTCACCGAGAAGACGGTGCGGCGGATCATCGGTGAGCTGCTCGAGCGCCAAGCCATCGAGATCACGGCCGTGACGTTCCCGCACCTGCTGGGCTACCGGGCCATGGCCTTCGCGCTACTGCAGACCGATGGAACCAGGCCGCGGCACGACGTCGCGGACGAGCTCGCCGCCCTCGGCTCGGTCGACTACGCCGCCATCACGACCGGCCCTACCGACTTGATGATCAATGCGGTGTGCCAAGACCTGGACGAGCTCGACAGCGTCATCGAAAACGAGATCCACAAAGTGGCGGGCGCGCGCCTCGTCGAGGTCGCGCCCTACCTGAGCCTCCGCTATCAGCGCCCGTCACGCAGTGGCCTGCCCACGGCGGTGCCAACGGCCGTCACCCCGGACGGCATCACAATGGACTCCCTCGACCGCGACATCATTCGCGCGCTCGGGCAGGACGGTCGCGTGCCCTACCTGCAGCTCGCCTCGAAGCTCGGCGTGTCCGAGGCACAGATCCGGCTGCGGGTCAAGAAGCTCACCGGCATGGGCGCGCTGCGCATCATGGCCATTGTGGACCCTGTCTTCCTCGGCTTCGACACCATGGCATGGCTGGCCGTGCGGCTCAGCGGCCATGGCTCCGCGTCCGTCGTCGAATCACTGATCGCCATGGAGCCCGTCAGCTACATCGCCGAGACCGCGGGCTCGTTCGATCTCATGGTCGAGCTCGTCTGCATCGACGAACGTGAGCTCCGCGAGTCGCTCGATCAGATCCGGCAGATGGACGGCATCGCGGCGGTTCTTCCCCACGTCTACTTCGACCTGTATTACAAGCCGATGCTCCTGCGATGAACCGGTGGATGCCGGGGACCGGCTGCGGTCAGCCCTCCCGCACCGGGGGCTGGACCGCACGGTAGTAGAGATCGAGGCAGAGCAGCACCTCGGTGTCGGCCACCCCGGTGAGCGTGCGGATCTCGGAGTCCACGAGGCGCATCACGTCCTGGGCGTTGCGACACACCGCCTCGACGAAGATGTCGAAGCGCCCGGCACAGGTGACGACGTACTTGACCGACGGCAGCTTGGTCAGGGTGTCCGCGAGGTCGGCGATACTGTGCCCCGGCGCGCATTTGATCGCCATCCAGACCTGCATGGTGTAGCCCAGGCTGCGCGGGTTGACGATGGCGGTGATCCGGATGGTCTTCTCCTGGAGCATCCGGGTGACGCGCTTGCGCACCTGCGACTCCGAGATCCCGAGCCGCTCGCCGACGAGTCCGAACGGCAGTCGCCCATCCGCGTTCAGCTCGGCCACGATCCGCCGGTCCATGGCGTCCAGGGGCGCACGCGTCTCGACGCCGCGGACGTTCTCGCCGTGGTGATGTGCCGTGTCCCAGACCGGGTCCTGGTAATGCAGCTGCAGATACGGAAAGACCTCGGCCGAGCGGACCCCGGGCGCCCGGATGAACGACTCGTCGATGACGTTCAACAGTTCGGTCGTGTCGCGGCAGAGCACCTCGACCAGCGCGTCGTACCGGCCGGTGGTGATCACGGCGTAGTCGACCGACGGCAGGTTCGCCAGCGACTCCACCAGCGACCTGATGCCCCGCCTGCCGTCCACGCGTACGCCGACCATGGCCCCGACGGTGTAGCCGAGGACGGCCGGATCAGCCACCGTGGTGATCTGGATGATCCGGCTCTCCAGCAGCTCGTTCACCCGCCGGCGGATCGTCTTCTCCGGCACCCGCAGCTCGCGCGAGATCGCGACGAACGACTGCCGCCCGTCCAGCTGCAGCAGCCGGATCAGTTCCCGGTCGAGCTCCGAAAGCTGTACGCGGTGCCCAGCGTCGCCGGCCACCGGAAAGGTCGCGCCCAGGAAGCCGGACACCAGATACTCCGATCCGTGCATGGCAGCCAACATAGCGGCTGGGTAGTCGCGCGCGACGCCCCGTCTAGGCGCCGGAATCGCGTGTCACCTCGTCCGACCGCTCGTGCACGACGCGGCCGCCGAGGAACACCGCGTCGACCCGCACATCGAGCAGCTCGTCGGTGGCGCATTCGAACGGGTCGCGGTCCAGGACGATGATGTCGGCCTTCTTGCCGACCTCGAGCGAGCCGTACAGGTCCTCCTCGCCCAACGTGCGCGCGGCGTTGATGGTGTGCATCCGCAGGGCCTCGGCGAGCGTGATCGTCTGGTCGGCGTCGAGGGTCTCGCCGAAGAACGACCGGCGCGCGAGGCAGTTCCACACGCTGAAGAACGGGTTGGTGGCGCCGGACTCCGAGCCGATCCAGACGTCGGAGCTGCCCGTGATGTCCCAGCCCTCGTCGAGGAGACGCCGGAACGGGAAGCGGCCGAGCCGGCCGTAGTCCCCCAGGTACGTCGGGAAGAAGTCGCCGAAGGTGTAGACGAAGACCGGCTGCGGCACCGGGATGATCCCGGCCTTGCGCCACAGCGCCGTCTGCGACGGGTCGGGCAGGAAATTGCCGGCGTGTTCGACGCGCGGCGCCGGGGCGCCGGGCTTCGGCCCACCCGCGGCGATGATCGCCTCGCAGACCTCCTCCTGCGCCTGGTCGCCATTCGCGTGGATCGCGAGCTGCAGGCCCGCCGCCGCGGTCTTGGTCAGCGCCTCGGCGATCTGGTCGGCCGACAGCGCGACCTCGCCGCAGTGGCCGTGGTCCATGTGGACGTACGGCTTCTTCACCGCGGCGCTCGCGGCGGAGTACCCGCCGTCCGAGAACATCTTGACACCGTGGATCTTGACGAGGTCCTCGGAGGACGTGAAGTCCGCCCACTCGCGGTAGGCACAGGCCTCTTCCAGGCTGACCGTACCCGGTGCCCAGAGGTAGATGCGCAGGCGGGAGCCGAGCTCGCCGGCCGCGTGCAGCGCGTCCATCTGGCGCAGGCCGTCCACGGTCTCGGAGATCTCGCCGATCGTGGTGACGCCGTTCGCCGTGAAGAGGTCGCGGACGCCCTCGCGGATCGCGTTGCGCAGGCCATCACCGTCGAGCTTCGGCAGCGGGAGGAGGTTGTCCATCTCCTTGACCACGCCGGTCGGCTCCCCGTCGGCGTCGCGCTCGACGGTGGGCATGCCGGTGATGCTGTAGTCGGCCGCCCGGTAGTTCCGGTCGATCCCGGCCCGCTCCAGGGCGCGGCTGTTGAGCACGCTGACGTGCCCGCCAGCCCGGATCACAATCGCGATCTCCGTGCTGACCGAGTCCAGCTCGGCCCGCGTGGGCAGCCGCTTCTCGGCGAGCTTCTGGTCGAAGAAGAGGTTGGCCTGGCCGACGAGCCAGCCGTCCACGGCGTCGTCGAGGTGGGCGCGCAGCCTGTCGAGCAGCGCCGGGATGTCCTTGCAGCCCGGCGCGCGGCAGTCGACGGTCTGGTACGTGGTCCGCGCGGCGACCTCCATGTGGGCGTGGACGTCGACGAAGCCCGGCATGATGGGCGAATCGCCGACGTCGCGCAGGACGGTGTCCGGCCCGACGTAGCGGTCGACCTCCTCGCGCGGCCCGGTGGCGACGATGCTGCCGTCGCGCACGGCGACGAAGCCGGGCGACACCGGCTCCCCCTCGGTCATCCAGATGACCCGGTTCGAGACCAACACGAGTTCCGCGGCGCGCTCCATACCGGCTGCCCTCCCGGAGGTTGTTGCGAAATGAGCCGTCAGCGAAGTGGATGCGCCACAGCCGACCGGCCCGATGTCTGTGCACCGGATGGCGCGACCTCTCAGCCACCACCAGCGCGGATTGAATGACGGTAACCGCCCAATTTGGTCACGTCAACGGCGAAACATGCCATCCGGACGCCGATTCTTGCCGAATTCCGCCCAACCGGCGGGCGCTGTCCGGAGATCGGACGCCGTAGACGCTCGATCATCCGATATCCATCCGACGCGACCGAGATTTTGACGGATTCAGTCCTTGACACGGCCCTAACTGACTGTTTACGGTCTAGCTCCAACGTGAAGTGAGCGAGGTCTCACTTCTCGTTATCGGCAGAAGCCAACCGCGGCGCTGTCGCGCCGGTTCTCAACATGTCTGGGTAAGTGGAAGGGCGTTTCAATGCCATCTGGGGTGCGTCATGCAGAGGTCGCTGGCGGCGGTCTTGGCGGGTTGACCGTAGCTACGGCACTCGCACAGCGCGGGTGGAGCGTCCGCGTCCACGAACGCGGCAGCGACCTGCGCGAGATCGGCGCGGGCATCTTCATGTGGGAGAACGCGGTCCGCGTCCTCGAGCACATCGGTGCCTTCGACGAGGCGCTCGGCCGCGCTGAGCGGATCGAAAGCTGGCGGCTGTTCGACGAGCGCCAGCGCCCGATCCAGGACGACTGGATGAAGTCCGACGACGTGCGCCTCTTCACCGTGCTGCGCACCGACCTGCACCGGGCGCTCGGCAACGCCGCGAAGCGGGCGGGCGTCGAGATCGTCACCAGCTCGATGGTCGCGGGCGCGTCCGAGGACGGCGAGATCTTCTTCGAGAACGGCACCTCCGCGAAGGCCGACCTCATCGTCGGCGCCGACGGTGTCGGCTCGGCGGTCCGCAACTCGGTCGGCCTCAACATCGTGGTCAAGGACCTGATGGACGGCTGCAGCCGGCACCTGGTCCCGCGGCTCCCGCACGACCCGGTCAACAACTCGCTGGAGTACTGGAACGGCGGGCGCCGGGTCGGCATCACGCCCGTGTCGGACGAAGAGGTGTACATCTACACCTGCTGCCCGTCGACCGACCTCGCCGGCCGGGAGCGTCCGTTCAACGTGGAGTCGTGGAGCGAGTCGTTCCCGCACCTGCGCCACTTCTTCGACCGCATCCCGAACGTCTCCCGCTGGGCCTCCTTCTCGGACGTCCGCTGCCACGGCTGGGTCAAGGGCCGCGTCGCGCTCATCGGCGACGCCGCGAGCGCGATGTCGCCGAACCTGGGCCAGGCCGCCTGCCTCGCGATGACCAACGGGTACGCGCTGGCGATGATGCTCGAGGGCGCGGCTGACGTCCCGTCGGCCCTCAAGGGCTGGGAGGCGCGGCAGCGTCCCGTCACCGACGCGACGCAGAAGTACTCGCGCCTCTACGGCAAGGTCGGCACCCGCTGGCCGCGTCCGCTGGCCGACCTCCGCTCCGCGCTCGTCTGGGCCGCGGGCAAGTCGCGGCCGTGGCAGGCGAAGGTCAACGTCGCCGCGCACGCGGGCGCGGAACTGGTCGGTAAGGCGACCCGCAAGTCCGGTTCCTGATCTGGCACCACTTTCTGTTCAGAACTTCCAGTACCGACCGATGAGTACTCCTGCGGCAATCGCGGGACCGCACGATGGAGACGAGAATGCCGAAGCGTAAGGCGAAGGCGGTAGTGGCGGCGTTAGCCACAGCTACCGCGCTTCTGCTCACCGCGTGCAGCAGTGGGCAGGACACCGGCGGAGGGTCGAGCAAGTACGACCCCTCCAAGCCGATTCCAGGTTCGGACAAGGGCAGCTTCAAGGCTTCCGCCAGCGAGATCCGGGAGTCGCTCAAGAGCGACGCCTGGTGGTACCCGACGCTCTTCGTCGACTGCAACGACAAGGCGACCAAGGCCGAGGGCTGCAACGGCTCGCGGACCGAGGGCGTGTACAACGCGATCCCGAAGGACCTCGTCTCCAAAAAGTGGAAGGTCTGCTTCGCGGTTCCGCACCTGTCCGACCCGTACTGGGTGGCGGCGGACTTCGGCGCGGTGGAGGAGGCCCGCCGGCTCGGCGTGGACCTCGACGTCTACGAGGCCGGCGGCTACACCGAGCTGGCCAAGCAGCTCAACCAGATCGACGACTGCGTGTCGTCCGGCGCCAACGCGATCGTGATCGGCGCGATCAGCTTCAACGGTCTCGACGCCAAGGTGCAGCAGCTCGTCGACCAGGGCATCGTCGTCATCGACGGCCTCAACGGCATCTCCAACCCGAAGGTCAGCGGCCGCGCGGTGCTGAACTGGCGGGAGATGGGCGGCGCGGTCGGCGATTACCTGAAGAAGCAGAACAAGGCCGAGAAGGTCGCCTGGTTCCCCGGCCCGCCCGGGGCTGGCTGGGCCGAGGACGCCACGGCCGGTTTCAAGGACGCGATCAGTGGCAGCCCGGCGAGCATCGCCGTCACCAAGTACGGCGACACCTCCAAGGAGGTGCAGCTCAAGCTGCTGGAGGACACCCTCCAGGGCGACCCGAGCATCTCGGTGATCGCGGGCACCGCCGTGACGGCCGACGCGGCCGTGGCCGGCAACGTTGGTGGCGGCAAGGCCAAGATCTTCGCCGACTACCTGATCCCGTCGACCTTCGACCAGATCAAGAGCGGCAAGGTCACCTGCGGCGTCTCCGACCAGCCGGTCATCCAGGCCCGCATGGCCGTCGACATGGCCGTCCGCCTGCTGGAGAAGATCCCGCTGGACGAGAAGAAGGGTCGTGCGTTCCCCGCGCCTATCCTGGTCTGCGGCCCGGGCGCCGGCGCGGACGCGAACCTCGACTCCTTCATCCCGGAGACGACGTTCGCCCCGGCCGACTTCAAGCCGGTCTTCCGCGTCAACGGCAAGTGAGCACCTGAGAAGGATTGATGAACCATCACGAGGAGGGCGTGGTTCTCCGCGCCGAACGGATCACCAAGCGGTACCTGGGTGTCAAGGCACTCGACGGGGTCTCCTTCGACCTGCGCCGAGGCGAGATCCACGCCCTTCTCGGTGAGAACGGCGCCGGAAAGTCGACGCTGATCAAGGCGATCTCCGGATCAGTCCAGCAGGACGAGGGCACCATCGTCATCAACGGCCGCGAACTGGGGGCGCTGACCCCGACCAGCGCGGCCGCCCACGGGGTCGGCACGGTCTTCCAGGAGATGAGCCTGGTCGGTGCCCTATCGATCGCCGAGAACATCTACCTCGCGCACGAGCAGCGCCGCGCGGGACTGCTCGACAAGAACCGGATGCTCGCCGGGGCGAAGGAGGCCCTCGCCCGCATCGGCGTCGACCTCGACCCGCGTACGAAGGTCGCTGGCCTGTCCCGGGCCCAGAAGCAGCTCGTGGAGATCGCCCGCGTCCTGCACCGCAAGTCCGACATCCTGATCCTGGACGAGCCCACGGCGTCGCTCAGCCTTGCCGAGACGCGCCGGCTCTTCGAGATCATCACCAACCTCCGCGAACGCGGGATCGGCATCATCTACATCTCCCACCGGCTCGCTGAGATCAAGGAGCTGGCGGACCGGGTCACGGTGCTGCGGGACGGCCAGAAGATCGGCACGATCGACGCCGCCGGCGTCACCGACGACAAGCTCGTCGAGATGATGTCCGGCCGCACGCTGGAGAAGCTCTACCCGCGAATCGACGCCCGCCCCGGCAAGGTGCGACTGCGCGTCTCCGGGCTGAGCGGGCCCCTCCTTAAGGACGTGTCGTTCGAGGTGGCGGCCGGCGAGATCGTCGGGCTGGCCGGCCTGGTCGGCTCGGGCAAGTCCGAGATCGGCCGCGCCTGCTTCGGCCTGGAACCGGTCGACGGCGGCACCGTGGAGATCGACGGCAAGGTACTGAGCAAGCCCAGCCCGAAGCGGGCCATGGCCCAGGGAATGATCTACTACCCTGCCGACCGGCACGCCGAAGGGCTCGTCACCACCGCGACGCTGCGCGAGAACATCACGCTGCCGTCGATCGCCGCCGGCACCACATCCCGGTTCGGCATCGTCAACCGGCGTGCCGGCACGGCGCTGACCAGCGAGGTCATCAAGGCGCTGGCGGTCAAGCCCGCCGACCCGGGGCGGTCGATCCTCGGCTTCTCCGGCGGTAACCAGCAGAAGGCGCTGCTCGCCCGGTCCTTCGCCAAGAGTTTCCCCGTACACGTCTTCGACGAGCCGACCGTCGGCATCGACATCGGCGCCAAGACGGATGTCTACGCATACATGAACAAGCTGTGCGAGCAGGGCGCCGCCGTGGTGCTCATCTCGTCGGACACCGAGGAGATCCTCGGCATGTCACACCGGATCTACGCGGTTCGTGAAGGGCGGGTCGTCGCCGACCTGCGCGGCGACGAACTGAACGAGGAAAATGTCGTCCGCGCGTTCTTCGGTTCGCGCGACGCTTCTGTTACTTCAGGGAGTGTGCACCGTGACCAGTCCGCTTGATCTGGACGAGCGGTCGTCCAAGCCGGAAGACGGGCCGGTCCTCGGCAAGCAGACCGACGCAGCCGCCTCGGGTCCGTCGCGACTCGTCAGCGCGCTGCTCCGAGTCGGGCTGCTCCCCGTGCTGCTCATCGCCGGCGTCGTCATCTTCGCGTCGATCGAGCCGCGGTTCCTGACCCCGCTCAACGGCACGAACATCGGCCGGCAACTGTCGTTCCTGCTCATCATCACGATGGCGCAGATGCTGGTGCTCGTCATCGCCGAGATCGACATGTCGGTCGGCTCGACGATCGCCCTGACCAGTGTCGTTTCAAGCACCGTGATGGTGAAGACCGGCGGCGACGGGGCCAAGCCGGTGCTCTTCGGCGTGCTCGCCGGCCTCGCGGTCGGCCTCGCGATCGGTCTCATCAACGGAGTGATCGTGGCGCGGTTCCGCGTGCCGTCCTTCATCGTCACCATCGGCAGCGGCGCCGTCGCCTTCGGCCTCGCGCTGATCCTGTCCAGCGGTAGCCCCATCACCGGGCTGCCGAAGACGTTCACCACGGCCCTGGGCAACTCCAGCATCGGCACCGTGCCGCTGTCCCTCGTGATCGCCCTGGTCGTGTTCGGCCTGCTGTACCTGCTGCTGAACTGGACCACCGCCGGCCGCTACTTCTACGCGGTCGGCGGCGGCGAGAACGCGGCCCGGCTGGTCGGTGTGCCGGTCTTCCGCAGCAAGGTCCTGGCGTTCGTGCTCTGCAGCACGCTGACGTCGCTCGCCGGCATCCTGCTCACCGCCCGGGTCTCCTCCGGCGAGCCGAACCTCGGTGGCCAGTACGTGATCCTCTCGATCGCGGCGGCGGTGCTCGGCGGCACGTCGTTCTTCGGCGGCGAGGGCCGGCTGAGCATGGTGGCGATCGGCGCGCTGTTCCTGGTGGTGCTCTCCAACGGCATGAACCTGATCCGGGTGTCCAGCTACACCCAGCAGGTCGTCCTCGGCGTGCTGCTCGTCAGCGCGGTCGTCATCGACCGGCTGCGGCGACGGACCACCCGCTGACCCAATCCGTTCGAGGCTGCTGACCGGGCCGGTGTGCGCGCACCGGCCCGGTCAGCCTTTTTAGGTGTACCAACGTGAGGAGTAGTGGCGAGGCGATGAGCGACGCACGCATGTTCTGGGTGGCGGGGCGGCCCGCCACGGGTGAGCAGACCTTCGAGGTCCGCCACCCGTACGACGGCCGACCGGTGGCGTCGGTCTCGGTGCCGACGGCCGCACAGGTCGAGGAGGCGGTCGCGTCGGCACAGGCCGTAGCGGCGCAGGCCGCGGCGCTGCCCGCGCACTCCCGCGCCGAAGCCCTGGCCCACGTGTCGAACCGCCTCGCCGAGCGGACCGAGGAGGTGGCCCGGCTCATCACCGCGGAAAACGGCAAGCCGCTCAAGTGGGCGCGCGGCGAGGTCGGCCGGGCCGTCTCCACCTTCCGCTGGGCGGCCGAGGAGGCGCGGCGCTGGTCGGGTGAGCTCCAGCGGCTGGACACCGACGCAGGCGCGAGCGGCCGGATGGCGATCACCCGCCGGTTCCCGCGCGGGCCGGTGCTGGCGATCGCGCCGTTCAACTTCCCGCTCAACCTCGTCGCCCACAAGGTCGCCCCGGCGATCGCGGTCGGCGCCCCGGTCATCATCAAGCCGGCGCCGAAGACGCCGCTGTCGACGCTGCTGCTCGGGGAGCTGCTCGCCGAGTGCGACCTGCCGGCGGGGATGTGGTCGGTACTCCCCCTGCTCAACGAGGAGACCGCCGCGCTGGTGGCCGACCCGCGCCTGCCGGTGGTCTCGTTCACCGGCTCCGGACCGGTGGGCTGGGGAATCCAGCGGGCGGTGCCGCACAAGCACGTCACGCTGGAACTCGGCGGCAACGCCGCCGCGGTGGTCTGCCCCGACTGGTCCAGCGAGGCCGACCTGGACTTCGCGGCGAACCGGATCGCCACCTTCGCCAACTACCAGGCCGGGCAGTCCTGCATCTCGGTGCAGCGCGTCTTCGCCGACCGGTCCGGCTACGACCGGCTGGCCGAGCGGATCGCGGCCGCCGTCGCCGCGCAGCGCACCGGTGACCCGTGGGACGAGAACACCGACGTCGGCCCGCTGATCGACGAGGCCGCCGCGCGCCGGGTCGCGGAGTGGATCGACGAGGCTGTGGCCGCCGGCGCCAAGGTCCTGACCGGCGGTACGCGGGAAGGCGCCACCGTCGCGCCGACGGTCCTCGTGGACGTGCCCGCGGACGCCAAGGTCTCCTGCGAGGAGGTCTTCGGTCCGGTTCTGGTGATCGAGGCGGTCGACGGGATCGACGAGGCGTTCGCGAAGGTGAACGCCTCCCGGTACGGGCTGCAGGCCGGCGTCTTCACCCACGACCTCCAGGTCGCGTTCCGCGCCCACCGGGAGCTGGAGGTGGGCGGCGTGGTCATCGGTGACGTGCCCAGCTTCCGCGCTGACCAGATGCCGTACGGGGGCGTCAAGGAGTCCGGCGTCGGCCGGGAGGGCGTGCGGTACGCGATGGAGGACTACACGTACGAGCGGGTCCTGGTCCTGACCGGGCTCGACCTCTAGGTCAGCCCCAGGACTGCTCCGACATGGACCGGAACGCGACCTCGAGCATCCGGTAGTGGCGTGGCCGGGTGAGTGCGAAGAGCACCATCTCGGCCACGTCCTCCGAGCTCATCATGTCCGCCAACTGCGGCATGTCCGGGGTGCGCAGCCCGCGCCCCATCCCGAAGTTGGTGGCGACGCCGCCGGGGCAGATGTTGGTACAGCGGATGCCAAGGCCGCGCAACTCATGGTCGAGCGACCGGGTGAACCCGACCGAGGCGAACTTGGTCGCCACGTAGGCGGCCTCGTCCGGCAGCCCCCGCCGGCCGGCTTCGGAGGCCACCGTGATGATGTCCCCGGCGCCGCGCGCCTTCAGGTGCGGCAGCGTCGCCCGGACGGTGTGGAAGAGGCCGCGGACGTTGACGTCGACCATCTCGTCGAGGTCCTCGACCGGGGTGTCCTCGAACGGTCCCCACGAGCCGACGCCCGCGTTCGCCACGACGATGTCCAGGCCGCCGAAGCGGTCGACCGTCGCCGCGACGGCCGCCTCCACCTGCGCGAGGTCCCGGACGTCGCACGCCACGCCCAGGCCGTCAGCCAGTCCGAGGTCCACGGGCTTACGCGACGTGAATCCGACTTTGACGCCCTCAGCGGCCAGGGCGCGCGCGACGGCGGCGCCGATTCCGCTGCTCGCTCCGGTGACGAAGGCGACCTTTCCCGCAAGCGATGTCATTGGCACGCTCCCCTTTCGCTGGGTGGGTCATGGCACGCGTAACTGGTGTTATGGCAGGCGGACGGCGTCCGCCCACGGCTCGACGGCGGTCGTCACCGGCGCGCCCCGCTCGGCCGCCTCGTGGACGGCGAGCCCGAGCAGGTGGTCCTGGCAGGCGTCGGCGAGCGGGTACGGCGCCGCAGCCTCGCCCCGGCGCCAGAGCCCGGTGCGCTCCAGGCAGGTCGCGATGGCGATCTCCTCGTCGGACAGGCGCGCGCCCGGGTACGGGTTGCGGTAGAGCACCCGACCTGCCCAGCTCAGCGTGTCGAGGTCGGCACCCTCAAGGTTGCCGTCCAGCCCCAGGTGCCGCCGTACGATCGGCGCGGACAGCGGCCGGCCGTCCTCGCCGGCCCAGATGACATCATTGCCGACGATCTCGCCGCGACTGCCGCGCAGGATCAGGTGCCGGCGACGCCAGGGGTGGAACCACTGGCCGTCGGTGAAGTCGTACACGCCGGTGCGACCGGCGAAGTCGAGGATGGACAGCGTGTGCACGACGTCCTGCACCCGCTGGACGTCGGGCCATCCGCCGCGGTCGGGCCCCTCCAGCACCGGTGTGGTCGTGTGCACAGCGCTCACCCGCGCCGGCTCCGCGCGTACCCCGAGCAGGGTCCGCAGCAGCGCCGTCGCGTGGTAGTCGTGCGTCCAGGACACCTGCGCGGAGGTCACGTCGCCCAGCACGCCCTGCTCGATCAGGGACCGCACGGCGACGACGACCGGCAGGTACGGGTGCTGCTCGGCGACCTGTACCAGGTCGGCGGCGCCGACGTCGGCCCACAGCCGCCGCATCCCATCGGCGTCCTCAGCGGGCGGCGTCTCCGACAGCACCGCGGTGTCGAGCCCGACCAGGGCCCGGATGACGTCGGGGTTCGCCTCCCTCGGTACCGAGGTGACGACGACCTCCGGCGCGCCGGAGGACACGAGGTCCTCCGGGCGCCGGTAGGTCGGGATGTTCCACTCGCGCTCCAGCCGCTCGCCTACCTCGGCCTTCCGGGTCACGGCGCCGACACACTGAAAGCGGTCGGGAACCAGGCGGGCGAGGCGGAAGTAGAAGTCCGCCCGCCAGCCGTAGCCGACGACACCGAAACGGATCGGCCCGCGCGGGGCCTCGGAACCCTGGTCAAGCGGCACGCTGGAACTCCTTGCTGTGGTCGGGGCTGTTACGGGACGAGGACCGCCCGCGCCCGGATCTCGCCGGCCTTGAGCATCCCGAGCACCTCGTTCGCCTCGGCGAGCGGGTAGTCGGCGTGGACCGAGCGCAGCTTGCCGGCGGCGGCGAGGTTGAGGACCTCACGCATCTGCTGGCGGTTGCCCAGCACCGAGCCGACGACGGTCCGCTCGTCACCGATGTCGAGCAGGCCGACGTTCTGGGCGACGCCCAGAACGATCCGCCCGCCGGGCTTGACGACGCGCATGGCTTCGGCCACCGAGGCGTCGGACGGCGCGAACACGATGGCGGCGTCCATGGCGTTGTCGGACAGGTTCCTGCCGCCGGAGGCCTTGGGGCTGTAGGAGGCGATCGCACCCAGCTCCTCGGCCACGCCCTGGTGCACCGCGCTACGGGTCACGGCGTACACGTCGGCGCCGGTGAGGGCGGCCATCTGGATGACCATGTGGCCCACACCGCCGACGCCCAGGACGGCGACCTTCTGGCCGGGCGTCAGGTGCGCCTTGGACACCGAGCCGTACGCGGTGATGCCGGGGCAGAACAGCGGGGCTGCTTCCTCGAAGGAGAGGTTGTCCGGCAGCGGGTACGCGTACGCCGACTCCGCGAGCATGTACTCGGCGTAGCCGCCGTCGAGGGTCTCCCCCGTGATCTGCCGCTGGCGGCACAGCTGCTCGCGGCCGGAGAAGCAGTACTCGCAGACGCCGCAGGTCTTCCAGATCGGCTGGACGCCGACGCGGTCGCCGACCTTGAGGTGCGTGACGGCCGAGCCGACCGACGAGACCGTACCCGCGACCTCGTGGCCGGGAATGATCGGGAACGACGCCGGCGTGTTGGGCAGCCAGTCCCCTTCGACCATGTGGAGGTTGGAGCGGCAGACACCGCAGGCGCCCACCTTGATGACGATCTGGGTCGCCGACGGGGTGGGGTCGGCCACCTCGCGCAGCTTCAGCGGCTTGCTCTCGATCGGGCCGGCTTGTTCGAGTAGGGCTGCCTTCATGTGCTTGCTCTCCTAAAGAAATGGCGTTCGACGCCAGACACCGCTCGACCCTTCCAGCGGTGACGCGTACTGGAAGGGTCGAGCAGGGTTACGCCTTACTGACGAGGGTCGAGAAG
>NZ_JAATVW010000069.1 GCF_011947225.1 Planosporangium flavigriseum | reverse complement strand
GACGTTCGGCCCGCAGCAGTTGAAGATTCTGGGTAACCGGATCCTCGAGGTCGTCGCCCCCGACGAGGCCGAGGCGCGGGCCCGGGAGGCGATGGAGCGCGCCGAGGAGCGGGCTTTTCTGGGCCGGGACCTGCGCCTGAGCGAGGTGCCCGGCGAAAACCGAGTCCGGCTTTCCGGCTGGCTCGACCGCGAATCCGCCGCCCAGCTCCGCGCCGCGATCGACCCGCTGTCCGCGCCCCGGCCGTCAGCAGGCGAGCCCGACGTGCGCACCCCCGGCCAGCGGCGCGTCGACGCCCTGGTCGAGGTATGCCGGATCGCGCTGGCCTGCGGCGAGCTGCCCGCCAACGGCGGCGACCGCCCCCAGATCGTGGTCACCGTCGGCATCGACACGCTGCGCACCCAACTCGGGACCGCGACCCTCGACGACGGCTCGGCGCTGCCGGCGACCGCCGCCCGCCGGCTGGCCTGCGACGCCGCCCTGCTACCCGCCGTACTCGGCACCGCCGGCCAGATCCTCGACATCGGCCGCGAACAACGACTGATCAAAGGACCACTGCGCCGCGCCCTCGTCCTACGCGACCGCGGCTGCGCGTTCCCCGGCTGCGACCGCCCACCC
>NZ_JAATVW010000068.1 GCF_011947225.1 Planosporangium flavigriseum | reverse complement strand
CGAGCCTGCGCAGCGCGATCGGCGCGGTCGCGGGTAGCTCGCAGCGGCTGGCCTCGTCGAGCGAGGAGATGTCGAGCGTGTCGGCGCAGATCGCGGCGTCGGCGGAGGAGAGCAGCGCGCAGGCCGGGGTCGTGTCGGCAGCCGCCGAGCAGGTCTCGAGCAACGTCAGCACGGTGGCGACGAGCGCGGAGGAGATGGGCGCGTCGATCCGGGAGATCGCGCACAATGCGACCGAGGCGGCGAAGGTGGCCGCGACCGCCGTTTCCGGGGCGGAGACCGCGACCGCGACGGTCGGCCGGCTGGGTGAGTCGAGCGTCGAGATCGGCAATGTGGTCAAGATGATCACGTCGATCGCGGAGCAGACCAACTTGCTGGCGCTCAACGCCACGATCGAGGCCGCGCGCGCCGGTGAGGCGGGTAAGGGCTTCGCGGTCGTGGCGACCGAGGTCAAGGATCTGGCGCAGGAGACGGCGAAGGCGACCGAGGACATCTCTCGGCGGGTTCAGTCGATCCAGACCGACTCCACCGCGGCGGTCGAGGCGATCGCGCACATCGCCGAGGTGATCGGGCAGATCAACAGCTTCCAGGAGACGATCGCGTCGGCGGTCGAGGAGCAGAGCGCGACGACCAGCGAGATGAGCCGCAACGTGGCCGAGGCGGCCACCGGCGCGACCGAGATCGC
>NZ_JAATVW010000067.1 GCF_011947225.1 Planosporangium flavigriseum | reverse complement strand
GGGTGCGCCGCGAGGAGCGCTTCGATCTCGCCCAGTTCGATGCGGAAGCCCCGGATCTTGACCTGGTCGTCGGCGCGGCCGACGAACTGCACCACCCCATCGGCAGACCAGCGCACAATGTCCCCGGTGCGGTACATCCGCTCCCCGGCCTCGCCATACGGATTCGCTATGAAACGCTCCGCCGTCAGCCCCGGCCGACCCAGATAGCCACGCGCCAGACCGGCGCCCGCGATGCACAGCTCCCCCGGCGCACCCGGCGGCACCGGCCGCAGATCAGCATCCAGCACGTACACGCGCATGTTGTCCAACGGCCGGCCGATCGGCACCACCTCCGGCACGGCGTCGAGGTCCGGCATCCGGTACGACGTCGCGAACGTCGTCGTCTCCGTCGGCCCGTACCCGTCCACCACCACCAGCCCCGGGCAGGCTTCCATGACCCGGCGTACCGCCCCCGCCGGCACCACATCCCCGCCGGTCCACACCTCCCGCACCCCGGCCAGACACTCCGGCGCCTCCTGCGCCACCGCCCGGAACAACCCCGACGTCAACCACAGCCCGGTAACCCGGTGCTCGGAGATGCTCCGCCGCAACGTCTCCACATCCAGGTCCGCCGGCGGAGCCACCACCACCGTGCCGCCGTTGAGCAGCGGCACCCATAACTCATAGGTGGAGGCGTCAAAGGCCAGCGACGAGTGCAGCAACACCCGATCATGG
>NZ_JAATVW010000066.1 GCF_011947225.1 Planosporangium flavigriseum | reverse complement strand
GCCCACCGATCCACCAACTCGGCGCTACAGGCGTCGCCACCCACGATCACCGTCCGGAACTCCGGCAAGCTGTTCGCGGTGTCCACCGTCGCCAGCGCCGCCGGCGGAATCAACGCATGCGTGACGCCATATTGGTCCAAGACCTTCACCAGGTGCTCGCCCAACAACGGACCCGCCGGCGGCACCACCAACGCCGCCCCCGACACCAACGCCGCACACAACTCCAACACCGACGCATCGAAACTCGGCGACGCAAACTGCAACACCCGATCCCCAGGCCCCACCCGATAATGCGCCGCCTCCGCCACAGCGAAACTCGCCAACCCCCGGTGCGTGACCACCACACCCTTCGGCCGCCCCGTCGACCCCGACGTATAAATCACATACGCCGCATGATCCACCGACAGTTCCGACAACCGGTCCACATCCGACACCAGCGCACCCGACAGCGCCGCGACCTCCGCCACCACCCCCGGAGCGTCGACCGCGACCACCGGCACGCCCTCGACAACAGGCACCCGCGAGACCAGCGACGCAAACGTCAACACCACCACCGGCCGACTGTCGGCCACCATGAACGCAATCCGCTCAACCGGATAATCCGGATCCACCGGCAGATACGCCCCACCCGCCTTAACCACCGCCACCTGCGCCACCACAACCTCAGCCGACCGCGGCAACACCAACGCCACCACCCGCTCCGGCCCCACCCCCA
>NZ_JAATVW010000065.1 GCF_011947225.1 Planosporangium flavigriseum | reverse complement strand
TTCCTCCTTGAGTTGAGTCTTTTGCCGGTCCATCCTTGGCCCGGTCAGTGAAAAGTCCATGCAACTTTTCACAAAGTGCAATCGTCGGGACTACCCATAGGGGTAAGTGATTGTGACCTAGAACACCTCTTTGTCGAACGTGGGCTCAGGTGCGCAGAGTCGGCTCACCGGAGCGGCCTGGGTCGGCTTCAAGTGCTGCCCGGCGTGTCGAACAGCGCGTCTACGTCGATGCGTTCCTTGGCGAAGAGCCAGTAGTGGATCAGCATCACCGCGGCCCAGGGCGCCACCCAGGTCACCATGCTGGCGAGCCGGCCGTCCAGGGTGTGCGCGAAGTCCTGCTCGTAGATCAGGACGACCGTGAAGATCATGGCGAGCACGCCCACGCCGTAGGTGAGCTTGCGCCGGTCGGTCTTCCAGTCCAGCGTCTGGGCGCACAGGCTGCACGAGTACATGTTGAGGATGTTCGTGGCGATCGGGCCGTGGAGGACCAGCAGGATCAGCGGGATCGCCAGTCCCGGTGCGCTCCGGATAGCGATCTTCAGCCTGGTGCTGCCCGCGATGCCGAGCTTGACGAACAGCGCGATGCCGGGCCTTGAGCGGTCTGATCGGCAGCAGGAGATGCCTAGGGATGTGGGGAGCGGGGGAAGTCGCCAAGTGGCTCGTCGCGTCATCGGCGGGTTTAGCTGACCGGGTGGCATCGGCCGGGCAGTCGTCCTTGAGGTCCGATGGCCGTCGCGCGGGGGCCGCAATGCCGGAAGGGGTGGCTCGCGTGCACGCGGGCCACCCCTTCCGGATAGCTGTGAAGTTGTTATTCAGTTAGTGCCTAACCGGCTCAGCCGAGCAGCTTGAGCACGCCCTGGCTGGCCATGTTGGCCTGGGCCAGCATCGCGGTACCGGCCTGGGTCAGGATCTGCGC
>NZ_JAATVW010000064.1 GCF_011947225.1 Planosporangium flavigriseum | reverse complement strand
TTGACGTTCTCCCCGCCCTAAAGGACGGGGATTCCCTCCGCGCTGCGCGCGGAACAGCGCGTAGCGTCCGGGTGGATTCCTGCTTCCCCGCGCGGTGCCGGCACGGGTGCCGGTCTTACCTGCGCTCCACAGGCGTTTAGGCTCTCGGCGCGTCCCGCCGCGAGCACATTGATCGCCGCGTTGACGTCCCGGTCGTGGACCTGCCCGCACGGGCAGGTCCACGACCGGATGTTCAACGGCTTCGACCCGTCGACCCGGCCGCACACCGAGCAAATCTGCGACGTGGGCGCGAACCGGTCGATCTTGCCGAAGGTCCGCCCGTACCGGGCGGCCTTGTACTCCAACATCCCGACAAACGACGCCCAACCGGCGTCGTGCACGGACTTGGCGAGCCGGGTCCGGCCCAGACCAGCCACGCACAGGTCCTCGACATACACCGCTTGATTCTCGCGGATGATCCGGGTCGAGAGCTTGTGCTGCCAGTCCCGTCGGCTGTCAGCCACCTTCGCATGCGCGCGGGCGACCTTCACGACGGCCTTCTTGCGGTTGTTGCTACCCCGCTGCTTGCGGGACAGATCCTGCTGCAGGCGCTTGAGCTTGCGGGCGGCGCGCCGCAGGAACTTCGGTGCGGCCACCTTCGTGCCGTCGGACAGAACGGCGAAGTGCGTGAGCCCGAGGTCGATTCCGACTTCGGCGTCCAGCTCGGGCAACGGCTCGTCGGTAGTCTGCACGACGAACGATGCGAAGTACCGTCCCGCCGCATCCTTGATGATCGTTACCGATGACGGGACGGCGGGAAGCTGGCGGGACCAACGCACCTGCAGGTCACCGATCTTCGGCAGGCGCAGCCGGCCGTTGTCGACGACCTTGAACCGGGCGTTGGCGGTGAACCGGATCGCCTGCCGGTAGTCCTTGCGCGACCGGAACCGTGGCGGCGCGACCTTGCGGCCC
>NZ_JAATVW010000063.1 GCF_011947225.1 Planosporangium flavigriseum | reverse complement strand
TCACCGCCGGCCGCCCCGTCCGGGAGGACTCCCGTTGAGGTCTTACACCGGCTCCACAGGCAGACACCGCCAGCCCGGCGGCCAAAATGTTGCGCGCTGCGTTAACGTCGCGGTCGTGGACGGTGCCGCACCGGCACGTCCACGTCCGGACGTTGAGCGGCATCTTGTCGGCCAGCGCTCCGCAGGCCGAGCACAGCTTGCTGGAGGGATACCAGCGGTCGACCGCGATCACTTCGCGGCCGTACCAGTCGGCCTTGTACTCCAGCATGGTGCGGAACTGCCGCCAGGCCGCGTCGGAGATGGCGCGGGCCAGCGTGTGGTTTTTGACCATGTTGCGCACGGTCAAATCCTCGATCACGATCGTTTGGTTCTCACGAACGAGCCGAGTAGTCAGCTTGTGCAGGTGGTCGCGGCGACGGTCGGTGATCCGGGCGTGGACGCGGGCCACCTTGAGCCGCGCCTTGGCCCGATTCGCGGAGCCCTTCTCCTTCTTGGAGAGGTTGCGCTGGGCGCGGGCCAGCCGGGCACGGTCGCGGCGCTCATGCTTGGGGTTGGCGACTTTCTCCCCGGTGGACAGGGTCAGCAGGCTGTCGAGCCCGGCGTCGATACCGACCGAGCCGGACGCCGGGACCTGTTCGATCACGTCGTCGCAGAGCAGGGACACCAACCAGCGACCCGCGGCGTCCTGGGACACGGTCACCGTGGACGGTGTTGCGCCGTCGGGCAGCGGCCGGGACCACACGATGTCCAGCGGCTGGTCCATCTTGGCCAGGGTGAGCCGGCCGTCGCGGTAGCGGAACGCGCTGGTGGTGTACTCCGCCGACTTCCGCGACTTCTTTTTGGACTTGAACGTCGGGTACTTGGCCCGCTTGGCGAAGAAGTTCATGTACGCGACTTGCAGGTGTCGCAGCGCCTGTTGCAGCGGCACGGAGGAGACCTCGTTGAGGAACGCAAGTTCCTCGGTCTTCTTCCACGCGGTCAGCATCGCGCTGGTGGCGTTGTAGTTGACCCGTTCCTGGCGCAGC
>NZ_JAATVW010000062.1 GCF_011947225.1 Planosporangium flavigriseum | reverse complement strand
CTCTCGGCGCGTCCCGCCGTGAGCACGTTCTTGGCCGCGTTGACGTCCCGGTCGTGGACCGCGCCGCATGGGCAGGCCCACGACCGGACGTT
Source organism: Planosporangium flavigriseum (assembly GCF_011947225.1). Lineage (GTDB taxonomy): Bacteria > Actinomycetota > Actinomycetes > Mycobacteriales > Micromonosporaceae > Planosporangium > Planosporangium flavigriseum. The sequence goes on along the minus strand of NZ_JAATVW010000062.1, from coordinate 966 downwards.
CAACGGCTTGGGTCCGTCGACCCGCCCGCATGATGAGCACGTCTGCGACGTGGGCGCGAACCGGTCGATCTTCGCGAACGTCCGCCCGTACCGGGCGGCCTTGTACTCCAGCATCGCGGTGAAGTTGGCCCAGCCGGCGTCGTGGATGGATTTGGCCAGCTTGGTCCGGCCGAGACCGGCCACGCACAGGTCCTCGACGTACACCACTTGGTTATCGCGGACGATCCGTGTCGAGAGCTTGTGCTGCCAGTCCCGTCGGGTGTCGGCCACCCGGGCGTGCGCCCTGGCGACCTTCACAACGGCCTTCTTGCGATTGTTCGACCCCTTCTGCTTGCGGGACAGGTTCTGCTGCAGCCGCTTGAGCTTGCGTGCGGCGCGGCGCAGGAACTTCGGCGCCGCCACCTTCCTGCCGTCCGACAGCACCGCGAAGTGCGTCAGCCCCAGGTCGATACCGACCTCGGGCTCGACCTCGGGCAGCGGCTGGTCGGTGGTCTGCACGACGAACGAGGCGAAGTACCGGCCCGCCGCATCCTTGATGACTGTCACGCTCGACGGGTCAGCCGGAAGCTGCCGAGACCACCGCACGTCCAGGTCGCCGATCTTCGGCAACCTGAGCCGGCCGTTGACCAAGACCTTGAACCGGGCGTTGGCGGTGAACCGGATCGCCTGCCGGTTGTCCTTGCGCGACCGGAACCGTGGCGGCGCGACCTTGCGGCCCTTACGCCGGCCGGTGACCGAGGCGAAGAAGTTGCGGTAGGCCACGTTGAGGTCGGCCAGGGCCTGCTGGAGCACGACCGACGAGACCTCGCCCAGCCAGGCGCGGGCCTCGGTCGTCTTTGCCTGCGTGATGACCTGCTTGGACAACTCGGCGTCCGAGATGTACGGCAGGCCGGCCTCGCGGGCGGTCTGGCGTGCGCGCAGCCCGTCGTTGAACACCACCCGCGCACACCCGAACGCCCGCGCCAG
>NZ_JAATVW010000061.1 GCF_011947225.1 Planosporangium flavigriseum | reverse complement strand
TCGGTGGTCGACGGGCACGGCGGCAGCATCGAGCTGCATTCCACGCCGGGGGAGGGCGCCGAGTTCGTCCTGCGCCTGCCCATCGACGGGAAACGGCCCGAGCCGGCGTGACCCGGGCGCGACCGGTGCTGCCATGACGCGCCGTTTGCACGACTTCGTCACAAACCCGACCTCGGCTGTCGCCTTAATTCCGCTTCATCGGGGCCGATAAGGGAGGCGACCCGGACACCATAGAGCGAAGTGCCGAGAGCTATGACTGCAGTCACAGTGCCGTCCACCGACGCGCCCAAGGCGCCGTTACCCCGGAATGCGGACCTGATACAGGCTGGGCAGAGCAGCGCCGATCTGCCCAGGATCGCCGCCGCCTGCTGCTCGGCCGAGCTCGGCGCGGTGACCGTCCTGGCCGCGGAAGGCCCGTACATCGACGCGGCGTACGGCTTCGATCCTGCCGTACCGCCGCCAGTGGCCGCGCTGTACGAGCGGGTCGTGTGGGAGGGGCGCATTGTCGTGGTCGACGGTGCCGACGAGTGCTTCGCTGGCATACCGATCCGCAGCCCCTTGGGCGAGACCTTCGGTGTGCTGTGGGTGGCCGATGACCGGCCGCGCGAGGGCTGGGCCGCGGCGGTGGAGGAGTTCCTCCCCCTACTGGCTAGCCAGTACGCCAAATGCCTAGAACTTCGGGACCTGCGGCTGGAGCGAGCGAGTGCGCTGGACATGGTCAATGCGGCCGTGCTCCGCATCGCGGCGGACGGCGAGCTGATCTGGGTTTCGCCGTCGTGGACCCAACTGACCGGTCACGCGGTCGAGGCGACGGTCGGCCGGCCCATCTGGGAATTCGTGCAGGGCAACATCTGCAGTCCGATCCAGGATGTCCTTGTCGGAACGGGGGACGGCGCGGTGCGCCGGATCGATTGCAGCCTGAGCACCGTAGCTGGCGGATCGATGCAGACCGAGCTGGCGGTAAGACGGGTCAGCCGCGAGGACGGCTGCTCGTGGAGCGGCGTGCTCGGCGTCGTCATCGATATGCGGGAGCGGCAGCGGCGGGAACTGGAGACCCGGCACGACCAGAAGCTGGAGTCGTTGGGTCGGTTGTCGGCGGGC
>NZ_JAATVW010000060.1 GCF_011947225.1 Planosporangium flavigriseum | reverse complement strand
GTCAGATCTGCGGGGGCGTGAGGAGGCCCCGCTCGATGAGCTTCTTGATGTTGTCGGCCCGGCGGACGTCCTCGCGGGCGAGCCAGCCCTCCTGCGGCAGCTCGTCGACGTACTGGTTCTTCTCGTAGATCGGCTGCTCGTAGATCGCCGCGTACTGCTCGGTACGCAGGTCCTTGAACCAGTTCATCACGCCGTTGGCCGCCCGCGCCCGGCGCAGCGCCTCGATGTCGATGACGTAGCTGACGAACGAGTCGCCCGGGATCAGACCCTCCTGGCGAGCCACCACCCGACCCTTGCTGTCCACGATCATCGACCGGCCACCGAACAGGTCGAACATGTGCCCGTCGTCGTCCATCTGCGGACCCAGGTTCGGCGAGATCACATAGGTCTGGTTGAACATCGCGTGAGCCCGGTTCTGCAGCTCCCACATGCCCTGGGCGACCTGCGGGTCGATCAGGGTGGCCCGGATGATGATCTCCGCGCCGTTCATCGCCAGACCCCGCGAGGTCTCCGGGTACGCGCCCTCGTGGCAGATGATGTACCCGATGTTGCCGATCTCGGTCTTGGCCACCGGGAAGATGGCGTCCAGGACGTTGCCGTTGCCCTTCTTGGCCACCCACTCGTCGTAGATGTCGTGCGGGTTGGTCGTGCCCAGCGCACCACCCTCGTAGGCGTCGCTGGTGGACTTCGCCCGCTTGTAGATGACCTCACCCTCGGGGCTGATGATGAACGCCATGTTGAACAGGTGACCCGGGAAGTCCTCGTCGGTCACGAACAGCAGCTCAGCCGCGATGTAGGTGTCCAGCTCCCGGGCCTTGGCCGCCAGCACGTCGGTCTCCGGACCCGGCACCGTCGTGGCGAACGCCGCGTGCGCCTCCCGGTTACCGGCCGTGAAGTTCTCCGGCATGCCCTGGATGGCCATCTCCGGCAGCACGACCAGCTTGACCGGCGCGCCCTCGGTGGCGGCGGTCCGAACCGCCATCTCCATGAACTTGCAGATGCGCTTGGCGCTCTCGACCGCGTCCTCACGCTTCTTCATGGTGACGATGCGCGGCGAGATCGCCACAACTCCGTACGGTGCAACCACAGTCAGATTCCTCCTGACTCATGCGCCTCGGCGGTATGCCGCTCGGCACTCTT
>NZ_JAATVW010000006.1 GCF_011947225.1 Planosporangium flavigriseum | reverse complement strand
GCAGGACGCCGCGTGGACGTACTCCGTATTCAACACCGACCGGGGAACCTTCATTCCCGCGACCAGCGGTCCCGGCCATGCCCCCGAGGACGACCTCGAAGAGCGACCGGGCGGCCCGTTGGTTAACGCCGTATCCCTGGGAAGCATTCCCGAGGCCGGCACCCCGACCGCGCGGCCAAGCCGCGCACGCGGGCGACACAAGAGAGTTCAACGACGACCACAGGAATTTCATTCCCGCGACCGGCGGGTCCGTCCCGAGCCGATACCCGACCCGTTCCGGACGACTTCTCTGTCAACGCCGTGCCCCCGGGAAACATTCCCCGGCGACCCGTACCGCACGGACCTGGCCGTACGTACGGGTGACGCGGGCAGTCCAACCCCACAACCGCGCGCCGCATTCCCCGCTCCGTGCAGGGAGATGGCGACGCCGCAGCGGCGGACCAGACGACCTACTTCAACGCTGACCGTTCCAGGAGACATTCCCGGAACCAGCGGCCTCACCACGCGGACAAGCCGCACCGGCGGGCACATAAGAGTTCAACGCCGACCGTGGGAGGTTCATTCCCGCGACCGGCGGGTCCGTCCCGAGCCGATACCCGACCCGTTGCGGACGACTTCTCTGTCAACGCCGGCCCCTCAGGCAACATTCTCCGCGGCGAGCGCCCCATCCACGCAGGCTAGGCAGGGAGCTCAACATGGAACCGGCAGGACACATTCCCGTACCCCTCAGTGACAGTGGCGACTCAATGACGGTGGCGACGGCGATGACGGTGGCGACGGCGATGAGGTGGGCTACCGTGAGCCCGTCCAGCGCCCAGGCGATGGGTACCGTCGCCAGTGCGACCGCCCGCCTCAGGTCCGCCCAGATCATCAGGGGACGTCGACGCAGCCGGTCCGCCCGCACCCCCACGGGCAGCCTGACGACCAGCCAGGCGAGCCACGAGGACGTGGTGGCCAGGCCCACCTCGAACGGCGAGGCCCGCAGGCTCACCACCGCTACCAGGGGCAACGCGATCGTAGTGATCATGGAGCCGAACTCGCTGACGGTCTGCCCGCTCCACAGCAGCGCGAAGTCCCGCTCCCGCCATAGACTGCTGTCCGCCATGGTGGTGACCGTGTAGCCCTCCCCCGACATTCCCCACGGCCGCCGTGGCCGTGATGATCATGGTCGGGGGCAGGGCGGCGGGTCGGTGAGGTTCGTTGGGTGACGCACGCCGCGACACGCCCATCCGAACCCACCCCGGCGCCTCATTGGCGGTTACGGTCATAGGTCCGCGTCGCACCCGGGGGAGATCACTTTGACCGACCAGTTCGTCCATCTGCATGTGCACTCCGAGTACTCGATGCTGGACGGCGCGGCCCGGTTGAAGGAGATGTTCGGCGAGGCCAAGCGGCTGGGGATGCCTGCGGTGGCGATCACCGACCACGGCAACATGCACGGCGCCAACGACTTCTACAAGCAGGCCGTAGCCGCGGAGATCACCCCGGTGATCGGCGTGGAGGCGTACCTCGCGCCGGCTTCCCGGTTCGACAAGAAGCGGATCTTCTGGGGTACTCCGGAGCAGAAGCGCGACGACGTGTCGGGTAACGGCGCCTTCACCCACATGACGATGTGGGCGCGCAACGCCGAGGGCCTGCACAACCTGTTCCGGCTGAACTCCCGGGCCTCCATCGAGGGTCACTACGTCAAGGGCCGGATGGACGCCGAGCTGATCGCCGAGCACTCCGCCGGGATCATGGCCACGACGGGCTGCCCGTCCGGCGAGGTGCAGACCCGGCTGCGGCTCGGCCAGCCGGAGGCCGCACTCGCCGCCGCCGCGAAGTACCAGGACATCTTCGGCAAGGAGAACCTGTTCCTGGAGCTGATGGACCACGGCCTCGAGATCGAGAAGCGGGTCCGCGACGGCCTGCTCGAGATCGGGCGCAAGCTCGGCATCCCGCCGGTGGTCACCAACGACTCGCACTACACCTTCGCCGAGCAGCGCGACGCCCACGACGCGCTGCTCTGCGTGCAGACGGGTAGCAACCTGTCCGACCCGAACCGGTTCAGCTTCGACGGCAACGGCTACTACATCAAGTCCGCCGCGGAGATGTACGCCATCGACCAGTCCGACGCGTGGCAGGAGGGGTGCCGCAACACCCTGCTGATCGCCTCGCGCGTCGAGACCAAGGGCATGTTCGAGTTCTACAACCTCATGCCCAAGTTCCCGGTCCCCGAGGGTGAGACCGAGGAGTCGTGGTTCCGCAAAGAGGTCTGGCGGGGCATGGACCGCCGCTGGCCGGAGGGGTACGACGAGGAGCACCGCAAGCAGGCCGAGTACGAGCTGGACATCATCTGCCAGATGGGCTTCCCGGCCTACTTCCTGGTCGTCGCCGACTTCATCATGTGGGCCAAGGACAACGGCATCCCGGTCGGGCCGGGCCGTGGTTCGGCGGCCGGCAGCCTCGCGGCGTACGCGCTGGGCATCACCGACCTGGACCCGCTCGCGCACGGGCTGATCTTCGAGCGGTTCCTCAACCCCGAGCGCGTGTCGATGCCCGATGTCGACATCGACTTCGACGAACGTCGGCGCGGCGAGGTCATCAAGTACGTCACGGAGCGCTGGGGCTCCGACCGGGTCGCGCAGATCGCCACGTTCGGCACGATCAAGGCCAAGGCCGCGATCAAGGACGGATGCCGGGTCCTGGGGTACCCGTACGCGCTCGGCGACAAGATCACCAAGGCGATGCCGCCGGCGGTGATGGGCAAGGACATCCCGCTGTCGGGCATCTTCGACCCCAAGCACCCCCGGTACGCCGAGGCGGCCGAGGTCCGCCAGCTGGTGGAGAACGAGCCCGACGTCGCCAAGGTGATGGAGGTGGCCCGGGGCCTGGAGGGCCTGGTCCGGCAGCTCGGCGTGCACGCCGCCGGCGTCATCATGTCCGCCGAGCCGCTGATCGACCACGTGCCGCTGATCCAGCGTGACGCCGACGGCGCCATCATCACGCAGTTCGACTACCCGACCTGCGAGTCGCTCGGCCTGCTGAAGATGGACTTCCTGGGCCTGCGCAACCTGACGATCATCGATGACGCGGTCAAGAACATCGAGGCCACCACCGGTCAGAAGATCGACCTGCTGAAGCTGCCGCTGGACGACAGGCCCACGTACGAGCTGCTCGGCCGGGGTGACACGCTGGGCGTGTTCCAGCTCGACGGCGGCGGCATGCGCCAGCTCCTGCGCCTGATGAAGCCCGACAACTTCGAAGACATCTCCGCGGCCCTGGCGCTGTACCGGCCCGGCCCGATGGGCGCGAACTCGCACACCAACTACGCGCTGCGCAAGAACGGCCTGCAGGAGGTCACCCCGATCCACCCGGAGCTCGAGGAGCCCCTGGCCGAGATCCTGGACGTCACCTACGGCCTGATCATCTATCAGGAGCAGGTGCAGCGCGCCGCGCAGAAGCTCGCCGGCTACAGCCTCGGCAAGGCCGACAACCTGCGCCGCGCCATGGGCAAGAAGAAGAAGGAGGTCCTGGAGAAGGAGTTCGTACCCTTCCGCCAGGGCATGCGCGACAACGGGTACTCCGACGAGGCGATCCAGAAGCTGTGGGACATCCTGGTCCCGTTCGCCGACTACGCCTTCAACAAGGCGCACACCGCCTGCTACGGGATGATCTCGTACTGGACGGGGTACCTGAAGGCCAACTACCCGGCCGAGTACATGGCCGCGTTGCTGACCAGCGTCGGCGACAAGAAGGACACCATGGCCTTGTACCTGGCCGAGTGCCGCACCATGGGCATCAAGGTGCTGCCGCCGTGCGTCAACGAGTCCTCCGGCCCGTTCACCCCGGTCGGTGAGAACATCCGCTTCGGGCTCGGCGCGGTCCGCAACGTCGGCACCAACGTCGTGACGTCCATCGTCGAGACCCGGAAGAAGAAGAGCAGCTACACGTCGTTCGCGGACTTCCTGTCCAAGTCCGAGCTGGTCGCGTGCAACAAGCGTACGGTCGAGTCGCTGATCAAAGCCGGCGCCTTCGACGGCATGAACCACACCCGTCGTGACCTGATCGCCCACCACGAGGCCGGCATCGACGCCGTCGTCGGCCTCAAGCGGCAGGAGGCCGCCGGGCAGTTCGACCTGTTCGGCAGCCTGATGGCCGACGACGAGGCGGACTCCACGCCCGTCGGTCTCGACTTCAACTTCAGCGGCCAGGAGTGGCCCAAGAAGGAGAAGCTCGCGTTCGAGCGGGACATGCTCGGCCTGTACGTCTCCGACCATCCCCTCGCCGGCACCGAGCGGATTCTCAAGGCCAACTCCGAGCAGCTGATCAACGAGGTCCTGGAGGAGGACACCCCCGACCGCAAGCCGGTCGTGCTCGCCGGCATGATCTCCGGTATCACCCGCAAGATCACAAAGCAGGGCGCCACCTGGGCGATCGTCAACCTCGAAGACCTCAGCGGCAGCGTCGAGGTGCTGTTCTTCCCGAAGTCGTACGAGTTGCTGCGCGACTACCTGATCGAGGACACCGTGGTGAAGGTGACCGGGCACGTCAGCAAGCGTGACGGGGCGACCAGCGTCTTCGGTCAGGACATGGCGCTGCTGGACGTGCCGAACACGGTCGCCGGCGAGGAACCGCCGGTCACGCTGGTCACGTCGCTGGAGAAGGTCACCCCGGAGCTGGCAAACGAGCTCCGGCAGATGCTGACCGCCCACCGCGGCGACGTGCCCGTACACCTGCGGCTGCGTAAGCGGGACGGCGGGACCCTCCTGCTGGCGCTGGGGCCGGACTTCAAGGTCTCCAACGACATCGCGTTCCGCTCGGAGGTGAAGATGCTGCTCGGTGCCGGCGGCATCGAGTAAGGGGTTACGCAGCCAGGGTGTCGGCGCGCAGCACCCGGTCCCGGCCTTCGGCCTTGGCCCGGTACAGTGCCTTGTCGGCGGCGTTCAACAGGACCGCTGACGACGTACCCGACGAGGGGTAGCAGGCGACCCCCGCGCTGAAGGTCGCGCTCAGCGGGCCCTGGTCGGTCGGCACGGCCGTCGCGGCGCAGCGCAGCCGCCACTCCTGGGCGCGGTTCCACGCCTGCTCGGAGGTGGTACCGGGCAGCACCATGACGAACTCCTCACCGCCGTAGCGCGCCACGGTGTCGCCCTGCCGGGCCGACGACGACAGCACGCCGGCGATCGCGACGAGCAGTTCGTCACCGACAGCGTGGCCGAACCGGTCGTTGACGTACTTGAAGTGGTCGATGTCGAGCAGCACCACGCTCAGCGGCTGCCCGGTCCCCTCCGCCAGCGACAGCTCCGCATCGAGGGTGTGCATCAGGTGGCGGCGGTTGTACAGCCCGGTCAGGTCGTCGCGGATGGCCTGCTCGGCGAGGTGCTCCTGCAGCCGTTCGATGGTGCGCAACTGCTCCTGGAGCTGCTCGTTGGCCGCCGCCAGTTCGCGCTTCTTGTCGTTGAGCTCGGTCGTGTCGCGGGCGACCACGACCCGTCCGATGGAGGCACCGGTACGGTCGGTGAGGTCGCCAGATCGGATGTCGAGGTCGATCTGCCGATCTCCGGCCAGCACCGCGCGCTCGCCGTCGACGAGCCGGTCGCGCGGTCCATAACCGGGGACAAGAACGTGGTACGGCAGGCCGATCAGGTTGTCCGGCAGCGCCGGCTGGACCTTGCGGATCAGCGCGGTCGCGGCCGGGTTGAGGTCGATCACCTGGCCTTGCCGGTCGATGACCACCAGTGCGTCCGTCACGCGTTCGAAGACGAAGCTACGGGCCACCGGTACGAGTCGCAGCATGCCCTGGCGGAACACCGCCCACCAGAACGTGACGCCGGCCAGGACGAAGCCGATGACGGTGAGGTCGACGGTGCCGCCGTTGGCCAGCAGCCACAGGGTCAACAGGTTGACCGACGACATCAGGGCCGGGCCGACGAGCATGGTGGTCAGCTGTCGCCGGTACAGACCGGTGGCAGTACGGCGTGCCTTGACCACGCCGAGCATGCCGATGGTCAGCAGGACGTAGCTGTACGCGCTGTGCAGCCAGAAGAACAGGCCGACCTGCGCGACCACCAGCGGCGGGTCCCCTACCAGCGTGCCGGAGGCGATGACCTGGTGGTGCCAGCCGTTCGTGGCGGCCGCCGCAGTGATCGCGATCGGTTCGATGAGGAGCAGCGCCCACACGACCGGCCGGAGGGTGGCGTCCCGGTCGACGATGACCCGGCTCAGCCAGAAGGTGCCGAGCACGGTGGTCGCAACGCCCGGGTAGATGCCCAAGCCGACGGTTATCTGGCCGTCGAGGGTCGAGACGCTGTACATCAGAACCTCGACCGCCGCCCAGGCGACGATGCCCAGGGTGGTGAGCGCCAGCGCCCGCGCGGCGGGAGTGGAGTTCCGCCGCCGCCACGCCGACCAGCACACGATCGCGCAGATGACGGCACCGGCCAGCGGGATCAGGGCGTACGGCTGCCACTGAAGCACGACGCCCACCTCCCGAGCAGAAGCCCACTTCGTAATGGTTCATCGACGTGCATACGCCAGAACTGAACCCTTTCCGTACGGCTTTCGGGTCAGAGCAGTAGGCCGAACGGATGAGGGAGCCTGCCGGATAGGCTCCACGCGTACTGCGAGGGAGGAGTCGACGTGGGCGTGGATGGCGACCTGGACCAGTTCCTGGACGGGCTGGACTACCCCATGTTCATCGTGACGGCCGTGCATCGACAGACCGGCGCGCGGGCCGGCTGCCTGGTCGGCTTCACCACCCAGTGCAGCCTCGAACCGGACCGGTTCCTGGTGTGCCTGTCGCAGAACAACCACACGTACCGGGTGGCGATGCACGCCGAGGTGCTGGCCGTACACGGCCTGGATCCGGCGCAGCGCGAGTTGGCGGCGCTGTTCGGCGCCCAGACCGGCGACGAGGTCGACAAGTTCGCCCGGTGCTCGTGGCGGTCGGGGCCGTCGGGCGTACCAATCCTCAGCGACTGTCCACGCCACTTCGTCGGCGAGGTCCTCGACCGGTTCCCGCTGGGCAACCACACCGGTTTCCTGCTCCGGCCCCAGGACGCGGAGGGCGACTCCGCCCGGTCACCGCTGATGTTCTCCCAGGTCAGCGACTTGGACGCCGGTCACCCCGCCTGAGTAGCCGGTATCAGATCGCCGGCCGGCACACGGCCAGCGCCAGGGCCATGATGGACAGTTGCGGGTTGACCTCCGGACAGGTGGGCAGCACCGAGGCGTCCGCGACGAGTACCCCCGCCACGCCACGCAACCTACCGGCCGGGTCCACCGGGGCCCGGGCGGGGTCGGCGCCCATCCGCGCGGTCCCGGTCGGGTGGAACGCGGCGAGATGCAGGTCAGTGGCTGCCGCCGCCGACGCGGCCGCGACGACCTCGTCCGGCGTACGCGCGTACGGGTGGGTGTTGATGCCGGTGAGCACCTCTTGCGCGCCGGCGGCCAGGAGAATCCGGCCCATGGCCACGATGGCTTCACGGAGCCGGTCAGCGTCGGTGGGCGCAAGCCGGTAGCGCACCGTACGCGCGCCGACCCGGCCGCCGGGAACGTCGGCCACCAGCGCACCGAGGGTCGCGAGCCGGTCGGCCCGGTCCAGTTCGGCGCGCAGGGGTCGCCCGTACCCCGGGGGCAGGAACGACACCAGCCCCGGCGGCCCGGCTGTCGCCTCGATGAGTACGCCGTCGTCGTGCAGTTCCTCCACCCCGACGCTCTGCAGCACCCCCGACCAGGAGACGACCGGCTCGGCGAAGCGCCCGGCGACGCTGACCGCCGGGTGTACGGCCAGGTTGCGCCCGAGCTGCGGGTGACCGCCGAGGCCGGACCGGCGCAGCAGCCGGGGCGTCTCCACGGCCCCGGCCGCGACGACGACGAGCGGCGCCAGGATCTCGCGGTCCCCGAACCGCACCCCGACGGCCCGGCCGCGGGCGACGAACACCCGGTGAACGCGCGCGCCGGTGACGATGACCGCGCCGGCCGCGCACGCCTCCGGCAGCGCGGTGAGGTGCACCCCGTTCTTGGCGTTGCGGGGGCAGCCGACCGCGCACTGGCAGGACCCGGCGCAGCCCGGCGCGTTGCGCCGAAGCGGGGTCGCCCGCCACCCGAGCGCCCGGGCGCCGGCGAGGGCCAGCTCGCCGTTGCGACCGAGGACGTCCGTGGGCTGCGGCGCGACCGCGAGCATCGCCTCGACCTCGTCGAGCAGGCCGTCGAAGTGCTCCGGGTCCGCAGCAGCAACCCCGTACGCGTCGCGCCACCGGCGCAGTACCCGTACCGGGGTGCGGTAGCAGGTGCCGGAGTTGACCAGCGTGGTACCGCCGACGCCGCGCCCCTGCGGCAGCAGTACCGGCGGGCTACCGAGGGCGAGGGTCGCGCCACCGTCCCGGTACAGGGCGACGAAGCGGTCGGCAGGTGACAGCGCCCGGAAGTGCTCCACGGTGAAGCGGCGGCCCTCCTCGACCACGACGACCCGCGCTCCGGCGCGGGCGAACTCGCGGGCGGCAACGGCGCCACCCGCGCCCGACCCGACGACGACGACGTCCGCAGTCGCCCGCGCCGGCCAGTCGTCGGCGACGACGCACGTCAGCGGCGGGTCGGGCCGCCCGGCTGGGGGCCGCGTCCCGTGACCCCCAGCCGGGGGCGGCGTCGCGTGGCGGGACTCCGCCGCGGCGAGCAGGAAAAACACCTTCAGCGCGTCGAGCAGTTGGGTACCGCCCGGGCGGGCGGCGACGGCGTCACACACCGCCTGCCGGCGGTCCGGAGGAAGCGCGGCGAGGCCGGCGCCCGCAGTCGCGTACGCGGCGGCGTTCAGCATCGCGGCCGCGGCCCGCAGGCCGACCACCGCGGTGCCGGGGAACGCGGCGGCCAACCGGGTGGCGCGCGCCGCGACGGCACGGGCGCGGATGTCGTCGATGCCGAGGACGGCCGCCGCCGCGCCGCTAAGGACACCGTCACTCACGAGTGCCCACCTCCGCGTGTGCGGTGCCGAGCAGCGTCCAGCGCCGCCAGGTCCGCCACTCACCGCCGGCGCGGCGTTGGACGATGATCAACGCGTCGGCGCGTTCGCTGTTGTGACAGACGGCGCGGCTGCCGTCCGGGTCGGTGTAGTCGACCGCGAGAGTGCCATCCGCCGGCTGGTTGACCTCGATGCGCAGGCGGGCCGGGCCGAGCCGGCCGGTGACCGTCCAGTGCGGCAGGCCGATCTCGGCGCGCAACCCGGCCGCGCCCAGCAGTGGGTCCGCCGGCGGCAGATCGACTCCGCCCAGCCGCAGCCGGACCATGGGCAGCACCGGCAGTCGGGCCAGGCCCGGGCGCTTCGCCACGGCGGCGACCACCTCGCACACGTCGCCGTCCCCGAGGTCAGCGTGCAGCCAGGCCCAGCGCGCCGCGTTGCCGTGGCCGTCGATGTGCGCCACGTTCCCCGGCGCGCCGTCCAGTTCCACCGTGGATTCGCCGTAGCGGAGGGCGCCCGTGAACCGGGCGGCCGGCAGCGGCACGATCTGGGCCGCCGGCAGCACCCCGTACCGCCACGCCCAGCGTGGGAACGTGTACAGCGGCTCCCCTCCGCCGGAGCGGCGCAGCTCCCACGAGACGTCGCCGGCCCGCCCACGCAGCCGGTCGGCGCTCACCGCCACCTCGTCGGCGTCATAGACGTCGGGCGGTTCGGGCTGCCGCCACGACACCGGACCGAACCGGGCGAGTACGGGCGCGCCGTCGGCCGGGAAGACGCCGGCCCAGCCGTGCGCGTACGCGTTGCGCCCGTCCGTTGGCGCCACGAGTTCGTGGTGCAGCCAGATGCCCGTACCGGTGCGGGGCTCGGTGATGGTGGAGTACCAGACCTCGAGCCGGCCCCGCCGGCCCCGCCAGCGGGGCCGTAACAGGCCAGCGGCGGTCGGCGGCGGGCCGGTGCGGGTACGCATGCTCGTCACCATCGGCAGCAGCTCCCGGTGCAGGTGGAAGCGCAGGCGCGCCTCTCCCACCACGCGCCCTTTGTCGTCGAGCACGGTCGCGGGTAGTCGGGTCATGGTCCGCACCGGCCGGTCGAGCCGGATCGACTTCCACCCGTCCAGGTGCATCCGGCGCCCGGCGAGGGTGGTGAACGACAGCCGGTACCGGATCCGGCGCGCCCGTACGGGTGCGACCTCGAGGCTGCCCGAAACGGTACTGTCGTCGGCCCAGCCCGCGACGCTCACGCTGCCGGTGACCTCGGCGGTGGCGTCCGTCCACGGGTGCAGCAGCCCGGGCAGGTCGGCGCGCAGTTCGAGGCGCATCGGCCGGGGCGTCGGCTCTCCGGCCAGCCGTACGGTGCCGGCCATGACCTCACGGAACGCCGTCCTCATGCCAGCATCAGCCTTTCGGTCTCGGCGTAGTAGGCCGCCGCGGCGGCGTGTGCGGCCGGGCCGTCGCCTTCCCGTACCGCTTCGACGAGGCGGCGGAGCCGGGCGGCCGCCGCGACCGGGTCGGAGAACGGCCCGGTGAAGAGGTGCCGCACCTCGTCATAGGCGCGCAGCAGCGAGTTGACCAGCAGCGCGTACACCCGGTTGGCGCAGGCTGCGGCGAGGGTCCGGTGCACTTCGCACTCGGCCCGCTGCGCCGCGTCGGTCGACGGCGCGGCTCGGACTTCGGCGACGAGGTCGCTCAGTCGCTCCCGTTGCTCCGGGGTGGCGTGGGTGGCCGCCCGAGCGGCGATGAGCGCGCCGATCTCGCGGCGGGCCTGGAAGATCTCGGGCAGCCAGTCCGGGCCGGCCGCTACGACGAGGAACGGCAGCAGGTCGACGCCCGCGTCGCGCCGGTAGTCCCGCACCCGGGTGCCGACGCCGTGCCGGGTCTCCAGCAGCCCGGTCTCCACCAGCCGGACGAGCGCGTGCTTGAGCGAGGTCCGGGTCACCCCGTACCGCGCCGCCAGGTCTCGCTCGGGCGGCAGGTAGGCGCCCGGTGTGTACCGCTCGGCGAGGACGTCCGCGCGTATCCGCGCTACCAGCGCGTCGACGACCCCGTGGCGGGCGATCGGTTGGGCCAGTGGCTCATCCACTGGTCCACTGTGCCGAATGGAATGGAGTTACGTCAATATTGAGATTAGTAAATTAGAGCTGTTCGCCGACCAGCACCGCCTCGGCCGGCACCGTGTGGGAGTCCGACCGCGCGGCCCAGTGCCCGCGCGTGAGCAGCGCGGCGGCGACGAGGCAGCAGACGGCCGCCACCAGGAACGGGGCGTGCGGCGAGCCCAGCCACCCGGCGATGTGGCCGACCAGAATGGCCGACAGCGCCCCACCGAGCCAGCGGCAGAAGTTGTAGCCGGCGCTGGCGACCGGTCGCGGGGCCGGGCTGATGCTCATCGCGGTGCCGGTGAACAACGTGTTCAGCAGGCCGGAGACGAGGCCACTGACGATCACCACCGCGACAACGAGGGGCTTGCTAGGCACCGCGAGCAGAGCCATCAGCACCGCGTACCCGAGCACCGCCACGACCGTCGCGCGCCGCTCCCCCAGCCACCCGGCGAGGCGCGGCGCGAGCGCCACCCCGGCGACCGCGACACACAGGCCCCAGCCAAAGAACACCAGGCCGATCTGCACCGCGGTGAAGCCCAGCACGAACGGGGTCCACGCCAGCACGGTGAAGAATGCCGCCGTGTAGAGGGCGGAGCCGACAGCCGTGCGGAGCAGGCCGCCGTGGCGCAGCGCCCGCAGCGGTCCGAGGAGCGCGATCGGCGGGCGGCTCGCCCGCGAGTCGGGGGTCAGGAACGCCGCGCACAGCACCAGGGCCACGGCCATGAGGACGGCCGTACCGAGGAACGGCCCCCGCCAGGAGAAGCTGCCGAGCAGGGCCCCGAGCAGCGGGCCAACCGAGAGACCCACACCGAGCGCCGCCTCGTACAGCAGGATCGCACCCTGCTGGCCGCCGGTCGCGGCACCCACGATCACCGACAGGGCGGTGGCGATGAAGAACGCGTTGCCCAGGCCCCACACGCCGCGCAGGCCGATCAGCAGGCCGATCGAGTTGGCCATGGCGCAGGCCGCGGTGGCGAGCACGATCAGCGTCAGCCCGATGAGGACCGTGCGCTTGGCACCGAAGCGGGCACTGGACGCCCCGGTCAACAGCATCGCCACGACCTGCACCCCCAGGTACGACGCGAACAGCAGCGTCACCTGGGACGGGGTGGCGTGCAACCCCTCGGCGATGGACAACAGGATCGGATCCACCAGGCCGATGCCCATGAACGCGATGACCGCAGCGAAGGCGGTGATCCACACCTGCCGCGGCTGCCCCTTGACCGCGCCCATCAGGCTGGCGTGCTCGTGCGAGCCCATGCACTTCCTTCCGTCACCGAGTACTGGGTAACCCTAACGGCATATAGTTAGGTTGGCTAAGTAACTGTGGTCACAACGCCTGGTTCGCCCGCGTTTCCGGCCATTGACTGGGGGTAATGGCCGGTGGAACTCGTCCGGCCGGGTAAGGAAGTGGCTTTCGTGAAAGCAGTGGTGTGGCACGGCAAGCGCGACGTCCGGGTGAACACCGTTCCAGACCCGACCATCCAGGACCCCAACGACATCATCATTCGCGTCACCTCGAGCGGGATCTGCGGCTCCGACCTCCACCTGTACGAGGTCCTGGGCCCCTTCATGACCGAAGGCGACATCCTCGGCCACGAGCCGATGGGCATCGTCGAGGAGGTCGGGTCGGCGATCACGAACCTCCGCGCCGGCGACCGGGTGGTGATCCCGTTCAACATCGCCTGCGGTCACTGCTGGATGTGCCAGCAGGGCCTGATGACGCAGTGCGAGACCACCCAGGTCCGCGAGTACGGCAAGGGTGCCGCCCTGTTCGGGTACACCAAGCTGTACGGACAGATCCCCGGCGGCCAGGCCGAGTACCTGCGGGTACCCCAGGCACAGTTCGGGCCGATCAAGGTGCCCAACGGACCGCCCGACGACCGCTTCGTGTACCTGTCCGACGTGCTGCCCACCGCGTGGCAGGCGGTCGAGTACGCGGCCGTGCCCCCGGGCGGGACGGTCGTCGTCCTCGGCCTCGGGCCGATCGGCGACATGGCCACCCGGATCGCACTGCACCGCGGCGCGGGCAAGGTGATCGGCGTCGACCTGGTCCTGGAGCGACTGGAACGGGCCCGGGTCAACGGCGTCCACGCCATCGACCTCACCCAGCACGACGACGTCGCCGAGGTGATCCGTGAGCTGACCGGTGGTCGCGGCGCGGACTCGGTCATCGACGCGGTCGGCATGGAGGCGCACGGCTCGCCGGTCGGCAAGCTCGCCCAGACCATGGCCGGCCTCCTACCCGACGCCGCCGCCGAGAAGCTCATCGACAAGGCCGGCATCGACCGGCTCGCCGCGCTGCACCTGGCCATCGACGCCGTCCGACGCGGCGGCACGATCTCCCTGTCGGGTGTGTACGGCGGGACGGCCGACCCGCTGCCGATGATGGTGCTGTTCGACAAGCAGATCCAGCTACGCATGGGTCAGGCCAACGTCCGCCGCTGGGTGGACGACATCCTTCCGCTGCTCACCGACGCCGACCCGCTCGGCGTGGACACCTTCGCGACCCACCGGGTGCCGATCGACGAGGCGCCGCAGGCGTACCAGAACTTCCAGGCGAAGAAGGACGGCGCTGTGAAGGTGCTGCTGAAGCCGTAATCGTCCCCGTGCGAGGGGCGCCCTCCTCAACAAGAGGGGAAGCTCCCCAGCTACCGCGTCTCCGCCCCCGACTGGGCGCCACGCGGGTCGACCTCGCCGTCGTAGTTGTAGACCAGGCACGAGCGACCGTCCCACTCCCGGTGCGCGGCACGTGTCAGCGGTGAAACAAGTGGGAACACCAACATCAACAACATACTCATTGACTCACCTAAATTGACTGCATACCGTACATCGATCGGTAACAAACCGTCACCGATGCGAGCTGCAGCCACCCACCCCGGCTGACGCAGCGTCAGGAGGAGACATGGCGTATGGGAGAAAGATCCCCGGCCTCCTCGGCGAAATGGCCGCCGAATTCGCCGGCACCGCGATCCTCATCCTCTTCGGCATCGGCGTCGTCGCCCAGGTCGTCGCCGGCAACCTCGGCGGCCATGACAGCATCTCCTGGGCGTGGGGCCTCGGCGTCACGCTCGGCGTCTACGTCGCGGCGCGGATCTCCGGCGCCCACCTCAACCCCGCCGTCACCTTCGCGCTCGCGGTCTTCCGCAAATTCGAGTGGCGCAAGGTCCTGCCGTACTCCGCCGCCCAGCTAGCCGGCGCGTTCGTCGCCGCGCTGCTCGTACGGTGGAACTACAGCGAGGTGCTGGCCAAGGTGGACCCCGGCCACACGATCAAGACCCAAGGGGTGTTCTCGACCCTGCCGGGTAACGGGACACTACCGGTCGGCACGTGGGGCGCGCTGCGAGATCAGATCATCGGTACCGCGATCCTGCTCTTCCTCGTCGTCGCCGTCACCGATCTGCGCAACACGGCGCCGGCGGCGAACCTCGGACCGGTGGTGATCGGCCTGATCGTGGTCGCCATCGGGATGGCCTGGGGCACCGACGCCGGCTACGCCATCAACCCCGCGCGCGACCTCGGCCCGCGACTCGCGTCGTTCCTGACCGGTTACGACACCGCGTTCCGAGATCAGTACGGCAACCTGTACTTCTGGGTGCCCATCGTCGGCCCGCTCATCGGCGCCGTCATCGGTGCCGGGCTCTACGAAGTACTCATCGGCCGGTCCCTGCCCGAGGCGGACAGCGTGGTCGTCCCCGGCCAGCCGGACACGGCGCTGGACGAGGCCCAGGTGAACGAGGCCCAGGTGAACGAAGCTCAGGGGGAAGAAGCACAGGCAACAGCGAACGTCGGACCCAACCACGGAAGAAGGGAAGATCTGCATGGCTGACTTCGTCGGCGCGGTGGACCAGGGAACGACCAGCACCCGATTCATGATCTTCGACCACGGCGGCAACGAGGTCGGCCGCCACCAGCTCGAACACTCGCAGATCCTGCCGCAGGCCGGCTGGGTCGAGCACAACCCGGTCGAGATCTGGGAGCGCACCACCTCCGTCATCCGCACCGCGATGAACGCCCTGGGGCTCGAGGCGAGTGACCTGGCCGCGCTCGGGATCACCAACCAGCGGGAGACCAGCGTGGTGTGGAACCGGCGCACCGGCCGGCCGTACTACAACGCGATCGTGTGGCAGGACACCCGCACCGACCAGATCGCGTCGGCGCTGGACCGCGACGGGCGCGGCGACGTCATCCGGCGCAAGGCCGGCCTGCCGCCCGCGACGTACTTCTCAGCCGGCAAGGTCCAGTGGATCCTGGACCACGTCGACGGCGTACGCGAGGCCGCCGAACGGGGCGACGCTCTCTTCGGCAACACCGACACCTGGCTGCTGTGGAACCTCACCGGCGGCACGCAGGGCGGGGTCCACATCACCGATGTGACCAACGCCAGCCGGACCATGCTGATGGACCTGGAGACCCTCGACTGGGACGATGAACTGCTGTCGTTCTTCGGCATCCCGCGCGCGATGCTGCCCGAGATCCGCCCGTCGTCGGACCCCGGAAAGTACGGAGTCACGCAGGCGTTCGGGCCGCTCGGCGGCGAGGTGCCGATCACCGCGGACCTGGGTGACCAGCAGGCGGCCACGGTCGGCCAGGTCTGCTTCGCCCCCGGCGAGGCCAAGAACACCTACGGTACGGGCAACTTCATGCTGCTCAACACCGGCACCGACATCGTCCGGTCGAACAACGGCCTGCTCACCACGGTGGCGTACAAGTTCGGCACCGAACCCGCCGTGTACGCCCTCGAAGGCTCGATCGCGGTGACCGGGTCCGCCGTGCAGTGGCTGCGCGACCAGCTCGGCATCATCAGCGGCGCCGCCCAGAGCGAGGCGCTCGCTCGGCAGGTCGACGACAACGGTGGGGTCTACTTCGTCCCCGCGTTCTCCGGCCTGTTCGCACCGTACTGGCGCTCCGACGCCCGGGGCGCGATCGTGGGCCTGTCGCGCTACAACACCAACGCCCACGTCGCCCGCGCCACCCTGGAGGCCATCTGCTACCAGAGCCGCGACGTCGCCGAGGCGATGGCCCAGGACTCCGGCGTGACCCTGGACGTGCTCAAGGTGGACGGCGGGGTGACCGCCAACAGCCTGTGCATGCAGCTACAGGCCGACATCCTCGGGGTTCCGGTGAGCCGGCCGGTGGTCTCCGAGACGACCGCGCTCGGCGCGGCGTACGCGGCCGGGCTCGCCGTGGGCTTCTGGAAGTCCGCCGACGAGCTGCGTGAGAACTGGCACGAGGACCAGCGCTGGGAGCCGACCTGGACGGAGGAGCGGCGCGCGGACGGGTACGCGAAGTGGAAGAAGGCGGTGTCCCGCACGCTCGACTGGGTCGACGTCGGCTGAGGCCGGCAACGGTGTGGTGGGCCGACCCGGGCTCCGGGCCGACCGGGCTCCGGGCCGGCCCACGTACGATCCGGGCATGGCCTACGACGATGCGCTGGCCGAGCGCATCCGCGACCGGCTACGTGACACGTTCGGGGTCGCCGAGCGGAGGATGTTCGGCGGCCTGGTGTTCTTCCTGTACGGCAACATGGTCGTCGGGGTGCTCGGCGACGACCTGATGGCCCGGGTCGGCCCGGACAACACCGACGCGGCGCTGACCCGCCCTGGAGTCCGGGCGTTCGACTTCACCGGGCGGGCGATGCGCGGCTGGGTGTTCGTGGCCGGCGATGAACTGGACGACGACGCCCTGGACAGCTGGATCGCCGACGCCAGCGCGTTCGTCGAGACGCTGCCGCCGAAGTAGGCGGCGCCCGCTCCGACATAGCCGTGACCGGGAGTACCGGTTTGCTCACTCATGGGCGGAACACCCCCGAAATGGGGGAAGACCCGCCAAGATGCGGGAAGACCCGCCATCCGGAGCCGGACACGGCGGCGGATCGCTCCTCGCGGCCGGTTTGAGCTGCTCATGCCGCACGTCCGCCCACTCAACGCGCCCCCGCATGGCCAGGTTCGCCATCGCCGCCGAGCCGGCATTCCGGCAGCCGGGATAAGATCGTTCGCGGATCGGTAAGGGTTGGGTGCTGCCGCACATCGGGGACGGGTCAGATGGATGCCATTGGCAACGAGATCGGACCGGCTCCGCTGGAGCTCAGCAGATCGAATAACGGCGACGGCCGGGCGTGCCTGGAAGCCGCCGGTGAGATCGACATCAGCAACCTCGATCGGCTGCGCGAAACCGTCTCGGCCATCCTCGCCGAACCGCAGGTCACAGAGTTGACGCTGGACTTCGGAGCGCTGGACTTCATTGACTCCTCCGGCGTCGAGGTCATCATGGGGGCCAAGCAGGTGGCCGACCGGCGCGGCGTCGCGTACTGCCTGATCAACGCGCACGGCAAGGTGCAGCGGGTGCTGGCGATCCTCGGAATCGACAAGGTTCTCGCACCCACCGAGCAGCGCCAACCCTGACAGCAGCCCCCTCGACAGAGGGCTATCCCCGGCTCAGGGCAATCCGGGCTCAGGGCTATCCCCGGCTCAGGCGCGGGGGCGCGACCGCGGCCGCGTCGGCGGCGTGCCGGTCGTGCCACGCCAGCACGCCGGCCACGTCGATGCCGTGCGGCGGCTGCTCGGCGTAGGGGCGCAGCCGCTCGACGCCCCGACCCAACAGGCGCGCCGACCCGGCGACGTTGCCCCGCTGGGCGTGGGTGATGCCGACACAGACCTGGGCCAGCCCCTGCCACAGCTCGCGCTCGTCGTCCGGCGCCGCCTTCCAGGCCGCTTCGAGCACCTCGTGCGCGGCGAACGCCCGCCCCGAGTCCAGCAACGACTGCGCCAGGGCGAGCGCCTCGGCCGGCGGCAGCGGCTCCTCCGGTACCGGCTCGACGCCGCCGGGATCGCCGTACCGCAGCGGCCGGCCGGTCGCGTCCCGCGGGCGCGCCTGCCGTGGCCGGCCGGACGGGTCCCGATCCCTCGTCATAGCCACATGCTGCCAGCAGCCGGGGCGCCCGGGCCGGCGGGTGCCCCGGCAGGATCGAGCGACATCACACAACCCACATAAATACCGCGCCCCAGGGGTACCACGTGCGCGGCGGCGGCGAGGAAGGTGGGCGTGACCGATGGCGGACACAACGGATCAGGAACTGGCTGAGCTGGCCGCGGCGCACGGCGTCGCAACCTCGTACGAGGACTGGCGTCACCGTCGCGTCGAGGTCGACCCGGACGTCGTCCGTACGATCCTGGGGCTGCTCGACGTGGCGACCGGCACCCCGGCCGACGTACGCCGGGAGCTGGCCCGGGTCCGCGAGCGCGACCGTGCCCGCGCCCTGCCACCGACCGTGGTGGTGCGACCCGGCCAGCGCTGGGCGCTGCCGAGGGGCGCGAACGGGGTCGCGTACGGCGAGGACGACGCGGCGTACGACGTCGTCGACGGCGCCCCCGTCACGCTGCCGCTTGGCTGGTACCGGTTGACCGTGGCAGGTTCCGAGTCGACCCTCGTCGTCGCGCCGGAGCGGCTGCCCGCGCCGCCACCGGCGTGGGGCTGGATGCTTCAGCTGTACGCCGTGCACTCCGGACGGTCCTGGGGTGTCGGCGACCTGAGCGACCTGCGCACGTTCACCGACTGGGCGGCCGACGCCGGCCAGGCCGACCTGGTCCTGCTCAACCCGCTGCACGCCGTCGCGACCGTACCCGCTGTCCAGGCATCGCCGTACTCGCCGTCCAGCCGCCGCTTCGCCAACCCGCTCTACCTCGCCGTCGAGGACACCGACGCCTACCGCCGGGCCGAGCCGGCCGCGCGGGCCAGGGTCGACGCCCTGCGCCCCGATGCCACCGGCCAACACATCGACTACGACCGGGCCTGGCAGGCCAAGCGCACGGCCTTGGAGCTGCTCTTCCCGTACGCGGAGCCGATCGCGGACCTCGACCCCGGCCTGCGCGACTTCGCCACGTTCTGCGCCCTCGCCGAGGTACACGGCCACAACTGGCAGGCCTGGCCGGCGGAGCTGCGGCGCCCGGACTCCCCCGCCGTCGTCGCGGCCCGGGCGAAAGCCGGTGACCGGGTCGCCTTCCACGCCTGGTTGCAGCGGGAGACCGCGCGGCAGCTCGGCCGCGCCCAGGACGGCGCGCGAGCCGCCGGCATGCGGGTCGGCCTCATCCACGACCTGGCCGTCGGCGTCGACCCGGGTGGCGCCGACGGCTGGCTGCTCCAGGACGTGCTCGCCCCCGGCGTCACCGCCGGAGCGCCGCCGGACGGGTTCAACCAGCAGGGCCAGGACTGGGGCCTGGCCGCGTGGCGGCCCGACCGGCTCGCCGAAACCGGGTACGCCGCCTACCGCGACATGCTGCGCTCGGTCCTGGCGCACGCGGGCGGCGTGCGCGTCGACCATGTGATGGGGCTGTGGCGGCTGTGGTGGGTGCCGCCCGGCGCCTCCGCCGACCAGGGCACGTACGTCAGCTACGACGACGAGGCGATGCTCGCGATCCTCGCGCTGGAAGCGCACCGCGCCGGCGCCGCCGTGGTCGCCGAAGATCTCGGTACGGTCGAGCCGCGCGTGACCCGAGGGCTGCGGGAGGCGAACATGCTGGGATCCCAGGTCCTGTGGTTCGCCCGGGAGGAGAAACCCGACGACACCGGGGTCCATCCGTTCCAGCCGCCCGCCGACTGGCCCGCCGGTGCGATGGCGAGCATCTCCACCCACGACCTGCCGACGGCAGCCGGGATGCTCGAAGGCGAACACGTACGGGTACGCGCGGAGCTCGGCCTGCTCGGCGATGTCGAGGCGGAGGCCGGACGGGCCCGGGCCGACCGGCGCGCGCTGGTCGCGCTGCTTCGCCGGGAGGGCCTGGTCGCGGACGACCCGACCGACGACGAACTCGTGGTCGGCATGCACGGGTTGCTGGCCGCGTCGCCGTGCCGGTTCCTGCTCGCCTCGCCGTACGACGCGCTCGGCGAGCGGCGCCAACCGAACCTGCCGGGCACGGTCGACCAGTACCCGAACTGGCGAATCCCGTTGCCGGTGCCCCTGGAGGCCATGTCCGCCGACCCGCGGATGCACCGGGTGGCGGAACTGCTGGGCCGAGCGCGCCCGCGCGCCGCCGGATGAGACCGGCTCAGCTCGCCTGAGTCGCGATACCGGGTTCGAGGCGGTGAGCGGGGCGGACACTTGGGATCAAGGACATCACGCCCCAGCGAGCCATGTGCGGGACCCATGTGCCACGACGACGATGGGACCTAAGGTGAACTGATCGACGATCGGCCCGAGGAGTGATCGTGAACGATCCCGAGTTCTGGAGCGCCGTCGACGACTACCTGGTGCGCTACGGCGGATCATTCGTCCCGGCGATCATCGAGCGGGCGCAGGGATCGTTCGTCTACGACAGTTCCGGCCGCGCCATCCTGGACTTCACCTCCGGCCAGATGAGCGCGGTGCTCGGCCACTCCCATCCAGAGGTGGTCGAGACCGTCCGCTCCGCGGTGGCGACACTGGATCATCTGTTCAGCGGCATGGTGAGCCGGCCGGTGGTCGACCTCGCCCGAGCGCTGGCCGAGGCCACGCCGGCGCCGCTGCGGAAGTCCCTGCTGCTGACGACCGGCGCCGAGGCGAACGAGGCCGCGATCAAGATGGCCAAGCTCTACACCGGCGGCTATGAGATCGTCAGCTTCAACCAGTCCTGGCACGGGATGACGTCCGGGGCGGCCGCTGCCACATACAGCGCCGGCCGGCGCGGATACGGCCCGCCGGTACCGGGCAACATCGCCATCCCGGCGCCGAACACGTACCGTCCACGGTTCGTCATCGACGGCCGCTACGACTGGCGCGGCGAACTCGACTACGCCTTCGACCTCGTCGATCGCCAGTCCAGCGGCAACCTGGCCGCCTGCCTCGTCGAACCGATCCTCAGCTCGGGTGGCCTCATCGACCTGCCGGTGGGCTACCTGCGCGCCCTGAAGGACAAGTGCGCCGAGCGGGGCATGCTGCTGATCCTCGACGAGGCGCAGACCGGCCTGGGCCGCACCGGCGACATGTTCGCGTTCGAGCGGGACGGGGTCCAGCCTGACATCCTCACCCTGTCGAAGACGCTCGGCGCGGGGCTGCCCCTCGCCGCCGTCGTGACGACCGCCGAGATCGAACAGCGCTGCCACGATCTCGGGTACCTCTTCTTCACCACGCACGTCTCCGACCCTCTGCCGGCCGCGGTCGGGCTGACCGTCATGCGCGTCATCACGCGCGACCAACTGCACGTCCAGGCCGCCAACCGCGGCAAGCGACTGCGCGACGGCCTGCTCCAGCTTCAGGACCGCCACGAACAGATCGGAGATGTCCGGGGTCGTGGCCTGATGCAGGGCATCGAGCTCGTCCAGGACCGCACCACCAAGGCGGCCGCCGAGGACCTGGGACGGCGCGTGACCGCCGAGTGCCTGTCCCTCGGGCTGCACATGAACATCGTCCAACTACCGGGCATGGGAGGCGTCTTCCGCATCGCGCCGCCCCTGACCGTCTCCGACGACGAGATCGACCTCGGGCTGGAGATCCTCGACCAGGCCCTGACCCGGGCGGAACGTAGAGTGCCGTAGGTGATCTACAAACTGTTGTCCGCCGACGAGTGGGCGGCGGCCGAGGTCCGCGGCGCGTACGCCGGTTCGGCGGACGACGAGCGCGACGGCTTCATCCACCTGTCCGGTCCGGACCAGGTGGTCGAGACGGCGGCCCGGCACTTCGCCGGGCGGACCGACCTGACCCTGCTCGCCGTCGATCCGCAACGCTTGGGCGACGACCTGCGTTGGGAGCCGTCCCGCGGCGGCGCACTCTTTCCCCACCTGTACGCGCCGCTGCCGGTGGACGCCGTCGTGGCAGTGCGCGCCGTGCCGGATGACCGGCCCGTCGCGGAGGCCGTGGCCGCGCTGCTCGCCTGAGCTGTGCGTTCGACGCTCGGACGTTCGACGCTCGGACGTTCGACTCGGACATTCGACGCTCGGACGTTCGACGGCGGCTGCGCGGGGAAGTCAGCCGGGCGAAGCGACGAGCCCAGGGAGTTGTTGTCGTGACCGCCACGCCGTCCGTCACCCGTACATCGATCGCCAGCATCAACCCGTACAACAACGAGGTCCTACGCGAGTTCCCCACCATGATCGACGAGGAGGTCGAACGGGCCGTCGCAGCGGCCCACGAGGCGTTCCGGGGATGGCGGGACCTGACTCCGGACGAGCGCGCGATCGTCGTACGCAGGGCCGGCGAGCTGATGCTCGAGCGCCGCGACGAGTTCGCCCGGACCGTGACGTGCGAGATGGGCAAGCTCATCGGCGAGAGCCAGGGCGAGGTCGACCTCTCGGCGGACATCCTGCGCTACTACGGCGAGGTCGGGCCCGCGCTCCTCGTCGACCAGCCGATACCCGTCGAGGACGGCGCCGCCGTGGTCGCGAACCGGCCGCTCGGCGTACTCCTCGGCGTCATGCCGTGGAACTACCCGCTCTACCAGGTGGTGCGCTTCGCCGGGCCGAACCTGGTCGCGGGTAACACCATCCTGCTCAAGCACGCCAGCAATTGCCCACAGTCGGCGCTGGCGCTCGAACGGCTGTTCCGGGACGCCGGCGCGCCCGAGGGCGTCTACACCAACCTGTTCGTCCGCGGCTCGCGCGTCGGACGGATCATCGACAACCCGCTGGTGCAGGGAGTCTCGCTGACCGGCAGCGACCGGGCCGGCGCGAGCGTGGCCGAGAAGGCCGGCCGCAACATCGACAAGACCGTCCTGGAACTCGGCGGCAGCGACCCGTTCATCGTGCTCGACGGGGAGGACTTCGACCGTACGATCGACGCCGCCGCCGTCGGGCGCCTTTCCAACATGGGCCAGAGCTGCGTCAGCGCCAAGCGGATGATCGTCGTGTCCGACATCTACTACGACTTCGTCGACCGGCTGCGGCACCGATTCGCGGCGCTGACCCCGGGCGACCCGATGGATCCCGCCACGACGCTCGGCCCCCTGTCGTCGGAGCAGGCCGCCGAGAACCTGGTGAGCCAGATCCAGGACACGGTGGCGCAGGGGGCCACCCTCGTGCTCGGCGGCAAGCGCATCGACCGCCCCGGCGCCTTCGTCGAGGCGACCATCCTCACCGACGTCCGCCCGGGCATGCGCGCCTACCACGAGGAGCTGTTCGGGCCGGCCGCCGTGGTGTACCAGGTCGCCGATGAGGATGAGGCCGTCGCGCTCGCCAACGACAACCCGTACGGCCTCGGCGGCGTCGTCATGTGCCGGGATCTCGTCCGGGCCCGCCGGGTCGCCGAACGACTCGACACCGGGATGGTCTGGATCAACCACCCCACGTCGTCGAGCCCCGAACTGCCGTTCGGCGGCATCAAGTGCTCCGGGTACGGGCGGGAACTCGGCGACCTGGGCATCCAGGAGTTCGTCAACAAGAAGCTGATCCGCACGTTCCCGACGACCTCGGCGATCGGCTTCGCCCAGGGGTGAGCGGGGCGGCGTTCAGGCCCCGCGCTGCCCCGGCCTGGGGACGAACTTGCGTGCCACCTGCAGCAGCCGTGCCTTCGCGCCACGCGGGTTCCGCAGGATCTCGTTGGCCAGCTGATCGGCCCGCTCGTCCGGGAACCCGTGGTCGTCGAGTCGGTTGCGCAGACGGCTCCGCCTGATGTCGTACTTGTGGCTCCCCGGGCGTGGCATCGAGACCACCTCCTCGGCTACAGCTACCCAGCGTCGGCAGGCGTAACCCCCGGCCCGGCGACCTCCGCGACCCGGCGTGCCAGCCAGCCGGTCACGACCTGGACGACCTCGGGCGCGACCGGTCGGCGGACCTGCTTCTTGTACGTCCGCAGCGACGCCGGGCCCTCGTCGGCCCGCAGGAGGTGCGTGACGTCAGGCAGCCGGTGCACCTCGACCGGCGCGGGCACCACCGCAGCGATTCGGCCGAGTTCGTCCGGGTCGACCTGGAGGTCCTTGTCCCCGGTCACCGCGCACACCGGGATGTGCAGCCGGGCCAGGTCGGCGGCCGGGTCGTAATCGAGGAGTTCCCGGAACCACTTGGCGTTGATCCGCCTGCCACCGATGCGGGCGACGTCGGTGGTGGTGCGGCGCAGTCGCTCGTGGGTCTTGGCCGACTTCGCGACCAGGTCGGTCCGGAGCAGGCGCAGCAGGGCGCGAACCGGGGCGGGCAGGCTCGGCGCGATCGCGGCAGCCTGCCAGCGCAGGATCTCCGCCCCGGTACGCGCGGCGCCGGCGAGTAGCACGAGGCCCGCGACCGGCGCGCCTTCCTGCGCAGCGAGGGCGGTCGCGATCAGCGCACCCTCGCTGTGCCCGACGACGAACAGCCGGTTCACGTCGATCTCAGGGCGGGCTACGAGGGCGTCCAGCGCGGCGCGGGAGTCCGTGACGTTGTCGCTCAGGCCGGCAGCCAGGAAACTGCCCGTACTCGCACCGACGCCGCGCTTGTCGTACCGCAGGGAGGCGATTCCCCGAGCGGCGAGCGCCTCGGCGAGTTGCCGCGTCACGCCCAGCGGCATCCGCTTGTGGTCGGAGTTGCGGTCGATCGGACCGGAGCCGGTGATGAGCAGGGCGGCCGGGAACGGACCCGGCCCCGCCGGCAGGAGCAGGCTGCCCACGAGGGTCTGGTCGGCGGACGCGAACCGCATCTCCACTTCAGCCATCTCAGGCCTTCGGTGCGAGCGCGGCCGCGAGCGCCTGCGGGTCGTCGGTGCCCAGCAGCAGGGAGCTGAGGCTCTGCCCGGTCAGCTGGACGCGGATCGCGGGCTGCCCCTTGCGGACGTCGACGAACTCCCGCCCCGAGCGGCTGACCCAGGTGCCGAGCTTGCGCACGCCCGGCAGACCGAGTCCGATGCGCAGGCCGTGCGCCGCGCCCAGCGCGTCGTCGACGATCTCGACAGCGGTGATGGCGCTGCGTGGCACGCTGATGTCGCCGTGGGTGGTGACGACCTTCTCGGTGGTCGTGAGCTTCAACTGCAGGAAGTCCTCGGTCAGGACGATCTCGGTCATGACCAAATAATTATCGACTTTGAGAATGATGTCAACCATGAGAACATGTGAGTTGTGTCAACCGCCGAACTACTCCTGCACCCGGTCAGGCTGCGGATCGTCCAGGCCTTCCTCGCCGACCGCGAGCTGACGACCGCGCAGTTGGGCGAGGAGCTGCCCGACGTCCCGACCGCGAGCCTGTACCGCCATGTGGCGACCCTGACCGAGGGCAACGTCCTGGACGTGGTGGCCGAGCGGAAGGTACGCGGAACGTTCGAGCGGACCTACCGGCTCAACCTCGCCAAGGCCAACGTCACGGGCAAGGAGGCGGCCGCGATGGACGCCGACGCCCACCGGCGCGCCTTCATGACCTTCGTCGCCGCGCTGCTCGGCGACTTCGACCACTACGTGGCGCGGGACGGGTTCAACCTGGCCCGCGACGGCGTCGGGTACCGGCAGGTCGCCCTCAACCTCAGCGACGCGGAGTTCGACGAGTTCGCCGCCGAACTCCGGGAGCTTCTCCAGCGGTGGATGAAGCGCCCGCCGGGCCCCGACCGGGCACGCCGCGTGCTGTCCACCATCGTGATGCCCGCCGGATAATGCGCGGCATCAGCAGGCTGCGCCGGATACGATCAGTGACCTCATGAGCGCAACACTGATCGCCAAGGGCCTGGCCGCCGGGCACGGTGACCGGATCCTCTTCTCCGGGCTCGACCTCGTCGTCGCCCCCGGTGACGTCATCGGTCTGGTCGGCCCGAACGGCGCCGGGAAGTCCACGCTGCTGCGGACGCTCGCCCACGAGCTCCCCCTCGAAGAGGGCACCGTGCAGCTCAATCCGCCGACGGCTACCGTCGGGCACCTGCCGCAGGAGCCGGAGCGCCGCCCGGGCGAGACGGTCCGCGAGTTCCTCGCCCGCCGCACCGGCGTCGCGGCGGCGCAGGCCGACCTCGACGCCGCCACCGAAGCGCTGACCGCCGGCCTACCCGGCGCCGACGACGCGTACGCGCCCGCCCTGGACCGCTGGCTCGCCCTGGGCGGCGCGGATCTGGAAGAGCGGTCCGAGCAGGTCACAGCCGACCTCGGGCTGACGGTTGACCTGGCGCAGCCGATGACCGGCCTGTCCGGCGGGCAGGCCGCCCGGGCAGGGCTGGCGTCCCTGCTGCTGAGCCGCTTCGACGTCTTCCTGCTCGACGAGCCGACCAACGACCTGGACCTCGACGGGCTGGCCCGGCTCGAAGAGTTCGTCACCGGCCTGCGCGCCGGGACCGTACTGGTCAGTCACGACCGGGAGTTCCTGACCCGTACCGTCACCCGGGTCGTCGAGCTCGACGTGTACCAGCAGCAGGTGAACCACTACGGCGGCGGGTACGCCTCCTACCTGGAGGAGCGCGAAGTCGCCCGCAGGCACGCCCGCGCCGACTACGAGGGGTACGCCGACACCCGGGCGGCCCTCGAAGCACGGGCGCGTACCCAGCGCGCGTGGATGGAGAAGGGCGTGCGGAACGCCCGCCGCAAAGCCCCCGACAACGACAAGTCCATCCGCCACTTCCGAGGTGAGACGTCCGAGAAGCAGGCGGCCAAGGCCCGCCAGACCGATCGGCTCATCGAGCGCCTCGAGGTCATCGAGGAGCCGCGCAAGGAGTGGGAACTGCGGATGGAGATCGCCGCCGCGCCGCGCGCCGGCGCGGTCGTCGCCGCCCTGCGCGGCGCGGTGGTCCGCCGCGGTTCGTTCACGCTGGGCCCGGTCGACCTGCAGATCGACTGGGCCGACCGGGTCGCCGTCACGGGCGCCAACGGCTCCGGCAAGACGACCCTGCTGGCGGCGCTGCTCGGCCGGCTGCCCCTGAACGCCGGGCACGCCTCGCTCGGGCCCGGCGTCGTCATCGGTGAGGTCGACCAGGCCCGCGGGCTGTTCCTCGGCGACCAGTCCCTGCTCGACGCGTTCTGCGCCGCCGTCCCCGACCTGGCGCCCGCGGAGGTCCGCACGCTGCTGGCCAAGTTCGGCCTGCGCGCGGCGCACGTACTGCGACCGGCCGTGACCCTCTCCCCTGGCGAGCGCACCCGGGCCGCGCTCGCCCTCCTCCAGGCGCGCGGGGTCAACCTGCTCGTACTCGACGAACCCACCAACCACCTCGACCTACCGGCGATCGAGCAACTGGAGTCGGCGCTCGCGTCGTACCCGGGCACTTTGATCCTGGTCACCCATGACCGCCGGATGCTCGACGCGGTGCACACCAACCGGCACATCACAGTGGACGGTGGTCAGGTCACCGCGTGACCTCCAGCGGCAACTTGGTGACGCTGATCATCACCCACGGGTTGCGATACTCCACCGGCGCGTCGCCCGCCACCGCGATGTCGCGGTACCGCCGGAACAGAATTTCCAGCGCAACCTTCGCTTCCAGCCTCGCGAGCGGCGCACCCAGGCAGAAGTGGATGCCGTGGCCGAAGGTGAGGTGCGGATTGGGGTGGCGATGGATGTCGAACCTGTCCGGCTCGGCGAACACCCGCTCGTCGCGGTTGGCCGCCGTGAGCCACGGTACGACGATCGCCCCGGCCGGGATCGCGACGCCGCCGACCTCGGTGTCGCGGGTTGCCCGCCGGCCCAGGCGCGGGAACGGGGTGCGGTGGCGCAGCACCTCCTCGATCGCGGCGGGCAGCCGCCCGTACTCCGCCCGTACCTCGGCCGCGGCGTCCGGATGCTCGTCGAAGCTGACGACGGCGTTACCCAGGGTCGCGGTAGTCGTGATGTGTCCCGCAAGCAAGAGCAGCCCGACGAAGCCCACGACCTCCTCGTCGTCCAGCCGCTGCCCGTCGACCTCTGCCCGCAACAGCGCGCTCGTCAGGTCGTCGCCGGGGTCGGCCCGGCGGGTCCGGATGTGGTCGAGAAGGTAGGAGTTCATCTCGCGCAGAGTCGGCGCGACGGATGTCACCGCCTCTTCCCCGATCCTGGTCAGCGACCCGTCCGGGTCGACGTTGGTGCGCTCGAACAGCGCGTCTGCCCAGCGCCGGAACACCGGCCGGTCATCGGGTGGGATGCCGAGCAGTTCGGCGATGACGATCACCGGTAGCGGGTACGCCAGCTCTTCGATCAGATCCAGGTGTTCGGCTCCGCCGCTTGCGTCGAGCAGTTCGGTGGCCACCTCGGCGATGCGCGGCTCGAGCCCGGCCACCACCCTCGGGGTGAACGCCTGGCTGACCAGGCCGCGCAGCATGCGGTGCCGGGGCGGGTCCATCCGCACGAAGTTCCCCCGCTGAAACAGCTCCATGTCCTCCTGCTTCGGCAGCAGGTCGCCGAGGTCGGACGAGAACGTGGCGGGGTCGGCCAGCACCTCGTTGGCTTCGGGGTGCCCGAGGACATGCCAGCACTGTTGCCTGTCGTCGTAGTGAACCCGGCCCCGCTGGCGCAACTGCTCCAGCCAGGCCAGGAAGTCCGGCAGCGAACGCCGCACCGGATCGGGTTCGGACCGTGCCACCTCAGACCGGGCCATGTCACACCACTCCCGCCTGCGCAACCGGGCTTGCGGACGAGCGAGACAGCCACCTCCACGGTAGCGCCGAACGGGATGCGGGGCGCCCGGTTTCCGCCGCGCGCCCCGCATCTCCGGCCGACTGTCGGCCCTAGCGTCTGTCGACCCGGTAGGCCCTCGGGTTGAAGCTCTCCATGGTCCAGTCGTCGAACCAGCGCCAGACGGCGCCCCAGCGGGCCCGTGCCTCTTCGGTCCTGACGGGTGACAGCGGAAGCATCCTGCTCCTCCTCACGGCGTTCGTTGGCGTGTACGTGACGAGACCCGCGGCGGCCTCAGCGCTGAGTCGCCTCAGCACTGAGTCGCCTCAGCGCTGAGTCGCAAGTTCGTCAGGTTGGTTCCGGGGATAGAAGCGGGCGGTTACCTGCTCGTTAAGCGCCCGTCCCGGTACCGTGCTCCGCAGCACGGGCTTGCGCGCCGCTTCGGTTGTCCGATCGACAATCCACGATCGGCGTGCGGATCAGCAGCGGGCTGCGGTACGCGGACCGAGGGTGGCGCACAAGTCGATGAGTGCCTCCGCTCGCGCGCGCTCCACGGGCGTGAAGGGCATGCCGGGCCGGGACAGGGTCAGCGGCGCGCCGACGTAGTCGCGGAGATGCATCATCTCTCCCTCCATTTCGGACTCACCCGGCGCCGCCGGTTCGCGTACGGCGGTCGCGCGCAGCAGTTCGCCCAGCGCGCCAGGCAGGAGATGCGTGTCACTCGCCGCGCGGACAGCGAGGTCGAGCGTACGGGTCTGCGGGTCGACGAGGTCATGGGCGTCGGCCGCGGCGATCGCGATGTCCACTCCCCCACCCGCGTCGACCGCGGCCGCGAGCTCCCTGACCGTGACGCCCTGCGGCGCGGCGACGAGCAACTCGTCCGCGACGCCGTTCTTCGCCGGGTGCACCTGGATCGCGAGGATGTTCACATTGAGGGCGGCCAGCTTTCCGCTCAGCGCGGCGAGGCTCCCGGGACGGTCGCGGAGGGTGACGCGGATCTGCCAGATGCTCCTGCGCTCACCCGGCAACTCCAACAGCTCGCGCAGGTCCGACGCCGGCTGTGCCTGCTCGGCGAGGACAGCCCGCCGCGAACGCGTACCCCACCAGCGCTGGGCCAGGGCGCCCACGATGAGCGCCGCTCCGCTGATGAACAGCATCGTCGAACCGTTCGCCTGATGGCCCAGGATGCTGACGAACAGGTGCGCCAGGCCGACTGCGATGAACAGGGCGGCCAGCTCGACGAGGTCTGCCGCCCACGAAGCGGTTCGCGAGCCGTGGGCGTGCGTGGGCGCTGTACGGCGAAATGGCTTCATGGCCGCAGCCTCTACGGAGCGTGTTTCGCGCCAGACGATGTTGCATGACACCGCCGTAAAACGACGGCCATCACTGTCCATGCGGCGACGAGGCGGTGCGGCGGCTACGGGGCGGGCCGGGCAGCGGCGATGACGCGGGTCAGCGACTCGTGCAGGCGTTGAAGCTCATCGAGGCCCATGCCGAGGCGCGACACGACGGCGGCGGGCACCCGCTCGGCCTGGGTCCGCAGCGCGGCGCCCGCTTCGGTGAGGGTCACGGCGAGGGCCCGCTCGTCTCCGGGATCCCGCTCGCGGCGGACGTACCCGGCGGTCTCCAACCGCTTGAGCAGCGGCGACAGCGTACCGGGGTCTAGCTGCAGCAGCGCGCTGAGATCCTTGACCGACAGGGGGGCATGCTGCCAGAGCGCCAACATCACCAGGTACTGCGGATGCGTGAGCCCCATCGGCTCCAACAGCGGCCGGTAGACCGCGACCACGCTGCGTGACGCCACGGACAGCGCGAAGCAGACCTGGCGCTCCAGCGCGAGCGGGTCGGCGGCAGTGTCAGCGGTGTCAGTGTCAGCGGTGTCAGCGGCGGCGGTGTCAGCGTTGGCGCTGTCAGACAGGTCACCCATGATGCTTCGCGCCCGCCTCCTCTGATCTCATATGATTTGTACACCAAACGTTGGTGCGCATAGTAATTGGGTGCGCGTGTATTTGGGTGCGCACAGTAATTGGTGCGCACAGTAATTGGCACAGACGGTACCCGCCGAGAACGGATGTCAGACACGTGAGCGAGCCGGACAAGACACCCGCCCCCGACACGGCGGCAGCGGCGAAGCCCAAACAACGTGACCGGCTGGGCCGGTTCCTCTACTGGATCTTCGGCCCGCCGACCGCCAACAACGCGATCAGCGCCCACAGCCCGCAGGCAAAGGCGTACCGGGAGCGCCAGCGCGCCCTCCGCCAGCAGGAACGCGAGGCGCGCAAGAAGCGCGACGAGAGCCAGTAGGCCCTATCGGCGCTCCGGTCGGGTATTTGCCGACTTGAGGAACGCGTTGTACCGGGCCAGGTCGTCCTCGGCGCCGCCGGCCTCGGCCCGGTCGGCGGCCCGGTCGAGGCGGCGCTGCTCCCGCTCGTCGGCGCGGACCCACTGCACCACCAGGACGACCATGACAGCGGCGGCCGGGATCTCGCCGAACGCCCAGGCGATTCCGGCGGCGACCGTCTGGTCGGAGGCCAGCGACGCCCGCCACGCGGGGTGCAGCGCGCCGAACCACGAGGCCGCGAGCAGGCCGCTCGTCAGCATCAGCGCCATGCCGAAGAAGGCGTGGAAGCTCATGGACGCGAAGTGCACCAGGATCAGTACGGGGTGCGGCAGTTGCCGGCGTCCGGGGTCGACGCCGATGACGACCCAGAAGAACAGGTACCCCGTCACCACGAAGTGGGTGAGCATCGCCAGGTGGCCGAGGTGGGTGCGCATCAGCACCTCGAACAGGTTGCTGAAGTACAGCCCGTAGAGGCTGCCGACCACCAGGATCAACGCGACCACCGGGTGCGTGAGCAGCCGGGTGAGCCGGCTGTGCAGGGCCAGCAGCAGCCACTCCCGGGGGCCGCGCACAGCCGGGTCCGGCGACGGGCGCAGCGCCCGTAGCGCGAGCGTGGCGGGCGCGCCGAGCACCAGCAGTACGGGTACGACCATGGCCAGCGCCATGTGCTGGGCCATGTGCACGCTGAACAGGATGTAGGCGTACTTGCCGATCCCCAGCAGGGTCACGGCCCCCAGGACGGCCACGCCCGCGAGCCAGCACAGGGTGCGTTCGAGCGGCCACGAGTCGCCCCGGCGGTGCAGCCGCCGCACCCCGGCCAGGTACATACCGGCGGCGGCAACCACGGCGGTGAGGAAGAACAGGTCCGGGACCGTTTCGGTGATCATCCGCCCCACGGTGGGGGCCGGCGGCATCGCGAAGCCGAGCAGGTCGGTGGCGGGATCCGGGCTCGGCGGGTTGGACGGTACCGGCGTCGGGCTGCGCGACAACGCCGTGGCCAGCCCGAAGGCAGCCGCGAACACGATCAGTTCGGCGGCGGCGAACCGCCGGAACGCGGCCGGCCGCCCAGCAGCCAGCGCCGGCAGGGTACGCCTACGGTGGAGCACGCCGAGCACGCCGAGCGCCACCAGGGCGATCGTCTTGCCGACGACGAGCGCGCCGTACGCCGAGCGCCACAGCTGGTCGACCGAGCCGAGGCGGACGAGTGCGCTGGCAACGCCGCTCAACGCCACGACGACCAGGCAACCGAGAGCCAGCCGGCTGTACCGGGCCGCCGTCGCCGCGAGGATGTCCGTACCGCGCAGCATCAGCAGCGCGGCCAGCCCGCCGGCCCACAGCGCCGCCGCGACGACGTGCATGGCGAGACTCGTCACCGCGACCTGGTGGTTGCCGGCGCTGGCGGCATGGCCGGTCAACGCCGGCGGCAGCACCGCCACCACGGCCACCACCGCCGTCCAGGCGGCGGCGTTGCGGTGCAGTACCCGCGCGCAGGCGATCGCGACGACGAGCGCGAGCCCCGCCTGGACGGCGTAGGCCTGCCCGACGGAGACGGACGTGATGAAGCTGGCCAGCCCCACGCCCGAGACCGCCTGCGGCAACGGCACCCCGAGCAGATCCGACAGGGTCAGTCCGAGCAGCGCCACCGAGGCCACCGCCCAGCACAGCGCGACCACGGCCGCGCGGCGGAGCAGCCGGTAGCCGGCCGGCGAGACCAGATCACCGTGGCCGGGTCGGTCGTCGGCGCTGTTCCCGGGCAGCAGGAACGCGGCGGTCACCGCGAAGCCGACGGTGAGCGTGCCGAGCACGTCGCTCAGCAACCGGACGATCGGCAGGCCCCACGTCGTACCCGGCCCTGGGTCGGGCAGGCCCGGCAGCCGCGCCTGCCCCGCACCACGACCGAGACGCAGTGCCAGGACGAGCACGAGCACTCCGGCCACGGCTGCGGCACAGCCGGCGAGAAAGCACCACCGGCCGGGCCTCGACGGGGTCGGGGCGGCGGCGGTGGACGGCGAAGCGGAGTTCAAGGTCATGTACGCCTACTTCGTGCGAATCCCATCGCCAGCAGCGAGCCGGCCACCAGCACCCCGAGGCCGAGCCCCCAGGGCCACCACGCGGCCCGGGCCCCGGCGCCCGCGGTCGGGACCTGTGACGGCTGAGGCGGCTGGGACGGTCCGGCCGAGGGTTCGAGCTGGGCCGGTAGGGCCACGGTGAAGCCGAAGCTGCCTTCCACCGGGTGGCCGTCGGCGGAGACGACCCGCCACTGCACAGTGTAGGAGCCGGATCTGAGCGGGCGTACCGGCTGGTGCACGGTCGAGTCCACGACCCGCACCGGGCCGTCGCTGTAGTTGACCCCACCGGGGCCGTCGACCACCACGATGCTGAAGCGCTGCTGCACCGGCTCGTTGAAGGTCAGCGTGACCTCGCTGATCGGCGCCGTGACGGTCGACGAGGCCGCCGGGGTCGTGGCACGCAGTTGGCTGTGTGCCCAGGCGGTCTGCGGCAGCACCGGTACCGTCGCCAGCACCGCGAACAGCATCGCGGCGATCAGCCGCGCCGGACGGCGCGGCCAGCCCGTACGTCTCAATTTCTTCGCTGTCTTTCCATATATGTGCGGGGTGCGCCTGGCTGGCGTGCGGCCCGGGCCGCACGCCAGCCAGCAGCCGTCAGGCAGTCGGCCGGCGCCGCCAGGCCAGCCCGGCGAGCACCAGGCCGGCGATGGCCACGACCAAAGCGGCGATGCCCAGGCCTACCCCAAGCGTGGCGCGCGAATCGGCCGCACCGTCCTCCGCCGCCGACGCGTCCTTGCCTCCGTTGCCGTTCGCCCCGGCGTTGGCAGCGCCACCACCCGCGGTGCTGGTGGAGGACTGGGCGACGAGCTTCAGCGTCGGCGCAGGGTGCGCCGGCTCCTTGCCGTCGGCGGCCGGCTCCTCGATCCAGCGCACCACGTCGCCGTCGGAGTACGTCTGCAGCGCCTTGAACACGATCTTGTCGACCTTCGGCAGCGGCCCGGCGGAGACGTCGAACTCCTGGAACTGGCCCGGCTGGATCGCGGCGGCCGGGGTGTCGGCCTTCCACACGATCTTCGTGACGGCCTGGGTGAGTTCCCCGTCACCGGTCTTGATCGGCTTGTCCAGCTTCGACTTGGTCACCTCCGCGGTCCACCCGTTCACCGGCTTGACCGACACCGACGTGATCGGGGCGTCCTGCGGGAGATTGACCTCCACCTGCGTGGTGGCCGCGCTGTCCTTCTCGTTGGGCACCCGGAAGGTCAACTTGCTGTAGCCACCCTGGGTGGCCTCCTTGGGGTTGACCGTCACGTGCGCCGAAGCCGGCGACGCCACGAGTACCACGGTGGCCAGCACCCCCGCCGCAATGGCCCCGGACCGGGCCAGAACCTTACGCATCAATCGTCTCCTCGCGGTCGCGACACAATTGCCGTGCAGGTCCGTTCTGCATCGCGGGGATAGTCGTCACCACCGGTCCAGAAGTTCCCCCCGATCTGGGTCCGTTATATGCGCCACCCCTGGGGCGGGACCAGGCTCGCGGCGAGCACGTCGTACGCCTCGTTGAGCAGGTCGAGGAGGCGCGGGACCCCGGTTGCGGGATCCCAGCGCATGAAGGCCGCGCCGACCGCCGCGCTCGATGCGCCGGCGAGCACGGCGGGGTACAGCGAGCTGGTCGGGTCGATCCTGAACCGCTCGTTGACCCAGCGGATGATGATGCGCTCCACAGCACCGAACACGGTCAACTGCCGGTGCGACAATGCGGGATCCGCCTGGATGAGCCGCCGCCGCTGCTGCTCCAACTCGCTGGCAAGCTCCTCGGCCTGGGCTCCGATCAGCTGCATCATGATGGCGCGCAGAGACTCGATGGGTGGCTCGCCGGGCGGCCGCTGCGCCAGTACGGTCTCGAACATCGACAGCTGCTCCGGCGTGAAGTCGACGATCGCCGCTTCCTTGGTCTCGAAGTAGTTGAAGAATGTCCGCTTCGACACGTCGGCGGCGGCGGCGATGTCCTCGACGCTCACCGCGTCCAGGCCGTGCTCGGCGACCAGCCGGAGAGCGTTGGACCGCAGGGCCTGGCGGGTCTGGCGCTTCTTGCGTTCCCGCAGCCCAAGGGCGTGCGCCCCGTGCGGAGCCGGCTCGGCTGACGGTACCGGTTCGGCCATCGGATCGTCTCCCCTCTGGTTACCCCTCAGGGGTGCGACCGCCCGGATCGCGGTCGCACCCCTGAGGGCGCTTTGTTTTCCTGGGCGCCGTTTTCTCGGGCGCCGTTTTCTTGGGCGCCGTTTTCTTGGGCGCCCTTGCTTTTCTTGTCAGTACTTGAACTGCTCAGTACTTGAACTGCTTCAGTACTTGAACTGCCCGACCAGCTGCTGCAGGTTGGCGGACATGCGTGCCAGCTCGGACGCCGCCGCCTGCGACTGCGTCACCCCGCTGCTGGTGCTCTGCGCCGCCACCGCGACGACGTTGATGTTCTCGGCGATCGCGCCGGAACCGGTCGCCGCCTCGGAGACGTTTCGGCTGATCTCGTTGGTCGTGGCGGTCTGCTCCTCCACCGCGGAGGCGATCGTGGTCTGCGAGTCGTTGATCGCCCCGATCACGTTGCTGATCTCGGTGATCGCCGCGACCGCCGCCGCCACGTCCTGCTGGATGGCGTCGACGCGACGGGCGATGTCCTCGGTCGCCTTGGCGGTCTCGTGCGCCAGGTCCTTCACCTCGCTGGCAACCACCGCGAAGCCCTTGCCCGATTCACCCGCGCGGGCGGCTTCGATGGTCGCGTTCAGCGCGAGGAGGTTCGTCTGGTCGGCGATCGAGGTGATCACCTTGATGACATTGCCGATCTCGGTCGAGGACTCACCGAGCTTGCTGACGGTGGCGCCAGCGCTCTCGGCGGCGTGCACCGCCTGCGCCGCGATCTGGGCGGCCTCCGTGGCGTTGTGCGCGATCTCCTTGATGGACGCCTCCATCTGCTCGGAGCCGGCCGCGAGGGTCTGCACGTTGATCGAGACCTGCCCGGCGGTGGCCGACACCGCTTCCGCCTGAGCGGAGGTCTCCTCGGCGGACGCCGCGATCTGCTGGCTGGTCGCCGACAGCTCCTCGGAACTGGAGGCCAGCGCGCTGGCGTTGGTGGCGACCGCCGCGATGGTCTCGCGGGTACGGGCGTTGGCACGGTCGAGCGCGACGGCCATCCGGCCGATCTCGTCGCGGCTCGACACGCCGGCCGAGCGGGTGAGGTCCCCGTCGCCGACCGCGGCGATCGCCGCGCCGACCTTGTTCACCGCGTTGACGACCAGGCGAGCGAGGTAGAGACCGATCACCAGTGCCAGCAGCACACCGACGGCCACGAACGCGACGATGCTCAGCTGACTTGACGAGTGGGTCTGACGCGCGGCCTGGAGCGACTTGGCCGCGGCTTCCGTCTCGATCCGGCTCAGGTTGTCCAGCGCCGTCTGCATCCGGTCGATCGCCGGCGCCACCTCGTGGTCGCGTACCCGCAGGAACGTCGCGATGTCGTGGCTTCGCGCCGCCGGCACCAGCTTTTCGCTGCGGATCTTCCGGTACTCGGCCATGCCCGAACGGAGCGCGGCGACGTCGGCCTCACGCCCGGTCATGTCGGTCGCGGTATACGCGGCGAGAGCCTTGTCGAACTCCGCGTCCTCGGCCGGGAGCTTGCTCAGCGCGCTCTCGACCGCCTGCGCGTCCGGGGTGAGGGCCGCGTTGAGCGAGTGGATGCGGGCGCTGAGCATGGTGTCACGCATCGTCGCGAGGTGATCGACCGGCAGCAGGTTGTCCGCGTACATGGTCTCGGCCTTCTGATGCATGGACGACATGCCTAGCACGCCGGTGACTCCGACGCCGATCGACACCACGGCGCCGACCGCGATCACCAACAGGAACTTGATTCTCATCGGCAGGTTCGCGATCCAGCCGGAAGCACCCTTTGCCGTACGTCCAGCGTCAACACGTCCAGCGTCAACACGTCCAGCGTCAACACGTCCAGCGTCGACGTTCGGCGAGGAGCCAGCGGAATTGTGTTGCGACATATACAGCTCGGCCTCCGTCAACGGCGCCGCCCGTGCGAGCACCTTCATCCATACCGAGCGTAATGATAAATTCACCCGCTGTAGTCATACGCCCGGTATAACGTTGCACCAGACGAAAGGTCGACAATGCATTTAATTGCTCTGTAGCAATGCTGTAAGCCCGTCCGTTCCAGACGATATGACCGATTGATCAGAACGATAAGATCCGGACCAATGGGAACTCTGCCGGCCCTACTTCCGAGTCCGCTACTCGGCCCGGCCACCTGGCAGCCGGTGTCGGCGGCG
Source organism: Planosporangium flavigriseum (assembly GCF_011947225.1). Classification (GTDB taxonomy): domain Bacteria; phylum Actinomycetota; class Actinomycetes; order Mycobacteriales; family Micromonosporaceae; genus Planosporangium; species Planosporangium flavigriseum. The sequence goes on along the minus strand of NZ_JAATVW010000006.1, from coordinate 263,238 downwards.
CTGTCGCAGCGCGGCTGGCCCGTCCGCACGCTGCCCGGCCAGCACCTGCATATGCTGGTCGACCCCGACGGGGTGGCCGCCGGGGTCGACACTTTGCTCGATGCGATCGGCGTCAGGCCGACCCGCAGGACGTGATCAGGCCGCTCCGGTGATCATGGCGACGATCTCGTTCCGGTTCGTCTCCGCGATGCTCCGGACACCGACCTGCTTGCCGCGGCGCAGCACCGCCACCCGATCGGAGATCCGGAAGACCTGGTCCAGGTTGTGGCTGACGATCAGGACGCCGGCGCCGCGCTCCCGCAGGCGCACGATGAGCTCCTCCACCTTGGCGGTCTCGGCGACGCCCAGCGCCGCGGTCGGCTCGTCCATCAGGACGAGGCTGCTCGCCCAGTGGGTGGCCCGGCAGATCGCGATCGCCTGCCGCTGGCCACCGGAGAGCTCCCGGATCGTCGCCTTGGCGCTCGGGATCCGTACGTCGAGGTTGTCCACCAGCTCCTGCGTCTCGCGCGCCATCCGACGGCGGTCGAGCAGGCGCAGCGGGCCACGGGTCAACTCGCGTCCGAGGAACATGTTCATGTACACCGGCTGCGAGTCGACGAGGGCGAGGTCCTGGTAGACCACCTCCACGCCCTGCCGGCGGGCGTCGGACGCGTCCCGGAAGGAGGCCGGTCGACCATTGAGCAGGATCTCGCCCTCGGTCGGCTGGTAGACGCCGGACACCATCTTCACCAGCGTCGACTTGCCGGCGCCGTTGTCGCCGACCAGCGCGACGATCTCGCCGGGCTGTACCTCCAGGTCAAATCGCTCGATCGCGACGACGCCGCCGAACTGCTTGCGGATGCCCTTGAGCGACAGCGCCGCGACACTCCGGTCCGGCACGGTGGCGGTGGTCCCGATCTGCTCGCTGTTCACGATCTGCTCCTTCAGCTCGCGGCGGATTCGGTGGAGGCGGTGTCGGCCGAGTCGTCAAGGCCGATGGGCACCGACCCGTCCGCCGCGTAGACGCCGGCTACGGCCGGTGCGCCCGACCGCACGCCGGTGATGCCCGCCGTCAGCGCCCGGGTCACGAACGCCTGCGGCCGGAACCCGAAGATGACGGTGTCGCCGGGGGCCACACCGGTCGCGTTGCTGAGGTCCGCCATGGCGTAGTAGTCGATGGCCTCCGGCGCCGGCATCTCGACGTCGACCAGCTGGGCGCTGTCGAAGTCACCGCCGCGCACGATGAGCGCCCTGGTCGAGCCCAGGCCCAGGACCGGGTCGACGTACAGACCGCCACCGAACACGTACGCGTACTTGCCGTGCAGGTGGGAGACTTCGCTGACGTAGAGGACGGCCGGCTCCTCGACCAGGTCCTCGACGGCGTGCCAGGGGGTCGTGCCGGTCAGGCCGTGCCCGGGTTCGACCTGGGTCGCCCCGGCCTCGGCGAGCATCGGCAGGATCGCCACCGAGGTCGTACCCGGAGCGTTGAGCTCGACGTGCTCGCGGCCGGCGGCGCGCAACCGCTCCGCCGCCTTCTGCAGGGTGGTCAGGTTGGGCGTCGGCAGCACCTTGCCGGTGGCCTTGTCGAACAGCTGGGCCGGGAAGCTGGTGATGCCGGCGAACCGCGCGCCGTCGAGTGCATCGAGCCGGTCGGCCACCGCGACGATGTCGTCGGCGTCGAAGCCGCCCTCGTGTCCCCGGTAGAACGTGTCACCGGGCGCCACGATGCGCGCCAGCAGCGCCTGGTCGCGGCCGAGCGCGGCGCTGGCGGCGGCGGCCTCGCCGGCCTTGGCGTCGTTGAAGACCGTCCAGTACCGCGGGCGCAGCGCGGCGGCCGTGGCCGCCTCGTGCCGCGGGATCTGCACCAGGTGGCCGAGGTGACCGGTGCGCAGGCCGCCCTGGTGCGCGGCGAGCGCGCACTGGAGGTCGACGCCGACGGCCTCGGTGATGCCGGCGTCCCGGACGGTCCGGCAGAAGTCCGGGTTGCGGCCGATCTGCTTGGTCATCGCGAACGGGGTGAGGCCCAGCCGGTCGGCCTCGCGCTTGATGGCCGTGGCGTTGGCGCCGACCGTGTCGAGGTCCAGCGCGTAGGTGTTGGCGGGCAACTGCCCGCTGTGGTGCAGCTGCGCGGCTGCCCGCAGGAACGCCGGGTTACGGCGCCGGAGGAGGTCCAGGAACATCGGTTTCTCCTAGGTCAGCTGCGCTTCTCGCGCAGCGAGAGCGACACGGCGATGAGGATGATGACGCCGCGGGCGATCATCTGCTGCGACACGGAGAGGTTGGCCAGGATCAGTCCGTTGTTGAGCATGCCCATCAGCAGGCTGCCCATCAGCGCGCCGACGATGGCGCCCTTGCCGCCGAAGAGGCTGGTGCCACCGACGATCACGGCCGCGATGACCGTCATCAGGTCGGCCTCGCCGAGGGTGTAGCGGGCACCGTGCAGGCGGCCCGCGTACAGCAGGCCGGCGAGCGAGGCGCACATCGCGCTGCCCACCATCACCATGATCTTGACGCGGGTCACCTTGATGCCGCTGACCCGCGCCGCGCCGACGTTGTCGCCGATCGCGAGCACATGGGCGCCGTAACGGGTCTGCTTCAGCACCAGGTAGCCGATGGCGATGGCCACCACCGACCAGATGATCAGCCCGGGAATGCCGAAGACGTTGCCCGATCCGAAGAGCCCCACGAAGGAGTCGTTGGTGACCGGGACCGACTGCAGGTTGCTGATCTGCCGGGCCACGCCGGCCACGGCGCCCATCGTCGCGAGCGTGACGAGGAAGGACGGCAGCCGGACGATGGTCACGAAGAAACCGTTGACCAGGCCGACGATCGCGCCGACCGCGAGGCCCGCCGCGGCGCCGAGAATCATGCTGTCGGTATCGCGCACCACGGTCGCGCCGGTCAGCGCGGAGACGGCGACCACCGAGCCGATCGACAGGTCGATCTCACCGGTGGACAGCACGAAGACCAGGCCGACGGCCATGACGGTGATCGGTGCCGTCTGGATGACGATGTTGGAGAGGTTGGTCCAGTTGAGGAAGTTCTCCCCGAGGTAGATGGCGAAGAACAGGAACACCAGGACGAACCCGATGTACACCACGTACTCACGCCAGTTGAACGTGCGCCACCGCAGACGGCCGACAGCCGGGGTGGCAACCCCCGCCTCACTCATGTGCGATCCCTTTCCATGCTCCCCGGTATCGATTCGATAGGCGGGCCGTTCCGATACGAAGCCGCGTCGGCGGCCCCGTCACAAGTCGCAGCATCCCGAGCCGCGGCGACGGCTCCGATCAATGCCGCGCGATGGCCGAGCAGGCTCGTCTTCACGGCCGGCGCGTAGGTGCCGAGTCGGGTGAGCCAGCTTCGGACCGGGTCGAGCATCTCGGCCCGGGAGCCGATGCCCCCGCCGAGGACGACGGCCTCCGGGTCGAGCACCGCGCCGACCGCGACCACGGCCAGCGCGATGAGCCTGGCCTCGTCATCGATGGCAGCCACCGCATGCGCGTCGCCGGCGGCGGCCCGTTCGAACACGACCGGTACGCTCACGCACTCCCCGGTCGCCTCCTCGTACCGCTGGGCGACCGTCGCGCCGGCGACCGCCTCCTCGAGCGCCCCTCTGACCTGGTTGGCCGGGTCGAACGGGTCGGTGCCGATGGGCAGGTAGGAGATCTCACCGGCGGCGCCCCGGGCGCCGCGGCAGAGCTCGCCGTTGACGACGATGCCCATGCCGATCCCCGTACCGACGGCGACGAACACGAAGTCGCGATGGTCGCGACCGCTGCCGAGCCACTGCTCGCCGAACGCGGCCATGTTCACGTCGTTGTCGAGGACGACCGGGTGGCCCAGGCGATCGACGAGTTCCTGGCGGAGGTCGAGCGAGTCGAAGCTCGCGATGTTCGGCGACAGGTCGATCGCGCCGGTCTGCGGGTTGTACGCGCCAGGGCTGCCGACCGCCGAGGCGCGGACGTCGGTCCACTCGATGCCGGCCTGGGCGGCCAGCGACCGGATCAGGTCGGCGATCTGCTCGGCGACGGCCGCGCCGCCGCGCGGGTCGGTGGCGAGGACCTCCTCCGCCACGATGTGGCCGGTGAGATCCGCCAGGGCCGCCCGCACCTTCGTACCACCGAGGTCCACGCCGGCGACGTAACCGCTTGAGTCGTAACCGCTTGAGTCGTAACCGCTTGAGTCGTAACCGCTTGAGTCGTAACCGCTTGAGTCGTCACCGGATTGAGTTTCCATGGCTGAGCGGTGTTGCTGTGGAACGTCCAATGCGGTCATCAGCCGATGGTCAGCAGACGTGTGGGGTTGTGGACCAGGATCTGCTCCAGATCCTCGGCGGAGACGCCGAGGGCGGCGAGGCCGGGCACGAACTCCTGCCCCAGGTACGAGTAGCCGAGCCGGCCGTGCGTACGCGGGTTCAGGTACGCCTCCGCGCCGGTCATGTCCTGCGCCATCAGGATCCGGTCGGCGTAGCCGTCCCGGATTAGCGCGGCGAGGTTCTCCATGCGGACCCGGTCGCGGCGGTAGTACGCGCGCTTTTCGAACTCGCCCTCCTCCGGGTCCTCGGGCAGCGGTGCGAGCACGAAGTCCCAGAACTGCTTGCCGATGGTGTCGAAGGCGACGCTGACCCCGGTCGCGAGCACCGCGCGCACGTACGACAGGTCGGGGTGGATGTCCATGTGGCCGATGACCACCCGGGAGAGGTCGACCCCCTCCTCGCGCAGGATCTCGACCTGCTCCAGGGCCATCGTGCCGTGCGTGGTGTGGGTGTTGATGGACAGCCCCGTCACGCGGTGGGCGCGGGCTGCGGCCCGCAGGCACTTCTCCTCGTGCGGGGTGATCTCGTTGAGGCCGGTGGCCTGCTCGCCGTAGATGCCGGACTTGATGCCGGTGTCCCCCACGCCGTCCGTCGCGTCGGCGATGAACCGGTCCCGCATCTCGTCCACGTTGGCGTCGAGCGCCCAGCGCGGCGAGTACGGCTCGAGGTAGATCGACGATCCGGCGACGACGTTGAGCCCGGTGCGCTCGGCGACGTCCCGCAGCAGCGTGACGTCGTGGCCGACGACCTCGTACGGCGACAGGTCCACGATGGTGCCGAAGCCGAGGTCGGGCAGGCCCGCGACGGACTTGACCGCCAGATCCGCGCGGTCGTCGGCGAGGCCACCGGTCAACCACGGTCCCGGTACGAGGGAGCCAAGGTGCTCATGGGGCATCACCCGCCCCAGTGACTCCGGGGCCACCGGCCCGAGAACTGTCTGGACGTACCCCATGCTCTTTCTCCCTGCACCGTGCGGTTCTTACCGTCCGGTCCGGATCCGGGGCCTCGCCCTGCTGTCGTTGCGGGCGAGGCCCCGGACACTCACGAACCGGTAACCTGCTCTGCGCTGACCGGGTCAGCGCTTACTTTGCTCAGCGTTTACTTGGTCACGCTGGCCGGCGGGTCCTGGGCGTAGTCGTCACGCCAGGCGTCGGCGATGGTGTCCTTGGTCGCGGTCTTCGGCGCACCGACGACCATCTCCGGGGCCTTCTTGCCGATCAGGCCGTACCCGGCCATCGTGGCCAGGCCCTCGCCGACCCGGACCGAGCCGTTATTGACCATGCCGGCCATGTTGCCGCCCTTGACGAGGTCGGCCGCCTGGTTGGCCTCGAGGTCGTTGGTCACGACCTTGACCTCCTTGCGGCCCGCCGAGCGCAGCGCGGACAGCACGCCGTCGGCGGCGGTGGCCCAGGCCACGTACATGCCGTTGAGGTCCGAGTGCTGGGTCAGCATCGCGTTGGCGATGTCCTCGGTGCGGGCGGGGTCGCTGAAGCCCTGCTGCGCGACGATCTGGATGTCCGGGTACAGGTACGCCAGCCAGTCCTTGAACGCCTTGTCCCGCTGGTTGGTGAACCAGAAGTCCGCGTCGTGGTAGAGGTAGCCGACCTTGCCCTTGCCGTTCAGGGCCTTGCCGAGCATCTCCGCGTTCGCCTTGCCCATCGCGGCCAGGTCCATGGTGACGATGCCGACCATCTGCTGTCCGGCCTTGTACCCCTTCGGGGGCGTCGTCATGATGACGAGCTTCGTGCCCTTGTCCACGGCCGGCTTGAACGCGGCGGCGGCGGAGGTGGGGTCGACCGCGATCGTGACGATGACGTTGGGGTTCTTCGCCAGGACGCTCTGCACGTTGTTCGCCTGCTTGGCGGCGTCGAAGTCGGCGCTCGTGGTGGCGACCACCTTGATGCCGAGCTTCTCGAACTGCTTGCGCGCCCCGGACTCGACCGCCTTGACCAGGGCCGAATCCTCGTGCCAGACGAAGGCGGCGGTGAAGTTGCCGGCCTTGATCTTGTCCATGTCCTCGGGGGTCAGGCTCAGCTGATCGGCCGCGGTCGGCGTCTCCCCGTTGGGCCCGACAAACGCCATGCTCGGCTTGGCACCGGAGGCCTTGGGGGCGCTCGAACCGTTGCTGTTCCCGCCGCCGCATGCACTAACCAGAAGCGCCAACGCGCACAGGGCGCCTAACGCGGCACCCCGTCTAGGCCTGAAGTTCATACCAGTTCCCCTTCGAACCCTGTGTCACATGCCTGTCACATGCCTTTGGGCACGGCCTGCCGCGTACGCGCCGACGGACCGCACTGCAGTTCGCGGGGGTACCGACACCGGCCAGTCTGTGAAGACCGGACCGCGCCGGCGTGCCCGTAGCGCCTCGAGTGCGTTGACCCGTTCCCAATTTTGCTCAGGTCGAAAGTATTAGCAGACGTTCACTTCCCGTCAAGAGCCGGACCGGCTGGAAAACCCCTCCAATGAGGTGCCATAAGTCACGCAATTGGGGCAGATTTGGTCAGACCGGCGTGCGTGTCTGCCATTGACCTGCGGAATTTGCTCACCTAGCATTTTCGAGCCGAAAAGAATTGGGAGGTGGGCCCGTGGATGCGGAAGCGCCACGGCGCGCCAACCGGTCTGCCGTCCTCGCGCACGTACTGACCCACGGTTCGGCCACCCGGACCGCGATCGGCCAGGAAACGGGTCTGTCCCCCGCGACCGTCTCCCGGATCGTCGAGCAACTGCTCGCGGAAGGGCTGCTGAACGAGACGGACAGCGAACCGACCGCCGGCCGGGGCCGGCGCGCCACCCTCCTGACGATCGATGCCGAACGCACCGTCGTGTGCGGAGTCGACCTCGGTGGCTCGAATGTCCGGATAGTCGTGTCCGACCTCGCGGCCAGGCCATTGGCCACCAGGACGGTGCCTACGCCGGCGACGAGCGATCCTGCGGGGCTGGCCAAGTGGCTCGGCCAGCTGGTCCTGGAGACCGTCGGCGACCTGCGCCCCCGGCTCGGCTCGGTGGCCCTCGGCCTGCCTGGCGCCGTCTCACGCGAGGACCGGTCGGTATCCGACGCCCCCAACCTCCCCCAGGTCGAGGACCCGAACTTCCTACGACAGCTCGACCAGCAACTCGGGATGAGCGTCGAGGTCGACAACGACTCCAACTACGCCATGCTCGGCGAACTCCGCTTCGGCGCGGCACGGGCCGCCGAGACCGCGGTCATGTTCACCGTCGGCGCGGGCCTGGGCGCCGGCGTGGCGCTCGACCGGCGACTCTTCCACGGCCGTACGGGGCTCGTGGGCGAGTTCGGACATCTACCCGCCGGACCGCTGGGCACTCCCCTGGAGAAGCTCATCACCGGGCCCGGCATCCTCGGTCGCGCGCTGGAACTCGGGCTGCCGTTCGACAACCCCGCCGACGTGTTCCGCTCGTCCGACCCCCGCCTGATCCCGGTGAAGCAGCAGATAGAGCAGGCGCTGCTCATCGTCCTGACCGCCGCCGTGGTCGCCTACGAACCGGACGTCATCATCCTCGGCGGCGGTATCTCGCACGCGCTTGAACCCGACCTCGACCAGCTCAACCAGCGGCTGCGCGCGATCGTGCCGGCCGCCGCGCCGGTCCAGTGCAGCGAACTCGGCGACCTGTCCGGAGCGCTCGGGGCCGTCGTGAACGCGCTGCACACGACGTACCGCGGGCTCGGCGTCGCCGACGCACATCTGGCCCAGGTGCCGCACCCCGAAGCGCTCGCCGGGTTCGACATCGCCGATTCGATCCCGGCGCCATAGCTCGATCCCGGCGCCATAGCTCGATCCCGGCGCCATAGCTCGATCCCGGTGCTTTCACATAACTTCGCGACGAAGTCGCGCTTGTCCTCGGTGTAGGCGACGATGTCGTCGGGGTGCTCCCCCGCGAGCCGTACCTTCAGAGCCTGGCACTCCGCGCGCAGCGCCATCTCCACACTGAGCACCATCGGACATATGTACGAACAGAACCGTCGTACGTGGTCCGTAGCGTGGCGTTCGTGGATGAGTCGCTAACGGTGCTGGAGGAGGCGCTCGACGAGTGCCGGGCATCGTCAGTGTGGGCGTGGCCGGATACCACGTTGGTGGATGCGCTGGATTGCTTGCAGGCCCACATCCAGGGTGCGATCGAGTTTCAGCTGCGGCTGATCCGGGAGGTCGACGGGCGCGCGGTCGCGGCCGGGCAGGGCGCGAAGAGCACCGCGGATTGGCTGCGGGACCGGTACCGCATCAAGAAGGAGACGGCCAGCCAGTTGGTACGGCTGGCCGCCGCGCTCGACCGTGACCTGCCCGCCACCGGCCACGCGCTCGCCAACGGCGACATCAACGTGGAGCAGGCAGACGAGATCGCCAAGGCGGTGGCCACGTTGCCGGCCGAGCATCGGGTAGTCGCCGAAAAGCGCCTGGTCGACGATGCGGACACGTTCGGGCCGATCCAGTTACGGGTGCTGGGCAAGCGGATCTTCGAGAACGTGGCGCCCGAGGAGGCCGCGGCAAGAATCCGCGCGGAGTTCGAACGGGCCGAGGAACGTGCCATCCTCGGCCGGGATCTGCGGCTGTCGGAGGTGCCCGGCGAGAACCGGGTGCGGCTGACCGGTTGGCTGGACCGCGAGTCCGCCGCGCATCTGCGGGCGGCGACCGACCCGCTGTCCGCGCCCCGCTCGAGCGCGGGAGAACCCGACGTGCGCACCCCGGGGCAACGGCGCGTCGACGCCCTCGTTGAGGTGTGCCGGATCGCGATGGCCTGCCGGGAGCTGCCCGACAACGGCGGCGACCGTCCGCAGATCGTGGTGACCGTTGACTACGACGTCCTTCGCGACCAGCTCGGCATGGCGACGTTGGACGACGGGTCGCCGCTCTCTGCCACCGCAGCGCGCCGGCTCGCCTGCGACGCCGCCCTGCTGCCCGCCGTGCTCGGCACCGCCGGCCAGGTCCTCGACGTCGGCCGGGAAAATCGGCTGATCAAGGGACCGCTGCGCCGGGCACTCGTCGTACGCGACCGCGGCTGCGCGTTCCCCGGCTGCGATCGGCCGCCCCGCTGGGCCGACGGCCACCACATCGTGCACTGGGCGGACGGCGGGACAACGAGCCTCGACAACGCCGTCCTACTGTGCGGCCGCCACCACCGGCTGATCCACCACAGCCCGTGGCAGGTCCGCATCAACCCCGCCGACGGGCTACCCGAATTCACCCCGCCGACATACATCGACCCGGCGCAGAAGCCGCAGCGCAACCGCTACCACCGACGGGAGTGAGGGCGCCGGCACGTGCTGACCATCGGCGCCGGATTCCTGTCTGCCGAAGGAGAACCGGGTGCGGGCGACCCGCAACCGGCCGCCCGCCTGCACGGAAGTCCCGTTGGGCTCACTCCCCGACCAGACACACCCCGACCATCCACACCCCGACCATCCACACCCCGATTAGACACACCCCGACCAGACACACCCCGATGAGACACACCCCGATCGGATCCCCACGCTGTGCCTCCGGGGTAGGCCTAGAGTGGGCCGGTGGTTGATCGCGCACGGGGACGCGCCGGCACCGGCACCTTCCGCACACCGGCGAAGCCCAAGCCGCCGTCATCGCTGGACATGGCGGTGCTGCCGGACCATTCGTTGGAAAGCGAAGGCACCTACCGCCGGCTCGGCTACTTCGACGTCGACCTGTCGGCCTCTGCCGCCGAGTCGGTCGAGGTGGAGCAGTGCCGATTCCGCAACGCGGACCTGGCCGGCGCCAACCTCGACCGCACCAGGTTCACGGACTGCCTGTTCGAGAACTGCAACCTGGCCAACCTGCGCGCCGACGGGTCGTCCCTGCACCGGGTACGGCTGTCGACGTCCCGGATGACCGGGTTCACCTGGGCCGGCAGCCGCCTCAAGGACGTGACCTTCACCGGGTGTCGGCTGGACCTCTCCGGCTGGCGTTTCGCCGCCTTCAACGCGGTTCGCTTCGACGACTGCAACCTCACCCGCGCCGACTTCACCAACGCCGACCTGACCGGTGCGCAGTTCGTCGGCTGCGACCTCACCGGGGCGCAGTTCTCCCAGGCGAAGATGGACGGCGCCCGGTTCGTCAACTGCACGCTGGCCGGCATCGGTGGACTGACCAGTTGGGAAGGTGCGATCGTGCGGGGTCAGGACCTGATCGCCCTGGCGTACGAGTTGGCCGCCGCGCTGGGCATCCGCATCGACAACGAGGACGACGCCTGACCCCACGGCCCGACTCAGCGCGCGAACCGGCTCAGCGCGCGAACCGGCTCAACACACGGCCCGGCTCAGTGCGCGAACGCCTTGATGATGTTGATGACGCCCGGGCCGAGGATCACCACGAACAGCGCCGGGAACAGGCAGAACAACGTCGGGAACAAGATCTTGATGGGTACCTTCTGAGCCAGCTCCTCGGCGCGCTGCCGACGGCGTAGCCGCATCTCCCGGGACTGCTCGCGGAGCACCTGGGCGACCGGTACGCCCAGGTCGCTGGCGTGAATCACGGACGAGGCAAAGCCGCGCAGCTCGCCTATGGTCGTACGGGCGGACATCGACCGCAGCGCCTCGCTGCGCGACTTGCCGATGCGCATCTCCTGCAGCACCCGCGCCGCCTCGCCGGCCATCGGCCCCTTGCCGTTGCGCGCCACCTGGGCGAGCGCCGCGTCGAAGCCCTGTCCGGCCTCCACACAGATGGTGAGCGTGTCCAGCACGTCCGGCAGGGACTTGCGGATCTCGTCCTGCCGCTTGACGCCGGTGTTGTAGATGGCGAGGTCAGGGCCGAGGAAACCGAGCGCTGCGCCGGCTACCGCCACGAGCAGCACGGTACTGAAGCCGCCCAGCACGAGGCCGAACAGCACCCCGCCCGCCCCGCCCACGACCAGGCCGATGCCCTTTGCCGCGATGACCCGCTCGACCGGCCACGCCGGCGGATTGCCAGCGCGGTCGAGCAGCCGCTGCAGCCGCGCCACCGCGCCGCCCACGGTCAGGGCGGTCCCCAGCTTCCCCAGCCGGCGAGCCAACGGCTGGCCCACCCGCACCCTGAACGAGGGCCGCCGGTTCGGGTCGACGTAGCCCCGCCCAATCGTCGCCAGCGTACGGTTGACGTTGGCCCGGTCCGGGTCCCGCAGCAGCAGCGCGAGCACGCCGAAGACCGGGACTAGCGCGACCGCGCTCACCGCGACGGTCAGCAGCGGGGAAGCCACAAGGCTGGAAGAGCTCATCTCCTCACACCTCCACCTTGATGACGCGCGTCATCCAGAACACGCCGACGCCCATCATCACGACGGCGACCACGAGCATCATCACGCCCAGCGGGGTGGTGTACAGCGGCCGCAAGTATTCGCCGCGGGTGGCGAACATGAACGCCGCCAGGGCCACCGGCATGGCGCCCAGTACCCAGGCCGACAGCCGGCCCTCGGCAGACAGCGCGCGGACGTGCCGGCGCAGGCGGGCACGCTCGCGCATCGTCTCGACCGCGGTCTCCAGTACCTCCGACAGCGTGCCACCGACCTCCCGCTGCACCCGGATCGCCATGACCAGCCAGGCGAGGTCATTGCTTGCGTTGCGTTCGGCGGTACGCAGCAGCGCGTCCTCCAGGTCGCCGCCGAGTCTGGTTTCGGCGAGGGCGCGGCCGAACTCGCCGGCCACGGCCTCGTCCCCCTCCGACACCAGGGCGCCGATCGCCTGCGGGAACGAGAAGCCCGACCGCAGCGCGCTCACCACCAGCTGCAGTGCCTCGGGAAGCTCGTCGTTGAAGCGGCGGGCCCGCCGGCTGGCGCGCAGCCGCCGGTACACGCCGGTGGCGAGCCAGCCGACCAGGCCGCCCAGTAGCAGGCCGACCAGCCATGGCAGGAGGAGCGCGAAGAACAGCCCGGCCAGCAGCGCGACGCCGAGACGCACCAGGATCCACTCGGCCGGCCGAAGGTCGATGCCGGCGCGGTCCAGGTCGAATTCGATCCGGGCCGCGTTGCCGCGCCTGGCGATGACCTGTTCCGACGCCGACACCGCCGCGCGAAGCACCGAGCTCTCCTCCCGCGCGGACTGCGCGGGGGCGGCGCCGAACCTCTCCAGTTGGCGCAGCCGGCTGCGTACCGCGGACCGGCCGACGAGCAGGTACATCGCGATGGAGGCGGCCAGCAGCGTGCCGGCGCCGACGCCGCCGACAGCGACGTACAGCGGCCAGCGGGGTGTCGCCGGTACGGGCACGGCCGCCAGCGCGGGGCCGGCCGCCAACCGGACCGGGGTATCGGCCGTCAGCGTGGCCCCACCGGTTTTCACCCCGACGCGCAGGGTGGCGGCGGCACCGGCCAGCCTGCCCGGGACGGTGACGGTGACGGCCGCGACAGCCGGACGGGTGGCAGCGGCGATCCCGGCGAAGGCGGCGCGAAGCGCCGCGGCGTCTCCCGCCGCGACCATACGCCCACCCGTACCGGCGGCGAGGTTGTTCATCGCCGGGCTGTGGGCGTCCGGCCCGTACGCGATGCCGTCGAGCGTCACGTTGGCCGCGGCAAGCTGCCCGCCGACGGCGGCCGGCGTGGCGACCGAGTTGGTGTCCGCGCCGTCGGAGAGCACCACGATGCGCCGCTCCCCCGGGCCTGTCAACAAGCCCAGAGCCTGCTGTACGCCGTCGTAGAGCGCGGTGCCGCCGGCGGCGCGCAGCCCGTCCACCGCAGCCCGGAAGGCGGCCCGGTCAGTCGTGGGCGCCAGTACGCTGACCGGCTTCTCCGAGACCGACACGAGCCCGAGGCGGACGTCGGCCGGCAGCGCCTCCGCGTACCCGACGGCGGCTTCCTTCGCTGATACGAGCCGGGTGCCCTCCATCGATCCGCTGGTATCGAGGACGAGGACGACACTGCGCTCCGGTGCCGCCGTCGGGCTCGGCTCCGGCGCCGGAACCACCGTCGCACGCACCGGTGTGCCGTCCAGGTCGACCACGAGCCGGTTGCCGTCCAGGACGGTACCGGGCGGCAGGCCCTGTGCGGCGACCGTGAACCGCAACTCGCCGTCACCGGCCTGTACGTCCGAAATGGACACCTGCGACGCCGGGTCCGCCGCGGCGGGTGCGGTCGGTGCGGTCGGTGCGCCAATGAAGACAGCGGCTAGCACCGCGGCGAACAGGACCCTGGCGAACAGGACCCTGGCGAACAGGGCCCTGGCGAAGGAGCACCGCTTCACCGGCCACCACCTGCCTGGGCGAAGAACTCCATCGGCAGCGTGACGTCGTGCGCGGCCAACTCTTCCAGGAACCGCGGGCGCAGGCCGGTGGAGACCAGCGCGCCCCGCGGCCGGCCCTGCTCGTCGCGGCCGGCGCGGTGGTCGTACACGAAGAGATCCTGCAGCGTGACCACGTCGCCTTCCATGCCGACCACCTCGGTGACGTGGGTGATCCGCCGGGTGCCGTCCTTGAGCCGTGCGACCTGCACGATGAGGTCGACGGCGGAGGCGATCTGCTCGCGGATGGCGCGGATCGGCAGGTCCATCCCGGCCATCATGACCATGGTCTCGAGCCGGGCCACGCTGTCGCGGGGAGTGTTGGCGTGGACGGTGGTCAGCGAGCCGTCGTGACCGGTGTTCATCGCCTGCAGCATGTCAAGCGCGCCGCCGTCCCGGACCTCACCGACGACGATGCGGTCGGGGCGCATTCGCAGTGCGTTGCGGACCAGGTCCCGGATGCTCACCTCGCCCCGGCCCTCCACGTTGGCCGGTCGGGATTCGAGGCGCACCACGTGCTCCTGGTGCAGTTGCAGCTCGGCCGCGTCCTCGACGGTGACGACGCGCTCGTCGGGCGGGATGAAACCCGACAGCACGTTGAGCGTCGTGGTCTTGCCCGAGCCCGTACCGCCGCTGACGACAATGTCCAGCCGGCCGCGCACGCACGCGGACAGCAGCTGAGCCACCGGCGGGGTGAGCGTGCCGAAGCGGATCAGGTCGGCCACGGTGAGCGGGTCGGTGGAGAACTTACGGATGGTCAGCGTGGAGCCGTCCAGCGCGATGGGGGGCACCACCGCGTTGACCCGGCTACCGTCGGGCAGGCGGGCGTCCACCATCGGGCTGGATTCGTCGACGCGGCGACCGACCCGCGAGACGATCCGGTCGATCACCCGGCGTAGGTGTGCCTCGTCGGCGAACTCCGCCTGGACCTGGGTGAGCCGGCCGGAGCGCTCGACGAAGATCCGGTGCGGGCCGTTGACCATGATCTCGCTGACGGTGTCGTCACGCAGCAGTGGCTCGATCGGGCCGTGGCCGAGGATCTCGTCGGTGACCTCCTGCGTGATGCGCATCCGGTCGGCGCCGGCGAGCGGCGTCTCCTCGCGGGCCAGCAGCGACAGGATCGTCTCGCGTACCCGCGCGGCCAGGTCCTCCTCGTCGCCGATGTCCTCGTACAACTGTGGGCCGAGCGTCTCGACGAGGCCCTGCTGGATGCGACGACGCACGGCGGTGACGGGGTCCACCACCGCCGAGGCGGGACGGTGTCGTTCAGACCCAACGACATCCTGGGTAGCGGGCGCGGCCGGTTCCACCGGGACGGGCGGCAGGTAAGCCTGCGGAGCGTTTACCTGCGGCACCGGTGAATGGGGTGCACGCCCGGACGGCGGGGGCGTCCCCGGGTCGGACTCGGCCGCGGCGGTCCGGCGCTGTTCGAGGCGGTCGTACAGGCCCACCGGTCATCGCCCCCTACGCAGTCCGAAGACTCCACGGCGGGGAGCGGGCGCGGGCGCTTCGCCGTTCTGCGCCTGCGCGCTCACGATCCAGCCGCGCACCTCCCGGATGTACCGGCTGACCGGGTTGTTCGGGCTGTCCACCATGAGCGGTACGCCGCGGTTGATGGAGACCGGAACGTCGCGGGTCGAGGGCACCCGCCCGGCGATCGGCGCCCGCACCACCCGCTCGATGTCGGCGTGGGTCAGCCCGACCTGGGCGTCCGAACGGTTGAGCACGATGATGCGCTGGCTGGTCGGGTACTCCAGCATGTCGAACATGTCCAGGGTGAGCCGCAGGTTCTTCAGCGCCGGGATGTCCGGGGTGGCGAGCAGGATGTACCACTGCGACAGGTCGAGCGCGGCCAGTACCTGATCGGAGAAGAACGGCGGCGTGTCCACGACGACGTAGTCGTACATCCGCTTGGCGATCTTCACGATCTCACTGACGAGTTCCCGGCCCACCCGCTCGCCCTCCGCCGGCGAGGGCGGCGCGAGCAAGGTGTCCAGCCCCGGTGCGTACGGGGTGACCAGCGAGCGGACGCCGGTCTCGTCCAGACGCCCGGCCATCGGCACGGCGTCGGCGAGGCTCCGCTTCGGAACGAGCTGCAGCATGATTGCGACGTCGCCGAAGGTCAGGTCGAGGTCGACGAGGCAGACCCGGGACTTCCCGCCGTCGGCGAGCGCGACGGCGAGGTTCGTGGCGATCGTGCTCTTACCGCAGCCGCCCTTGCCCGCGAACACCGTGATGAGGTGCCCCTCCTTGACCGGAGTGTCGGCCGGCGCCATACGCCCCTGAGCCAGCTGCTGGGAGACCTCCAGCGAGCGGGCGCAGGCGGCGCGGATGCCGTTGACATCCGTAGCGGTGATGACCTCCCGGATGCCGGAGCGCAGCGCCTCGGCGAGAACGGCGACGTCGACCTGGTCGCGCAGCAGCACCACGCCCAGCGACGGCCGGGTCAACCGGTGCTGCGTGGCGAACGCCACCGCGTCGGTGAGCTCGACGGTGGGACCGAGAATGACGAGCTGCGCGCCTGGGTCGGCACGTACCAGCGAAGCCAACTCCGCGAGATCCCCGGCGCCGTGCGGCTCTCCCTCGAGCGCGTCGGCCAGCGCACGGGCACGGTCCGGTACCGGCTCGTAGTACAGCGTCATGGCACATCCTCGACAGTCACTGGAAGAGCGAGTAGTTGTCCATACCGGGCCCCGGCGTCGCCTCGGACCCGTTGCCGATCAGAGCCAGGTACAGGTTCCCGGTCTGGGCCGCGTGGACGAGGCGCTGCGCCTGGTCCTGGTTGACCGCGACGGTGACGAGCGCCATTGCGCTCTCCGACTGGCCGGCGCCGCCGTTGGTCTGGCTCGCGCCGGAACTCGCCGACGGCTGGGGACCGGCCATCGCCCCGGGCGTACCGCGGCCACCGATCGCGAGCACCTGCACCTTCGGCAGCAGCAGGCGGGTCGCCTGGTTGTAGTCATGGTTGGTGGAAAGCCCGTCGCCTGCCGGCACATTTCCGCCCTTGCCGGTGGCGACGTTGAACGTGTCGAACACCGCCACCCACGAACCGGGCTGCAGATAACCCGCGACCTGCGCCGGTACCCGCATGGACACGCTCACCGCGAACATCCCGTCCGGGATGCCCAGGCCGCCACTATGGATGGACGGCACGTCGAACGCGCCGCGCAACAGCAGCTGGCGCGGCTGCTGGTCGGCGGTGACCGCCAGCGCCAGCAGCGTCCCGTCGAGGCTGGTCAGGGCGTCGGCCGGGATGGTCGCCGCCGGCATGGTGACCAGTTCGGTGTAGCCGCCCGCACGGATCGCCTGTGCGGTGGTGCCGGCCGGGATCTTCTTGGTCGTGACCAGCACCTGGACCGCCTTCTGCCCGGCCAGTACCCGATTGTCGGCGGCGCGCACGTACAACAGGACGCTGACGCAGCCGACCGCCGCGAGTCCGATCGCGACGAGGGCCGCAAGAATGCTTCGCCTCATCGTGTCGTCCGATCGCGTCGCGGGCTGGCGCTCCTCACATTGAACGGCTCAACCACACGTTCTGCATGCGTACCCACGCCCACCCGATCGGCAGGGTGGTGACATTTATGAGAAATAGGGCGATGCCGACCGAACTCAACCGACCATCTTCAGGATGGTGGTGCCGTAGTCAACGGTGCCGAAGCTGCCGCCGCTGGGCAGGATCGCGGTCGTGAAGTAGCCGTACAGGCACTTGTCGGAACCGCTGCACAGGGTGCGGCCGCTCAGCCAGGACGGCTCAGACAGGCCGGACAGGGCGTACCCGGTCAGCACGAACGACGAGAAGCCCGACAGGTGGTACGTGGTGTTCGCGCCGTTGCCCTTGACCCCGTCGTAGATCGGGATCAGCACCGACTTGTGGCTGGCGTACAGGTCCTCCAGCGCCGTCTTGCACGGCTTGGAGGCCGAGACACCGGTGTTGCCGCCGTAGCTGCCCGACGCCGAGACCGTGGTGGTGCAGTTGCCGTTCGGGTCGTCGAGCCAGCCGAAGCCGCCGGGAGCGTCCCAGCCGGACGGTCCGGCCGGGCACGTGGTCGCTCCCTTTCCGCCGTGCAGGTAGATGATGCCCTCGGCGCTCGTGGGCGGAACGGTCCCGGGCGGCCAGTAGCCCGGGGCGCCGCCGGTCATCTGGTTCCATTCGCAGGTAGACGCAGTGACGGCGAGTCCCGTGCCGTTGAGCGGCGGTCCCCAGGCGACGCGCGCGCAGGCGGCGATCCGGGTCCCCTGGTACCCGTCGTTGCCCAGCAAGGTCTGCGCGAAGGTGGGCGGCAGCAGGGTGGAGCCGTCGGGCCGTTGGGTGGCGGTTCGCAGTTCGACGTAGTTGCCGGCGGAGGGCGCGCCACCCAGGCAGTCCGCGCGGGTGCCGGCCGGCGCCGGGCAGGCGGGGAGGCCGGTGGCCCGTCCGCAGACCGCGGTCACCGCGCTCGCCCCGTCCTTGGCGTTGCCGCCCGCGTAGCTGAGCGCCGTACCGGTCTGGTTGCCGCAGGACGAAGGCGTACGGATGCAGTTCTGCGCGACGGCCATCGCCGCCGCGTCCGCGCCGCTCTGCAACTCCTCGCGCTCGGCGTAGAGCTGACCGACGTCGATCGCGATCGCGCTCGCGCCCATCAGCACACCGCCGCCCAGCACAATGGCGACGAGAACGGTGACGTTTCCCCGCTCGCCCCGCAACCGGGAACGGGTCAGGGCGGCGCGCAACCGCCGACGCACGAGGGATCTCAACCGACGCACGGCATGATCCCCCTTCCGGTCACCGTCTGGCTGCTGTTCAGGCTGCCGCCGAACAGCGGGGCCAGGGCGGCCAGCGGCGTGATGAAGGTGAAGGTCACCTTCGCTGTGACGACCGCGTTGGCTGACGTGGACCCGCCCGCGGGGCACGCCGTGACGGTCGTCGTCACCGTGGCCCCGCCCAGGCTGTCCTTCGTCGCGGCCTGCACCCGGGCATCCGCGTTCTGGTACAGGGCAGCGGCGCGGGCACCTTCCCGCGCCGCCTCGGTGAGGGTGATCTGCGCGTTGAGCAACCGGCCGAAGTCGACGATGCCGAACAGGACGAACAGCAGCAGCGGCAGGATCAGTGCCATCTCGACGGCCGCCGCCCCGTCGTCACGACGTGCCTTGCGGGTACGGGTCAGGCCGGCCGCCGTGGTACGCACGACGGCCGGCCTACCCGTACGCCTCATTTGATCGAGTTGGCGATCTTGTCGAACATCGCCGACACGTTGCCACCCAGCAGGGTGACCGCGGTGATGATGACGACCGCGATAAGAGCGACCATCAGGCCGTACTCGACCGCCGTCGCGCCTTCTTCGCGCGTCGCCCGCACGGCCTGAGCCTTAGCCACGAGCTTGTTCATTCAGACCTCCTAAGCCGGACTACCGGTACGCCTTACTTGATCGAGTTCGCGATCTTGCTGAACATCGCCGACACATTGGTACCGAGCAGGGTGACCGCGGTGATGATGACGACCGCGATAAGAGCGACCATCAGGCCGTACTCGACCGCCGTCGCGCCCCGCTCCCGGGTCGCCCACACGGCCTGAGCCTTGGCCACGAGCTTGTTCATTCAGACCTCCGAGGGTCGTCGGTTCGCCACACTCGGTGGCCCTGCAAACACTTTCGGTCAGCAAGTGGGCAACCTTTGTAGTTTGGCGAGCCGATTTTTGATCCCCCGTCCGGCGGACAGTGCGGCTACGGTGCGTTAGCGGTCCGTCAACGTTCGGTGGCTCAGAGCTCGGTCACGACCACGTCGAGCTGCCTGGGCCCGCCCGCTGCCGCCGTCCGCTCCTCCACCGTGTACTTCAGGTCGCGCAGCGCCGCCACAAGCTCGGCGGGCGTGCCCGGCTCGGCGCCGGCCATCGCCAGGTCCCGGACCAGCCGCCCCTTGGTGGCCTTGTTGAAGTGGCTCACCACCGAGCGCTTGGGTACGCCGTTCACTACCCGCTCGTGCATCACCCGTACGACGGCGGCGCGCCCGGCCGCCGCACCGCGCGGCGTCCACATCGGGACGTACGCGGACGAGCGCAGGTCGAGCACAAGGCCGTCGCAGGCGGCCGCCGGAAGCGCCTTCGGGAGCGCCTTCGGGAGCGCTTCCGCCATGGCCCGCTTCCAGTACGCTCCTAGCGCCCCCACCTCCGGCAGCTTCACCCCGACGGAGCACCGGTACGCCGGAATCCGGTCACCGAGGCGCACCGCTCCCCACAGCCCCGAGAACACCAGGGCGGACCGCGCCACGAGGTCGTACGCGGGCGCGCTCAGCGACGCCAGGTCCAGCGCGTCGTACAGCACGCCGGTGTAGATCTCACCGGCCGGCGCCGCCGGGGCTTCCCATAGCCGGGCGTTGCGGAGCACCTCGCCGGCCTGGCCGGGGCTCAGTCCGAGGACCGTACGGGCCTGGTCCGGGTCGGCCTGCGCACAGAGCGTCACCAGCGACTCCAGCACCCGCTCGCGCGCTCGCGTGAGGCCCGGCAGGGACAGCGACGCCACGTCCAGGGGATCGCCTGATCCGGGCGCGGCCTTGCCCTCCGACGGCGGCAGCAGGATGAGCACGGGAAAGACTCCTCGGTCGACGCGCGGCCCGGCGAGAACATTCGCCGATCCGCCAAGGGTACGGACGTACAGCTGGAGAACGATCCTCACCGCGCCGGGGTGAGGTGCCGGTCGCACGACTCCCGCTCGGTGCCGGACGACTTGGTGCCGTCCGGACAGATGACGTTCGACCAGATGGTCCGGTCGAGCTTCGCCCCGTCGAGGCGGGCGCCGCGCAGGTTGGAATCGAACAGCGACGCCCCGGTGAAGTCGGCGCCCCGAGCATCCGCACCGCCCAGGTCAGATCGGCTGAACGCGACCGAGCGAAAGTTCGCCTGCCCCAACTGCGCCCGCTGCAGGCCGACATGTTCCAGCCGGCTGCTCTTCAGGACCGCCCGGCGCAGGTCGGCGCCCTCCAGCTTGACGCCGGTCAGGTTGGCCGACTCGGCGTACGCGTCCGTCAGATCGGCTCCCGACAGGTTGACGTTGTTCAGCCAGAACGCGGGCAGGCGGGCGCGGTGCAGGTTGGCCCGGCTCAGGTCGGCCTCCTGTACCGTGCCGCTCAGCGTCGAGCGCTCGAGGTTGACGCACGGTATCTCCTGCTGGCTGAGGTCGACCCCGGCGACCACCCGGCCGGCCAGGTCCGGCCCGCCCGGGCAGGTCCGGCCATGGTCTTCGATGCCACCGGGGAGGCTCTGGCCAGCCAGGACCGCCACCAGGACCGCCAACGCGACGAAGTACGCCACCCGCCACCGCAACGGGACGCGGTCGACAAAGCCTGGCCGCCTGAAACTCGGCCGCCTGAAACTCGGCCGCCTGAAGCTGGGCCGCCTGAAACTGGGCCGCCTGAACACGGGCCGCCTGAAACTGGGCCGCTCGAACCTGGGCCCGGCAACCCCCGGCCTCGTCAGCCGGGGGACCCTCCTCGCGCGTACCGAGGGCACGAGACGATTGTGCCGCGCCGCGGTACCGCACTGTCACCCAACCGCGAACTACCCCAATCGCCGCATCGCCAGCTCGGCGAGCAAGGCAGCGCCGTCGGACAGCACGCTGTCGTCGAACGCCGCGCGCGGCGAGTGGTTGGACGGGGCTCTCGCCGGGTCATCGGTGACACAGGCGCCGAGGAAGAGGTACGCGCCCGGAACGCTGTTCAGCACCCGCGAGAAGTCCTCCGACCCCGCCATCGGGTTGGCCATCTCGGCGAACCGCTCCTCGCCGAAGACGTCCCGTACGGTGTCGGCGACGAACTCGTGCTCGGCCGGGTGGTTGATCGTCACCGGGTACTCGCTGTCATAGCGCACCTCGACCTGCAGTCCGTGAGCTGCCGCGATGCTCTGGCACAGCTGAACGGCGTACTCGCGCACCTGCGCGCTGACCGCGGGGTTGAACGTCCGGATCGTCGCCTCGAAGGTCGCGTCGTCGGGGATGATGTTCCGCTTGGTGCCGGCGTGGAACGAGCCGACCGTGAGCACGACCGGGTCGAACACGTCGAACCGGCGGGTCACCATGGCTTGCAGCGCGGTGACCATCTCGCAGGCGGCGGGTACCGGGTCGAGCGTGCTGTGCGGCGTCGAGCCGTGGCCACCGGCCCCGACGACGCGGACGAAGAGCCCGTCCGAGGCGGCCATCAGCGGACCGGGACGCGACGCGAAGACACCGCGGGCGTACTCCGAGGACAGTACGTGCAGCCCGTACGCGGCGTCGACGGGGCGCCCCGCGGCAGCCAACACACCCTCGGCGATCATGTGGCCGGCGCCGTCCATGCCCTCCTCGCCCGGCTGGAACATGAAGACCACGTCGCCGGCCAGGTCGTCGCGCCGGGCGCTGAGCAGCCGCGCGGCCCCGACCAGCCCCGCGGTGTGAAGGTCGTGGCCGCAGGCGTGCATGACGCCCTCGTGACGCGAGCTGAACTCTTCGCCGGTCCGCTCGGTGACGGGCAGGGCGTCCATGTCGCCGCGCAACAGCACGACAGGCCCGGGCTTGCCTCCTCTGAGGACCGCGGTGACCGAGGAGAGGCTCGAGCCGGTGCTCACCTCCAGCGGCAGGGACTCCAGCGCGGCGAGAACCCTCTCCTGCGTACGCGGCAGGTGCAGCCCGATCTCCGGTATCTGATGCAGCTCACGGCGCAGCGACACCAGCTCGTCCTGGATTTCCTTCGCGTCCTCTCGCAGGCCCATGGTTCTCCCTCGCCGGACGTTCGCGTCACCGGCCCGTCAGAGTACGCCCCGCAGCGCCCGGCCGAGGGCACCCGGTAGCGTCGGCCACGACACCTCGGTCCGCCTCGGAAGGGATGCTCATGTCGGTGCTGGTCGCGTTCTCGGTCACCCCGCTGGGCGTCGGTGAGAACGTCGGCGAGATCGTCGCCGAGGCCGTGCGCGTCGTCCGCGAATCAGGGCTGCCCAACCACACGGATGCCATGTTCACCCTGGTCGAGGGAGACAGCTGGGACGAGGTGATGGACGTGGTCAAGCGTGCCGTGGAGGCGGTGGCCCAACGCGCTCCCCGGGTCAGCACCCTGGTGAAGATGGACTGGCGCCCGGATGTGACGGACGCGTTGACCGGCAAGGTGGCGTCGGTGGAGCGCCACCTCGGCACGCCGGGGAACGAAGTAAAGATGAATATCGACTACTAGGCAGCTCAGGCTATCCGTACCGCGGCGCGCGGGTAAGTGGAGCGCGGCCGGGTAGCTGCCCGGTGAATCCATTGGGTCCGACGCAAAGCTTCGCCCGGCTCAGCGCTACCCAGAGGTGACCATGAGAAGAGGATTTGCGGCGGTGAGCGCCACGGTTCTCGCGCTCCTCGCCTCGACTTTCGTCTTCGCGCCGCCTGCGCAGGCCGCTACGGGCCTGCGGGTGCAGAACGGCCGCCTGGTCGAGGCCAACGGCCGGGATCTCGTACTGCGCGGCATCAACCACGCCTTCGCGTGGTACCCGGGCCAGACCGGGGCGTTCGCCGCGATCAAGGCCACGGGCGCGAACGCCATCCGGCTGCCGTTAGTCATCGGCCAGCGCTGGAAACCAGCCAACACCGCGTCCGAAGTGGCCACCGCAATCACGCTGTGTAAGCAGAACCGGCTCATCTGCGTCCTCGACGCGCACGACACGATCGGCTACGGCCAGCAGGAGCGCGCCGCCACGATCGACCAGGCGGTCGAGTACTGGCTCAGTATCCGCAGCGCCCTCGTCGGCCAGGAGAGCTACGTGATCCTCAACCTCGCTGACGAGCCGTTCGGCTACAAGATTTTCGCGACCTGGACCGACGACACGATCAGAGCGATCCGGCGACTGCGGGCCGCGGGCTTCCAGCACACCCTGATGGTCGACGCGCCCGACTGGGGGCAGGACCTGATGTTCACCATGCGCGACAACGCTCCCAAGGTGCTGGCCGCCGACCCGACCGGGAACACCGTGTTCGACGTCCACATGTACGGGTTTTTCGACACGCCCGCGAAGGTCCACGCGTACTTCCAGTCGTTCGTTGACCGGAGGCTTCCCCTCATGGTGGCCGAGTTCTCCAGCAACCATCCGTACGGCAAGCCCGCTGTCGACGCGGTGCTGAAGTACGCCCAGCTGTACCGCATCGGTTACCTGGGCTGGTCGTGGAGCGGCAACACAGAAGCGACCTATCTGGACATGGTGAAGAACTTCGATCCCAAGCTCCGCACGCCGTGGGGCGTCCGGTTCCTTACCGGCGTCAATGGACTACGCACGAACAGCCGCGAGGCCACGGTCTTCGGTCCGGTGGCGAAGCAGGGTACGGCCAAGAAGGGGCTGCGGTGGCCGAACCTCTGGCCACTGTGGGCGATGTAGGGGCCGCTCCCGCCGCCAGCTCCGACGGGCTCAGTACGATTCAACCTCATGACTGATAGGACCGGGACAGACGACGCGATGCTGGCGGAGACCGTCACCCTCACCGGCCACGGCGGGGACGAGATCGAGGCGTACCTCGCCCGCCCGCTGGGCCCTGGACCGTACGGCGCGGTGGTCGTCATCCACCACATGCCCGGCTACGACGAGCCGACCAAGGAGATCACCCGCAAGTTCGCCGCAGCCGGCTACCTGGCGATCTGCCCCAACCTGTACACCCGGGAGGCGCCCGGAGCGAGCCCCGACGACGCCGCCGCGGCCGCCCGGGCCGCCGGTGGCGTGCCGGACGAGCGACTGGTCGGCGACGTGGCCGGAGCCGCCGCGTACCTGCGCTCGCTCACCTCGGCCAACGGCAAGGTCGGCGTGATCGGGTACTGCTCCGGTGGCCGGCACGCGTTCCTGGCCGCCTGCAACCTGCACCTGGACGCGGCCGTCGACTGCTACGGCGCGTTCGTGGTCGGCACCCCGCCCGAGGGCTTCCCGATCGCCGTCAAGCCGCTGCTCGACATCGCCGACCGGCTGTCCTGCCCGCTGCTCGGACTGTTCGGCGCCGAGGACCAGTACCCGTCGCCCGAGCAGACCGCCGAACTGGAGAAGACGCTCACCAAGCTCGGCAAGACGTTCGAGTTCCACACGTACGAGGGCGCCGGGCACGCGTTCTTCTCGGTCAACCGGCCGAGCTACCGGCCGGAGGCCGCGGTCGACGGCTGGAACCGGGTCTTCGACTTCTTCGGCCGCCACCTGAGCGCGTGAGGAGACAGCCGCGATGTGCACGTATCTGACCGAGAAGATCGAGATCGACGGCAGCGGCAAGGGCGCTCGGGGCTGGTTTCCGCTCACCCACGCCACCGTCTACGTCGACCATCCCCAGCACGCGCCGCAGGAGCACACGCTCAACATCGACTTCATCAACCCGGCCGCCGGGCCGTCGGCGCGGGTGGCCGTCGAACTGACCGAGGAGGCGGCGCTCGCCCTCGTCGACGCGGTCCGGGCGGCGCTCGCCAGCGCACCGCCCGGCCTCGCCAGCAAGAGCCCCGCCAGCAAGAGCTCCGCCAGCAAGAGCCCCGCCAGCAAGAGTCAGGCCGGCGCCGCCTAATCAGACCAGGTGTACAGGTGCTCCGGTCGCCCGCTCGTGCCGTAGCGCAGGCTCATCCGCGCCGAACCGCCCTGCGCCAGCGCGGTCAGGTACCGCTGGGCGGTAGCCCGGGCAATGCCGAGCTGCCCGGCGATGTCGGCCGCTGACCGCGGTTCGCCCGCCGCCCGCAGCACCTCCGCCACCAACCGGAACGTCACGGCCGACTGCCCCTTGCGGGTGACCGGGTGGTCGCCGTCGTGCAGCATGTGGACGGCCCGATCGATGTCGACCTGCGCGAGTCCGCGGTCACGGGCGAGATGTGCGCGGTAGTGCCGGTACGCGGTGAGCCGGTCGGTCAGTTGCTCGGCGGTGAACGGCTTGACCAGGTAGTTGAGCGCACCTCTGGCGAACGCGGCGCGCACGGTCGCGGAGTCGGACGCGGCGGTCAGCATGATCGCGTCGGTGTCGAGGTCACGCAGCAGGCCGAGGCCTGACTCGTCGGGCAGGTACGTGTCGAGCAGCAGCAGGTCGAGCTGCTCCCGCTCGACCAGCTCACGCGCCTCCTGGCCGGTACGCGCCGTGCCGACCACCCGGAACCCGGACACCCGCTGGGTGAAGGCGACGTGTATCTGCGCCACGCGGAAGTCGTCCTCGACGATCAGTACCCGGATCACGGTTCCGCCTCCGTCCCCCGCAGCGCACCGGGCATCTGCGCGGTGACGACCGCCCCGTGCCCGCCGTCGCCGGGGTCGGCGAGTCGCACGTCTCCCCCGCCACTGCGGGCGGCGCTCCGGGCGAGGGCCAGCCCGAGTCCCCGGCCTGCGCCGTCCCGGCTGCTCACGCCCTCCGTGAAGAGCGTGCCGCGCAGGGGCTCGGGCACCCCGTCGCCGGAGTCCGCGACCGAGATGTGCAGGCAGTCGCAGTCGGCGAGCAGGTCGACCTCGACCCACGCCGGACGGCGCGCGCCGAGCCGGGCCGCTTCGAGGGCGTTGTCGACCAGGTTGCCCAGGACGGTCATGACCTCGACCGGCTTGACCACGCGCCCCGGTACCCAGGTGTCGTCTCCCAGCCGCAGCGCCACGTCCTTCTCGCGCGCCTCGGTCGTCTTGGCGGCGAGGAACGCCTGCAGGTACGGGTCGGTCAGCGAGTCGGCGCCGGGCCCGATCGCGGCGCTCGGCCCGGACAGCGCGTGCAGGTACTCGATCGCCTCGGCGTGGTGGTTGGTCTGCAACAGTCCGGCGATGATGTGCAGCCGGTTGGCGAACTCGTGGCGCTGGGCCCGCAGGGCGTCGGTCAGGGTCCGTACCGCGTCCAGCTCCCGGGTGAGCGTCTCCAGATCGGTACGGTCGCGCAGGGTCAGCACCAGCCCGAGGCTGCGACCGTCGCGGTGGACCTGCCGGCGGCCGACCACGAGCACCCGGTCGCCGGCGATGGTGATGAGGTTGTCGGATGCGCCGGCGTCGTCGAGCGCCGTACGGATCCGTGGCGGCAGGTCCAGGCCGGCCACTGGCGTGCCGGGCGCCGCGGTGATGTCGAGCAGGCGCGCCGCCTCGTCGTTGCAGACGGACACCCGGCCGTTGTTGTCGACGGCGAGGACCCCTTCGCCGATGCCGTGCAGGACCGCCTCCCGCTCCTGGACCAGCTCGGCCAGCTCGTGCGGTTCGAGGCCGAGGGTCTGGCGCTTGAGCCGGCGGGTGAGCAGCGCCGACCCGGCCACGCCGAGCAGCAGCGCGGCCAGGGCGAAGGGCGCGGCGAGGCCGAGCAGCCACCAGAGGTGCGCACGGGTGTCCTCGATGCGGAACCCGACGCTGACCTCGCCGACGATCGCACCCGAACTGTCGGTGAGCGGCACCTTGGCGCGGGCGGACCAGCCCAGCGTGCCCTGCTCGACGGTGAGGACGGTGCGGCCCGACAGCGCGCCCGACGGATCGGTGCTCACCCGCTGGCCGATCAGGGCGGCGTTCGGATGGGACAGCCGGATTCCATTGCGGTCGGCGACGACCACGAACAGCGCATGGGTCGCCCGGTAAACCTCGTCGGCGCGGACGGCCACGACGCCGTTCGGGTCGTAGCGGGCAGCTTCGTCGCCGATGGCCTTGTCCGAGGCGACGCTCTGGGCGACGAGGAGGGCGCGCTGTTGGTACTGCTGCACGATCTCCCTGTTGAGTAGCCAACCGACCAGCACGAATCCCACGCCGACGACCAGCGCGACGACCCCGATCTGCAGCAGCAGTACCTGTCGGGCGAAGGCGATCCGGGGCGGTCCCATGTCGGGACGATACTGCGTAGCAAAACGAGCAAAACATTCTTAACGCGAGTTGAATGAGCAAGGCTCACAAGGGTTCACCTACGTCGATGCCTGCCCTACGGTCTCCCGTCACAGCGCCGTAACACAACGTTGCCCCGACGAAACGCGGCGCAACGAATCGGCCACATTGGACGGAGGAACCGGCGATGACCGACGATCCTGTGATCAGCCTGCGAAGCGCTACGAAGCGCTTCCGTGGCGCGACCGGCATCCATACCGCCGTACACGACCTGACCTTGGACGTCAGACCTGGCGAGTTTCTCGCCGTGGTCGGCCCGACCGGCTGCGGGAAGTCGACGACGCTGTCGCTGGTGTCCGGGCTCGAGCCGGCATCCGCCGGCGAGGTGCTGGTCCGGGGCGCTCCCGTTCGCGGCATCCCGGCCGGCGTCGGCTACATGTTCCAGCAGGACGCGATCCTGCCCTGGCGGTCCGTCCTCGACAACGTCGCGGCCGGCCCGCGCTGGCGGGGAGCGGCCAAGGCGGAGGCGCGGGAGCGGGCCCGCGGCTGGGTGCGACGGGTCGGCCTCGGCGGGTTCGAGGGTTACTACCCGCACCAACTCTCCGGTGGCATGCGCAAGCGGGTGGCGCTGGCGCAGACGCTGGTCAACGAGCCGGAGATGCTGCTGATGGACGAGCCGTTCAGCGCGCTCGACGTGCAGACGCGCGGCCTGATGCAGGACGAACTGCTGCGCCTGTGGGCGGGTACGGGCGCCGCGGTCATCTTCGTCACCCACGACCTGGAGGAGGCGATCTCGCTCGCCGACCGGGTGATCGTGATGACGACCGCGCCGGCGACCGTCAAGGCGTCCTTCGACATCCCGCTCAGCCGCCCGCGCAACGTCGAGGAGGTCAGGCTTACGGCTGCGTTCCTCGACATCTACCGCGAGGTGTGGGACTCGCTGCGCGAAGAGGTGGCCCGCTCGCGCGCACAGGGCACCGGTCAGGGGGTTGACCATGCAGCCTGACGCTCGTGACACCGGCACCGCCACGGCCACGGCGACCCAGCCGACCCAGCCGACCCAGCCGACCTCGCCGCGTACCCCTGCCGACCTCGACAACGCCGCCGCCATCGCCGCAGCCGCCGCAGCGCGCCGACGCCGCCGTGCCGTGGTCTGGGCGGTGCGCCTGGCCGCGGTCGTGGTCTGGCTGGTGAGCTGGGAAGTGTCGGCCACGTACTGGATCGACCCGTTCAACTACTCCAAGCCGACGGCGATCTGGCACCGGCTGATCGACTGGTTCACCAAGGGGACCTCGGCCGGCTCGATCTGGACGCAGATCGCCACCACGCTCCAAGAGGCGGTGTTCGGTTTCGTCCTGGGCGCGATCCTCGGCGTCGTGCTGGGCATCCTGCTCGGCCGCAGCCGGTTCCTGTCGGACGTGTGCGCGCCGTTCATCAAGGCCGCCAACGCCGTACCCCGGATCGTGCTCGCCTCGCTGTTCGTGATCTGGTTCGGCCTCGGCCTGTCCTCGAAGATCGCCACGGCGCTGGTACTGGTGTTCTTCGCGGTCTTCTTCAACGCCTTCCAGGGCGCCCGCGAGGTCGACCGCAACCTCGTCAACAACGCCCGGATCCTCGGTGCGAGCCGGACGCAGGTGCTCACCTCGATCGTCGTACCCAGCGCTACCTCGTGGATCCTCGCCTCTCTGCACGCGGCGTTCGGCTTCGCGCTCATCGGCGCCGTCGTCGGCGAGTACACCGGCGCCGATAAGGGCCTGGGTCTGCTGATCGCCACCGCCCAGGGCTCGTTCGACGCCGCCGGCATCTACGCCGGAATGATCATCACCACAGTCATCGCGCTGCTGGCCGAGTGGCTGCTCACCGGCCTGGAGAACCGGCTCCTGCGCTGGCGGCCGCCCGTGGCCGGCGGTGACGCCCAGCTCTGAACCCCTCCCCTCCTCATGCGACAACCCCGGAAGGAAGCGCACTATGAGAACGCGTAGCGCGATGGCCGTCGTCCTCGCCCTCACCACCGCCGCCGGCCTCGCCGCGTGTCGCGGCACGAGCCCGAACGCCGGCACGAGCAGCGGCACCGACACCACGACCCAGGCCAAAATCATGGTCGGCGGTATCGACAAGGTCATCTACCTGCCTGCCAAGCTCACCGAGCAGCTCGGCTACTTCAAGGCGGAGGGCCTCGACGTCCAGCTGCTGACCGAGCCGGCCGGTGCGATCGCCGAGAACGTCCTGATCTCCGGCGACGTCCAGGGCGTGGTCGGCTTCTACGACCACACCGTCGACCTGCAGACCAAGGGCAAGTGCATCGAGAGCGTGGTCCAGTTCGCCGACGTGCCCGGTGAGGTCGAGATGGTGGCGACCGACAAGGCGCAGCAGATCAAGAGCCCGGCCGACTTCAAGGGCCGCAAGCTCGGCGTCACCAGCCCCGGCTCGTCGACCGACTTCCTCACCCAGTACCTGGCGACCAAGGGCGGCCTGAGTAGAGGTGACTACACCACCGTCAAGGCCGGCGCCGGGCAGACTTTCATCGCCGCGATCACCAACGGCGGCATCGACGCCGGCATGACGACCGACCCGACCGCCGCGCAACTCGTCAGCACCGGCAAGGCACAGGTCATGCTCGACATGCGTACCGAGGAGGGCACCAGGGCGGCGCTCGGCGGCCTGTACCCGGCCAGCTCGCTGTACATGGACTGCGCCTGGGTCAAGGCTCATCCGCAGGTGGTCCAGAAGCTGGCGAACGCGTTCGTCAAGACGCTGCGCTGGATCAAGGGGCACAGCGCCGAGGAGATCGCCGCGAAGATGCCGGCCGACTACGCCGCCGGTGGCAAGGACCTGTACGTCAAGTCGGTCCACGACACGATCGGGATGTTCAACGGCGACGGCGTGATGAAGCCCGAAGGCGCGAAGAACGTCCTTGAGGTGCTCAGCCAGTTCTCACCGAACGTCAAGGGCAAGAAGGACACGATCGACCTGTCGAAGACGTACACGACGCAGTTCGTGAGCAAGCGACGCAGTTCGTGAGCAAGCGACGCAGTTCGTGAGCAAGCGACGCAGTTCGTGAGCAAGGCGCCCAAGAGCTGACCCGACCGTCCGGCGCTCCTGTGCGGGTCGGCCCGGTTGCCACGGCAACCGGGCCGACGGGTCAGTCCGCGTCGAGCTGGATGGCGGCGGCCGGGCACAGCTCCGCCGCCTGCCGGGCCCGATCGTGCAAGGCAGGTGGGGCCTCGGGCTCTCGTACGAGCACGAGGCCCTCGGCGTCGTCCTGGTCGAACAGCTCCGGTGCCGTCATCACGCAGTTTCCGGACCCGCAGCAGCGGTCCCGATCGGCGCGTACGCGCATGAGCTCACCGCCTTCACCAGGTCACGGGCAGCCGCTGCAGGCCGTAGATGAACGAGTCGCGGCGCAGCGGCACCTCGTCGTCCGGTATGGCCAGTCGCAGCGCCGGCAGCCGCTCCGCCAGCGCGACCAGGGCGATGCGCAGTTCGGCGCGGGCCAGCGGCTGGCCAATGCACTGGTGTACCCCGAATCCGAACGCGACATGCTGGTGGGCGCCGCGGTCGACGTCGAACCGGTCGGCGTCGGCGAACGCCCCCTCGTCGCGGTTGGCCACCGACAACAGTGCGATCACGCCCTCGCCCGCCCGGATGCGGGTGCCGCCGATCTCGACGTCGGCGAGGGCGAGCCGCGGCAGCCCGGTACGCACGATGGTCAGGTACCGCAGCAGCTCCTCGACCAGCGCCGGGGCTCGGCCCGGGTCGTCACGCAGGGCGGCGTACTGGTCCGGGTGGCGCAGGAGGACGAGCGTACTCAGGCCGATCATGTTCGCGGTGGTCTCGTGCCCCGCCACGAGCAGCAGCACCGCCATGCCGACGGCCTCGTCGTGGGTGAGCGCCCCGCCGCGCAGGCGGCCGGCGACGAGCCGGGCCAGCAGGTCGTCACCGCCGTCGCGCTGCTTGGCCGTGACGAGCCGGCTGAGGTAGTCGCGCAGTTCGTCGGCCGCGCCCTGGGCTTCCTCCACGGAAACGCTGCTGTTGAGGAGCACCCGGCTACGGCTCTGGAAGAAGCAGTGGTCCTCGTAGGGCACACCGAGCAGGTGACAGATCACGAGGGACGGCACCGGCAGCGCGTACGCGTCGACCAGGTCGGCCGGCGGACCGGCGGCGACCATGTCGTCGAGGAACCGGTCGACGGTCTGCTGGATCAGCGGTTCCAGCCGCCTTATGCTCTTGATCATGAACTCGGGCGTGAGCATCCGGCGGTACCGTCCGTGCTCGGGCGGGTCCATCCGGATGAAGAGTCCGGCCCGGTCCCGGTCACGTGGCCGGGGCAGCGGCCGGAGCAGCGGAAAGCCCGGCTTGGCGATGTCGGCACTGAACGCCGGGTGGCGCAGCACCTCCCGCACCTCGGCGAGCCGGGTCACCAACCAGGCCCAGCCCCCGGTGGGCAGCGCGACCCGGGTGATCGGAGCTTCGCCGCTCAGCAGGTCCCGGTACGCGGGCGGATCGAGCGGGTGGGCGACGGGTTCCGGGAACGGGAACAGCGGAAGATCGGCAGGGGTGGGTTGGGTAGCGGTGGTCCCTGACATGTCGACGCCTCCCCAGGGGACGACAGTGGGGGTACTGCTCGCAGCTTCCAAAGTAACCCCGGAGTAGCGCGAGGTCGGGCGATCCGCGGCACCTTTGCCATAACGGCAAGACGATCGCGAGCGGTACCCGACTCGCCCGCCATGTCGGCCTTGTAACGGTTCAGCGCCCGTCACCTGGCGTATCGATGACATCGCAGTCGCCAAATTGTTATTGGCAACAACAAACTCGGCCCCACCAGAGCATTGCGCCGAGCCGAAAGATCGAAATACGTTGCCGGGCACAACAAACCAGCGGATACGCCGAGCGCTTGCCGGCTTACCCCGTAACCCCTTCCGCCGCCCACAGCGCCGCGTGCGGCGGCAGCCCGACCCGAAAGGACCTGTGCTCATGCGCAGCGGCATTCTTGCCCTCGCCGTCGCGGTTGCCGCAGTCGGCGGTGTGGCCGCCTGCGGCAACACCGCGTCGTCGAGCGGGGCCACCCAGACGAAGACGCCCAAAGTCGGAGTGATCCTCCCGGACAGCAAGTCGTCGGCCCGCTGGGAGACCGCGGACCGCAGGTACCTGGAGGCCGCCTTCAAGGCCGCCGGAGTCCAGGCCGACATCCAGAACGCCCAGAACGACAAGAGCGCGTTCCAGACCATCGCCGACCAGATGATCACCAACGGCGCCACCGTCCTGATGATCGTGAACCTGGACAGCGGCACCGGCAAGGCCGTCCTGGACAGGGCCAAGTCGCAGGGTGTGGCGACCATCGACTACGACCGGCTGACGCTGGGCGGCAGCGCGGAGTACTACGTCAGCTTCGACAACACCAAGGTCGGCAAGCTGCAGGGCGAGGGCCTGGTCAAGTGCTTGACCGCCAAGGGCGCGCAGAAGCCCGTCGTCGCCGAGCTCAACGGCTCGCCGACCGACAACAACGCCACGCTGTTCAAGAATGGCTATGACTCGGTACTCAAACCCAAGTACGACTCGGGCGAGTACGTCAAGGGCCCGGACCAGTCCGTACCGGAGTGGGACAACGCCCAGGCGGCGACGATCTTCGAGCAGATGCTCACCCAGCAGCCGAACATCGCCGGCGTGCTAGCCGCCAACGACGGCCTCGGCAACGCCGCGATCACGGTGCTCAAGAAGCAGCACCTCAACGGCAAGGTGCCGGTGACCGGACAGGACGCCACCGTCCAAGGCCTGCAGAACATCCTCGCGGAAGACCAGTGCATGACCGTCTACAAGGCCGTAAAGAAGGAGGCCGACGCGGCGGCCGAGCTGGCCGCCGGCCTGGCAAAGGGACAGAAGAAGAGCGTCGACGCCAGGGTGACCGACCCGACGACCAAGAAGGACGTGCCGGCGGTGCTGCTGGACCCGGTCTCCATCACCAAGGACAACGTCAAGGACGTCGTGACCGACGGCTACGTGACCGCTGCGGAGCTGTGCGCGGGCGAGTTCGCGGCGAAGTGCGCCGAAGCCGGCATCAAGTAGCGCGCGTCAAGTAGCAGATCCGCTAGCGCGGTGGCGGCGCCGGACCGGCGCCGCCACCGTACCGAATCACGGAAGGGAATCCCGTGACCGCCACTCCCCTGCTGGAAGTGCGAGGGATCAACAAAAGCTTCGGCCCCGTACAGGTCCTGCGCGACGTCGACTTCGCCATCTACCCCGGTGAGGTGACCGCCCTCGTCGGCGATAACGGCGCCGGCAAGTCCACCTTGGTCAAGTGCCTCAGCGGGATCCACCCGATCGACTCCGGCGAGTACTACTTCGACGGCAACCCGGTCACGGTCCACTCCCCCCGCGACGCCGCGAGCCTCGGCGTCGAGATCGTCTACCAGGACCTCGCCCTCTGCGACAACCTCGACGTCGTCCAGAACATGTTCCTGGGCCGGGAGCGCCGCAACGGCATCGTGCTGGACGAGGTCACCATGGAGCAGCTGGCCAGCGAGACCCTGACCAGCCTCTCGGTACGCACCGTCACGTCCGTACGCCAACTGGTGGCCAGCCTGTCCGGAGGCCAGCGCCAGACCGTGGCGATCGCCAAGGCCGTGCTGTGGAACAGCAAGGTCGTCATCCTCGACGAGCCCACCGCCGCGCTCGGCGTCGCGCAGACCGCCAACGTCCTGGAACTGCTCCGCCGCCTGGCGGACACCGGCCACGCGGTCGTCCTGATCTCACACAACATGAACGACGTCTTCGCCGTCTCTGACCGCATCGCCGCGATGTACCTGGGCCGGATGGCCGCCCAGGTCAAGGCGACCGACGTCACCCACGCCCAGGTCGTGGAGCTGATCACCGCCGGCCGCAGCGGTGAGCTGGGGCTGGCACCGAGCGGCACCGAGTCCGTGAACGGAGTGGAGTCATGAGCGCTGTCGCCTCCGCGACCCAGCCGTCCAGCGAGATCGAGCAGCGCCCGGCGTCGCTGTCGACGTACACCCGCAACTACGCCGCCCGTGTCCGCGGCGGCGACATGGGCTCCCTGCCGGCGGTGCTCGGCCTGATCGTGCTGTGCCTCGGCTTCGGGATCGCGCGGCCGGTCTTCTTCAGTACGATCAACTTCGCGAACCTGTTCACCCAGGCCGCGGCGATCACCGCCATCGCGATGGGCCTCGTCTTCGTCCTGCTGCTCGGCGAGATCGACCTGTCGGCCGGGTTCGCCAGCGGCGTGTGCGCCGCGGTCCTCGCGGTGCTGCTCACCAAGCACCACGCGCCCTGGTACGTCGCGATCCTGGCCGCGCTCGTCACCGGTGTCGTGATCGGCGTGCTCATCGGGTTCCTCGTCACCAAGGTCGGCATCCCGTCGTTCGTTGTCACCCTGGCCGGGTTCCTCGCCTTCCAGGGCGTCCTGCTCCTGCTCGTCGAGAGCGGCAAGAACATTCCGGTGACGGACCCGGCCATCATGGCGATCAACGCCACCGGCAAACTGCCCCCGGCCGTTGGCTGGGCGCTGCTGGTCGTCGCGGTCGCCGGCTTCACCGCGGCGCAGCTCGTGCGCCGACGCAACCGGGCCGGACGCGGGCTCGCCGCCGACCCGCTGTCGGTGGTCGCCGTCCGGGTCGGCACGCTCGCCGTCATCGGGGGCGCGGCCGTGTACGTCCTCAACCTCGAGCGCAGCATCAACCCGATCGCGGCGTCGGTACGGGGCGTACCCGTCATCGTGCTGATCCTCGGCCTCATCGCCGTGCTGTGGACGTTCGTGCTGAACCGCACCGCCTACGGCCGGCACGTCTACGCCGTCGGCGGTAACCGGGAAGCCGCCCGCCGCGCCGGCATCAACGTCGACCGCATCCGCATCTCGGTGTTCGTCATCGGCTCGACGATGGCCGCGGTCGGCGGCATCATCGCCGCGTCCCGGGCCAACTCGGTCGACCCGAACACGGGCGGCAGCACGGTCCTGCTGTACGCGGTCGGCGCGGCCGTCATCGGCGGCACGAGCCTGTTCGGCGGCAAGGGCCGGATCGTCGACGCCGTCCTCGGCGGCGCGGTCATGGCGGTGATCGAGAACGGCATGGGGTTGATGGGGGTCGACGCCGGGATCAAGTACGCCTTCACCGGCGGGGTACTGTTGCTCGCCGCCGGTGTGGACGCTCTCTCCCGCCGGCGGGCCGCCGCGGCTGGTCTGCGATGAGCGGCGCCCGGGACTCGGAGCAGGGGCTGCGCACCGGACCGAGCCAGGACGAGATTCGCCGGCTCAACCTGGGCGCGCTGCTGCGCTACGTCCACCTACGAGGGCCCACCTCGCGCGCAGAGCTCACCACCAACCTGGGCCTCAACCGCAGCACCATCGGGGCGCTCACCGCAGACCTCGCAGCCGCCGGGCTGATCCTCGAGGAACTGCCCCGCGACCGCGGCAGGGCCGGCCGACCGTCGCTGGTCGTCCGACCCGAGCCGGCCGCGTACGTGTTCGCGTTCACCATCGAGGCCGACCGGATCACCGCCGCCCGGGTCGGGCTGGGCGGAGTCATCCTCGACCGCCGCGACACTCCGCGCCCGCGCGGCGAACTGCCACCGGTCGAGGTCGTCGCGCCCCTGGCCGACGCCGTCCGCGCGATGCAGCGATCAATCCCGCCCGGCGCCCGCTACATCGGCAGCGGCGCGGCCGTGTCCGCGATGGTGCGACGCGAGGACGGCCTGGTCCGGCTCGCCCCGCACGTCGGATGGGTCGACGAGCCGCTGGGCGAAACCCTGGCGAAGGTACTCGGACCCGACCGGCCGGTGACCATCCGAAACGGCGCCGACCTGCGGGCCCTCGCCGAGCACACCCGCGGCGCCGCGGTCGGCTGCGACAACCTCGTGTACCTGCACGGCGACGCCGGAATCGGCGGCGGCATCATCGCCGGCGGCCGGCCGATGACGGGGCACGGCGGCTACGGCGGCGAGGTCGGCCACATGGTCGTCAACCCGGCCGGCAGCCCCTGCGGGTGCGGGGCGCGCGGCTGCTGGGAGACCGAGGTGGGCGAGGCTGCCCTGCTACGGGCGGCGGCGCGCGACGGGTACGGTCGCGAACTCGTCGCCGCCGTGGTGGACGCCGCCGCGCGCGGGGACGCCGTCGCGCAGAACGCGATCCGGCAGGTCGGCGACTGGCTCGGGTTCGGCGTCGCCAACCTGGTCAACATCTTCAATCCCGAGATGGTCATCTTCGGCGGCAGCCTGCGGGAGGTGTACCTGGCCGCCGCCGCGCAGGTACGCAGCCGCCTCAACCGCAACGGCCTGCCGGCGTGCCGGGAGCACGTACGGCTGCGGACCCCGCTGCTCGGCGACGACGCGGCGCTGCTCGGTGCCGCCGAGGTGGCGTTCGAGCCGCTGCTGAAGGACCCGTTACTCCCATGATCACGGAGACTTTTCCGTGTTCCAGCACGGAAAAGTCTCCACGATCATGAGGCACCGGAGGCGACCCAGTCCGGATGGGCGGCGACGAACACGCCCACCGCGTCGCGACGGAGATGCTGGAACAGCGTCAGACTCAGATCGCTGAGGAGCTCGACCGACTGGCCATTGACCTCCGTCGAGTTGAACGCACCGCCGTTGGTCTTGATCAGGGTCGTCTTGTTGGCCCGGACGTGCTTGAGCGTGTCCAGCCAGGTTGCGATGGAGACACCGCCGGGGTCGAAGGTCAGCGCCGGCCCGGCCGCGCGGATGACGGCGTCGAGCTTGACGGGGTTGGCCGCGATCCCCGCGCTGCCGGCCTTTTTGAGAACCGCCTGCAGGAACTGCTGCTGGTGCCGTTGCCGACCGTAGTCACCATCGGGGAGCAACTCGCGCTGGCGTACGTAGTCCAGCGCCTGCCAGGCAGCCAGGTGCTGGCAACCCGGCTTGTACACCTGGGCCGTGACTCCGGGGACGGGCACCGGCCCACCGTCGGTGAGGTCGTACGGCACCCGGGCGTTGCCGTCGGCGTCGACGCCGACGTGCACGGAGACGACCGTCTCGTCGACACACATGTCGACCCCGCCGAGCGCGGACACCAGCGACTGGAAGCCGGCGAAGTTGACGAGCGCGCCGCCGTTGAAGGAGACGCCGGTGAGCCGCTTGACCGTCATGGCGAGCAGCTCAAACCCTCCCCCGCGCCCTCCCCCGTCCTGGGAGCCGTACTGGAAGGCCGCGTTCACCTTGTCCTCGCCCCCCGCGTACCCGGTCTTCGGGTACGCCGGCATGGTGGTCAGCGCGTCGCGCGGGACGGAGAGCAGGTACGCCTGATCGTGGCTGGCCGGAATGTGCACGATAATGATCGAGTCGGCGCGGACGCCGTCGTCGGGATTTCCACCCGGCCGCTCATCCAGGCCGACCAGCAATATGTTGATAGGCCCTTGAAGGGACCCCCGACCGTGGTTGTCGGTGGCCACCGCGTCACCCAGCAGGTTCTCCACGTTGAGTTCACGGGAGTACTGGGTCAGCAGATACCTGCCGCCCAGGATCACCACGGCGCTGACCGTCAGCAGTATCGCGCCGATGAGCACCAACAGCCTGGCCCACAGTGGAGACCGCCTCGGGGGAAATACCCGCCTGCCGGTAGGGTTCATCGGTGGCCGTGGGTCTGCGGGAGTCGTCGGGTCTCCAGGGTTCATAGACGTTCCCCTCGGTTGGTGACGCGGGACGTGCCCCCGCGGGCACCGCACCCCACTAGCCTCGCGGCAAGCGACCAAACCCCGTATACCGTCCACGGAGGTGCGAGCTCGGTGAGAACCGGTGGCCTGCTGCTCGCGGCCGGTGCGGGGCGGCGGTACGGGATGCCGAAGGCGCTCGTCGAACGCGACGGACGGCTGCTGGTCGAGCACGGCCTGGCGACGCTACGCGCGGCCGGGTGCGACCCGGTCGTGGTGGTGCTCGGCGCCGCCGCCGATGAGGTACGGGCCCGGGCCGACCTGGCCGGAGCGCTAACCGTCACGAATCCCGACTGGGGCGGCGGCATGGGTTCGTCGCTGCGGACCGGGCTCGACGCGCTCGCGGGCACGTCGGCGCAGGCCACGGTGGTCCTGCTGGTCGACACGCCCGGCGTCACCGCGTCGGCGGTACAGCGGGTGGCGGCGCTCAGTGACCCCGGCGCACTGGTGATCGCGACCTACCACGGCGAGCGGGGCCACCCGGTGCTGCTCGGCCGGGAGCACTGGGCCGGGGTCTCCGCGCTCGCGGTGGGTGACGTCGGCGCGCGTGCGTACCTGCTCGCTAATCCGGACCGGGTGGTGACGGTGGCGTGCGAGGACATCGCGGACGGTACGGATCTGGACCGCCCGGTGCGGTAAGGGTCAAGGGCGAACCTCTCCGCCGGCGAAACGGATGTACATCTCGCCGCAGCCGCGTAGCGGCAGGTCCTCGGCCGCCTCGACGAAGTACCCAGCCATCACCAGCGCCAAGCTCGTGCGGGCCCGGTCGTACTCGGCAGCAAGCTGACTTCGCTTCGTGGGGCAGGGCCAGTCCATCCCACAGGCGGCACACGTCCAGGCCGGCCGCATCGGTACGTGAAGTCCACTCACGACGGGTACCGTCCGTACTTACGATTGATGATCACCCGTACCCGCGCCTCGACGTTGGGTTGGTTGGCACGGCTCTCCGCGTCCCGCGCGACCAGCAGCGCGTCGCATGGCCAGCGCTTCGCGCCACAGGTACAGCCGGTCGTCACGCGACACGCCCGCCACCACGGCCGGGGTTTATGAGTTGCCTTGATACGGGCGATGTCGACCGGTTCCATAGCTGGCGACCGTATGGGTACCCAGTGCAGCACCTCCAACAAATTGCTCGAAATTCCGAAACCCGTCGGTGCCAGATCTGGCCGTGGGAATTCCGCACAACCGCAGCCCTGCGCATCGCACTATCTGGCAAGAGTCATAGGCATCGTCGACGGCGGTCCCGGGCGGGCCCCAGCATGGGGTGTCCGCAACTTCAAGAAACGTTCGAGAGGTGAGGGCAATGCGACTGACGTTCCTTGGCAGCACCTCGGACGGTGGCAGTTGTCCGACGCTGTACGCCACCGACCGAGACACCTACGTGGTGCAGGGCGATCTCGTCACTGACCTGGAAGCACTGGCTGGCCTACGTGACGTCCTGGACGGCGAGGGATTCGTCGAGATCCCGAAGGAACTGCTGCGATTCGCACCTCGGGACTGACCAGAATGAACCTGCTGACCGATGAGGATTTCGACCAGCTGTTCACGTCGTTCGATCACACCGCGTTCCGCTTCGAGACCAGAGATCGGTACAACGTCAACGCGGAACAAGAACACCTTCGCAGGTTCCTGGCGGGCGAGCCCGACCCGGAGCGACGCTGGCGGCCGTGGCATGACACGGTCAGGAACGCGGTAACAGCCGGCAAGCGATTCATGCGGGTGCGAGCCGTTTCCGTGCCGCTCTCCGACTACACCCGGTTCGGCCTCGTCGGCGCGCAGTACAACAACGCAGCCGGCGAGGACATCCGGTACATGGAGCGGAACCGGTACCGGGAGCTGGGTCTTCCGGAGCACGACGTCTGGCTGTTCGACTCCCAGCGGCTCGCTCTCCTGCACTTCGACGACGATGACCGCCTCCTCGGTACAGAAATCATCACCGACCCCGACCAGGTACTGCGGCACTGCCAATGGCGCGACGTCGCCTGGCACTACGCCGTCAGCCGCGACGAATTCATCGCCAAACACCCTGTGTAAAGAGTCCCATTGACCAACATCAGGCAGGCCCGGGAAGCGCTGGGCACCCGGTTACGCGAGCTGCGCCTGGACGCACGCAACCACACCGCCGGTCTTCGGGGCCTACCCTGTCGCCCGGCTCGTACCCGCTCGGACACCTCCTACACCGCAAGGAGGAGGCCGCCGCAGAGCAGGAGCCGCAGAGCAGGAACAGCCGCCGACCGAGTAGGTGCAAGTAGCCGCAAAGCGCGCTCGTGCCGATGAGGACGCCAGCGGAGGACCATCCGCGCTCCCGGAGCACGACTGGCCGAAGGTGCGTGCTTGGCACGCGAGCGTTGCGACAGGCCCGTCACACCGCCGGGCGGGCGGGCGACATTGGTGTCCTTGTGGTGGACCTTCTCGGTCAGACGTAGCTGAACAACGGAGGAAAGACGAGGACCACGATCCAGGCCCACGCGGCGTACACCGGCAGGTAGCCGGTCTGCCAACGTTCGAGCGCCGCGAACGGCGTGCGCCGACGGATGAAGGTCAGCAGGAGCCACGCCGACCACGCGAGGTTGACCAGCAGGATGACGTTCTCGCCGAGCGCGGCCGCCCTGTTTGGCGTACTGCCGTATTCGTCGGTGATGCGCCCGGCGATCTCCAGCAGCACCAGCACGTCGATGGCCAACGCGCTTACCACGAGCGCGAGCTGGAGCTTGTCGAACAGGCCGGGCGGGGCCAGCGGATCGCGGGCCGAGAGCGAGTAGAGCAGCAGCCCCAGCACCACGACCAGCAGGAGGTCGAACAGGATCAGCGCTTCGCGCTCGACGTCGATGCCGTGGCTGGTCCAGACGACGGCGACGAGGAAGGCGAGGAGGGCGGCCGTGAAGAGCGGGGTGAACAGCCGCGTGAGGACCGGCGCGATGTTCTCGACGACACTCTGCTTGGCCTCGACGAGCCACCCGGCCACGACGACCGCGGCCGTGGCGCCGCAGGGAAGGAGCCAATGCGAGATGAACTCCTCCGGGACGATCCCGATGGCCTTGAAGGTGTTGAACAGGAACGCGGAGAGTACGCCGCCGCCGAGGGCCATGAGTACGAAGTAGATGAACCACTCGCCGGTGAAGCGGATGAAGTCCATGCGTCGACGGGACGAGCGCCAGTCGTCGGCGACATAGGCCAGACCCACCACGAGCCACAGGGCGATGGGGAGGTGGATGCTGGTGACGACCACGGACTGCGACTTGTCCGCCAGGGGGTAGGCGTTGCCCGCCACGGCGCCGAGAGCGAACAGCGCCACCAGTATCCCGATCAGCGGGCGTCGGGCCTGACGGCGCCAGGCCAGGAACGCCGCCAGCCAGGGCAGCGCGAACAGGGTGAAGTTCCGCGCGTAGAACGAGCTGTCGTCCTCGAAGCTCAGCCCGAACAGTGCTGGCGCCTTGACGGACGCCACCGCGCCCGCCGCGCAGATGACCATGGCCCACAGGTCCCGCCGCGACCGCGTGTCCGCGACCGGGCTGCCGGTCTCACCGGTCAGCACCAGCTGCTTCCAGAGCCGTTCCGAATGCTCCCGGGCGAACTCGCGAGACAGCTCGTCGAGGCTGCCCATCCGCTTGACCGCGACCAGGAACGCCTCATCCGGGCTCAGGCCGGCCGCGACGAGCTCGTCGACCGAACCACGGAGGTGGTCTTCGAGCTCGTCGGCGTCGGACGGCAGCAGTTCCCGGCGGCGCTGCACGTACTGACGCCACTGCGCGAACTGCGCCTCCAGCTTGTCCTGGTCCTCCCGCGCCGTCATGCCCGGCCCTCCAGCGGGATCGCGGTCAGCGGCCCGCGGTCGCCGAGGCCGAGCCAGATCTCCTTGAGCACGTCCACCACCGTGTCCCACTGGCGGCGCTGCTCGGCCAGCTCAGCCAGGCCCTTGTCGGTGATGCGGTAGTACTTGCGCCGCCGCTCGCCCGTAACCGACTGCCAGCTCGACTCCACATAACCGAGGCGCTCAAGCCGGTGCAGCAGCGGGTACAGCAGGCCCTCGGTCCAGTCCAGCTCGCCACCGGACAGCTCGTTGATCCGCCTGAGGATGGCATAGCCGTAGCTCGCGTCCTCAGCCAGGATGCCGAGCACCATCGGTGTCGCCGAGGCGGCCACCAAATCCTTAGCGACCTTCACGGACCTCACCCCGCTCCTACCCCTAGAAGTACGATGCATAGTACTTCTAGGTATTGCCTGGCGCAACGTCCAGTCACGTGTCCCCTGCCAGCGGTATCCGCGATCCGCCGCCGCACGGGCGCACTGTTCCGCCGCGAATCGAGTGCAACTGAGCACGGTGGGAGGACGAGCGCGAGAGTGGGACAGCCGATGAGGGTGGGTTGGTCGAGGGCAGTCTGCCCGTCGATCACGCCGAGCCCGGCTGCGGGCCGGTGCGGCCGGTAGCAGGTCTCAGTCGAGAGTCAGGCGGCTGTTCCAGGCGCTGCTTCATCCGCTGCGCCAGATGTCCAGCCCGTCAAAAGTGAACACACAACCGACTTCCATGCGTCGGCGACCTGTCCAGCGCTCGCTGGCCGGCAAGCGTCGAGGTATCCGGGTCAGGTGGCCTCCGGCGATACCCGCCGCCGATAGGTGCTCAGGGTGAGGCCGAGTACCGACCGGAACTCGTTGGCAAGGTGGGCATGGTCGCTGTAGCCGAGGTCGGCGGCGATGGCGGCCAGAGTCGTGCCCGGGTCCGTTCGCAGGCGTTCGGCCGCTTCCTGTAGCCGGCGCCGACGGATCATCGTCGACGGCGGCAACCCGACATACCGGGACGCGAGCCGCTGCAACGACCGGGTGGAGAGGCGCAGGCGTACGGCGGCGTCCTCGACCGTCCGGATCGCCGGATCGGAGTCGATGGCCTCGACCATCGCATTGGCCAGCAGCGCCTCGCGGTTCGGCGGTGGAACCGTACCGGCGAGCCACGCCGCGAATGCATCGACCGCGTGGCGGTGCCGGGCCTGCCGGTCGCCCGGCCCGAGCATCGCGTTACACACCCGTTCGTGCAAGACGGGTAAGTCCACGGGCTGGTACGCGTCACGCAGGGCCGCCGGGTCCGCGGCGAAGTGGGGCACCGCCGCCGGCAGCAGCAGAGCTCCGACGGCCCAGCCGGTCCCGGTGAGGTCACGGTACGAACTGCGGGTCGTTGGTCCAGCGAGGCCGACCGTACGCGGCTCGACGACGAGGTTGTAGGCGGGAAAGGCGATCAGGTGCTGCCGGGAGGAGCGCCCGGGCTGGATCTGCCACTCCGGAATCCAGAACCAGCGCACCAGCTGCGCCACCGCATCCGGGGCTGGAAGCCGGTCGAACGTGGGCAGCCGCGCCGGATAGAGGACACCTCGAGGGCTCGGCACGCCCGGGTCGGGCACGTGTCGCGAATCTTCAAGCCGGTCCACGCTGGGCATACCTACGATCGTGCCCTATGACTGAGACGAGCCGAGCCGCCGACGGCGAGCACACCACGAACGGTACGCCGCACGGCGCCACCAGCCTGACTCCATTCCTGGCCATTCCGGATGCACGTGAAGCCATTGGCTTCTATCACAAGATCTTCGGGGCGCGGGTGGTCGACGTGACCGAGATGGGCGGTGTCGTGGCCCACGCCGTCCTCGACTTCGGCAACGGGCTGCTGCAACTCGGCGAGCCG
This sequence comes from Planosporangium flavigriseum, assembly GCF_011947225.1. GTDB lineage: Bacteria > Actinomycetota > Actinomycetes > Mycobacteriales > Micromonosporaceae > Planosporangium > Planosporangium flavigriseum. The sequence continues at coordinate 219,654 of NZ_JAATVW010000006.1, read as the reverse complement.
ATACCCGACTACGGCCTCGTCGCGGCGCCCGAAGGGGGCCAGGACTGTTACTCCATCGGCCTCTACTGTCCGGACGTGGACGCCGTGGTCGCCCGGGCCGAGGCGGCAGGCGCCGTCATTCGCGAAGCACCGGCGACGTTCGTGTCCGGCGACCGGTTCGCCAGCATCCGGGACCCGTTCGGCGTACGGTGGTCGGTCATGACCCGGGTCGAGGACCTTTCCGAAGAGGAGAGCGCGCGGCGGGTCGCGGAATGGGCCAGGCAGCAGAACCAGGCGCGATGATGAGGGCCACGGGGCCTCGTCTTGAATACCGCAACCGCTCGCTCATGCCGATGGGCGGACGTTGTGCTTCGGTTCGTCAGGAGATGGGTTCGGCGCTTCCCCCGAACGTCGCGCGGTAGTCCCGCGGCCGGTGCCCGGTCAGGCGGGTGAAGACGGCGCTGAACGTCCCGGGGTCGCGATAGCCGACATCGGCGGCGATGCTGGCGACTGTCCGCTCAGTGGTCTCGAGCAGGTGTTTCGCCCTGCGCACCCGTTGCGCCTGCAGGTATCCGAGCGGGGTCTGGCCGGTCTCGCCGCGAAACCGCCGCAGGAGGGTTCGTGTGCTGACGTGGAACGTCGCGGAGAGCAGCCCGAGGTCGTAGCGCTCGCGCACGTTCTGGTCCAGCCAGCGTTTGACGCCTTGCGAGAACTGACTGCCGGTGGCCGGCAACAGCTCCGCGTCGACGTACGGAGCCTGGCTCGACCGCGCGTCGTCGACGAGCGCGACACGCGCGGTGGCGCGGGCGACGCGGCTGCCGTTGTGCTCGCGGATGAGGCCGAGGGCGAAGTCGTACATCGCGCTGAACGCGCCTGTCGTGGTCACCCCGCTGTCGGTGACCACGAGTTTCTCCGGTCTGACGTCGGTGCCAGGGCAACGGTCTGCCAGCCGGTCGGCGAACAGCCACGAGGTCGTCGACTCTCGCCCGTCAAGCAGGCCGGCGTCGGCCAGCAGGAACGCGCCGACACAGATCGACACCAGCGCGACTCCCGATTGCGAACTGGACCTGATGGTTTCGATCTCCGGCCCGAGCGACGTGAGCGTCGCGTCCAGGTCGAGCCCGGGGCACAGCTCGAACCCGGGTACGACGAGGACATCGACCTGCCGCACCGGCACGACTGTGATCGCCACGCCGCCGGAGGCGACCACGCGCCGCCGCGGCGACAGGATCGACACGTCGTACAGCGGATCCCTGGTCGCGTTGGCCGCGGCGATGTGCGAGGCCATCGTGAGGAGGTCGGGAACCCCGAAGACCTCCGACGCGAAGCATCCTGGATACGCGAGCAAACCGACACGAAGCGGGGCCACCATGGTGGCGAGATTACCCGGACATGTGGCGATCTCGCCCCTGGCCGGACCAGACACTCCCGCCCGACGATACGGCTATGGCGATCACTGAACCGCAAGCGGATGACGCTCTCGCGGACTTCTCGACGCGGCTTATCGACACCGAGGGCGTCAGCAAGACCGTCTACGTCGGCGGGTCCGGGCCGGCTGTCGTGCTGATGCCGGAGATGCCCGGCATCAGCCCAGACGTCGTCCGCCTGTCGCGCTGGATTCGAGACGCGGGATTCACGGTCTACCTTCCGTCGCTGTTCGGTATCGACGGCGCCTTCCCCAGCACCGCCGACGGGGAGAAGGTCGTCCGTCGTGCCTGCGTCAGCGCCGAGTTCCGCGCGTTCGCCGGTGGCGGCACAAGCCCGATCACGGCCTGGCTTCGGGGGTTGGCCAGGACGGCGCTGGCCGAGTGCGGCGGGCCCGGCGTGGGAGCGATCGGGCTGTGCTTCACCGGCAACTTCGCGCTCACCATGACACTCGAACCAGCCGTCATCGCGCCTGTGGTCAACCATCCCTCGCTGCCACTGGACGACCCCGCCGGACTGGAGATCAGCGACGAGGACGCCGCGATGGTGCGCAAGCGCATCCAGCGTGATGGACTGACGGTGCTCGCCTACCGTTTCGACAACGACCGGTGGTGCACCGGCCAACGGTTCGCCGCCTACCAGGCGCTCCTGGGCGACGCGTTCGACGGACGCGTCATCCCGGGCGAGACGGCCAACCCCGAGCCACCCCCGTTCTTCCGTGATGTCGTCGGCTGCCCCCACAGCGTCGTCACAGCCCATCTCGTCGACCAGCAGGGACACCCCACACTGCGCGCCAGAGACGAGATCCTGGCCTTCCTTGCCGAACGGCTCGGCCACGACGATCCGAGGGGGCATGAGGCGCATTGACGTACTCTAATGCCGCCGACCGCGCGCCCACCAGCCGCTACCGCCCGACTCTGCCGATGTGGGCGCAATCGCCCGGAGCCGGGGCCCCGGCCCGTACCGCTACGGCTCGCCGTCGCCGGCCCGGTCACAGGTCGGCGGCGGTCAGCCAGTCAGCGGAACGTGGCCGGTAGCCGTACCGGTTCATCAGTCCCTGCACGATGGCGGGCACATGGGCCGCACCGTAGACGACAGCGACCTCGATGTCCTCCCCGCTGCGCTCCTCGTTCATGACGACCTCACAGTCACAGAACCCGCCGAACTCTTCTCCGCCGATGGATCCGTCGGCCGATGCTGCGACACGGCGCACCGCCGCGGTGGCAGAGATCGAGTGAGCACGCAAGACCCGCTTATCCCATCCCGATCACCGCTGGGCCGCCTCCGGGCCGCCTGGGCCGTCGCCGGGCCGTCAAACGGTGCCCAACGACGACCAACATCGACCAGAGACGGCCAGCCGTTCACGCAGCTCAGGAGGGCCGGAATGGTACCGGCCAGGGGTGCGACGGACGTGTCGACCTGTACGCCGGGTTCTCTACCGCACCCCAACTCCCGAACTACCAAGATCTAGCGCATCCACCTATCGCAGCGCATAGTGGGCTGGTGACCATCGGCCCCGGACGATCGCCCGCCTCACCGGTCGAGCTGGCCCGGGCTCTCGCCGCCCAGGGCTACCTGGCCGACGAGGGGCTCGCGACCGCCGGCTTCCTGGCGATGCGGCTGGGCCGGCCACTGTTCCTGGAGGGCGAGGCCGGCGTCGGCAAGACCGCGTTCGCGCAGGCGCTCGCCGAGGCAACGGGCGCTCACTTCGTCCGGTTGCAGTGTTACGAGGGGCTCGCCGTCGCTCAGGCCCTGTACGACTGGGACTTTCCCCGCCAGATCCTGCACCTGCGGGCCATGGAGGCGCGCGGCGAGCGACCGGACGAAGCGAGCCTGTACGACCGGCGGTTCCTCATCGCTCGTCCTCTGTTGCAGGCCCTGGAGCAGAGCCCCTGCGTCCTGCTGGTCGACGAGATCGACCGGGCCGATGACGAGTTCGAGGCGTTCCTGCTCGAGGTGCTCGCCGAAGCGGCCATCACGATCCCCGAACTCGGCCGGATCACCGCTACCGAACCACCGCTCACCGTGCTCACCAGCAACCGCACCCGCGAGGTGCACGACGCCCTGAAGCGGCGCTGCCTGTACCACTGGGTCGAGCACCCCGACTTCGAGCGGGAGGTGACGATCCTGCGTACCCGGCTGCCGGAGATCACCGACCGGCTCGCCGCGCAGGTCGCCACGGCGACCGGCCGGATGCGCGGGCTCGATCTGATCAAACCGCCGGGGGTGGCCGAGTCGATCGACTGGGCGGCGGCGCTGTCGGCGCTGGGCGCCGACTCGCTCGATCCGGAGATCGCCGCGGCGACGCTCGGCGCGGTGCTGAAGTACCGCGAGGACGCGGACCGGGTACGCGCGACCGGCCTCGCCACGCTGCTGGACGCGTAGCCATGAGCACAAACCCCACCGGAGTGCTCGTCGGGTTCGCCCGTACGCTGCGCCATGCCGGCGTGGCGGCGGCGACGCCCGACCGGGTACAGACGATGGTCAGCGCCGTAGACATCCTCGGGATCGAGGATGTCTACTGGGCCGGCCGCCTCACGCTGTGCGGCCAACCCGACGACCTGCCCGTCTACGACGCCGCCTTCACCGCGTACTTCGGCGGTGAGAAACCCAGCGCGAAGCCGGCGGCAAGACCCGGTCCCCCACGGGTGGCCGTGCCGTTCGCGTCCGGACCACCCGGCGACGACACCGAGGCGGACGACGCGGAGCAGATTGTCGGGCTGTCCGCGAGCCAGGTCGAGGTGCTCCGGCACCGGGACGTGGCCGCGCTGTCCACGACCGAGCGCGCCGAGGTGCTCCGCCTGATCGACCTGCTCGCCCCGGCCACCGCGCCCCGGCGCAGCCGGCGGCACCGGCCGGCTCAGCGCGGCGCGATCGACGCGCACGGCACCGTACGCCACATCCTGCGAAACGCCGGCGAGCCGACGCGTCTGTTGCAAAAGCAACGCCGGACCAAGCCCCGTCGGCTGGTCCTGCTGCTCGACGTCTCCGGGTCGATGACCCCGTACGCGGAGACGCTGCTGCGCTTCGGGCACGCCGCGGTACGTCGCCGGCCGGCCGCGTGCGAGGTGTTCACCATCGGTACCCGGCTGACCTGGGTGACCCGCGCCCTGCGCCACCGCGACCCGGACTCCGCGCTGCGCGCCGCCGGCACCGCGATCCCGGACTGGCACGGCGGCACCCGCCTGGCCGATTCGCTGCGCGCCTTCCTGACCCGGTGGGGGCAGCGCGGAACGGCGCGCGGCGCGGTCGTCGTGGTGTGCAGTGACGGCTGGGAACGCGGTGACCCGAGCGCCCTCGCCGAACAGTTGCGGCGACTGTCACGACTGGCGTATCGATTGGTGTGGGTGAACCCACACCGGGGCAAGGCCGGGTACGCGCCGCTGGCGGGCGGGATGGCCGCCGCACTGCCGTACCTGGACGAGTTCGTGGCCGGGCACAGCCTGGGCGCCCTCGAGGAGTTGGTGGGAGTGATCGCGCGTGCGTGACGTCCTGGACGACCTGACCCGCTGGTGGGAGGCGGGTGAACCGGTCGGGATGGGTACGGTCGTGGGGACCTGGCGGTCGTCGCCCCGGCCGGCCGGCGCGGTGATGCTGGTCGGGCCGGACGGCTCGGCGGTGGGCAGCGTCTCCGGCGGCTGTGTCGAAGGTGCCGTGTACGACCTGGCCCAGGAGTCCGTCGCCGCCGGTACGCCGGTGCTGCAGCGGTACGGGGTCTCCGACGACGACGCGTTCGCGGTCGGGCTGACCTGCGGCGGCATCATCGACGTCTTCGTCGAGCGGGTCGACCGGGAGTCGTTCCCGGAGTTGGGTTCGGTGGCCGAGGCCATCCGGACCGGCAAGCCGGTCGCGGTCGTGACGTGTGTCAGCGCGGGCGACGACGATTCGGCTGACCGGCTGGGCCGGCGACTGATCGTGTGGACCGACCGGACCGAGGGCACGCTCGGCAGCGCCCGGCTGGACGACGCCGCGACCGACGACGCCCGCGGCATGCTCGCCGCCGGCCGTACCGGGCTGCTGCGGTACGGGTACGACGGGCAGCGCCGCGGCGACGACCTCACGCTCTTCGTCGCCGGCTACGCGCCGAAGCCGCGGATGATCGTGTTCGGGGCGATCGACTTCGCCGCCGCCGTGGCCCGCATCGGCGGCTTCCTCGGCTACCACGTCACCGTGTGCGACGCGCGACCGGTGTTCGCCACGAACCGCCGCTTCCCCGACGCCGACGAGGTCGTGGTGGACTGGCCGCACCGGTACCTGACGGCGCAGGTCGAGGCGGGGAAGATCGACGAGCGCACAGTGGTCTGCGTGCTCACCCACGACCCGAAGTTCGACGGGCCCGTGTTGGAGGTCGCGCTGCGGCTGCCGCTGGCGTACGTCGGCGCGATGGGCTCGCGGCGTACCCACGACGACCGGCTGGCGCGCCTGCGGGAGGCCGGCCTCACCGACGACGAGTTGGCGCGGCTCGCCTCCCCCGTCGGACTGGACCTCGGCGCGCGTACTCCGGAAGAGACCGCGGTCAGCATCGCCGCGGAGATCATCGCAGCGCGCTGGGGCGGCAGCGGTGAGCGGCTGAGCATCCTGGACGGCCGCATCCACCACGATTCGACCGACTGATTTCGATATGGGTCTTGCGGCGGACCGCGCGAAGATATTGGCTTAGGCCAGCGCGTAACGATCACCTTCGACGTCCGAGGCCGGCAGCGAAAGGAGGGCGCGCACGCGGCGATGGCGCCGAAGCGTGCGCGCTCCCTTACGCCCCTCGAACGGCGGGAGAGATCCGTTGACCAGGATCAGCCTCAGGGTCGACGGCGTTCGTTACGACGACGACGTCGAACCCCGTACCCTTCTCGTCCATCATCTGCGCGAACAGCTCGGCAAGGTCGGCACCGTCGTCGGCTGCGACACCAGCAACTGCGGCGCCTGCACCGTGCTGATGTCCGGCCCCGACGGCAAGCCGGTCGGTGTGAAGAGCTGTACCGTCCTCGCGGTCCAGGCCGACGGCCGGGACATCACGACCATCGAGGGCCTGTCCGGCCCGGACAACACGCTCCACCCGGTACAGCGGTCCTTCCACGAACGGCACGCCCTGCAGTGCGGGTACTGCACGCCCGGCATGATCATGGCAGCGGTCGACCTGCTCAGCGAGAACCCCGACCCCACCGACACCGAGATCCGCGAGGGCCTCGAGGGCAACCTGTGCCGGTGTACGGGCTACCAGAACATCGTGCGGGCCGTCCGGGACGCGGCAAGCGCCATCCGGTCCGGCGGCGAGTCCGCGGAGCCGGCGCCGCCCACTCCCGAGGCCGTCGACGCGGCTACCCCGGACGGCGGGCTGCCGCCCGATCGGGTACCCGAAGAAGCCGTCCCCCACCCGGTGCCTTAGAGGAGGTAACCGATGACCATTACCGAAGTCGGCTCGCCACGGCGCCGCAAGGAGGACGCCCGGCTGATCACCGGCCGCACAATGTGGACCGAGAACGTCGTCCTACCCGGCATGCTGCACCTGGCGATCCTGCGCTCGCCGGTGGCCCATGCGAAGATCACCCGGGTCGACACGAGCGCGGCGTTGAACGAGCCCGGCGTGGTCACGGCGTTCAGCGGCCGAGACGTCGCCGACGTCCAGGGCAGCCTGCCGTGCGCGTGGCCGGTGACCGAGGACATGGTGCACCCGGACCACCCGCCGCTCGCCGTTGACGAGGTACGCCACGTCGGCGAACCGGTCGCGGTCGTCGTGGCCCGGTCGCGGGCGGCGGCGCTCGACGCCCTCGCCGCCATCGACGTCGACTACGAGTCGCTGCCCGTGGTGCTCGACCTGGAGGCCGCGCTGACCGAGGATGCCGATCTGGTGCACTTGGACAAGGGCACCAACCGCTCGTACACCTGGATCTTCGACTCTGCCGAGGCCGGCAGCGGCGGCGCGGTCGGCGCCGCCTTCGACGGCGCCGAGGTCGTCATCAAGCGACGGTACCGGCAACAGCGGCTGATCCCGGCGTTCATGGAGCCGCGCAGCGTCGTCGTCGACCCGACCGGCGACCAGTACACAATCTGGTCCGCCACCCAGATCCCGCACATCCTGCGCTTCCTGGTGTCGGTCGTGACCGGAACCCCGGAGCACAAGGTCCGCGTGGTCGCCCCGGACGTCGGCGGCGGGTTCGGCGGGAAGCTGCAGGTCACGCCGGAGGAGCTGATCGCGTTCGTGGCCGCGAAGCGGCTGGGCAAGCCGGTCAAGTACACCGAGTCGCGATCGGACAGCCTGATGGCCGCCCACCACGGCCGCGACATGATCCAGGACGTCGAACTTGCCGCCCGCCGCGACGGCACGGTCCTCGGCCTGCGGGTGAAGCTGCTGGCCAACATGGGCGCCTACCTCGGGCTGGTCACGCCGGGCGTGCCGATCCTGGGAGCGTTCATGTACAACGCGATCTACAAGTTCCCGGCGTACCGGTTCGAGTGCACCGGGGTGTTCACCAACACCGTGTTCACCGACGCGTACCGGGGCGCCGGCCGGCCCGAGGCCACGTATGCGATCGAACGGATCATGGACGAGCTGGCCGTGGAGGTCGGCCTCGATCCGATCGAGGTACGGCGGCGCAACTGGATCAACGCCGACGAGTTCCCGTTCACCACGGTCGCCGGGCTGACCTACGACTCGGGTGACTACTCCGCCGCCACCGACAAGGCGCTGGAACTGCTCGGGTACGACGACCTCCGCCGGGAACAGGCGGCGCGGCGGGAGTCCGGCGATCCGGTACAGCTCGGCATCGGCGTCTCCACGTACACGGAGATGTGCGGCCTCGCGCCGTCCCGCGTGCTCGGCAGCCTGCGCTACGGCGCCGGCGGCTGGGAGACGGCGAGCATCCGGATGCTGCCCACCGGCAAGGTCGAGGTCATCACCGGCACGTCCCCGCACGGGCAGGGCCACGAGACGGCGTGGAGCCAGATCGTCGCCGACCAGTTGGGGGTGGCGTTCGATGACGTCGAAGTGCTGCACGGCGACACCCGTACCTCGCACAAGGGCCTGGACACCTACGGTTCACGGTCTCTCGCCGTGGGCGGGATCGCGCTGTACAACGCCTGCCAGAAGGTGATCGACAAGGCCAAGCCGATCGCCGCGCACGTGCTCGAATGCGACCCGGCCGACCTGGAGTTCGCCGGTGGCCAGTTCCGGGTGCGCGGCAACCCCGACGGCGGCAAAAGCCTCGCCGACTGCGCCCTCGCCGTCTTCGCCGCGCACGACCTGCCCGACGGGATCGAGCCGAACCTCGACGCCGACGCGGTCTACGACCCGGACAACTTCTCGTACCCGCACGGCACCCACCTGTGCGCGGTCGAGATCGACACGCAGACCGGGCGGGTGTCGATACGCAGGTACGTGGCCGTCGACGACGTGGGCCGGGTCATCAACCCGCTGATCGTGGAGGGCCAGGTGCACGGCGGCGTGGCTCAGGGCGTCGCCCAGGCCCTGTTCGAGGAGGCCGTCTACGACGACGACGGCAACCTGCTGTCGGGCACGTTCGTCGACTACACGCTGCCCAGCGCGGCCGACCTGACCGACATCGTGACCGACCGTACGGAGACCCCGGCGCCGGGACACCCGCTCGGCACCAAGGGCGTCGGCGAGGCCGGAACGATCGCCTCCACCCCGGCGGTGGTCAACGCGATCGTCGACGCGCTGCGCCCGTACGGGGTGCGGGATATTCCGATGCCCTGCACTCCGGAGCGGGTGTGGCGGGCTCTCAACGGAGGTGTCGCATGATCCCGGCAGCGGTGGACTACAGCTGTCCCTCCACAGTGGAAGAAGCGGTGCAGGCGCTCGGCGACGAGGACGCGAAGGTCCTCGCCGGCGGCCAGAGCCTCATCCCGATGCTGCGGCTACGGCTGGCGGCGCCGACCCTCCTGGTCGACCTGGACCGGATCTCCGACCTGCGCGGGGTCCGTTCCGATGGCGACCATCTGGTCATCGGCGCCATGACCACCCACGCCGCGGTGCTCGGCGATCCGCTGGTCAACCAGTACGCGCCGCTGCTGGCCCAGGCCACGGCGACCGTCGCCGACCGGCAGGTACGCCACCGGGGCACCCTCGGCGGCTCACTCGCCCACGCCGACCCCGCCGGCGATCTGCCCGCCGTCGTGGTCGCCCTGGACGCGTCGATGGAGGTCGCGGGTCCGGGCGGCCGGCGTGAGATCGCCGCGGCGGACTTCTTCGTCGACTACTTCACGCCGGCCTTGGAGCCCGGTGAGGTGCTCGTGTCCGTACGGGTACCGAAACGCGAGGGCTGGTCGACCCATTACGAGAAGTTCAATCGGATGGCCCAGGGCTGGGCCCTCGTCGGGGTCGCGGCGGCGGTACGCCGGGACAACGGCACCATCGCCGAGGCGCGGATCGCGCTGACCAACATGGGCAGCACCCCGGTCCGTGCCACCGCGGTGGAGTCAGCACTCACCGGGGCTGACGCGTCGCTCGAGGCGGTGCGGGCCGCGGCCGCGGCCGCGGCCGAAGGCACCCAGCCGAGTGGGGATCTGTCCGCATCCGCCGAGTACCGCAGCCACCTGGCTCGCGTGCTCACGGAGCGGGCGATCATGGCTGCGGTGGGGCAGGCTCATGCGGCTTGACCACAGCTTCACGGTTCCGGTGCCGGTCGAGAAGGCCTGGGAGGTCCTTCTCGACCTGCCCCGGATCGCGCCGTGCATGCCGGGCGCCACGCTCACCGGGGTGGACGGTGACACGTTCACCGGGACCGTCAAGGTCAAGCTCGGCCCGATCTCGCTGACGTACCAAGGGAAGGGCCGCTTCGCCGAACGCGACGAGGCGGGCCGCCGGGTCGTCATCGAGGCCAGCGGCAAGGACGCCAGATCGGCCGGTACCGCGGCCGCGACGGTGACCGCGGTGCTGGCGGCGGACGGCGACGCGACCCGGGTCGACGTCGGTACCGACCTGACCGTGACCGGGCGGCCGGCGCAGTTCGGCCGGGGCATGATCGCCGACGTCGGCGGGAAGCTCATCGGGCAGTTCGCCGACTGCCTCGCCCGCACGCTCGCCGAAGAACGGACGCCACCTGCCGCCGCCGAACCGGCCGCTACTGCCGAACCGGCGGCTGCCACTCTACCGGCCCCGGCGGCGCAACCAGCGCCCGTTCCGGCCGAGCCCATCGACCTGCTCAAGCTCACCGGCAGCACCGCGGCGGGGCGCCGGATGGCGGGGTACGCCGTCGGGCTGGTGGCGCTGGGGGCGCTCACGTGGGTGATCGTCCGCTGGCTGAGCAGTTAACGAATCGACAAGATCCGCGCAGTTTGGGCCAAGTTGCTGCTATTCCGCGACGGGAGGCCGCAGTTTTGCCCAAACTGCGCGGATCTTGCGCGCGACACCCGCACGGCGCGGGGCGCACGATCTCCTACGACCGGCCCGTCCAGCGCGGCTCGAACTGCCACCACGCGGCCTCCCACTGGGCCATCCGGCGTACGTCGAGAGCCCTGTGCACGAGCACGTGGATGACCCCGGCGAGGCCGACCGCTCCGACCCCGGCGAGGATCGCGGCCGCGACGGCGTTGATGTAGGTCTGCACCCGCTGCTGCGGCGGGTCCGTCAGGTCGCCGCGGCTGTCCGTCCACACCGGCATCCACTGGCCCGCCCGGGCGCGCTCGTCGGCCAGGACGTTGCCGCGATGCTCCCGACCGTCGGCGCCCGTCCAGCGCGCCGACGTACGCACCCCGGTGCTCGTTCCGCTCCGCATGGGCGCGGCCCCGCGGTGCGCGGGTGGGTTATCGGCGGTCGTGTCGGAGCCGGGATCGGCCAACAGCACCGCCTCCGCTCGGTACCGCTGCGCCCGCTCGACCTGTTCGGTGTGCACGCCGGCGGAGTACGCCGCCCGCCCGGTCAACCAGATGGTGGCCGGCACGACGACCATGAACGCGACGACGAGCGCGACGGTGATCCACGCTTCGACACGATCGATGGTCCGGCGCAGCGGGTTGTGATCCAGACCAATGCTCCGCATAATTCGGGCAGCCAGCGACATGACGATCTCCAGGGGTATGCCGCACCTAGGCAGCGTCTACCCAGATTCGCGGACCCGATACCCCGGGTTCACCGTCAGGGAAACAGCGAGGGACCTTCGCGCTGCTCGACGTCGATCACGTGGATCACCGCGTTGATCAGGGCCAGGTGGGTGAACGCCTGCGGGAAGTTGCCGAGGTGGCGGCCGCTTCGCGGGTCGATCTCCTCGGCGTACAGTCCCAGCGGGCCGGCGAACGACAGCAGTTTCTGGCACAGCCGCCGGGCCCGCACGTGCTCCCCGATCAGGGTGAACGCGGACACCAGCCAGAACGAGCAGATCGTGAACGTACCCTCCTCGGTCACGTCCTCGAACCCCTCGTCGGTCTTCCCCGGCTGGTAACGCAGCACCATCTCGTCGACGCTGAGCTCGTCGGCGACCGCCATGACGGTGGCCCGCACCCGTGGATCGTCCGGGGGCAGGAACCCCATCAGCGGAATGAGAAGGACCGAGGCGTCCAGGGCGTCGGTGTCGTAGTGGGCGGTGAAGACGCCGCGTTCGTCGACGGCGTGGGCGCAGATGTCCGCGTGGATCTCGTTCGCGACCTTCCGCCAGCGCGCGGCGAGCACGAGATCCCCGCGGATGCGGGCCAGGCGTACGCCGCGGTCGACCGCCACCCAGCACATGACCTTCGAGGAGGTGAAGTGCTTGGGCTCGCCCCGGATCTCCCAGATACCGCGGTCGGGCTCCTTCCAGTGCGTGATCGCGTTCTCCACCTGCCGTTTGAGGATCCGCCAGATCCGCTCGTCGAGCCGGTCGCGAGACTTGGTGTGCAGGTAGACGGCGTCGAGCACCGCGCCCCACACGTCGTTCTGGCGGTGCTGGTACGCGGCGTTGCCGATCCGGACCGGGCGGGCCCCCTCGTAGCCACTCAGGTGGTCCAGGATCTCCTCGTCGAGGTCCCGCTCGCCGCCGACCCCGTACATGATCTGAAGGTCGAGGTCCCGCTCTGCCACGTCGGCGATGAAGTAGAAGAAGTCGTTGGCCTCCCATTCGAAGCCCAGGGTGTACAGGCCCCACAGGGCCCACGAGGCGTCCCGGATCCAGCTGTACCGGTAGTCCCAGTTGCGCTCACCGCCCGGCGTCTCGGGAAGCGAGGTGGTCGCCGCGGCGGCGAGGGCCCCGGTGGGCGCGAAGGTGAGCCCCTTGAGGGTGAGCGCGCTGCGCTCGAGATAGTTGCGGAAGCGGTGGTCGGGGAAGTTGCCGCGGGCCAGCCAGTGCTGCCAGTGGTGCGCGGTCCAGGTCAGCCGCGCCTGCGCCTCGCCGTACGTGTACGGCGGCGGATGTTCGGTCCAGGTCAGCGCGCAGAACCGGGTGTCGCCCTCCTTGAGCAGCGTGCGCGCGGTGGCCCGGCCGCCCTCGAACCCGATGCGCATGTCCGTGGTCAACGCCAGTTCCAGATCGGTCCCGGCGGCGCGGGCGACGCCCTGGTGGTAGACGTGGTTCGTGTACGCCCACCGTGCCCCGCGCCGGCCGTAGTCGAACACCGGCTCGCACTCCAGCGTCACCTGCACCTCGCCGGTCACGCAGCGGACCGTGCGCAGCAGCACGTGGTCGGCGTCGTAGTCGGTGGGGGCCCGGCGGTGGGTGTGGGACAGCTCCTCCTCGTGGTGCCACGGCCCCATGAGCAGCACGTCCCGCACGATGATCCAACCGGTCGGGGTACCCCAGCTCGTCTCCAGCACGCTCGTACCGGGCAGGTACCGGCGGTCGGCCGGCACCACGATGTCCGCCGGGCCCAACCGGAACCCGCCGGCGTCCCGGTCCAGCATCGCGGCGAACACGCTCGGCGAGTCGATCCGCGGTACGCACAGCCACTCGACGTTTCCACTCGGCGCGACGAGGGCGGTCGTCTCGCAGTCGGACAGGAAGCCATAGTCCTCGATCGGGGGGAACGGGGACTGCAACCCGGTTTCACGGCGGGCAAAGGGTAGGGGTGCGATCAGTTCGTCTACTGCGGCGTCGTACACGCGCTTCCCCCCGGCGACCGCACTGCCTTTCCGCTGTTCAGACAGGACCTCACCATTTCTGCGGTGCCGAAACGTCCTGCGTCAACGTGCGGCCCGCGCACCGCGCGGGTCCACGATCAAGCGGTGAAGCGGTACCCGATACCGGGTTCGGTGATGAGGTAGCGCGGTCGGGCCGGGTCGGGCTCGAGCTTGCGGCGCAGGTTGGCGAAGTGCACCCGCAGGTAGTTGGCCTCGGTCTCGTAGTGCGGTCCCCAGACCTCGCGGAGCAACTGCTTCTGGGTGACGAGCTTGTCCGGGTGGCGGGCGATGATCTCGAGCAGGTGCCACTCGGTGGGGGTCAGCCGGATCGTGCCCGCCGGGCCGATGACCCGTTTGGCCGCCAGGTCGATGGTGAACGCGGCGGTGGTTATCACGGGTGCTTCGATACCGGGCGCGCTGCGGCGCAGCGCCGCGCGTACCCGGGCGAGGAGTTCGTCCATGCCGAACGGCTTCATGACGTAGTCGTCGGCGCCGGCGTCGAGCGCGGCGACCTTCGCGGATTCTGCGTGCCGGGCGGACAGCACGATGATCGGAACAGTCGTCCAGCCCCGGAGACCCTCCACGACCCGGATGCCGTCCATGTCGGGCAGCCCGAGATCGACAATGGCCAGCGCGGGTGGTTGGCGGCTGGCCGTGGCCAGGCCGGTGGCGGCGTCGGCGGCGGTGTGTACCTCGTAGCCGCGGGCGCTGAGGTTGACCCGCAGGGCCCGTAACAGGCCCTGGTCGTCGTCGACGAGCAGGATGCGGGTCATCGCGCCTCCGGGAGGGTGACGGTCATCGTGAGGCCACCGCCCGGGGTGTCGGACGGGGTCAGGGTGCCGTGCATCGCCTCGGTGAAGCCCCGGGCGATGGCCAGCCCGAGCCCGAGCCCCATGCTGGAGCTGTCGTCCAGGCGCTGGAACGGGGTGAAGACCCGCTCGCGGTCGGGTGCCGGCAGGCCGGGGCCGTGGTCGATCACCTCCAGCCGGAGCTGGTGGTCCGCGGCGCGGCCGCGCAGTTGAATCGGGGTACCTCCGGGGCTCGCGGTGACGGCGTTGGCCAGCAGGTTGGCCACGACGCGTTGCAGCAGCCCGGGATCTGCCACCGCCAACGGCAGGTCATCCGGTACGTCCACCTCGACCTGGTCGTGCCCGGGGACATGCAGCACCGCCTCGGCCACGACGGCGTCGAGGGCCACCGGCCGCGGATCGGCCGACAGCACCCCGGCCCGCAGCCGGCTCAGCGACAGCAGATTCTCCACGAGGTCGACGAGGTGGTTGGTGGACTCCTCGACGGTGGCCAACAGCTGGGCCTGGTCGTCGGGGGCCCAGGTCACGTCCGGTTGCCGCAGGCTGGACACCGCGGCCTTGATACCGGCCAAGGGTGTGCGCAGGTCGTGGCCGACCGCGTCGAGTAGCGCTGAGCGCAGCCGGTCGACCTCGGCCAGTTGCCTGGCCCGGGCGGCCACATCGACGGCGAGCGCGACGGTGGCCGCGACGAGCACGTACACGACCAGGACGATGACGTTGCCGGGGCTCTCCACCGCGAGGGTGCGGTACGGCGGGACGAAGCAGAAGTTGAGCAGCAGATCGGCGGCGACTGCGGTCACCAACGCCGGCCACACGCCGCCGGCAACCGCGGCCGCCACGACCGGAACCAGGTAGAGCATGGTCACGCCGGCCAGGGACAGGCCACCGCGCATCGGAAGCAGCGCGGCGGTGACGCCGACGAGGCCGACGATCGCGACCGCGCCGCCCAACCATCCCCGCCGCACCATCCGGTGAACGCGGATACCGCCGCCGTCTCCATGCACGTTCGCATTGTCCATCCGCGAGATCCGTGCTGGGCGGTGGCCTACGGCTGGAACCGGTACGTCGTCGACGACGAGGATGCGGCTCACCGGCGGGCTCCGTCCAGGCAGGCGGCCCGATGAGCGCGCAGGCTCAGCGTCATGGTCAGGCCACCGCCGGGGGTGGTCTCCGGCAGGAGGCTGCCGCCCATGGCTTCGGCGAGCCCCCGGGACAGGGCGAGGCCGAGACCCACTCCGGTCCCGTTGTCCCGGTCGCCCAGGCGTTGGAAGGGCAGGAAGACCCTTTCCCGCTCGGTCACCGGAAGGCCGGGACCGTGGTCGATGATGCGCGCCTCCACCTGGCCGCCGTGCTCGCTGACCGTGATCAGCGGGGGCCGGCCGGCCGGGCTGTAGCGCAGCGCGTTCGAGATCAGGTTGACCAGGACCCGTTCGAGCAGGGCCGGGTCGACGTACACCTCGGACACCTCCTCGGCGACCTGCACGCGTACGTCGCGGGCGGCCTCGCCCAGATCGTCGATCGCCCGGGGGATCACCTCGGCGACGCTGATGAGGTGCAGGTGCATTACCAGCGCACCGGCCTGCAGCCGGCTCATGTCGAGCACGTTCTCCACCAGTCGCGCCAGCCGCTGCATGGACTCCTCGGCGGTCGCGAGCAGTTCGTCCCGGTCGGCGGCGCTGAACGCGACATCGGGGCTGCGCAGGCTGGTGACCGCGGCGGTGGCGGACGCGAGCGGGGTACGCAGGTCGTGGCTGACCGCGCTGAGCAGGGCCGTCCGCATCCGGTCCACCTCGGCGAGGGAACCGACGGCGGCGGCCTGCTCGGTCAGCCGCTCCTGGCGCAGCGCGACCGCGGCCTGGGCGGCGAACGCCTCGACCACCCGCTGGTCGGCCGCGTGCAGCGGCCGCCCGCGCAGGACGAGCGTCAGGTCGTCGCCGATGGACACCGCGACGTCGCCGTCGGACGGGGCGGTACTGGGCGTTCCCCCTACCGAGGCGGCGATGCGCCAGGCATGCGGGGAGCGGCGACGTTCGGCACCGGGCGCGACATCGGGTCTGCGCTCCAGGAGGGTCACGGCTGCGAGGCCGAACGTCTCGCGGACCTGTTCGAGGAGGGCCGGCAGAGGGCGCTCTCCGCGCAGCACGCTGCCGGCGAGGGTGGACAGCGTCTCGGCCTCGGCGCGCGCCCGCGCCGCCTCGCCGGTACGCCTGGCGGCCAGATCCACCACCGCGCTGACCGCCACAGCGACCAGCAGGAAGACGCCCAACGCGAGGATGTTCTCGCCCTCGGCGACGGTCAACTGGTGGATGGGCGGAGTGAAGTACCAGTTGAGTAGGAGGAAGCCGGCGACCGCCGCGAACAGCGCCGGGTACAGCCCGCCGACCAGCGCCACGCCGACCACCGCGACCAGGTACAGCAGGATGTTGTTGGGCAGCGAGAAGTGTTCCCGGGCCTGCGTCAACGCCACGGTCAGCAGCGGCAGTCCGACCGCCGCTGACACCAACCCGGCCAGTCGGCGCGCCGCCGGTAACCCTCGGGCGGGGCTCACCCGCCGCCGGCCACGATTGACCTCCTCGTGGGTGACGAGGTGTACGTCGATCGAGCCCGACTCGGCCGTGGTGGTGACCCCGACCCCGGGCGCGAAGATCTGCGCGAGCCGGCCGCGTCGGCTCGCGCCGAGGACGAGCTGGGTGGCGTTGACCCCGCGGGCGAACTCCAGCAGCGCGGTGGGGACGTTGGTGCCGACGACCTGGTGATAGGTGCCGCCCAGGCTCTCGACCAGGACCCGCTGGCGGGCCAGGATCGCGGGGTCGCCGCCGGCGAGGCCGTCGCTGCGCGCCACGTGCACCGCCATCAGGTCGGCCCCCTTCGTACGGGCGGCGATGCGTCCGGCCCGCCGGATCAGCGTCTCGCCCTCGGGGCCCCCGGTCAGCGCGACCACGACCCGTTCACGCGTCTCCCAGGTCGTGGTGATGTGGTGGTCGGCGCGGTAGCGGTCGAGCTGCTCGTCGACCTTGCCGGCGACCCAGAACAGCGCCAGTTCGCGCAGTGCCGTGAGGTTACCCAGCCGGAAGTAGTTGCCCAGCGCAGCATCGATCTTCTCCGGCGGATAGACGTTGCCGTGCTCCATCCGTTTGCGGAGCGCCTCGGGGGCCATGTCGACCAGCTCGATCTGCTCGGCCCGCCGCACGATCTCGTCGGGTACGGTCTCGCGCTGGATCACGCCGGTGACCTTCTCGACGACGTCGTTGAGGGACTCCAGGTGCTGGATGTTGACCGTGGTAATCACGTCGATGCCGGCGTCGAGCAGCTGCTCGATGTCCTGCCAGCGCTTGACGTTGCCGCTGCCGGGCACGTTGGTGTGGGCCAGCTCGTCCACCAGCGCCACCCGGGGGCGGCGGGCCAGGACCGCGGCCAGATCCATCTCGGTGAACGAGGCGCCGCGATAGCTCATCTGCTTACGCGGCACGACCTCCAGACCTGCCAGGAGGGCTTCGGTCAAGCGCCGGCCATGGCACTCGGCGAAGCCGACCAACACGTCGGTACCCCGGTCGCGCCGCCGGCGGCCCTCCTCCAGCATCCGGTACGTTTTGCCCACCCCAGGGGCAGCCCCGAGGTACACGCGCAGTTGTCCCCGCGTCGCCACCGATGCCTCCTCTCCTCGGGGCTACCCGGTCAGCTACCGATCAACTCGCAGCGGGGATTGGCACCCCTCCGGCGGTCAAGGCCGTGAAAAGGCGTTAAAAGGCGTTAAAAGGACCCACGGATTGCCCGCGCGAGGTGCCCGTCGCAGGCCTCGACCAGGCCTTCTCTACAACGTCTCGGCGACCGCTGGCGCTATCTTGACGCATTCTTAACGGCTGACGTCAGCCACCTCACACAGCCACCCGGCTGGCGGTGGTCGACATCGGCGGCCGCCTACGGCGCCCACTGGTGCACGTGGGATGACGCCCGCTACCCGACGTGCACCATCGGCCGGCGCCGGTAGTCGGGCTCGGCCTCCCGCAGGATCTCCCTGGTGAGCGGGGCGATCTCGCCCGCACCGAAGAGCAGGTAGCGCAGCAGGAAGACCAGGGGGTTGCCCTCGGTCCAGTTGAAGTAGATGTGCGGGGTCTTGCCGGTCATGTCGCGGACGGCCAGCATCAGCGCCGCGATCGCGTTGGCGATGGACGTACCTTCGACCCGCAGGATCCGGTACCCGTACCGCTCCTCCCCCCGTACCCGCAGGGGCGCTTCGAACTCGGACGGGTCGGTGACCTGGACCTCGACGAACAGCACCGGAGCCTCTTCGGGGATGTGGTGGTCGCGCCGCTCCTCAGCCTCCTTTTCCCGGTACTCCGCCTCGTCCCGGGCGTCCGGCTCGTTGGCGATGAGGTGGATCTCTCCGTACGCCGCCGCGTCCTCGATGAACTGCCGGGCAAGGTCGTCCATCTCCACGCCGGTGGCGCGCAGTTCGGTGGCGCGCAGGATCCGCGACAGCACCGAGAACGTGATGATGCCGGCGATGAACAGCGAGGCGATCTTCACACCGTCCGGGCGCTCGATGATGTTGGCGATCGTGGTGTACACGAAGATGAGGGTCACGAGGCCGAACGCGACGGTCAGCCGGTGGTGCCGGCGACGGCGGACCGACAGGGTCACCGCGACGGCCGCGGACGTGATCAGCACGAGGACACCCGTCGCGTACGCGCCGCCCTGCGCGTTCACGTCCGCCCGGAACACATACGTCACCAGGAACGCGATGGTCGTCAGGACCAGCACCAGCGGCCGCAGCGCGCGGGTCCACTCCGGCGCCATGCCGTAGCGGGGCAGGTACCGGGGTATCAGGTTGAGCAGCCCGGCCATGGCCGAGGCGCCGGCGAACCACAGGATCAGCACGGTGCTGACGTCATAGACGGTGCCGAAGATGCTGCCCAGGTACTCGTGCGCAAGGTACGCCAGCGCCCGGCCGTAGGCCCGGCCACCCGGATTGAACTCATGCCGCGGAATCAGCAGCGTCGTCGCGATGCTGCTGGCGATCAGGAAGCCGCTCATGATCAGCGCTGCCGTGGTCAGCAACCGGTGCGCGCCCCGGATCCGGTCTTCGATCTCGCCAGGGCGGGCGCGGATCAGGGGCATGACCGCCACCCCGGTCTCGAACCCGGACAGGCCCAGCGCCAGCCTCGGGAACACCAGCAGCGCCACCGCCGCCATGGCCAGCGGGCTGGGGTACTGCGTCAACAGCGTGTGACGCCAGTCCGCCACCACGTGCGGGGTGCTGGCGATGTGGGTCAGCGCGGCGCCGACCACGACGGCGTTGAGCGTCAGATACACCCCGACGAGGACAACCGCGATGGTGATCGCTTCCCGGAACCCCTTCAGGAACACCGCGCCCAGCAGCGCGAGCAGGACCAGCGTCACGCCCATCTGATGGCCGTGCAGCGCAGCCGGCGCGTACGGGTTCTCCAGCACGTGGGCGGTCGCATCGGCCGCCGACAGGGTGATCGTGATGATGAAGTCGGTGGCCGCGAAGCCCAGCAGCACGAGGACGAACAGCTTGCCGTGCCATTTCGGCAGGATGCGTTCCAGCATCGCGATCGAGCCCTGGCCGTGCGGGCTCTCCCGGGCCACCCACCGGTACACCGGCAGCGCGCCGAACAGGGTCAGCGCGACGAGCAGTACGGTGGCGATCGGCGCCACCGCGCCGGCGGCGAGGACCGCGATGCCCGGCTGGTAGCCGAGCGTGGAGAAGTAGTCCAGGCCGGTCAGGCACATCACCTGCCACCACGGCCGACCCACGACCCTCCCCGGCCTGATGTGCGGGCCCGGCACGGGTGCGTGGTCCTGCTGGAGATCGTCGAGCAGCCACCCCCTCAGCCCTGGCCGGCGTTCGACCGGTACGGCGTCGACTACCACCTGGCTCATCGCTCGGTCCGATCCTCGGGGGCGCTCATGGCCCGCTACCCTCATCGCGCACCGTCCAACTGTCGATCCGGTCGAGGATGGCCGGGTCGGCCCGCTGGACGTCGATATCGGGCGGTGGCTTGCCCACCGCGTCCAAGTCGGCAGCGGGCAGGCTGAGCGTCATCGTCAAGCCTCCCCCGGCAGTGGTCTCGGGGGTGAGATCGCCGCCCATCGCCTGGGTGAAGCCCCGCGACAGCGCCAGGCCGAGCCCGGCGCCGGTCTCGTGCTCGCCACCGTCCCACTGCTGGAAGGGCAGGAAGACCTTCTCCCTGTCGGCGATCAGGATGCCGGGGCCGTGGTCGATCACCCGTACCTCGACCTGGCCACCGTGCTCGCTGACGGAGACGGTCGGCGGCCGCCCGGCGGGGCTGAACCGTACGGCGTTGGCGATCAGGTTGACCAGGACTCGCTCCAGCAGGGCAGGGTCGGCGTACAGCTCGGGTACGTCGTCGGGAACCTCGAGACCGACGCTGCGCCCCGCCTCCCCAAGGGCCTGGACCGCGCGCGGCAGCGTCTCGTCGACGCTGACCAGCTGCAGGCGCATCGCGAGCGCTCCGGCCTGCAACCGGCTCATGTCGAGCAGGTTCTCGACCATCCGGCCGAGACGGTCGATAGATACGTCGGCGGTGGTCAGCAGTACGGCCCGGTCCTCGTCGTCGGCGGCCACCTCGTGGCTGCGCAGACTCGCGACGGCGTCCTTCACCGCCGACAGCGGGGTCCGCAGATCACGGCTGACCGCGCCGAGCAGCGCGCTGCGCATGCGGTCCACCTCCGACAGCACGGTGGCCGCGCCTGCCTGCTCGGCCAGCCGCTCCTGCCGCAGCGCGAGCGCCGCCTGCGCGGCGAACGCCTCCACGACGCGCCGGTCTGCGGCGTCGAGCGGGCGCCCACGCAGGACGAGCGAGAGGCCGCCGATGATCGGCACGTCCGTGTCACCCTCACTGGGGGTGGCAGCCGGCGGCCCGCCGACGTACGCGGCGATCCGCCAGGCCGCGGGGTCGTGGCGTTGCTCCGGACCGTGCGGCGCGTCCGGGGTCAGCTCCAGCAGCGTGACGCTGGCCAGTGAAAAGGTCTCACCGACCTGTTCGAGCAGGGCCGGCAACGGGCGCTCGCCGCGCAGGACGCTGCCCGCGACCGTGGTCAGCGTCTCGGCCTGGGCCCGGGCGTGGGCCGCCTCCCCCGTCCGCCGCGCCGCCAACTGGACGACGGTGCTGACCGCGACCGCGGCCAGCAGGAAGATGAACAATCCCAACCGGTCCCCGAGTCGGGCGATGGCCAACTGGTGCAGCGGTGGGATGAAGTACCAGTCGACCAGAAGGGCACCCAGCGCGGCCGCGAACAGGGACGGGAGGATGCCTCCGACGAGCCCGACCGCCAAGACAGCGAGCAGGTAGGACAGGATCTCACCGGCCATCGACAGGTCGGCGCGCACCCGATCCAGCAGCAGGGTCAGCAGCGGCAGCCCCACCACCGCGAGGGCCAGCCCGGCGAGCTGGCGACCGCGGGTCAGCCCGGCGGTGATCCGCACCGGCTGCCGGCCGCGCTTCGCCTCCTCGTGGCTGACCAGGTGCACGTCGATGTGGCCGGATTCGGCAGCGGTGGTGACGCCGACGCCCGGCGAGAAGATCTGCGCGAGCCGGCCGCGGCGACTCGTACCGAGGACGAGTTGGGTGGCGTTGACCCCGCGGGCGAACTCCAGCAGCGCGGCCGGGACATCGCTGCCGACGACCTGGTGGTAGGTCCCGCCGAGGCTCTCGACCAGCACCCGCTGGCGAGCCAGGTGCGCCGGGTCGGCACCGGCCAGCCCGTCGCTACGCGCGACGTGCACGGCCCGCAGTTCGGCCCCTTTGGTACGCGCGGCGATCCGCCCGGCCCGCCGGACCACCGTGTCGCCCTCGGAGCCTCCGGTCAGCGCAACGACGACCCGTTCGCAGGTCTCCCAGGTCTGGTCGATGTGATGGCCGGCGCGGTAGCGGTCCAACTGGTCGTCGACCTTGTTCGCCAGCCACAGCAGCGCCAGTTCGCGCAGGGCGGTGAGGTTGCCGACCCGGAAGTAGTTGCCCAGCGCCGCGTCGATCTTGTCCGGCTGGTAGATGTTGCCGTGCACCATCCGCCGTCGCAGCGCCTCCGGGGTCATATCGACCAGTTCGATCTGCTCGGCGCGGCGCACGACCTCGTCCGGCACGGTCTCGCGCTGCACCACGCCGGTGATCTCCTGGATGACGTCGTTGAGCGAGTCCAGGTGCTGGATGTTCAGGGTGGTGACGACCGTGATGCCGGCCTCGAGCAACTGCTCGATGTCCTGCCACCGCTTGGCGTTACCGCTGCCGGGGACGTTCGTGTGGGCCAACTCGTCGATCAGGGCGACCTGCGGG
Source organism: Planosporangium flavigriseum (assembly GCF_011947225.1). GTDB lineage: Bacteria > Actinomycetota > Actinomycetes > Mycobacteriales > Micromonosporaceae > Planosporangium > Planosporangium flavigriseum. The sequence goes on along the minus strand of NZ_JAATVW010000006.1, from coordinate 197,083 downwards.
CTGCGGGCGAGGACGGCGTCGAGGTCCATCTCGGTGAAAGTGGCGCCGCGGTAGGCCATCTCCTTACGCGGCACGACCTCCAAACCGTTGCGGAGGAGCGTTTCGACCACCCGCCGGCCGTACGTCTCGACGAACCCGATGACGACGTCGGTGCCGCGGTCATGGCGGCGCCGCCCCTCTTCCAGCATCTTGTACGTCTTGCCCACGCCGGGCGCAGCCCCGAGGTAGACGCGAAGCTGTCCGCGCGCCATCCCGTCCTCCCCTAACGGCGGTAGGGGTATTTCCGGTCGAGGTCCACGTTGAGTTCGAGGACGTTGACGGCCGGTTCGCCGAGGAAGCCGAGGGCGCGCCCGGTGGTGTGCCGGTCGACCAGTTGCAGCACAGTGTCAACGGTAGTTCCGCGCGCCTTCGCCACCCGGTTTGCCTGCAATCGAGCGTACGCGGGGCTGATGTCGGGATCGAGTCCGCTGGCGCTGGCGGTGACCGCGTCGGCGGGTACCGCGGGGTTGGCCGGGGCGTCGCCGCGCACCGGCGTCACGATGCCGCGGGAGTAGTCCTCTTCCGCCTTGGCGCACTCGACGGGCACGCCCTGGTACGTCGCGACGAACGGCGGTACGGGGCAGCGCTGGTTGAGGCTGACCGCGCGGGTGACCGGGCCGGTGATCCCGTTCCGGTGGAAGACCGCGAGGACGGCGCCGACCCCCTCCGGGGTGCAGTACGGGCGCCGCCCGTCCACGCCCTCCAGTTCGCCGACGCTCCGACTGCGGGCGCAGACCAGGGTCAGCAGGCTGGGCTTGTCCGGGCCGGGGTCGACGACGCTGTTCGGCCCCAGGTTCGACCCGCCGCTGGCGGTCGGGTCGTAGCCGTTGCCGCTGCCGGCCGCCGACGGGCGCGACTGGAAGTACTGCCCGAGCGGCTGGCCGTGGGCGTCGGCGAAGGGCTGGCCGATGAGCCGGCTGCCGGCGTCCGCGCCGTTCGGGGCCACGACCGGCGAGCCGTCGGCCGCGTGCTTCAGCCCGGGAAGCTGCGCGACGGCGACCATGACCAGCGGATAGCCGATGCCGAGCAGCACGGTGAGGACGAGCAGCGCGCGTAGCGCGGCGAGATGCTGCGACAACCAGTACGGAAGACGCATCGCTACAGCCCCGGCAGGTACTGGACCACCAGGTCGATGACCTTGATGCCGACGAACGGGGCGATGATGCCGCCGACGCCGTAGACGAGCAGGTTGCGCCGGAGCATCGCGGCCGCGCTCCCCGGGGCGTAGCGCACTCCGCGCAGCGCGAGCGGGATCAGCGCGACGATGATGATCGCGTTGAAGATGACCGCGGACAGGATCGCCGAGGCCGGGCTGTGCAGCCGCATGATGTTCAGCCGGTCCAGGCCCGGGTAGACAGCGACGAACATCGCCGGAATGATCGCGAAGTACTTCGCGATGTCATTGGCGATCGAGAACGTCGTCAACGCGCCCCGCGTGATGAGCAACTGCTTGCCGATCTGAACGATCTCGATCAGCTTTGTCGGGTCGGAGTCCAGGTCGACCATGTTGCCGGCCTCCTTGGCCGCCGACGTGCCGGTGTTCATGGCCACCCCGACGTCGGCCTGCGCCAGCGCGGGGGCGTCGTTGGTGCCGTCGCCGGTCATCGCGACCAGCTTGCCGCCCTCCTGCTCCTTCTTGATCAGGTCCATCTTGTCCTCGGGCTTGGCCTCGGCAAGGTAGTCGTCCACGCCCGCCTCGGCCGCGATCGCCCGGGCGGTCAACGGATTGTCACCGGTGATCATCACGCTGCGGATGCCCAACCGCCGCATCGCGTCGAATCGCTCCCGCATGCCGACCTTGACGACGTCCTTGAGATCGATGACGCCGAGCGCTCTCGCCGGCTCACCCGCCCGCTTCTCCGCCACCACCAGTGGTGTCCCACCGCTGGCGCTGACGCCGTCGACGACCGTCGCGACGTGGTCGCTGGTGTGCCCGCCGTGGTCACGTACCCATTTCAGCACCGCGCTCGACGCGCCCTTGCGGATCTGCCGGACGTCGCCGGGAGCACAGAGGTCGACGCCGGACATCCGGGTCTGTGCGGTGAACGGCACCCAGTCGGCGCACTGGATCTGCCGTTCACGCAGTCCGTAGCGCTCCTTGGCGTGGACGACGACCGAACGCCCCTCCGGTGTCTCGTCGGCGAGGCTGGACAGCTGGGCCGCGTCGGCCAGCACCTTCTCGTCCACCCCGTCCACGGGCGTGAACTCCGTGGCCTGCCGGTTGCCCAGCGTGATGGTGCCGGTCTTGTCCAGCAGCAGCGTGTTCACATCGCCCGCGGCCTCGACCGCCCGGCCGGACAAGGCCAGCACGTTGCGCTGCACGAGCCGATCCATGCCGGCGATGCCGATCGCCGACAGCAGCGCGCCGATCGTGGTGGGGATGAGGCAGACCAGCAACGAGACGAGCACGATGCCGGTCACGCCGTGCGGCGTCAACGCCTGGGTGGACGGCGCGGCCGGGGTCTGTGCCTTCGCGAAGATGGCCAGCGGCTGGAGCGTCGCGACCGCGAGCAGGAAGATGATCGTCAAGGCCGCCAGCAGGATGTTCAGCGCGATCTCGTTCGGGGTCTTCTGCCGGTTGGCGCCCTCGACCAGGGCGATCATCCGATCGATGAAGCTCTCCCCCGGCTTCTGGGTGATGCGTACGACGATCCGGTCCGACAGCACCTTCGTGCCGCCGGTGACCGCCGACCGGTCCCCACCGGACTCCCGGATCACCGGCGCGGACTCGCCCGTGATCGCTGACTCGTCCACGCTGGCGATCCCCTCGATCACGTCACCGTCACCGGGGATGATCTCGCCGCCCTCCACCACCACGACATCGCCGAGGCGCAACGCCGGCGCCGGCACGGCCTCCTCGTCGAGGTGCGCGGCACCGGGAGTCCAGTTGCGCAGCCGGCGGGCGATGGTGTCCTTCTTGGCCAGCCGCAGCGTCTCCGCCTGCGCCTTGCCCCGCCCTTCGGCGACCGCCTCGGCGAGGTTGGCGAACACCACGGTCAGCCACAGCCAGATCGCGATCGTCCAGGCGAAGACGGTCGGATGGGCGATCGCCAGCACGGTGGTGAACACCGAGCCGATCTCGACGATGAACATGACCGGGTTACGCCACAGCGTGGTCGGGTTGAGCTTGCGCAGCGCGTCCGGCAAGGACCTGATCAGTTGCCATGGATCGAGCAGGCCGGCCCGGACCCGGTTCGGGGCGGCAGACGGCGGCTGGGCCGCGGGTGGCGACTTCTGTGTGGTAGTCATAGCCCCTCCGCGAGGGGACCGAGGGCGAGGGCGGGCAGGTAGGTCAGCGCGATCGCGATCAGGACGATGCCGACCACCATCCCGACGAACAGGGGCTGGTAGGTCTTGAGCGTGCCGGCCGACGCCGGTACCGGCCGCTGTGCCGCGAGCGACCCGGCCAGGCCGAGGACGAAGACCATGGGCGCGAACCGGCCGAGGAGCATGACCGCGCCGAGCGTCGTGTTGTACCACGTGGTGTTGGCGTTGAGACCGGCGAAGGCCGAACCGTTGTTGTTGGCCGCCGAGGTGTACGCGTAGAGCACCTCGGACAGTCCGTGCGGCCCGGCGTTGAGCATCGACGCCCGCGCCGACGTCAGCGACATCGCGGCCGCGGTGCCGACCAGTACCAGCGCCGGCGTGGTCAGGAAGTACAGCGACGCGAACTTGATCTCGCGGGCGCTGAGCTTCTTACTCAGGTACTCCGGGGTGCGACCGACCATCAGCCCGGCCACGAAGACCGTGATCACGGCGAGGACGAGGATGCCGTACAGGCCCGAACCGGTCCCGCCGGGCGCTATCTCGCCCAGCATCATGTTGGCCGTCAGCCCCGCTCCGCCGAGCGCGGTGTACGAGTCGTGCATCGAGTCGACCGCACCGGTCGAGGTCAACGTGGTCGCGGCCGCGAAGGTCGCCGACTGCGGTACGCCGAACCGGACCTCCGTACCCTCGGTCGCGGCGCCCACGGCCTGTGGCACGGTGCCCTGGTGGGCGAGTTGGAAGGCGTTGACCGCGACCACGCTGCCGACCGCCAGCACTGCCATGATGATCGCGATCGCGAGGCCCTGCCGCCGGTCGCCGACCATCCGGCCGAACGTCCGGGGCAGCGAGAACGCGATCACCAGCAGCAGGAAGACCTGGATCCAGTTGGTCCAGCCGGTCGGGTTCTCGAACGGATGGGCGCTGTTGGCGTTGTAGAAGCCGCCGCCGTTCGTACCGAACTCCTTGATGATCTCCTGGCTCGCGACCGGCCCGCCGGGGATGTGCTGCGCCGCGCCGGCCAGGGTGTGCGCGTCGCGCCCGGCCGACAGGCTCTGCACCACGCCTGCGCTGATGAGCACCAGCGCCCCGACCACGGCGACCGGCAGCAGGATCCGCAGACAGGTGCGCACCAGATCGACCCAGAAGTTGCCCACTTCCGTGGTCCGGCTACGCGCGAACCCACGTACCAGCGCCACCGCGACCGCGATGCCGACCGCCGCCGAGGCGAAGTTCTGCACCGCCAAGCCGGCCATCTGTACCAGGTGCCCCATTGCGGTCTCGCCCGAATAAGACTGCCAGTTGGTGTTGGTCACGAAACTGGCCGCTGTGTTCCAGGCCTGGTCGGGCCGTACCGCGGGCCGTCCGAGCGAGAGCCACAGGTGGTTCTGCAGCCGCTGGAGCGCGTACAGCGCCAGCACCGACACCGCGGAGAAGGCCAGGACGCCGCGCGCGTACATGCGCCAGGTCTGCTCACCGTCGGGGTTGACCCCGACCAGCCGGTAGATGACCCGCTCCACCCGCCAGTGCCGGCGGGAGGTGAACACGCGGTACAGGTAGTCGCCGACCGGCCGGTACGCCACGGCGAGGGCGACCGCGAGAGAGGCGATGAAGAGCGCACCCGCGCCTGCGGTGCTCATCTAGAAGCGCTCCGGGAAGAGCAGTGCTACGACCAGGTACGCCAGCAGCCCGACGGCGAGGACGAGGCCGATCAGGTTCTCGGCGTTCACAGCTTCTCCACCCCGCGTAGCAGCAGTGCCAGGCCGGCGAATAGGAGCACCGTCAACAACACGAAGATCACGTCAGACACCGCGCCGCTCCTTCCTGCGCTTGGCGCCTCCCTGCCGGGAGAACTCACCGAACCGGTCGACCAGAAACCCCTGGCAGAGCACTGAACGGAGCACAATGGAGACCATTCCACCGCTGGCACTACCGACCAGCCAGCGCATGTACGTGTTCTCTACGCGTCCGGACCGTTTCTTGACGCGTTTTCTACGCGGTTGCGTCGCCGCCGATGCGGGCTGCGCTTAGCCGACCTCGGTCATCGAGCACGTGCGGTTTTCGGCTGCACGTCGATCATTGAGCGGAGACCGCGACGATGGTACGAGAAACCGGCGAAACGCCAGTTCATGGCGTCTCCGCACGGCGGCGGGTGGCGACGTCGGTGGCCGCCGGAATCAGTGCCGGCGTGCTGTCGGCGCGGCTGGTGCCGTGGCCGCTCGTACCGCTGGTCGCCTGGGACACTTCCGCGCTGACCTCGCTTCTCCGACTTCGCCTACCTCGCCTTCACCGTCGGCATGACGTTCCAGGTCTCCGACACCGAGTTGAACAACTCCGACTTCCGGGCCGTTGTGCTTCGGCATGCGCTGCTGTCGTACGTGTTCGGCACCGTCATCGTCGCGCTGACGATCAACTTGGTCGCCGGTCTGACGAAGTAGCCGCCAGGGCGCGGCCGTTCCCGCTATCTGTAATCAGATAGACGCCGTCCGTATCGATTGACAGGCTGTCGAAGTACCTCCGTCGATCGATCACCTCTACGCGGCGCCCTCACGTGGCCGCTGAGCGGAAGGAAGCGACATGTCCCTCGACGTACCAACCGCCCTGCTGGAACGGGCCGAGGCCGGCCCGGTCGACGACGCCGAGTTCGTCGCCTGCGTGCGCGACTCGCTGCCCTACGCCTGGCGCGTCATCACCGAGGCGGTCTCCGACCTCCGCCGTGACGGCGGCGAGTTCGCCGACCACGCCGTTCCGCCGCCCAGCGAGGCCGAGCGCGGCCAACTGCTGCGGGCGCTCGCCAGCGACGCGATCCGCGGGGGCCTCGAACGCCACTTCGGGGTGAAGTTGGCGTTCCAGAACTGCCACCGGGTCGCCGCGTTCACCCCCGCCGCCGTGGACGGGCAGGCCTACCGTGACTTCATCTCCCCGCGTGGCCAGCTGCTCAACCAGTCACCGGAGCTCCGTGACTGCTGATCCCCATGGTCCTTGAGACCCGAAGCCCGGTGGCCGCCGGCGTACGCCGGCGGCCACCGGGCTTCGGGTGGACCTGTTCCTGCTCGGCTCGGCGCCGAGGTGCTGCCGGCGCTCAGAAGTTCGCCGGTGACGCCGCCTCGGTAGTCAGCGGACGTAGCCCGTCAGTCAGCGGACGTAGCCCGTCAGTCAGCGGACGTAGCCCATCCAGGCCGGCCGGCAGCGGCGCGGTGTGCAGGACGCCGAGGCGCTGCGTCGCCCGGGTGAGGGCCACGTACAGGTCGCGGTACCCGCGCGTGGACTCGGCCACGATCCGGGCGGGCTCGACGACGATCACCGAGTCGAACTCCAGCCCCTTGGCCTGGCGTACGGTCAGCACCACCACCCGGCGCTCCAGGTCCGGCTGCTCGCCGATCGCCGCGTCGGGCACGGCCTTGGTGACCACCCGGCCCAGCTCGTACTCGTGCCCGGCGGGAACGATCACGCCGATCCTGCCGTCGGCCACCTCGGCGGCCTCCCGCAGCACGGCCTCCACCAGGCACTCGTCGAGCTGTGCCGGCTCTACCCGCAGGCCCCAGGGGTCCACCCCGCTGTGCCGCACCGAGCGCGGCGGCTGCAGGGACGGGTCGATGCCGGCCAGCACGCCGCCACCGACCGCCATGATCTCGGCCGGCGTGCGGTAGTTGACCGTCAGCTCCTCCAGCCGCCAGCGGTGGTCCACGTACGGCTCGAGCGCCTGCTCCCAGGACGTTGTCCCGCCCAGGTCACCGGTCTGGGCGACGTCGCCGACGACGGTCATCGACCGGTTCGGACACCGCCGCATCAGCAGCCGCCAGGCCATCGGTGACAGTTCCTGCGCCTCGTCGACGACGACGTGCCCGAAGGCCCACTTGCGGTCGGCCGCGGCGCGTTCGGCCGGGGTCAGCCGCAACTCCTCGTCGTGCCGGTCGGCGAGCCGCTCGGCCTCGAGGAGGTCGGTCGCCGCGAGGATCTCCGACTCCGCGTCGTCTTCGAAGTCGAGGGAGGCCGAACCGGACAGGATCTCCAGTGCGCCCTCGGCGTATGCGATCCGCTCCCGGCGCCGCTTCTCCGCGAGGGCGTTGATCGGCCGGTCGTCCTCGCCGAGCAGCTCGGCCGCCTCGTCCAGCAGCGGTACGTCCGCCGGGGTCCACCCGCCGGCCGGCTCGCGCCGCAGCAGGGCCCGCTCGTCGGAGGTCAGCGCAGGCGCGGCGGTGGCCAGCCGCTCGTCGGAGGCGTACAGGTCGCGGAGCAGCTTCTGCGGGGTGAGGATCGGCCACATCCAGTCCAGCGCGGCCTTGAGCTCCGGCTCCTCGCGCAGTTCCCGGCGGATCTCGGCGAGGTCGGCCTCGGACAGGACCTGTGGGTCGCCCGGCGCGTCGTCGCCACCGAGCGGGTCGTCGGCGTACGGGTCGGTGCCGATCTTCTCGGCGAGCTGCAGCGACAACGCGTGGATGACCTCGGTGTCGAAGATCGGACGGGCCAGGTTGTGCAGCTTGCCCGACTTCCGTGCCGCGGCCCGCGCGTCCTCGCAGATCGCCCGGTCCAGCCGGAGAGTGTCGCCCTCGATCGTGATGTCGATGTCGTTGTCGGGCACCTCCTGCCGGTCGCGGATCGCGGCGGCGAGCACGTCGGTCATCTCCAGCCGCCCCTTGATCTCGGCGGCCTCGGCCGACTCGGCGCGCCGGGCGGTGACCCCGGGGTACAGGTCGCCGACGGTGCCGAGCAGCACGCCGGTCTCGGCCAGTGAGGGCAGCACCTGGGAGATGTAGCGCAGGAACGTCTCGTTCGGCCCCACGACCAGCACCACCCGCGTGGACAGCTGCTGCCGGTACGTGTAGAGCAGGTACGCGACCCGGTGCAGCGCGACGGCGGTCTTGCCGGTGCCGGGGCCGCCCTGCACGACGAGGACCCCGCCCGGCTCGGCGCGGATCACCCGGTCCTGCTCGGCCTGGATGGTCTCGACGATGTCCTGCATCCGGCCGGTACGCCGGGCGTCCAGCGCGGCCAGCAGCGCGGCCTCGCCGGTCACCTCCTCGTGCGCGCCGGCCTTGACGGCGGTCAGGTCGAGCACCTCGTCGTCGAGGCCCACGACGGTCCGGCTCCTGGTCCGGATGTGCCGGCGCCGCGTGACCCCCTCCGGTGACGCCGCGGTCGCCAGGTAGAACGGGCGGGCCGCGGGCGCTCGCCAGTCGATCAGCAGCGGCTCGTAGTCGCCGCTCTCCTCGAAGACCCCGATACGGCCGATGTACCGGCGCTCCCCGGCTTCGAAGTCGAGCCGGCCGAAGCACAGGCCGTTCTCCACCGCGCTGAGGTGGGCCAGTTGATCGGTGTACATGCGGATGGTGGTCTCGCGTTCAGACCGCGCCTGCGGGGTACCGCCGGTTGCCCGCAGGGAAGCGTCCAGCCGATTGGACGCCTGCGCACGCAGGTCGTCGAGCCGGCCGTACAGCATCGACACGTACTCCTGCTCCCGACCGAGCTCCGGGTTGTCGACGTCTCGGTTGTCGACGTCTCGGTTGTCGGCGCAGAAGGCCCGAGCGTTTGACAAACTGACTCCCTGTCCGCTATTCTCTGGCGACATAACGGCATTCTCGCCGTTCTTTTTTTATGCCCGAACCACCAAAGATAGCGTGCCTTGCGCGCGCAGGTGAGTCGACTGTTGTCGATAACGGGTTTCGGCCGGTCAGTACTGCCCCGCGGTCCATACGCCGGGCGGTGGGCCGGTCCGGGCGGGCTGGTCGCCGTACCATTTCGCATTCGCTTCGTAACACTCGACCGCGGCGGGCGGCAGGCCGATCGCGTCCAGCAAACGCTCGGCGTACCGGGGCTGCGCGGTCAACGCCTCGTAGCTGGATACGAGGTACGGCAGGCCCAGCTCGAAGACCCCGGCGAAGATCTCGCGGTACGCGCGGCGGAGGTTGGCGAAGGCGGTCTCGCGGTCGGCGGCCAGCCGGCGGTTCAGTTGGCTGTCGACCATCGTGAACCAGTCCCGGGTCGTGATCACGACCTGGACGTCCTCGGCCTTCACGCCCTCGGCCTTCACGCCCTCGGCGTCCAGGAGCGCGACCAGGTCCCGTACGGTGAACCACTCGAACCCGTGCGGGAAGCTGCGCCGTAACAACCGGGGCCGGTCGTCTGCCGGCAGTTGCGGGCCGTCGTCACCGCCGATGATCCCCACCGATCGGCAGCCGGCCCGCCGCAGTAGCTCAGCGGTCAGTTTCGTGCCGCTGGACTCGGGGCCGATCAGCAGGAACCCCCGCGTCATGCGGAGTAGCTGCCGTCGCCGGTCCGGTTCGCACCGGCGCCCTCGGCCGGGGCGCCGTCCGGTTCTTCATCGCAGCCCCCGACGATCGTGCCGCCGACGCTGACTGCGGTCGTGGCGTCGCTGTACGGGCCGCCGACCGGGGTTCCCATGCCGCCGCTCGTGGCGTCACCGGTGGTCGGGTTGGCCACCTTGCCCGGCCCCTTGGGCTCCCGGTTGTGGTACGGGTGAGCGGCGGCCGGGCCGGCCTTGCCGCCGGTCGTCGTCACCATTCCCCGGGTGTCCGTCGGGCCGCCGGACTCGTAGATGAACGGATCGATGGGGTGGTCGGCCACGTCCTGACTTTCCGCGGCCGCCCTGGCCTGCCCCGCCTCGTCCTGCGGCTCGGTGACCTCGTCGAGGTAGCCGGGTCCGTATCGGTCGTACTCGTCCAGCACCTCCTCGGCGCCCCGCTTCGCGGCGTCCGGGAGCTTGGTTTCCGGGTACTGGATGTCCGGGGTCCTGACCTCCTGGCCCCCGGAGTCCTGGTTCCTGGCGTCCCGGTCCTGCGGGTTGCCCACGTCGCTCACCTCGCCGCGCTCTCGCCTCGTCCGGTCGGTACCAACTGAGGGCCTGCCCGCCCCCGTCCGGGCGAAACCTGGCGCTGCCGGTCGATTGAACGTCGCACCGCGCACCGGCGCGTTGTCGCACCTGGCGGCGGCGTGTTGGCGTACCGTCAAGGCCGCCGGCCCATCGCTTGTCATCGAAGACGCCGCTGTCGGGCCGCGCCCGGCTGGCACCGCACGAGCGAGAGGACGTGGGCATGGGGTCGCTTCGAAAGACCGGTGTCTGGCTCGGCCTTGCCGAGGACAGCGAAGAAGACCTGGACGAGGACGACTACACCGCGGACGAGCTGCCGGTGCGGTCCCGGCGGCACCCGGCGGTGCGGGCGGCCGCGGCACGGGCGGCGGCGGAGCGGGCTGCTGCGGAACGGCGCCTGCCGGTGCCGGTGGACAGCGCCCCGGAGCCGGAAACCGAGCCCATGCAGATCGCCACGATCCACGCCCGCGGCTTCCGTGACGCACGGATCATCGGCGAGTACTTCCGCCAGGACGTCCCGGTCATCATCGACCTCTCCGGGCTGGATGACCCGGACGCGCGGCGCATCGTCGACTTCGCGGCGGGCCTGATCTTCGGTCGCCGCGGCAACATCCACCGGCTGACCCGCGGGGTCTTCCTGCTCTCACCGCTCGGCACGGCCATTCTGACCGGCGAGGGCCAGAAGAGCAGCGGCGGCGACTTCTTCGATCAGGCCTGAGCCCGCGCCACGAGCGCGAGATACCGCTCGTAGCGCTCCTCCAGCACCGGGTCGGCGACGGGATCGTGCCGGCGTACGACCCGTACCGTTGCCGCCACCGCGTCGGTGAGCGAGGAGTACCAGCCCAGGCCGATACCCGCGAGCGCGGCCGCGCCCCGGGCCCCGGCCTCGTCGCTGTTGACCACCTCCACCGGCAGGCCGGTCACGTCGGCGAGCAGTTGCGACCACTGCGGGCTGCGCGCGCCGCCGCCGGCGAGCCGGGCCGGGCCGGCGAGGTCGAACGCCTCCCGTAGCGCGTCGAGGTGGGTGCGGTGGTTGAACACGACACCGTCGAGCACGGCGCGCAGCAGGTGCCCACGCCCGTGCCAGGCGCGTACCTCGGCGAACGACGCCGCGATCCCGTCGCCGTGCGGTGACCCGTACAGGAACGGCAGGAACAGCGGCGCGTCGGCGGGCGCGGTCGCCGCCCCGGCGGCCACCGCCGCGGCGAAGTCCGGTCGCCCGTCGCCGTCGTACGGGCCGAGCAGCCGGACCGCCCAGTCCAGGTTGGACGCCGACGACGGGGAGGTCGACATGTGCATCCACCGGCTCGGCGACAGGAAGTTGCGGGCCTGCCAGCGGTGGTCCAGGCGGAAGTCGGCGGCGACGACCTGATTGATCGAGAAGGTGCCCATCACGATCGAGACAGCGCCGGCATCGACGGCACCCAGGCCGAGGGCCGCCGCGTCGACGTCGTGGGCGCCGGTCACGACCGGGGTGCCGGCCCGTAGACCCGTCTCGGCCGCGGCGCGCTCCGTCACCCGGCCGGCCACCTCGTCGGCCCGCAGGATGGGCGGCAGCTTCCCGGTACACGCTTCGAGGCCGTAGAGGGCGAGGGCGTCGGCGGCGTACCCCTGGTCGGCCACGTCGGTGAACGACGCGCTCGCCTCGGTCGGGTCGGTGGCCGGCACCCCGGTCAACCGGAAGCGCAGCCAGTCCTTGCAGAACAGCAGCCACCGGGCGCGCTCCAGCGTCGCCGGCTCGTGGTCGCGCAGCCAGGCGTAGACGGCGGCCGGCGAGGCGGCGAACGGTGACTGCCCGGTCAGCGGCAGGGCCCGCTCCGCGGTACCGTCGGTTCGGTACCGCGCGACGTACTCGTGCGCGCGTGAGTCGGTGGCGAGGATCGCCGGGCGCACCGGCGATCCGTCACCGTCCACTGCGTACACGCCGTCGTTGTGCCCGCAGAGCCCGATCGACGCGACGGCCCGGCCGTCGCGGCCGGCGGCGCGCAGGCACGCGGCGATCGCGGTGGCGGTCTGCCGCCACGCCTCCTCCATGTCCCGCTCCTGCCAGCGCGGGTACGGGCTGGACACGCGTGTGTCGGCGCGGCCGGCGGCCACCGCCCGACCGGTGTCGTCGAACAGGACTGCCTTGGTGACCGTCTGGCCGGCGTCGATGCCGAGCAGATAATTCACGTCCAGCCCAGCGCCTTCGCGTTCGCCCCGGACGCCACCCGGCCGGTCGCCGCGTACTCGGCGACCGCCTCGACGACCAGACGGGCCGAGGTCAGGTTCGTCTCCTCGGTGTCGCCGCCGAAGTGCGTGGTGAGCGTGGTGTTGTCCAGCCCGCGCCACGGACTGTCCGCTGGCAGCGGCTCGGCGTCGAAGACGTCCAGGCCGGCGCCGGCGATCCGGCCGGCCGCGAGCACGCCGTGGAGCGCGTCGGTGTCGACGACCCGGCTGCGCGCGACGTTGATGAAGTACGCGTGCGGCTTCATCAACGCGAACTGCGCCGCGCCGATGAACGTGTCGGTCTCCGGCGTGTGCCGGGCCTGCACGACGACGAAGTCCGACGACGCGAACACCTCGTCCAGGGTGGACACCTGCTCGACGCCGTGCTCAGCGAGGGCAGCCGGAGACGTATACGGGTCGTAGGCGATCAGCCGGCAGCCGAAGCCGGCCAGCCGCCGCGCGAACTGCGCGCCGACGTGACCGAACCCGACCATGCCGACCGTACGGCCGGCGATCTCGATCCGCGCCCCGGGGAAGTCCTTGCGCCACCCACCCGAACGGACCGACGCGTCGGCGCGGGCGATGTTACGGGCCTCGGCGAGCATGAGTCCGATCTGCAGTTCGGCGACGGCGCCAGCGTTGCGTCCGTACACCGGCACCACCCCCACGCCCCGCGCCGTCGCCGCGTCGACGTCGACGTTCTCCAGCCCGGTACGCGCCACCGCGATCAGGCGCAGCGCGTCGCCCGCGGCGAGCACCTTCTCCCCCACCGGGGCGAAGTGCGCGCACAGCACCTCGGCGCCGGCCACGGCGGACAGCAGGGCCGGCGCCGGCTCGACCGCGTTCGGGCCGCGCGCCTCCATGATCTGCTGCCACTCGTGCTGGTCTTTCTTGTCGCCCGGTAGGTCGACGGTGCGCACCGGGCCGAAGTCCGGCCCGAGCCGCTCGCGCAGCGCCGACACGTACGGGTCCGCCGGAATGAAGCCGTCTCCGACCACGAGGGTGTGCATTCAGGCCCCCGGAGTGATCTGGATCTTGCGGCCGACACCGGCCTGGAACTGGCCGAGGGCGTCCGCGTACTGGTCAAGCGGGAACCGGTGGCTGATGAAGATCTCCGGCGGCAGCACCCCGGTGGCGAACAGGTCGCCGGCCCGCTCGAAGCTGTGCAGCACGGCCATCGAGCCGGTGATCGTGATCTCCTGGTTGTAGATCTTGAACGGCTCGACCTCGACCCGGGCGTCGTAGTTCGCGACACCGAACTGCAGGAACGTCCCGCCCTTGCCGACCCGCCGCAGCCCGTCGGCGATCGCGGCCGCGACACCGGTGCAGTCGATGACCACGTCCCAGCCGCGCGGCGCGGCCAGCTCGTCGGCCGAGGTCACCGCGGCGGTGCAGCCGAGCAGCCGCGCCGTTTCGAGCCGCTGCGGGTTGAGGTCGACCATCGACACGCTGGCCGCCCCCGCCCGCTTGGCCAGCTCCATCATCATCAGGCCCATCGTGCCCGAGCCGTAGATCAGGTAGTGGTCGGCCATGTTGCGCGGCAGCACGTCGAAGCCGCGTACCGCGCACGACAGCGGCTCGATCAGGGCCGCGTCGGCGACCGCGACGCCGTCGGGCAGCCGGAAACAGTTCTTCACCGGCACCACGGTGTACTCAGCGGCGCCACCCGGGACGCTGATGCCGATGCCGCCCCAGTTCTCGCACAGGTTGCCGCGCGCCCGTTTGCAGTAGTAGCACTCTCCACAGTGCAGGGACGGGTCGACGGCGACCCGGTCCCCGACACCTACCTCGGTGACGTCCGGGCCCACCTCGACGACCGTGCCGGCGAACTCGTGGCCCGGCACGATCGGGTACGCGGGGGCGAACTCGCCCTCCATGATGTGCAGGTCGGTGCCGCAGATACCGCACCCGGCGACCTGGACCACCACGTCGCGCGGGCCGGGCGTCGGATCCGGGATCGTCTGGATCTCGATCCGACCCGGCTCGACGATGACCGCTGCTTTCACTTCACTGCTCCCATCGAGAGTCCGCGTACCAGCTTGTTCTGCGCCAGCCAGCCGGCCAGCAGTACGGGGAGGGACACCAGCGTCGCGGCCGCGCACAGCCGGGCGAGGAACAGACCCTCCGAGGAGATGAACCCGACCAGGAAGATCGGCGCCGTGCCGGATCGGGTGGCAGTCAGGTTGACCGCGAAGAAGAACTCGTTCCAGGCGAAGATGAAGCAGATCAGGGCGGTGGCGGCGATCCCGGGCGAGACGATCGGCGCGATCACCTTGCGGATCGTCAACCCGAGCCCGGCCCCGTCGACCGAGGCCGCCTCGACGATCTCGCGCGGCACCTCCAGCAGGAACGAGCGCATCATCCACACCGCTAGCGGCAGGTTCATCGAGGTGTACAGGATGACCATGCTCCAGACGTTGTCGAGCATGCCCAACTGCTTGATGACCAGGTACAGCGGCAGCAGCGCGGCGACAGCCGGCAGCATCTTGGTGGAGATGAAGAAGAACAGCGCGTCGCGCCACTTGTCGACCGGCCGCATCGACAGCGCGTACGCCGCCGGCGTGGCCAACACCAGCACCAGCAGTGTGGAAAAGCCGCTGGCCATCAGGGAGTTCAGCAGGTACGGCGTGATGTGCCGGCCGAAGACCTGCCGGTACTGGTCGAGCGTCGGGTCGAACAGCCAGGTCGGCGGGTTGCTGGCCGCGTCCTGCTCCTGTTTGAACCCGGTCACCACCATCCACAGGACGGGGAAGACGAAGATGATGCCGACCGCCCACGCGGTGACCGTCCAGGCGAGTTTCCTCAACGCCCCTCCTCCATCCGGAACAGGCTGGAGATGACCCGCAGCGCGAACGTGGCCACGATGATCGTGCCGATCACCACGACGACGCCGGCGGCGGCCGCCTCGCCGTACTCGAACTTGCGGAACGTGGTCAGGTAGATCTCGTACGGCAGGTTGGTCGTCGCCGTGCCGGGGCCGCCCTGGGTGATGGTGAAGACCGCGTCGAACGTCTGCACCAGGTAGATCGAGCCGAGCAGCGCACCCAACTCCAGGTACTGGCGCAGGTGCGGCAGCGTCATGCGGGTGAACACCTGCCGCGGCGCGGCGCCGTCGACCCGCGCCGCCTCGAGGACCTCCTCGCTCTGGCTCTGCAGCCCCGCGAGGAGGATCAGCATCATGAACGGCGTCCACTGCCAGACGAGCGTCGCCACCACGGCAACCATCGGGTAGTTGGAGACCCAGTCGGTGTGGCCGCCGAGCAGGCCGTTGATCAGACCGTACGTCGGGTTGTAGATCGCGTGTTTCCACAGCAGCGCGGCGGCGATCGGCATGACCAGGAACGGCGTGATGAGCAGCGTGCGCACCACGCCACGACCCGGGAACCTACGGTCGAGCAGGAGGGCCAGGCCGAGGCCGAGGACCAGCGACACCAGCACCGCGCTGGCCGTCAGCACGACCGTGTTGAGCAGCGCGGCCCGCAGGCGCGCGTCGGTGAGGACGGCCGCGTAGTTGTCCAGGCCCACGAAGCGGCGCTCGCCGGGGCGCAGCGCGTTCCAGCCGAAGGTGGACAGGTAGAGCGTGACGAGGAACGGAATCTGCGTCACGACGATCGCGAAGATCAGCGCGGGCAGCAGCGGCAGCCGGCGTACCAAGCGGTCCCGCGCGCCGGCGCGCTTCTGTTGGGCCGCCCGGGCACCGGACGGCGCGGCGCCGGTGGCAATCGCTTGAGTCATGTGACAGGCCCTTCCATGGTGGGCCGGCGCGCCCGCGACTCTCGCCGCGGGCGCGCCCGCTGCCTCTTACTTGCGGTACTTCTTCTTACTTGCGGTACTTCTTCGCGACGTCTTCCGCGAGCTTCTGGCCGTTGGCTAGGGCCTGATCGACCGGGGTGCCGTTCGCGATGCACGCGGCTATCTCCTGGGACACCTTCGTCCCAAGGTCGGCGAACTCGGGGATGTCGACGAACTGCACGCCGATCGTGGGCCGCGGCTGCACGCCCGGGTTGACCGGGTCCGCCTCCTCGATGGCCTTCAGCGTGATGTCGGCGAACGACTTGGCCGAGTCCTTGTACTGCGGGACGTCGTAGGTGGACTTCCGCTTACCGGCCGGCAGTCGCGACCAGCCCAGCTTCTCGCCGACCAGCTTCTCGTACTCCTTGCTGGTCGCCCAGGAGATGAACTTCCAGGCGTTGTCGGCCTTCTTCGTGGTCTTGGGCATCGCCCAGGCCCACGCCCACAGCCAGCCCGACGCCTTGGTCTTCACGACCGGGGCGTACGCGTAGCCGACCTTGCCGGCGACCTTGCTGGCCTTCGGGTCCTCGAGGGTGCCGGCGGCCGAGGTAGCGTCGTACCACATCGCGGCCTTGCCCTGGCCGAACGCGTTGAGGCACTCGGTGAACCCGGCCTGCGAGGCCCCGGGCTCGCCGTACTTGCGCACGGTGTCGACGTAGAACTTGACCGCCTCGGTGAACTCCGGCGCGTTGACCTTCGGCGTCCAGTCCTTCTCGAACCAGGTGCCACCGAAAGTGTTGACCACAGAGGTCAGGGGGGCGAACATCTCACCCCAGCCGGGCAGGCCGCGCAGGCAGATGCCCGCGGTGCCGTTCGCCTTGTCGTCGGCCTTGGCCGCCAGCTCCGCCACCTGCTGCCAGGTGGCCCGCTCCGGCATCGTCAAGCCCTTCGCGGCGAAGATCTCCTTGTTGTACATGAGGAAGGACGACTCGCCGTAGAACGGCGCGGCGTACAGCTTGCCGTCCTCGCCCGACAGCGACTTCACCACGGGCTCGATCAGGTCGCCCTTGTCGTAAGCGGAGTCGGAGTCGGCGTAGCTGGACAGTTCGTGCAGCCAGCCGTTCTTCGCCCAGATCGGCGCCTCGTACGCGCCGATCGTCGCCACGTCGTACTGCCCGCCCTGGGTGGCCACGTCCTGAGTCACCTTGTCGCGCAGTTCGTTCTCCGGCAGGATCGTGAACTTCACCGTGATGCCGGTCTGCTTGGTGAAGGCGTCGGCGGTGAGCTTGGCGATGTCTTCCATCTGCGGGTTGCCGACCATCAATGCCGTGATGGTCTTGTCGCTGCCGGCACCCGAGCCGGTGTCACCGGCGCCCGAACAGCCGCTGAGCACAAGGCCAACCGTGGCCGCACCCACCAGCAGCGATAACGCGGGCGAGCGGCGCCCTCTTGTCCCCTGTTTTTGCACAGCAGACCTCCAATGAGGGTAATGAGAGTGATGGTGAGAACTTCGTTGTCAGGTGGCGGGCGCCCGCTCAGCCGAGCGCGGTCATACCCGGAGCACCTGGGGTCCGAGGAGCGAGTAGCGGTGCGCTTCCAGGGTCGGCAGCGCGGTGTCGGTGACGATCGTGTCGAAGTCGGCGACCTCCGCGAACCGGCAGAAGGTGCTCACCCCGAACTTCGTGTGGACGCCCGCGAACACCCGGCGGCGCGCCACTTTGACGACCTGCGACTTCACGTCCGCCACCGCCGGGTCAGGGGTGGTGAGCCCGTGTTCGCGGGAGATTCCGTTGGCACCGACGAACGCCAGGTCGATGACGAAGCCGGCCAACATCCGGGTGGCCCAGTGATCCACCGTGGCCAGGGTGCGGCCGCGTACCCGGCCGCCGAGGAGCAGCACCGTGGTGGAGGTCGAGGCTGCGGACAGCATCGCGGCCGTGCTCAGCGACGCGGTGACCACCGTCAGCGAGCGGTCGATCGGCAGCGCCTCGGCGATCAACTGCGGGGTGAACCCCTCGTCGATAAAGACCGTCTCGGCGTCGCCCACAAGTTCGGCGGCTGCCGCGGCGATCCGCCGCTTCTCCGGCACCTGGCGCGTGGTCCGCATGGCGAGGGTCGTCTCGAACCTGGCGGTCTCCACCGGGTACGCGCCGCCGTGCGTACGCCGTACCAGCCCGTGCTTCTCCAGCAGGCGCAGGTCACGCCGGATGGTCTCCGGCGCCACCGCCAGGTCGGCGGCGAGCTTGGCCACGTCGACGGCGCCGTCCCGGCGAGCCTGGCTCAGGATCCGGTGTCGGCGCTCCTCCGTGTTCACCCGCACCTCCCTCCAGCGCTGCTGTTTCGCCCGGGTTTCAGGGGTGGAGAATGTCTAACATCCGCGTCATGGTGTGAACGGGCTCACAGCGTGACCATTCACGTCTGATTTTGCCCGTTCGGATGCAGGCAATCGAGCGGTTGAAACGCATTAATGAGGTCATCCGCTCACAAAGAGCGTGATCGATCGGACGTTTGCGGTGCCCGTTTGTTACCCGGTTGAGCGTTTGGGCATCCGGTCAGACCGTTGCGGGCTCCGTTCCCTCACGGAGGTCGAACTCGTACACCTGGCCGACGAGGTCGACGTCGAAGCTGTGGTGCGGCTCCTCCTGTACGAGAGCGAAGCCGCGCGACAGATAGACGTGGCAGGCCGCGACCAGCGGATCGTTGGTCCACAGCTTCATCCGCGCGTACCCGGCCCGGCGAGCGAACGCCACGCACTCGTCGACCGGCCGGCCACCGAGGTGATGCCCGCGGGCGGACGGGTCGACGAGCAGGATCCGCAGCTGCGCGGTGGCCTGGTCGGCGGTTTGGTCGGCGCTCTTGTCGGCGGCGACGCAGAAGACGCACCCGACCCGGCGCCCGTCCACCTCCGCAATCCAGGCGGCCTCCCGCGCCGCTGAGTTGGCGTTGCTGGGGCAGGTCCGATCTGACGGAGACCTAGCCACCACGGTGAGAACCACCTGGCGTTGGTTGGCGGACCAACGACATCGGCCGCTGCTGACCCTCTGGCTGGCGGCGTACGCCCTGTCGCTGACCGAACCGGACGGGCCATGGGCGGAGTTCGCCCGCCAGACCGTCGACGACTGGCTCGCGGTGCTCACCGCCGCTCAATCCTATGGTGACCGCGGTGGCGCCGCCGAACGCACTCTCGCGCTGGCGGTCCTGCGTGGAACGCTGTGGTCCCATCGATGCGGCTGAGCGGGTACCGTCAGACCACGCCGTCGTCCGACGGACGACCGGCCAACCATGACCTTGTTCTGAGGAGCATGGCATGCCGCGACAGATCGTCGCCGTTGTCCCAGGCTTCGGGGTCCGCCTGAGGGAGCTGCGCGAACAGCGGGGATTGTCACTGCGCCAGCTCGGGCGGCAGGTTCACTGCTCTCACGGCTACCTATGGGATCTCGAGGCGGGCGGCAAGCGGCCGAGCGCGTCCGTGGCGGCGCTGCTCGACGCGGCGCTCGGTGCCGACGGGCAGTTGTCAGCCATGGTGAGCGAGGTGTCCGCCGACAGCGGCGAACAGACCGCCGACGTCGGCGACACCGACGGCAAGGCAGCGCGCGGGCTAGAGTTCGCACCAGACTGGCGACACGGCGTAGAGGCCGCGGCTGAGCTGTGGCAGGCGGACATGCAACGGCGAGATCTTCTTGTGGGCGCGACGTTCAGCGCGGCTGCGTTCGTCACGCCGGCTCTCCGCTGGCTGACCTCGCGGCTTGATGAGGAGCCCGTCGGCCGCGGTGAGCGTGTCGTCGGAGAGCCGGATGTCGAGGCCGTGCGGCAGATCACGAGCGTCTACCGGGCGCTCGACAACAGGTACGGCGGTGGCCACGTCCGCGACCGGGTGGTCCGGTTCCTCGACACCGAGGTGGCGGGACTGCTGCGGGGCCGTTACGACGCCCGCACCGGCGCCGCGTTGCTGTCGGCGGCGGCCGAGGTGACCCAGCTCGCAGGGTGGGCCTCGTACGACGTCGGGCGAAACGGCCTGGCGCAGCGGTATCTGGTCCACGCGCTACGGCTGGCCGCCGCGGCGGGCGACCGCGCGCTGGGCGCGGAGATCCTCGCGGCGATGAGCCACCAGGCGGCCTACTTGGGCGCCTCGTCGGAAGCGGTCGACCTGGCCCGCGCCGCCGGGCGTACGGCGGCCGAGGCCGGGGCGACCGCGATCCAGGCAGAGTCGGCTGTGCTGGAGGCGCAGGGCCACGCGATCGGCGGCGACGAAGCAGCGTGCGCGGCGGCGCTGGACCGCGCCGAACGCGCCTTCGACCGCGCGGACCGCACCAGCGCCCCGCAGTGGATCGGCTACTTCGACGAGGCGTACCTGTCTGCGAAGTTCGGACACTGTTTCGCGGCTCTCGGCCGTGGTGACCTCGCCACCCGGTTCGCCGTGCGGTCGCTTCAGATGGATGGCCACGCGTACGCGCGCGGCCGGCAGTTCAACCTGGCGCTGCTGGCCGTCGCGCACCTGCATTCGGGCGATCCGGAGCAGGCCGGCACGGTGGGCCGACAGGCCGTCGAGGCGGCCACGGGCCTGCGGTCCCGACGCGCGCACGACTACCTCGCCGACCTCGCACGCCGGCTCGCGCCCTACGGCGACGTGACGGCGGTGCGGGAGTTCACGGAACGGGTACGGCCGGTGCTCCAGACGGCATAAGACCGGTCAGATCCGTCCGGTCGCCCTCGCGAGCAGGACCGCGAGCAGGCCCGTGACCGAACCGGAGCCGACGATCTCCCCTGCTTTGATCCGCTGCTCCACCTCGGCCAGCGGGATCCAGCCGAGCCGTTCGGCTTCGTTGACATCGGGCGCGGCGCCGGTGTGATCGGCTCCGCGAGACAGGTAGACGACGTTGCGCTGATCGATGGTGCCGACCATGGGCTGGAACTCCAGCAGTGGCTCCATCGTTCTGGGCCGCCAGCCGGTCTCCTCCTCGACCTCCCGGGCGGCGCACGCGGCCGGCTCCTCGTCCGGGTCGAGGTAGCCGCCGGGCAGCTCCCATACCCATCGGTCGATGATGAACCGGTGCCGCCACATCATCAGCACCCGGTCGGCGTCGTCGAGGACGACCACCATCGCCGCGGCGGGTACCCGGAGCACGTACTGCTCGAAGCGGACGCCGTCGGGTAGTTCGACGTCGGCGACGCTCAACACCGCGCGTCTGGTGTCGTCGACGACCCGCTCGCCGTGGATGGTCCACTCGCTGGCCCGCCGAGCACCCGTATCCATGCCCCGCACCCTATCGGCGTGCGCCGGCCCGTACTCCGCCAGGGCGACGGTGTCGGCTGACAGCTGCTGACGACGCACCGCTTCAACCTGCCACCCGCCACGGCCACGCTTGCCATCGAGGGACGTGACGGTCTGAGCCGGAAGGGGCCGGGCCGTTGGGTCCCGGGCGACGGCGGCGGCGATCGACGTCGGCTGGAGCGATCTCGCATGACCCACTTGCCGCCGCCGCGCCCATCCAACGACTGCTCTCGGAGGACTCATGGGAAGGTATCCCGGCGGTGAACAGATCGAGCAAGCACAGGCCGTCTTGACACGGCATGTGGTGTCCTGCGTGGACGGCCGCTGCCTGGCCTGCGCGGTGCCGGGGCCGTGCCCAGCGCACGAGTGGGCAGCGGGATTGTTCCGCCTGTCGCTACGTCTGCCCCGGCGTACACCCGGGGCGTCCCGGCCCGAATTGTGCGGCGCGCGCCAGGTCACCACGCCGAGTCCGTGGTGGACCGCGTGAGCGCCCGGTCCCTCACCGCACCTCCCGGCACGTGGTGTCCGGAGTTCCTGGACACGATGCTGCGGGACGCGTCTCCCGCGTCGGACGCGTGCTGGCGGCGATGGTGCGCTGACCTGCTGCGCGCAGACCGACTCGGGCCTGGAGAACTGGCTGACTGGTGGACGGTGATTTCCAGGTTCGATCCGGTTCTCGGCCGCTACGCCGCGCGGCCGGTCCCCGTACCCGAAGGCGCCGTCGTGGTCGCCGGCAGCGGCAAGGAACAGTTCAAGACTTTCAACGTCAGCACCGCCGCCGCGATCCTCGCCGCAGCGACCGGGACACCCGTCATCAAGGGGATCTCGCGATCGGTGTCCGCGGTCTCCGGGGCCGCCGACATTCTCGATGTCCTCGGCATTCGGCCCGTCAGCTGCCCGGCTGCCATTCCGCAGACACTGCAGCGGCACGGCATCGCGTTCGTCGCGTACCCGATCTTCTGCCCGCGCTACGCGGCGCGTTACGACGGCGTGTTCGACACGCTGAACCCGGCGAGCTTCTTCATGCCGGTCGCGGCGATGTGCGTGCGCGCCAGCGGGTTCGTGCTCGGCCTGGCACACCGCGACGTCACGCTCGCCGCCGCCGCGCTGCGGCGGATCAGGCCGGACCTCGCCGCCGGCGCTGTCGCCTCGACCGAGCTGTCCCCCGGCGAAATGGTCGACGAGTACGGTGACGGCGGCGCGGCGCGGCTGGCCCGCGTGGCTGGCGGCATGATCACAACAGGCACGCGTCAGGGCATCGCGCCGACAGACGGATGGCGGCGAGCCATCGCGCACCGGCCGACACACGACGGTAACGCCGCTCTCGTCACCGAATCTCTCGCCCCGGGCGGCGAGACACCGGCCACCCGACTGGTTGAGCTGAACGCCGCGCTCGTCCTCACCGCGAGCGCCACCGGGCTGGACATCGACGACGCAGTCGACCGCGTCGGCCACGCTCGCCGGTCCGGCCGCGCCATGCGACTGCTCACGGCGCTCACCAACCTCCGATAGACGCTCACCCACCTCCGGCAGAGGAGCCCCAATGCCCGCCACGCGGATCGATCCACAATCCGCCGAGGTCGTAGCCGAACACCTCGGCCCGACCGCTGCCCGCTTCACCCACTCCGACAACGCACTCACGGTCCTGGACCCGAAGGCTCGAGAGTCGATGGCCGTCGTCACCGGATTCGGCCCGACGAACGCGCCGACCGCCGGCACCCTGTCGGTCATGCTCGGCACGGTCGAACTGCAACGCCGGCTCGCGGTGAAGATGACGGTCGTCATCTCAGATCTGGGAGCGTGGAACTCCCGCAATGTCGCCTGGTCGACGTTGGTTCAGGTGCGAGACCAGATGTTCGCGTTCCTCGTCGCGCTCGGCCTGGATCCGGACACAGCCCGACTGCGTTCCCACCTCGACCACGACAACCTCACCCGAGCCGGCCGAATCGCGCGTTACCTGTCTCGGGCCGATTTCCAGAAGCACCGCGAGAGCCTGCTGGAGCTGTACGCCGACCACGGACTGCTCGGCAGCGAAACCGGCGTGGTCGTCGACTCGCTGTACACCGTCGCCGACGTGCTCGGCCCGTTCGACAACGGTGCCACCAACGTCCTCATGGTGTCCGGCATGGAGGAGGCGTACTTCACCGACCTGGCCCGCCTGGTGCTGCAGCGGCAGGCCGACGCCGGTGAACTGAGCCTGGGCTGGCGCAGCCGGATCGGCGCCCTGTACTTCAGAGTTCTCGAAGGCCTCGCCGGCTACCCCAAGATGTCCAAGAGCATCCAGGCGTCCAGCATCCACCTCAACATGACTCCCCGTGAGATCAACGAGCGCGTCATGAGCGACGACGAGGCGAGCCAACCCGCGGTGTTGTCCGCCATCGAGCTAAGCAGCGGCTGGGACGCGGCCGACATCACCCACGCGAGTCAGGCATTCACCGAACGCGCCGCCCGGCCGAACGCGTGGCGCGAGGCGCGACAGGAGTTCTGCCTCTCCTTCGCCAAGTTCGCCGAAACGTGGCGGCGATGCACCCCATGAGCCAGGCCGTCGTCATCCTGGGAGCGTCCGGTCGGCTCGGCCACGCCCTGTGCCCACTGGCCGCCGGGGCCGGCTTCGACGTCATCGCAGTCGCGCGTACGCCGCTGGACATCGAGGGACCGGGCAACACCCGGTGGATCACCGCAGACCTGACGGTCGCCGGGGACCGGGCCCGAGTCGCCACTGTGGTAGATGCCTGGACCGCCGGGTACGACCACGTCTGCGTCGTCGACAGCGTGCTTGACCGCAGCGGGGTCAACGCCATGCGGCGCAGCGTGCAGGGCGTCACCGACGCGGTGGTGGGCCTGCACGACCGACTCAGCGCCGGCGGCCGTTCGTGGGCGCTGGTCGCCGCGAGCACCACTGCGGTGCTCGCGCCCGGCCCGTACCAGACGCCGTACGGGCGGGCGAAGCGGCGGCAGATCATCACCTACGCCCGCTCCGGCGTCTCCGGCGCGGCACTGCTCCTACCCCAACTCACCCCGCTGCCCTGCGCCAAGACCGCATGCCGGCCGGCGTGGTCGTTCGACCAGGCCGCGCGACGGCTGGTCGCCGCAGCTCTGACCGCACCGACCCGACCCGGATTCACGATTCGCGTTCCCGACCTCGCCGCCGCTGCGCTCAGCGAGCGGATCATGCCGCTATCCG
Organism: Planosporangium flavigriseum; assembly: GCF_011947225.1. GTDB lineage: Bacteria > Actinomycetota > Actinomycetes > Mycobacteriales > Micromonosporaceae > Planosporangium > Planosporangium flavigriseum. The sequence goes on along the minus strand of NZ_JAATVW010000006.1, from coordinate 172,555 downwards.
ATGTCGGCACCGCCATCCGGACCCACCTGCGCAGCCTTGTCCTGGAGCGCGACTCCATGCAGGCTCACCGAGCCGCCACCCGCAGCCGGCTTCGCCTGGCGCCCCTACGGCTTCGACGCTTGATCGACCACCACTTGGCTCCGGCCGCGCTGGTGCGCCGATTCGCCGACCGGTACCACGTGACGGTCATCGACGAACGAACCCTCGGATCCTCCCCGATCGAGAACGGAGCGGCCCATGCTCGATGAGCGCGTAGACGTCCTCGTCATCGGAACGGGCCTGTGCGGCCTGGCCATCGCCGTCACCGCAGCCCGGCGTGGCCTGCAGGTGCGGTGCGTGAGCAACGAACGGCCCGGCGCGTCATTGGCGAACTTCGGACAGCTGCACTCCGGCGCCGTATACGCCCCGGTCCTCCCCGCGGTGGCGCGGGCGTGCTGGCAGCATCACGACCGATGGCGTGCCCTCATCGAGCCGGCGCAGGTCGGCGACTCCTACGGGCTGGCCCTGTTCCACGCGATCGACGCCCTCGACCGCTACCACGACGCCTGGACCCGGATCGGCATCGACGCCGTGGAGGTGGATCCCCGCACCGCCGGCCCGTTCCCTCCCCCGGCCGCGGCCTTCCGTATCCCGGACCGAAGCGTGAACCTACCGGCTCTGCACGCCCGCCTGCTCGACCTGGCCCGGGCGAGCGGTGTGCCACCGGCACGGCGGCTCGACGTCACGTTACGCCGCGATCCGACCAGCACACTCGTCTGGCCCGGCCAGTCCACGCAGCGTGCGCACGTAGTGGTGCTGGCGACCGGCGCCGACACGCCACTCCTACTTTCCCGCGCGGGCATCCGGCACACGCTGGGAGTCCGCCGGATCGCCTGGGGTCGGTTCATTGGGGTCGACGCGAAGAGCCTGACCTACTGGCTGGACGGCGACCTGCTGGCGATCAGCCCGGACGTCGCCGGTATCCGCATTGGCCTGCCCGCGGTCGAGGGCCGGTACGACACGACCGAGGCGGAACATGATCGACTACGGGCCGCGCTCGACCGGCGCGGCATCCGTCCAGGCGACGGCGACCTCGACTTGCTATGGGGCACCGTGTGCGAGCCGACCAACCCGCACGCCAACCCATCCAGCACCGTCATCGACCTCCGCGACCCGCCACCGGGCTGGACTCCGACCGCGAACCTGGTCGTCGCGCTGCCCGGCAAATGGAGCACCGCGTGGCACTGCGCCGACCAGGTGGTCGACGCGATCGTCTGACCGTCGCGCGCTATCCGATACCGATGGCGTCCCGCACCCGCTCCAGCGCCGGCCGGGTCTGCTTACGTGCCTTGTCCGCGCCGTGGGCCAGCAGGTCATCCAGCTCACTGCCCTGCGCCATCAGCGTCTCGTAGCGCTCCCGCAACGGCGCGAACCGGGCGATCAGCGCATCCGTCAGTCGGGCCTTGACCTCGCCCCAGCCCATCCCGCCGGCGAGCAGCCCGGCCCTGGTGTCGGCCACAACATCCGGCTCACCGAACCGCTCCAACAGCGTGAACACCGCCGCCGAGTCCGGATCCTTCGGCGCCTCCACCGGCGCGCTGTCGGTCGGAATGCGCCGGATCATCTTGCGCAGGTCAGCTTCCGGGGCGAACAACGGGATCGTGTTGCCGTAGGACTTGCTCATCTTCCGCCCGTCAGTGCCGGGCAGGGTGTGCGCTGAGCCCTCGTCCGGAATCACGGCTGCCGGGATCTTGAACTTGAACCGGTCACCGTAGACGCTGTTGAACGCCCCGGCGATGTCGGCGGCGTACTCGACATGCTGGACCTGGTCGCGACCCACCGGTACCACGTCGGCGTCCATGATGAGGATGTCGACCGCCATCAGCACCGGGTAGTTGAACAGGCCCATGTTCACGCCCGCGTCGAGGTCTTCCCTGCCGGCCTCACGGTTGCGGTCGCGCGCCGCCTTGTACGCGTGCGCCCGGTTCATCAGCCCCTTGCCGGTCACGCACGACAGCACCCACGCCATCTCGAAGATCTCTGGGATGTCCGACTGGCGGTAGAACGTCGTGCGATCCGGGTCGAGCCCGGCCGCCAGCCACGTCGCGGCCACCGAACGGGTGTAGTGCCGCAGCAGGTCACGGTCGCGGATCGTCGTCAGCGCGTGGTAGTCCGCGATGAAGTAGACGGACTCGTAGCTATCGGCCAACTCGAGCGCGGGCAGGATCGCGCCGATGTAGTTGCCCAGGTGCGGCTCACCGGTCGGCTTGATGCCGGTCAGCGAGACCTTACGCGCCGTCGAACCCATGGGCCTGACGCTACCGTGGGCGGCGTTGGGATTCCGCCCCATTCCCGGGCCTGCGGCACGCGGTGGCCGCCGTCGTCAGCCGGTCGCCACGCCGAGCAGCGACGGCAGCTCCATCATGCTGGCGAAGGCTAGGTCCACGCCGTTCAGCACTGAGGATCCGACCGGCGCGTACTGGAGAACTCGCATCCCCGCGGCTCGAGCTGCCGCCACACCCGCCTCGCTGTCCTCGACCACCACACAGCGATCCGGGCGCACGCCCATGCGTGACGCGGCCAGCAAAAACAGGTCCGGGGCCGGCTTGCCGCGCGGCATCCACCGCGACGGTCAGGGCATCGAACCAGTCGGGTGGCACCACTGATCCAACGCGGCGGGCGATCAGCTGCGCTGCCTCGTCCTGGGCGAGTCCCACGCACTCCCGCCCACATTCCGCCTCCGGATCGGTGATCTCAACGCCGAGCTGCCGCATCCACTCCGCCAGCACACCGATGACGATTGGCTCGCTGTCGACCAGCACCCCGTCGCAGTCAAAGATGACAAGGTCCAGACGATCGTGAACGCCCACCCGCGCACTGCCTCCTCCGCCGCCCTCGATCCGGATCAGTCGCATTGCCGTACGGGCGCGGGCACGCGCCGTCGTGCGGCCGAGCCCTGTTGCCGCAACGGACGGATCCGGCCGCCCACAGAAATGAGCTGACAGCCAGCAGCAGACTACGAGTCTGTCCGGATCAGTGGCCGTACATCGCCACCCTTGCCTCGGCGTACGCGCTCCGGATCCGCTTCCCAGCGTCCCCGTCCGCGCCCTCAACCAACTCCACACTGGACTGGTCGCCACCCCAGTTCGGCGGCTCCGCACCGCCACCCAGCGCCCACGCCGCCTGCCGCGCCGCTCCCAGCGCCACGTACTCCCCCGGCTCAGGAACCACCACCGGCGCGCCGAACACCACCGGCGCAACCGCACGGACCGCCCGCGAGCGCGACGCCCCGCCGATCAGCAGTACCCGCCGTACCTCGACGCCGAAGGCGCGCAACGCGTCCAGCCCGTCGGCCAGCCCGCACAGCATGCCTTCCACGGCGGCGCGGGCCACGTGCGAAGGCGTCATGTTGGTGCGGCGCAGCCCGACGAGGCTTCCGCTCGCGTCGGGCAGGTTCGGCGTACGCTCACCCTCCAAATAGGGCAGCAGTACCAGCCCGTCAGCCCCGGCCGGCGCCTCGAGCGCCAGTCGATCCAGGCCGGCCAGGTCCGTGTCGAGCATCTGCGCCGCCGCGGTGAGGACGCGGGCGGCGTTGAGCGTGCACACCAGCGGCAGGTACCGGCCGGTGGCGTCGGCGAACCCGGCCACGGTCCCGGACGAGTCGGCGACCGGCGACCCGTGCACGGCGAACACCGTGCCACTCGTGCCCAGGGACACCACCACGTCGCCGGGCCGGGCATCCAGGCCGAGCGCGGCGGCCATGTTGTCGCCGGTACCGGCGGAGACGAGCACCCCGGCGGAAGTTTCGCCGGCCGGCTCACCGGGCCCCAACACTCGCGGCAGCCGAGGCACCCGCCCAAACGCGCGCGAAATAATGTCTTCCCGGTACGAGCCCGTCGCCGGCGACCAGTACCCGGTACCCGAGGCGTCGCCGCGATCGGTCACCGGAGCAACCGAGCCACCGAGCAGCCGCCAGGTCAGCCAGTCGTGCGGCAGCATGACGTCGGTGACCCGCGCCGCCACGTCTGGCTCATGCGACGCCAGCCAGCGCAGCTTGGTCACGGTGAAACTCGCGACCGGCACCGAACCGACCGCTTCAGCCCACGCCGAAGGGCCGCCGAGCTCGCGGACAAGATCTTCGGCAGCAGAAGCCGACCGGGTGTCGTTCCACAGCAGGGCGGGCCGGACCACCTCGCCGGCCTCGTCGAGCGCGACGAGACCGTGCTGCTGCGCGCCGACGCCGATCGCCGCCACGTCGTCGAGCAGGCCAGCGCCGGCGACCGAAAGCGCGGACCACCACTCAGACGGGGGCACCGACGTCCCCTCCGGATGCGGCGCCTGCGCCGAACCGATCACCTTGCCGGTGTCGGCGTCGCAGACCACGATCTTCGTCGACTGGGTGGAGGAATCGATCCCGGCGACCTTCGTCATTGCGACAGGTTAAACGGGCACCCCACCGTTGGCGATCACGTCCCGGTACCAACGCGCGCTGTCTTTGAGGATGCGCCGCTGGGTGGTGTAGTCGACGTACACGATGCCGAACCGCTTCGAGTAGCCCCACGCCCACTCGAAGTTGTCCAGCAGCGACCAGACGAAGTACCCCCGTAGATCCACGCCGGCGCGCAGCGCCTCGTGCGCGGCGGTCAGGTGCCCGCGCAGGTACTCCACCCGCTCCGGATCGTGCACCTGGCCGGAGGGGTCCGGCTCATCGGGGTACGCCGCCCCGTTCTCGGTGATGACGATCGGGATGTCGCCGTAGTCGCTGCGGATCCGGCCGAGCAGTTCCCGCAGCCCGGTGGGGTCGACCGTCCAGCCCATGTCGGTGAGCGGGCCGGGCGGCTGGAGGAACCGGACGTGCTCGCTGCCCGGCCAGGGCGACGGCGCCGGGACCGCGTCCTTCGAGCCGACGGGGACCGGCCCGGGCGGCTCCCCTGCGCCGACGAGCATCGGCTGGTAGTAGTTGACGCCCAGCAGGTCGATCCGCGCGGCGATGGTGTCCAGGTCACCGTCGTGCACGAAGTCCCACTCGGTCAGGTGCTCGGTGTCGGCCTGCACGTCGGCCGGGTACTGCCCGCGCAGCACCGGATCCATCCAGATCCGGTTCATCAGGCCGTCGATGCGCCGGGCGGCGTCGACGTCATCGGCCGAGGCGCTGACCGGCCGTACCGAGGTGGGGTTGATGACCAGGCCCACCTGGGCGTCGGCGCCGATCCGGGAGGCGCGCAGCGCCTGTACGCCCAGACCGTGCGCGAGCAGCAGGTGGTGCGCCGCGGTCAGGGCGGCCACCGGGTCGGTACGGCCGGGCGCATGCTCGCCGGAGCCGTACCCCAGCATCGCCGAGCACCACGGCTCGTTCAGCGTGGTCCACACGCCGACCCGGTCACCGAGGCGCTCGGCGACCAGCGCGGCGTACTCGGCGAACCGGTACGCGGTCTCCCGGTTGGTCCAGCCTCCGGCGTCCTCCAACTCCTGCGGCAGGTCCCAGTGGTACAGCGTGAGGACCGGCCGGATTCGCGAGTTGAGCAGCTCGTCGACGAGCCGGTCGTAGAACGCGATGCCGGCGGGGTTGATCGGACCGCTCCCGTTCGGCCGTACCCGCGGCCAGCTCACCGAGAACCGGTAGGTGTTCAACCCCAGCTCGCGCATGATGGCGACGTCCTCGCCGAGCCGGTGGTAGTGGTCGGCGGCCACCGCGCCGGTGTCGCCGTGGAGGACCTTGCCCGGCGTGGCGGAAAAGGTGTCCCAGATGGATGGCGTACGCCCGTCCTCGGTGGCCGCGCCCTCGATCTGGTACGCGGCCGTCGCCGCACCCCACATGAAGGCTGCCGGGAACCGCAGCCGGCCGTCAACGGACGCCTCCGGCCTCACCGTCGAGGTCATCCTTTCACCGCTCCCTGCATGATGCCTCCCAGGATCTGGCGACCCATCAACGCGAAGACCACCAGCATCGGCAGCGTCGAGATGAGGGCACCGCTGAGTACGAGCGAATAATCCTGAACGTACCCGCCCTGCAGCGCCGACAGCGACACCTGCACGGTGGGATTCTGCTGGGTCATCACGACCAGCGGCCAGAAGAAGTCGTTCCAGGTGGCCATGAACGTCAGCAGGCCCAGCACCGCCGCGGCCGGCCGGGCGATCGGCAGTACGACATGCCAGTACAGCCGCCAGGTGGAGCAGCCGTCGAGCCGGCCGGCCTCCAGTAGTTCGGTCGGCAGTGCGGTGATCAGGTACTGCCGCATGAAGAACACCCCGAACGCGCTGGCCGCCGCCGGCACGATCAGGGCCTGCAGGTGGTTGGCCCAGTGCAGCCAGTTGGCCATCATGATGTACAGCGGGATGATGCCCAGTTGCGGCGGCACCATCATGGTCGCGACCACGATCCCGAGCAGCGCCCCCTTGCCGCGGAACGGCAGCTTGGCGAAGGCGAACCCGGCCAGGGTCGAGGTGAACACGACCGAGACGGTCACCACGGCGGACACGATGAGCGAGTTGTTCAACGCCAGCCGCATGTCGGTCTGCTCGAACACCTTCTGGACGTTGTCCAGCAAGTGCGGGCCGGGCAGCAGCGCGGGTGGGGTCTTGCTGATGGCGCTGTTGTCGTGCGAGGCGGCGACCAGGGTCCAGTACATCGGGAAGATCGACAGCAGCAGGACCAGGCCGAGGACGAGGTAGGTGCCCCGGTCGGCGGAGAGCTGGTGTCGCGCACGTCGGCGTCGACCAAGAGTCAGGGGTGCGGCGGTCACGATGCGTCAGCTCCTCGCATCCGGCGGGCGGCGACCAGGTTGACGACGACGAACAGCGCGATGAGGAGGAACATCGCCCACGAGATCGCGGCGCCGTACCCGTACTTGAACTTCTGCCAGAACTGGTCGTAGGTGTAGAGGGCGAGCGTCTGGAACTGGTGCTGTGACCCACCGGTCGTCGGCGTCTGGCTCGTGTTGAACAGCAGCGGCTCCCCGAACAGTTGGAGTGAACCGATGGTCGACACGATCACCGTGAACAGGATCGTCGGCCGCAGCATGGGCACGGTGATCATCCAGAACTGCTTCCACCGGCTCGCCCCGTCGAGCGCCGCCGACTCGTACAGCTCGAAGGGGATCGCCTGCATGCCGGCGAGGTAGATGAGCGCATTGTAGCCGGTCCAGCGCCAGGTGACGATCACGGAGATCGCGATCCAGGACGAGAGCGTGCCGGCCTGCCAGTCGGTGTGGCCGATCCCAAACAACCCCAGGAACCAGTTGATCATGCCGTAATCCCGGCCGAACAGCTGCACGAAGATGATCGTGACGGCGGCCACCGACGTGACGTTGGGCAGCAGCACGCCCATCCGGAAGAACGTACGGCCGCGGAGCTTGTAGTTCAGCAGGTGCGCGATGCCGAGCGCCATCAGCAACTGCGGGACCGTGGAGATCAGGCCGATGCCGATGGTGTTCTTGACGGCGTTCCAGAAGAACGGATCGTGTACGAGATCCGCGTAGTTGCGCCAACCCACGAACGTGTCTTCACTGCCCGGGGTGTCGGCCCGCCAGCCGGTGAGCGACACATAGCCGGTGTAGACGAGCGGGAACAGCCCGAACACCCCGAAGACCAGGAAGAACGGAGCGATGTACAGGTAGGGCGCGCCCTTGACGTCGAGCCGGTACCGCAGGCCGTGCCGGGCTCTCGGGGCGACGTGCGTGGCGCGCACGCGGGGTTTGGTTAACACGGCCATGGCGGGCTCCTCGATTCGCCGCAGGAGGGTGCCCCGCTACCCGTCTGGGCGGCGAGCGGGGCACCTTCCTGACACAGAGGGGAAGGTCGCGGCCTCAGCCGGCGAGGTTCTTGACGTCCGCGAGGGCCCTCTTCCAGGCGTCGTCCGGAGTGGCCTTGCCCTGCTCGACCGACTGGAGCGCGTTGCCGATCGCGTTGCCGATCTCGCCCTGGTGCGGGCCGGTGATCTGCGGCTTCAGGCTCTTCACCGACTCCGAGAAGATCTTGCCGGCGGGCGCGCTGCTGAAGAACGGGTCGGTGAACCCGGCGACCTCCGGTTCACTCCACAGCGCCTGGTCGGACGGGAAGTTGCCCTTGTTGGTGAACAGCCACTTCTCCTGCTGGGGGGCGGTCAGCCACTTCGCCAGCTCAACGGCTTCCTGCTGGTGCCGGCTCGCCTTGGGCACCGTCAGGTAGGAGCCGCCCCAGTTGCCGCCACCGGTACCGGGAATCTTGGCGATGTCCCACTTGCCCGCCGTCTCCGGGGCGTTGTCCTTGATGTAGGCCATCATCCAGGACGGGCAGGTCACGGTCGCGAACTGTCCCTTCTGGAACCCGGTGTTCCACTGCGGGCTGAACGCCGCGAGCCCGGCCGACTCGCCGGCCTGGATCCCGGCCACGGTGGTGTCCCACGCCTGCTTGACCACAGGGTTCGCCTCGACGATCACCTTGCCCGACTCGTCGTAGGCGTTCTTCTGCGACTGGTTGACGATGGCGTTGAAGACGTTGCTTCCGGCGTCGAACCAATTGACATTCTTGTCCGGCGTCTTGGCCTGGAACTGCTTGCCGACCTCGATGTAGGAGTTCCAGTCGGTGAACAGCTTGGACACGGCGTCCCGCTCGGCCGGCAATCCGGCGGCCTTGAACACGTCGGCGCGGTAGCACAGGGCCAGGCCCCCGATGTCGGTGCCGAGGCCGAACAGCCCCGTCCCGTCCTGGCCGGTGGCGCGCCGCCACGTCGCCTCGACCCACTGGTCCCTGTTGACCCCGTAGGACAGGAAGTCGACGAACTTCGCGGCCTGCGGCCGGAACCCGACGACCTGGTTGACCTCGATGGCCTCGATGTCGGCGGTGCCCGCGCCGGCGAGCAGGTGGGCCTGCAGGTTCTTGTGGTGGCCGTTGAAGTCGGTGATGTTCTCCTTGATGGTGATGTTCGGGTGGCTCTTCTTGTACTCGGCGTACAGGTCCTTGTAGCCGAAGTTTCCGAACAGGTTGACCGTCAGCGTGACCGGCCCGTTGCTGTCGGCCGGCCTGTCCGAACTGCTGCCACAGCCGGTGAGCATCGAGCCCACCAGCATGGCGCCGACCCCGAAGACCAGGGCCGAGCGCCGGGTTGTCGCGACGCGCATGAAGACTCCTCGTGTCTGTGCACCGTGGGGGTTGCGCTCCGCCGCGCGGCGGGCCGGCTCACACATCCCGGCGGCAGGGGTGACACCGAGGTGAGAGCGCTCTCACAGGTGGTGTAGAGCGTGCATGGATGAGTGACCCATGTCAATACCTCTACCGACGACGTGTTCTGATCGAGCGCATCCACGCGACGAGGCATCCTGAAAAGCGAAGATCGCCCACATGTCAGAGAGCGCTTTCGGTCGCCGGTACACTGATCATGCCGACGGCCGCCCGCCCACCTTCGCGGACTGGCACGGCACGATGGAGGGTAGGGACTTCTCGGGCCACGAGCCCGGACCGACGGGAGGACAGCATGAGCCTTGGGGCGCCCGGTCGCGAACGGCCGACCCTGGAGAGCGTCGCCACCCGGGCCGGGGTGTCACGCGCAACCGCCTCCCGGGTCGTCAACGGCTCTCCGACCGTCGCACCGCACATCCGGGAGGCGGTCCTGCGCGCGGTCGCCGACCTCGGGTACGTGCCCAACCAGGCGGCGCGCAGCCTGGTCACCCAGCGCACCAACTCGATCGCCCTGGTGCTGACCGAGTCCGCCGGGCGGGTCTTCTCCGACGACCCGTTCTTCCCGAGCATCGTCCAGGGCGCCAGCCAGGAACTCGACGCCGCCGGTAAACAGCTTGTCCTGATGATGGTCAACTCCGGCGCCAGCCACGAGCGGGTCGAGCAGTACACGATCAGCGGGCACGTCGACGGCGTCATGGTCGCCTCGATGCACGGCGTCGATCCGTTGCCCGGCACCCTCGCCCGGATGGGCATCCCGGTCGTGGTCAATGGCCGCCCGATGGGGCACACGTCAGTGCCCTACGTGGACGCCGACAACGAGAACGGCGCCCGACTCGCGGTACGCCACCTGCTCGACACCGGCCGGCGGCGGATCGCCACGATCGCCGGGCCGCAGGACATGACCGCCGGGATCGACCGGCTCAACGGCTACCGCGCCGAGCTACGCGACTCCGACCGTCGCTCGATCATCGCCATCGGCGACTTCACCCGGCAGTCGGGCATCGCCGCCATGCGCCAGCTACTCGCCGACGACCCCGGGCTGGACGCGGTCTTCGCCGCCTCCGACCTGATGGCTGACGGGGCCATGCGGGCCCTGCGCCAGGCCGGCCGGCGGGTACCGGATGACGTCGCCGTGGTCGGCTTCGACGACAACGAGTTCGCCCGCTACACCGAGCCACCCCTGACCACGGTCCGCCAGCCCATCGTCGACCTCGGGCGGACGATGGCCCGCCAGTTGCTGCGCCTCGCGGCCGGCGAGACCATCGAGCCCGCCACGGTGCTGCCGACCGAACTGGTCGTCCGCGAGTCAGCCTGACAGCCGCCTGGAGCGCCGACATGGTCGCCTTGCACCGTGCGCAGCATTCCGGCGGAAAAACCTCAGCCCAGTGCTCCACGAGTCGATGGCATGGCGATGGTGTAACTGTTCGTATTTGCACTCGGCGCACTGTGTCACTGGAGGCTGCATGAACAGGCTCGGGGTACGCGACCCCTTCCTGGCGTGCGTCGCCGTGGCGGCGACCGCCCTGGTCGGCATGTACCTGCTCGACCTCGGCGGCCTGACGTTCCAGGTCATCAGCGCCTGGCTGTCCATCGCGCTGTGCGCCTCCACGATGGCCTTCTACGCCTACCGGGCGAGCCGGATCATGGACCGCGCCGACCCCCAGCGGCGGTTCTGGATCACGTTCGCTATCTGCGGCGTGGTGTGGGCGATCGGCGAGTGGGCCCAGCTGTACGGCTCCGTGATCGACCCCCACTCGATCGCCTCGCAGACCGGGACCGGAATCGTCCGAACCATCGCGCTCGGCGTCGGCTGCCTGGTCCTGAGCGCGGTGGTGCTCACGTACCCGATCCCGCACCGGTCGGCCCGCGAACGTCTCTGCTACTGGCTGGACCTCGCGACCCTGATCATGGCGGCCGCCGCCATCGGCCTCTTCGGGACCGTGTCGGGCATCCAACTCGACCAAGGCGACCTCGTCCGGGAACTCAGCGTGGTAGCCGCCGGCCCGCTGGCCGCCATGTTGATCGCGTTCGCGCTCGGCCGGCTCTTCATGAGCGGCGCTTCGCCGTTCAACTGGCACGTCGGGGTGGTGAGCCCGATCGCGGCGGCCGTGGAGGGCGCCTCACGGGCGCTCGGGCCCGTGCTGGCCCGCACCGACCGGGCCTCCTGGATCCTCGCGTCGACGCTCATCGTCCATGTGCTGCTCCTGATGGTGGCGTTCGCTCAGTACAACAAGCGGTACGTGTCCGGGCCCGGCATGCGGCGCGCCGCACGGGAGCGCCCCTACAGCCTCCTGCCGTACGTGGCCATCGCCGCCACGTACGGGCTGCTGACCGTCACCCTCGCCGTCAACGGCCTCGACCTGCGGGCCTGGGTCGTCCTGGTCGGCGCGCTCGCCAGCACCGGCCTCGTGGTGGCCCGCCAGCTCGCCGCGTTCGCCGACAACGCGCAACTGTTGAAGGAGCGCGATGCCCTGGCGACGCGACTACACGAGATGGCGTTCACCGACAGCCTGACCGGGCTGGCCAACCGGGCCTTGTTCCTCGACCGGCTGGGCGAGGCGGTCCTGCGATCCCGCCAGGACGGCAGCAGGGTCTCCGTCCTGCTCGTGGACCTCGACGACTTCAAGCCGGTCAACGACCGCTTCGGGCACGCGGCCGGCGACGCCATCCTGATCGAGGTCGCGGCCCGGCTACGCGGCTGCGTACGGTCGACCGACGTGGTGGCCCGGCTCGGCGGTGACGAGTTCGCGGTCCTGCTCGAGCAGGCGCCACCGGACGGGTACACGACGACGGCCGAACGCATCGTCCAGGCGATCAGCGCGCCGTTCCGGGTGGCCGGCAACGATGTCCGGGTGGGGGCGAGCGTGGGCGTGGCGGTGGTTCGAGCCGACGCGGACGACGCCAGCAGCCTGCTGCAGCGGGCCGACGAGGCGATGTACACGGCCAAACTCGGCGGCAAGGGCATGTTCCAGGTCGCGAACGCACCAGCCGTCTGAGCCGGCGCGTCAGAACCTCGGCGGGCGCCGCTCCACGAAGGCGGCCAGGCCCTCCGGTACGTCCGGAGCGTACCGGGATTTGCGCTCCCACGGCTCGACGGCGATTTGCGGATCATTGCCGGCCAGCACCGCGTTGACGACGTCCTTGACCGCACCGAGCGTCTGCGGCGAGCGACCGGCGATGGTCCGCGCCAGGGCGAGCGCCCGGTCGGCCAACCCGCCGCTCGGCACCACCTCGTCGACGAGCCCGAGGGCCGCGGCGCGCTCGGCCTCGACCAGGTCGGCCGAGAACAGCAGGTACTTGGCCCGTGCCGGCCCGACCAGGCGCACCAGCCGGGCGGTCGGTACCGCCGGATACACGACGCCCAGCTTCGCCGGCGTGATCCCGAGCCGGGCCCCGGATTCCGCCAGGCGCAGGTCGCAGGCGATCGCGAGCTGGCATCCGCCGCCGACGCACGGACCGGCGATGACCGCGATCGTCGGCCGGGGGAACGCGGCGAGCGCCTCCTCGGCCGCGACGTTCGTCGCGTGGTACGCGTCGGCGCGCTCCGGGTCGCCGTACACGTGGAGCAGTTCGGCGATGTCCGCCCCGGCCGAGAACGCCTCGCCCGCACCGGCCAGCAGCAGCACCCGTACCCTCTGGTCGGCGGCCAGGGCGGCGAGCAGACCGGGCAGGGCCTGCCACATCGCGAGGGTCACGGCGTTGCGCTTCGCCGGCCGGTCGATCAGTAAGACGGCGACGCCGTCGTCGCCGACGGCCAGGCGCAGCCCCTCGACGCCCGACTCCACCTCGGTCCGGCCGTCGGTCAGCATGTTCCGATCACGGCGACAGCCTACGAAACCCGATCGCGGGCCCCGCCGCCGTGGCCGGACGCTACGGCACGACCGCGGCGAGCTCCTTCGGCATGCTGGCCCTGATGTGGTCCCACTCCCCCTCGGTGCCGTAGAGCTTGAGCGCCTGAATAACGGTCGTGACCAGTTCGTTCGTCCCGCCCTGCACCTCGTAGGGGAACTCCTGCCGCACCCGGTTGAGAAAGTCCTCCCGGCCCATCTTCACGGGCACGTTGGTCGGGTCCCACCCCTCGTAGTACAGGCCGCGGACCAGCATCGGTAGCTGCGCCGAGAACTGAGCCGACTCCTCGACCGTCATCCGGTCGCGAAGCGCGTGCAGGGTCCCGCGCAGCGCGGCGTACGACTGGTTGCGACGCTCTTTCGGCCACCCGTACTGCTGCTCGATCTCCTTCAGAAGGCGGTTGGTCTTGTCGACCGTCGTGTCGAACGAGTGATACCCAGTAGTACCGGCCATCTCGACTCGTTCCTTTCTGTGCTGGGCTTTACTGTGCGGGCGACGGTTGCCCTACCGCGGGGCGTCGAGCATCCCGTGCAGGTGGGCCGCCGCCACCTCGATGTCGCTGTACTTGTACTGGCCGGCACGGACCTCCGCGGAGAGAACGCCGCATCGGTGGACCAGCGTGAAGTCGCCGTACGGAAACTTGTATCGGTCCTTCCTGTCCTCGGGCTCCTCGTCGTCCACCCCGAGGAACCACTTCTGGTACGCGCCGAACCCGTGCTCGGCGATGAACTCGTTCTCCTGCCGGGCCGACGGTTGATGTTCGCTCCAGGCATCCCGGTCGTCCAGGACGAAGTGCCCGGCTGCGATCAGCTTTTTCGCGAACTCGTACGAGCGCTCGTTCAACGTGACCGCCACGACCGTCACCGTCCTGATCGCCGCCGGCGACCGCTCCAGGTGCAGATACGCACGTCGCGGCACTACCCGTCGCCGTGAGCTTCATGCCTCGCGCCGGCTCGCGCCGGCTCGCGCCGTGATCAGGCGTGCGGACGGTGATCGCATGATTAGCGGCCGCCAGCCGGGGCAACGACAGCCTGAGGACAGCCGTAGGGAGGACGCCACCGTGAGAAAGATCGTTGAGATCGAACCGGCGCCCGCGGGTTGGTACGCGCGCTGGGGGCTGCGGCCCGAGCAGACCCGCACATCTCCGGTGACCGTCTGGGCGATCGTGGAGGACGACACGACCGGGGTCAGGGAGGTCGTCGGCGTCGACGCGTTCGGCCAGTGGCCGGGCCGCGCGGAGAACGAGCCTGACTGGGAGTTCGTACGCTACGTCTTCCAGCCCGCCGGCACCCCGCAGCCCGACGACCTGTTCAACCCGGTCCACACCGCCGCGGAGCGGGTACCGCACATGCAGCGGTAGCCGCGCCACCCTCAGCGCGAGTAGAACTCCACCACCATCGTCTCGTCGCAGACTACGGGCACTTCCTCGCGCCTCGGCTCCCGGGCGAGGGTGACGGCGAGCTCCGGCATCCGTACGTCGAGGTAGGGCGGGATCGGGCCGGCGGGCGCGTTCGCCCCCGCCGCCGCGAGCACGAACGGCGGCTTGTCCCGGGCGGCCTCGCGGACCCGGACGGTCTGGCCCGGACGCAGCCGGTACGACGGGATGTCGACCCGCTGCCCGTCCACCTCGAAGTGGCCGTGCGAGACCATCTGGCGCGCCTGGTAGATGGTCCGGGCGAAGCCGGCCCGCAACACCACGGCGTCGAGTCGCCGCTCCAGCAGCTCGATCAGGACCTCACCGGTCCGGCGGGGGCTGCTGAACGCCTCGTCGACGACCCGGCGCAGTTGCCGCTCCCGCACGTCGTACTGGTGGCGCAGGCGCTGCTTCTCCAGCAGGCGGAGCCGGTAGTCGCTCGGGTTGCGCCGCCGGCGTCCGTGTACCCCCGGAGGGTACGGCCGGCGCTCGAAGTACCGGGTGGCTTTCGGGGTGAGCGGGATGCCCATCGCCCGCGAGATTCGCACCTTGGGCCGGGTCGGCATCACCTGGCCCTACCCCCGCGAAGCCGGCCCTACCTCCGCGAAGCCGGGCCTACCCCCGCGAAGCCGGGCCTACCCCCTTTCTCACCCGGATCGGCCCAGGTTACGACCGCGGGGATCGGGGCAGTGGAGCGGCTATGACCGCCACCGAGATCCGAAGCCAGACCTGGCTGCACCGGGAAGGCCGGGAGATCCAAGCGTTCGGCACCGTACGGGAGTTTCCCATCGCGCTGCCCACCGAGACCCGCAGGCGGTCCTGCGAGTGGCTCAATCAGATCCTGGCGGACACCGAGATCCTTTATTCGCTGTACAAGAAGCACCACTGGCTGGTGCGCGGCGTGACGTTCTACCAACTGCACCTCCTGCTGGACAAGCACGCCGACGAACAACGCGAACTGGTCGACTTGCTGGCCGAGCGCGTACAGACGCTGGGCGGGATCGCCGTCGGCGATCCGCGCAAGGCCGCGGAGATCACCCGGATACCGCGGGCGCCCGACGGTGCCGAGGAGGTGCCGGCGATGTTGTCCCGCCTGCTGGAGGCCCACGAGATCATCCTGAAAGAGGCGCACGACATCGCGGCGCGGGCCGCCGAACTCGGCGACGACGGGACCAACGACCTGCTGGTGTCGGGCGTCATCCGGACCGGGGAGCTGCAGGCGTGGTTCCTGGCCGAGCACCTGGTCGACACGCCCCTGGTCCATGTGGACGTCCCCCAGAGCTAGCGGATGGCTGCACAGTGGACTACGAGCAGTTCATCTCCCTCGTCGAGCAGGCCATCGGCACGGACCGGGAACACGCCGAACGCGCCGCGCACGCGACCCTCGCGACCCTGGGCGAGCACCTGGGCCGCGACGAGTGCCGGCAGGTGGTGCCGCAGTTGCCACCGGAGCTCGGCGGCTGGCTCTTCTCGGCGGGCGCCGCGCAGTCGTTCGACGTCATCGAGTTCCTCCGCCGGGTCGCCGAGCGCGAGCTCACGGACCCGGCCACGGCCGAGCGGCACGTCCGGGCGGTCTTCATGGCGCTCGGCCGGGCGCTGACCCCGGACGAGTACGACGACGTGGTCAGCCGGCTGTCCAACGACTACGTGCCGCTGCTGCCCCGGGGTCCGACGGCCGGTGGCGGCGCCTCGCTGGACACGTTCCTGGCCGGCGTCGCCCGGCGGGCCCGGGTCAGCGAGGACATCGCCCGGCGGGCGACCGAGGCCGTCCTGGAGACGCTCGGCGAGCGCATCGGGCCGGGCGAGATCGAGGACCTGCTGACCCACCTGCCCGTCGCGCTGCACCCGCCGCTCAAGCGCGGCGCAGCCCGGTGGGACGACTCGACGAGCCGCATGCCGGTGGAGGAGTTCCTCTTCCGGATCGCCGAGCGCTCCCGGATCCCCACCGACCGCTCCTCGCTGCTGCCGCCGCCCTCGGCGCGCGAGTACGCCAGGGCCGTGTTCAACACGCTGCGCGAGACCGTGCGGACCGAGTTCTTCGACGTCACCGTCCAGTTGCCGAACGAGTACTGGAACCTGGTGGCCCGGCAGGCCTGAGCCCCGCCGCCGGCTGTCGGCGCGCTCGACTTGCCCCCGGTGTTGAAAACGGATATCACTACCGGTTGTGAAGATTGCCTTCGTCGGAAAAGGCGGGAGCGGCAAGACCACTCTGGCCGCCCTGTTCCTTCGCCACCTCACCGGTACCGGCGGCACGACTCCGCCGGTGCTCGGCATCGACGCCGACATCAACCAGCACCTCGCCGCCGCGCTGGGCGCGCCCGAGGGGATTCGGCCACCCGCCCTCGGCGACCACCTGGACGAGATCAAGGAGTACCTGCGGGGCAGCAACCCCCGCATCTCGTCCGCGGCCACGATGGTGAAGACGACACCGCCGGGGCGCGGCTCGCGCCTGCTCCACGTCGACACCCCGAATCCGCTGTACGACCGGCTGGTACGCCCGGTCGGCTGGGTGCGCCTGGCGGTCACCGGCGCGTTCGCGGCCGAAGACCTCGGCGTCGCCTGTTACCACTCCAAGGTCGGGGCGGTGGAACTGGTCCTCAACCATTTGATCGACGGGCCCGGTGAGTACGTGGTCGTCGACATGACCGCCGGAGCGGACTCGTTCGCGTCCGGCCTGTTCACCCGCTTCGACCAGACGTTCCTGGTGTGCGAACCGACCGTTCGCAGCGTCGGGGTCTACCGGCAGTACGTCGGGTACGCGCGCGACTTCGGGGTGCGCGTGTCCGTGGTCGGCAACAAGGTCGACGACGACTCCGACGTCGCGTTCCTGCGCGAGCACGTCGGGGCGGACCTGCTGACCTGGATCGGACGGTCGGCCTACGTCAAGGCCGCCGAGCGCGGCCGGTTCCTGCCGATCAATGAGCTCGAACCCGCCAACGCCGACGCGCTCGCCACGATGCGCGGGGCCGTCGACTCGTGCGCCAAGGACTGGTCCCGCTACACCGCGCAGGCCGCCGAGTTCCACCTGCGCAACGCGAAGGCCTGGGCCAACGACCGGGTCGGCGAGGACCTCGCCGACCAGATCGACCCGGAGTTCGTACTCGGGCCGGCAGCGCTCACCACTGTCAACTGATCGGACGACGCGGCGCGAAACGCTCAGCAAGTTCACAGCGAACGTTTCAGCAATCTCCCAGCCGCCGCCCTCATCATGATGGTCATGGTTGGTAAGCGGCTCGCAGCGGCGGGCGTACTCGTCGTGGCGGTGGCCGCGACCGCCGCCCTCTGGGTGGTGCCGCACGCGCCGCTGCCCGCCGAGCGGTCGCTGGCCGCGCAGCTTCGGACGGTTCAACTGCGGGCGATGCGCCACGCACAGTCCGCAGCCACCACGGCCACCGCCACGCACGTGTTCGCCCCCACAGCGCTGCCGACGGCGCAGTCCGCGCCAGCGCTGGTGGCCGTGGGCGGCGTGCTCTTCATGCTCGTACTGGCCTGCATGGCCGCGCGGCCGCAGCGGCGCGCCGTGCCGGCGACGGCACGGTCGCCGCACCGGGGTCGGGCGCCACCGTCGCCTCGCGGGCACCTTCACTCCGCGCGCACGCGCAACCACTGACATCACGCCCGGCTGGACAGGCCGGGTGGTTCCCCAGCACCAGTTGTCCGTCACGGAGGCGGCCATGTCCAGCACCACCATGCCTAAGACCGGCCAGTACGCCGAGGTCGTCAACCGCCTGCCCGAGCTTCGGGCCATGCTCGAAGAGCAGCGGCGCTTCCGGATCGACCAGCTCGCCCAGCTCACCTCGCAGCAGACGGTCGGCGACAGCCGGGGCGACTCGCTCGACGTGGGCGCCGACATCGCCCGGGTCGAGGTGTCGGCCGCCGTCGAGGCCGGCGCGCGGCAGGCCCTCGACGACATCGACGCTGCGCTCGACCGCATAGGCGCCGGCCGGTACGGCAGCTGCGCCCGGTGCGACGCGCCGATCCCACTCGAGCGGCTGCTCGCGATTCCACAGGCGCCGCTGTGCATGAAGTGTCAGCAGCGGGCCGAGTACCGGAGATAGCGCCGACAGCTACGCCAAGGGCCGCCGGGGTGCGCGCACCCCGGCGGCCCGTCAGCAGGTGGGCGCGGTGAGCCGGTAACCGCCGCGCGGATCCCAGCCGGCCCGCCAGCCGGCCGTGAGCGCCTCCTGCAGCACCCCGCCGACCGCGTGCTGCCAGGCGGTGGCGGTGGCCGGGTCGTCCCGGCGGAGCGTGGAGATGTCGGCCGGCACCGCGACCAGCGCGGCGGGCGCGGCGGTCCAGGCCGGGTCGAGCACCGGCAGCCCGTCGCCGCCGGCAACGACCGCCCATACCGGCTCGGCGTCGCCGCCGGCGGGCACCGCGTCGCCGCCGGCGGGCTCGCTGGTGAGGTGCCAGGCGACGAGCAGCCGGTCGTACGGCAGCGGGGTGGGGCTGCACGCGTCGCGAAGGCCCTCGTAGCCGGGCAGGAACGCCTCGACGGTCGCGCCGAGCTGGCGCAGATTGAGGTTGGCGTTGACCGCGGCCATCGCGTCGAACGTCCAGCGGATCTCGGTGACACCCCGCTCGAGCGCCCAGGCCCGCTGGGCGAGCTTCAACGCGACCGACACGCCGCGGCCCCGCGAGGTGGGCAGCACCGCCATCGGCCCGGACTGCACCAACGGCCGCCCGTCGACGGTCCACCCCGGCAACGCGAGGACGACGCCGACGGGCGCCTCGCCGCTCCAGGCCACCAGTACCGGCGCTCCGGCGGCGAGCAGGTTGCGCAGCAGGCTCGGCGGGTAGAAGTGGTGTCCCGCGCCCGGCGCGAAGACCGCGTCGAGGACGCTGACGGCGGCGGCGACGTCGACGTGGGTGTCGATCAGGCGGATGTCGACGCCGGCACGGACGGCGGCCGCTGCCGCCGGGTCGGCCGGCTCCGGTGCGGGTGTCGGCTCGGTCAGCACCCCGGCCGGGTTGGCCAGCGGGTCGGGGGCGAACACCTGCCGGGTCGCGGCCTCCACCAGCTCGGTGACGGCCGCCACGGTGTCCACCGGGTCGTCGGTGAGCACCTGCGCGCCCTCGGCGGGCAGCAGTTCGGCGATGACCTCGCCGATGACGGCCTCGGGAACGTCGGCGGGCAGGACGTCGGCGACGACCTCGGCGAGCGGGCCGGCGACGGGGTCGGTGACGGACTCGGACACGGCGGCCTGCCTTTGACGTGCGATGGGACGATGTTGCGACGCCGATGTCCGGAGGCCGGGAGGTCGGAAAGTCGGGCGTCGGACGATCCACTGTCCCGGTACCGAACACCGGGACAGTAACCGTGCGGTGACAATCCGATGAACACACCCCGACCAGGCGCGCACTGGAGGGCAGGTGTCAACCCTGCTGCCGACCTTGGGGTCTGCCGCCCCTCGCTAGATGGGCGTCGACGACCAGGCCGGGTCCCGGCCGAAGGCGGCGAGCAGTTGATCCTGCTCCCCCACCGGCTCGGGCAGGGCCACCGCCGGGCCGATCATACCCGCGTGCCGGTACATCTCGGCGTATCCACCGAACCACTCGCCGCAGATCCGCACCAACTCGGGGTCCAGGCGGCGGTCGGCCCCGATCGCCGCGGCGAGGTCCCAGGAGTGGATGAGATGGTCGGCGAGCAACTGGCGGACGTACTCCTCGGCCGGTGTCGAGCCGCTCGACAGGTGGACGATGCGGTCGAGCGCGCCGGGCTCGGTGACCGCCTCTTCGGCCCGCTTGGCCGCCTCGATGACGGTGCCGACCGGGTCGGCGCCGAGCAGGTCGCCGGCGAAGCGGTCCCCCACCTGGGCGATCGTGGCGCCGGCCAGCAGTTCGACGGTCCACCGGTCCTGACTGACGACGTGGTTGACGAGCGCGCGGACATCCCAACCCGGGCACGGGGTGGCGTCCGGCCACTGCTCGGGCTGCACATCGTGCACCCGGTCGATGAACTCGGCGAGGCTCTGTCGGTAGACATCGACAAGGTCCATACCGAACCCCCTGGGCAACTATGGGTCGCCTCGGCGACTGCAGCCAAGGCTGTAACAGGGCGGAGCGTCGGGCGCCCTGAACTACAGCGCCAACTCATCGTCGATCACGGCCCGCATCTGCGGCGGTGGCTCCTTGCGCTCGCCTTCGGGCGGCAGCCTGCCGGTGCCCTGGGGCGCCAACCGGAAGACGCATCTGACTTTACGCGCATGCAACGACGGCGTCTCTCCGTTCGTCACCCCGTCAATTGCACAGGTGCGCAGCCATCTATGACTCCTTCGCTCCCGATGCGGTCACCCATCCATAAATGCGGATGTCAATCTCCCGGCGCATGGACTTGACCCGAGGCCACGGCGACGATGCCAGCCATGGACAACCTCCCATCCCCCCAGGTGCGGCGCGCAACCCCGACACGACGGGCGTTCCTGGCCGCGTCCGCCGGGACCGCGGCGGCAGTGGCGACACCGCTTGTCGGCGAACCGGCCTCGGCCACCGCCCGCACCACCCCCGACCGCACCACATCGGGTCCCGGCCCCGGACGACCGACCACCCCGCAGCCGCCCGACCGGGAACTGCGGGCCCTGCTACGCGAGCTCGATCAGCATCGCATCGAGGCAGGAGTCCGCCGGCTCGTCGCGTTCGGCACCAGGCACACACTGTCCAGTCAGGACGACCCGAGGCGGGGTATCGGCGCCGCGCGCGACTGGATCCACGCGCAGTTGCGCGGGTACGCGGCCGCGTCCGGCGGCCGGATGACGGTGGAGCTACAGTCGTTCATCCAGCAACCGGCACCCAGGATTCCGGCGCCGACCCGGATCACCAACGTGATCGCGACCCTGCGCGGCGACACCGCACCGAACCGGGTCTACGTCGTGTCCGGCCACTACGACTCACGGGTCACCGACGTCACGGACGCCACCAGCGACGCGCCCGGCGCGGACGACGACGCGTCCGGGGTGGCCGCGGTCCTGGAGTTGGCGCGGGTGATGGCGACCCGCCGCACCGGGGCGACCATCATGTTCGTCGCGGTGGCCGGCGAGGAGCAGGGGCTGTACGGGTCGGCCCACCTGGCGCGGCAACTCAAGACGGCCGGCGTGGACGTGCAGGGCATGTTCAGCCTCGACATCGTGGGAACTCCGGACGCGCACGACGGCAGCCCGCCCGATCCCCGCACCATCCGGCTCTTCGTCGAGGGTGTGCCGACCTCGGAGACCGCCGCCCAGACCGCGATCCGGCAGTCGGTCGGCGGGGAGAACGACGGCCCGTCCCGCCAGTTGGCCCGCTTCGTGCAGGACGTGGCGTGCAACGACCAGACCGGGATGACCGTACGCGTGATCTGGCGGCGCGACCGGTACCTGCGCGGCAGCGACCACATCCCGTTCCTGCAGCAGGGCTACCCGGCCGGCCGCTTCACCGAACCGCGGGAGAACTTCGCCCACGAACACCAGAACACCCGGGTGGAGAACGGCGTCCAGTACGGCGACCTGCCGGAGTTCTGCGACTTCGGGTACATCACCCGGGTGGCGAAGGTGACCGCCGCGACGCTGTGGTCCCTCGCCCAGGGCCCGGGCACCCCCCACGGCGTCACGATCGACACGTCCGGACTCACCAACGACACCACGCTGCGCTGGCAGCGCGGGCCAGAGCCCGACCTGGCCGGGTACGAGGTGCTGTGGCGGGAAACCACGGCGCCGGTCTGGACCCACGTCGTCGGAGTCGGCGATGTCACGTCCGCGACGCTCGACCTGTCCAAGGACAACGTGCTGTTCGGCGTACGGGCCGTCGACCGGGTCGGGCACCGCAGCCCGGTGGGGGCGCCGCAACCCTCCAACTGAGCTGGATCACGCGGGGCGGCTGGCCGTGAGGTGTACCGACCGATGTCTATACGGCTATAGATCGGGAGCGTTCGGATGAGACTGAAGCGCTTGCCCACGTCCGCCGCCGCAGTACTGGCCCTCGCCCTCGCCCCGGCCTCCGCGGCAGGGGCGGCGCCTGCCGACGGACCCGCGCCCGGCGCGCCGGGCGCGGCCGCCACCTGGACCCCGGCGAACAAGGTCGGCTTCGGCACGGCGTACGGCGCGCGCGCCAGCAAGGTCTGGTTCACCCTGTCGGGCGCCGGCGGCCTGAGCGAGGTCTACTACCCCGACCTCAACACACCCAGCGCCCGGCGCCTCGAGTTCGTCGTCGTCGAGCCGGACGGCCGGGCGGTGAAGGTCGCCGACGCCGCCGACCACGCCACCACGGTCGACGACACCCGCGGCCTGACCTACCGGCAGACCGACACCGACCGCGCCGGGCACTGGCGGCTGACCACCACGTACGTCACCGACCCGGCGCGGGCCACCGTCGCGGCCAGCGTGGACTTCACGTCGACCGACCGCAAGGCCCGCCAGCTGTACGTCCTCCACGACCCGGCGCTGTCGAACGACGGCTCCGACGACACCGGCGCGACATCGGGCCGGGCGCTGGTCGCCAGCGACGCGAAGACGGCGAGCGCGCTGGTCGCCGCCCCGGACTTCGTGGCCACCTCCAGCGGGTACCTCGGGTCGAGCGACGGCTGGACCGACCTCGTCGCCGACGGCCGCCTGGACGCGACGTACGACCGGGCGAGCACCCCGGGCAACGTCGTGCAGACCGGAAAGACCGCCCTCACCGGCCTGCCCGGCCGGCGCCACCTCGACCTGGCGCTCGGCTTCGGACCCGACACCGGCTCGGCACTGCGGGCGGGTACGGAGTCGCTGCGCGCCGGGTTCGCCCGCGTCGCCGCGGCGTACGCGCGAGGCTGGCAGCGGTACGCCCGGTCCCTGCGCGACGCGCCCGGCAGCCTGCGTACCCGCGAGGAGCGCCAGGTCTACCGGGTGTCCACGATGGTCCTGGCCGCCAGCGAGGACAAGACGCACCCCGGCGCCTTCATCGCCTCCCCGTCGATGCCGTGGGTGTGGGGCCAGCAGACCGTCTCCGACTCCTACCACCTGGTGTGGTCGCGCGACCTGTACGAGATCGCGACCGGGCTGATCGCCGCCGGTGACCGGGCCGGCACCAACCGGGCCCTGGACTACCTGTTCACCGTGCAGCAGAAGCCCGACGGGTCGTTCCCGCAGAACACCACGGTCGACGGCCGGCCGGTCTGGGGCAGCCTCCAGCTCGACGAGGTCGCGTACCCGATCGTGCTGGCCGACCAGCTGGGCCGCACCGACCCGGCGACCTGGACCCACGTGAAGGCCGCGGCCGACTTCCTGGTCGGCTTCGCTGGCGACGGGCACGCCGCGCCGTGGACGCCGCAGGAGCGGTGGGAGAACCAGAGTGGCTACTCGCCCGCGACGATCGCGAGCGAGATCGCCGGGCTGGTCTGCGCGGCGCGGATCGCGCACGCCAACGGCGACGCCGCCGCCGAGCAGCGGTACCTGCAGACCGCCGACTCCTGGCAGCGCCAGGTCGAGGCGTGGACGGTCACCAGCACCGGGCCGTACTCGCCGAAGCCGTACTACCTGCGCCTGACCAAGGACGGCAACCCGAACGCCGGCACCACGTACTCCATCGGCGACAGTGGCCCGTCCGCCGTCGACCAGCGCGCCGTCGTCGACCCGAGCTTCCTGGAGCTGGTCCGGCTGGGCGTGAAGCCGGCGGCCGACGCTACCGTCCGCAACAGCCTCGCCGTCGTCGACCGGCAGATCTCGTTCGACACACCGCGCGGCCGGTTCTGGCACCGCTTCTCGTTCGACGGGTACGGCGAGACCCTCACCGGCGAGCCGTGGAACTACAACTTCCCGCCCGACTCGCGGGCCACCCGCGGCCGGGGCTGGCCGATCTTCAACGGCGAGCGGGGCGAGTACGCCATCGCCGCCGGCGACCTGGCCGGCGCGCGGACCCAGCTCGCCACGATGGCGCGTACCGCCAGCACCGGCGCCATGCTGCCCGAGCAGGTCTGGGACGACAACCCGCCCTCGGGCGCCCCGGGCTTCACCCCGGGCACCGGCACGATGTCGGCGACCCCGCTGATCTGGACCCACGCCCAGTACGTGCGCCTCGCGCAGGACCTCGACGCGGGACGGGTGACCGAACAGCCCCGGGCGGTGGCGTGTCGGTACGTTCAGCGGTGCTAACGCCGAGCCAGGGGTGAGCGCGACCGCACCGCGCTCCCGTCACCGCCTGGACTGACCGACCGCCTCGACGACCCCGTCGAGGTCGACCTCGGGGACCTCGAAGATGGGGCAGACGGCGCTGACCGTGGCGTACCCCTCGGCCAGCAGGGCGGCGTCGGTGCCCGGCTCGTGGAGGGACGGCTCGTCGACGACGGTCGTGCGTACGTAGCCGCCATCGACCTCGATCTGGGTCTGCACCATACCGAACGAGGCCAGCTTGGCGCGCCGCAGTCCGCGTACCTCGTCGGCGGAGACGTCGGGCGCGTTGAGGTTGAGCACGACCGGCGAGTCCGCCCGGCAGAGCACGGGGATCAGGTCGGCGACGAACCGCGCCGGCGACTCCCAGTGCGGGGGCCCGGCCGGGGACAGGCCCACGTCCAGCGAGACCGCGAGGGCCGACCTCCCGTTGGCGGCGGCGGTGAGCGCGGCGCCGACCGTACCGGAGTGCAGGATCGCGTGCCCGGTGTTGGCGCCCCGGTTGATGCCGGACAGGACGAGGTCCGGCGCGTCTCCGAACGCGCCGCGGGTCGCGATGAGCGTGATCAGTGCCGGCGGCGCCGCGACGGCGTACGCCTCGACGCCGGGCAGGTCCGGGAGCTTGCGCTCCGCCACGTACACCCGCCCGTCCTCTTCGTGCGCCGTGATCGACGCCGAACTGCCGGACGCCTCCGCGCACGGCGCGGCGACGACCACGGTCAGCCCGGCGTCGTGGGCGGCGGCGGCCAGCCGCACGATGCCGGGCGAGTCGATGCCGTCGTCATTGGTAACCAGTACCCGTGTCATGTGGGCCGGATCCGTTCCGCAAGTTGTTCGGGGCTTGTCTGCACGTGGGACCCTTCCCAGGTCCCGGTCGACGCGCCGGACGCACGCAGGGGCTGCAGGCGGACCCGCTCGCGCAGCGCCATGATCGCGTCGCGCTGCCCGCTACCCAGCCCGCGCCGGGTCACGTTCACCGCACCGGCGGCCGCGCCGGTGCGGATCGCATCGTGGATGCTCTCGTCCCGGGCGAGGCTGGCCGTAAGGTCCGGCTCGTCGGCGCGCATCTCAATCGTCACGGTCAGCCGCGGCGCCGGGTCGAAGATCACCACAGAACCCGTCACGCCGAGTGTTGTTCCCGCCGCTCTGGTCACCTAAACGGCATCGTCGGCACCGATGCCTGCAAAACGACCGCGGTCACAGGACGTACCCGTGCCCCCGATCGGCCAGCGCGTTGTATCTGCGGGTACTCCGGTTGTGGTCGAGCCGACGGGCGCACTCCGCCGCCTCGCCACGGGGGCGGTTCGTCATGCGGGGGCGGCTCGTCATGCGGGGACGGTTCGTCATGCGGGGACGGTGGTCCTCCACCGCCGAGCGCGGCGCGGGGACGGCGGCCGATCGCAGCGCGGGAAGGGCGGCGCGTCCCGCCCGGGCCCGATGGCGCGCCGGTCGCCGGAGCTTCGCCGTCGACAGCCCGGCGGCCGTCGCGACGCTACCGCCGACAACCAGGACAACGAGCACCACGAGTAACCAGTGACGACCCACGGCCCCTCCTCATTGCATCCATGCACTTAGACACAACGATGGGGGCGGCGATTTGTAACCGCCCCGGTCGCCAGAAGAGGCAGCCCGATCCCGCGTAGACGGTGCAAAAAGGGGCCAGAGTGGATAAATAGCTCCCCCACCCAGCGAACCGCCCCATACGGAGAGGGGAGTACTTCATTACACTCCGTATATATCTTTCATCATCTGAGACGAAGATCGTGAAGAGAGTCACGATCTTCCCAAGATCTTTGTCCACAGACACCGGTCGTGCTTACGGTCGGCTGCGTCCGCGACCGCGGGCACCACGGTCGGTAACGCCGAGTCCTGCCGCCGGCCGCTGGAACGTCGTCAACCAGGCAGGAGCGGGGGACCCACCGTTTCCCGGTACGCACCCGAATCGTTGCGTACCTCGGGGTGAAGCCGCGCAGCGCGGCCGGGCTCCTCGGCCCGAACCCGACAGCTCACCTCGTAGGCGTGGAGGTTTTCATGGCAAAGAACCGATACCACGCACGCCACCTGCAGCCGTCGACCGCTCGGCGAGTCACTGGCCGCCTCGCGCTCGGGGCCGTCGCCGCCGGCGCGGCCGGCGCGGCGACCCTGCTGGGTCCGGCACAGGCCGCCAACGCCGCCTCGAACGTGAACTGGGACGCCGTCGCCCAGTGCGAGTCCGGCGGCAACTGGCACATCAACACCGGCAACGGCTTCTACGGCGGGCTGCAGTTCAAGCAGAGCACCTGGGCCGGCCACGGCGGCAAGCAGTACGCCGAGCGCGCCGACCTGGCGACCCGGGAGCAGCAGATCGCGATCGCTGAGCAGGTCCGGCAGAGCCAGGGCATGGGCGCCTGGCCGGTGTGCGGCTCGCGGGGCGGCTCCTCGCAGAGCTACACCCCGAAGAAGACCACCAACCGGAGCCAGTCGAGCAGCCAGTCGCAGAGCAACTCGACGCAGAGCAGCTCCACGCCGGCCCAGCCGGCCGCGCCCGCCACTCCGGCCGCACCGGCGCAGGCCACCGGCCGCACCTATGTGGTCCAGGCCGGCGAGAGCCTGTCGTCGATCGCCCAGAGCCAGGGCATCGCGGGTGGATGGCAGGCGGTTTACGAGCTCAACCGCCAGGTCGTGGGTGGCAACCCGGACCTGATCCTGCCGGGTCAGCAGCTCGCCCTCTGATATCTGCGGCGACTTTCCCTTGTACGTGAGGAGGGCGCCTCTCTTACGGTCTATTCCGTGAGAGAGGCGCCCTCCTCACGTCCTGCCCACCCGCCCGCGCCGTGCGTGGTCGACCCGTCGTACTGACGCCGGAGCAGATCAGTCACCTGCTGCTCCAGGATCGGCTGCGCCGCTCTCCGCTCCGCCTCGAGCGCCGTCGCCAGCGCACTGCACGGATAGTCCCGGCTGCCACAGCGGCAGCCGAGCCGAGCCGCCCGCCCCAACCACCAGAATCGGGGCCGATGCGTGGCCTTGATACGCGCGATGTCGCTGTCTTCCATCACCGCCACCCCTTTGGCTACCTGCGCGGCGCTTGGACTTTCCGAAGAAACAACGTGCGGCCGCGCCCCCGGATGTAGCGTGACGTTTACAGAGCGCAACTTGAATGTCTCAACGGTCTTCAATCGTCTTCAACACACGTGTGGACGGACGCCAATGACCAAGACTGGCGCACAGTTACGGGTAGCCCGGAACGCGGCGGGGGTGAGCCTTCGGGCGATGGCCGCCCGGACGAACTTCAGCAAGGGGCACCTGTCCAACATCGAGGCTGGTCGCCGGACGGTGACCCCGGACGTGGTGTTGGCGTACGAGCGCGCGCTTGGGGATGCGGTGGATCGCAGGGGACTACTGACCGGCATGGCCGCGACCGTTGTCGCGTCGACGTCCGTGACCGAACTGATCAAAAAGGGGTTCACGGCTGCGCTGCGCGGTGGCGGCTCGGTCGACTACTGGCAGAATCGGGTCGAGGACTACGGCCAGCAGTACATGACGTGCGGCGCCGACATGCTCCAGCAGCAACTCGCCGCGGACCTGGTCGTGCTGCAGCAGCATCTGGACGCGCCGGAACTGTGGGAGTGCGCCGCGCGCCTGCTGACCACGTTCGGCAAGACCACCGGCGACACCGACGAGGCAGTGTCCTGGTACCGGCTGGCGGCGCTGGCGGCCGACCGATCGGAGATGGTCGGCGTCCGGGCGTGGGTACGAGGCCGGGCGGCGCTGGCACTGGCGTACGAGGGCGCCCGCCTGGCGACCGCCACGGAACTGGCGGACCAGGCGCTCGCGATCGACGACAAGCCATCGGTGGGCAGGCTGACGGCGCTCGTCGCCCGGGCGCAGGCCGCGGCCGTGCACGGCGACCGGACGAACGCGCTGCGCCTGCTCGACGACGCCAGACGCGTGTTCGACGTCGCCGGCTCGCACGACCGCATCTCCGACTTCACCGTCCCTGAATGGCGCTTCCACACGTTCGCGTCGATGCTGCTGAGCCGCCTTGGTGACCCGACCGCCGTCGCGGAGCAGGACGCGGCCGACCGGACCCGCCCACCCGAGCTCATCCGGTTCGCGACCCACATCGAACTCCACCGCGGACTGATGCTGGCCAAGGCGGGCGACCTCAACGTCGGCAAGGCGTACGCGCGGGCCGCGCTCAACCGGTTGCCCATCGACAAGCGCTCACAGAGCCTGCGGTTGATGCTCGCCGAGGTCGATCAGGTGGCCACGTAGGCTGGGCGGATGGCCCGAAAGTACGCGACGAACACGACCGTCGACCGCGCCCGCCTCACCGAGTTTCTCGCCTCCCGCCACCGCGGCGTGCTCATCACGCAGCGCCGCGACGGTCGCCCCCAGTCCTCCCCGGTGACCTGCGGCGTCGACGCCGAAGGCCGGATCGTCATCTCCACCTACCCGCAGCGGGCGAAGGTCGCCAACCTCCGCCAGGACCCGCGGGTGTCGATGTGTGTGATGTCCGAGGACTTCGACGGGCCCTGGGTACACGTCGACGGCACCGCCGAAGTCCTCGACCTGCCCGACGCGCTCGAACCGCTCGTCGACTACTACCGGTCGATCGCGGGCGAGCACCCGGACTGGGACGAGTACCGGGAAGCAATGGCCGAGCAGGGCAAGTGCCTGATCCGGGTGACGGTCGACAGTTGGGGCCCGGTCGCGACGGGTGGGTTCCCGCCCGAGTCTTCATGATCACCGAGAGTTGGCGGCGTCATAGGCCCGCAAACTCTTGATGATCACGGGACTGGACGGCGTAGCCCGGGTAGTGGACCGGCATGGCGATGCGTGCCCTGGTGGTCGACCCTGACGCCCCGTCGTCGCTGCGCCTCGGCGAGGCTGACGAGCCCG
Source organism: Planosporangium flavigriseum (assembly GCF_011947225.1). Taxonomy (GTDB): domain Bacteria; phylum Actinomycetota; class Actinomycetes; order Mycobacteriales; family Micromonosporaceae; genus Planosporangium; species Planosporangium flavigriseum. The sequence goes on along the minus strand of NZ_JAATVW010000006.1, from coordinate 143,161 downwards.
TCCCCGGCCCGGGGCAGGTCCTGATCGAGGTTCACCACACGTCGCTGAACTGGGGCGAGCTCAACCGGGCCCGCAGTGGTGACGCGCCGCCCGGCACCGTCCTCGGCTGGGACGCCGCCGGCGTGGTCACGCAGGCCGCCGCCGACGGCACCGGGCCGGCGGCGGGCAGCCGCGTGGTGACCCGCGGCCCGGACGGCGGGTGGGCGCAGCGGCGTGTCGCCGACGTGTCCGAGCTCGCCACCGTGCCCGACGGCGTCGACCTGGCCGAGGCGGCCGCGCTGCCGGTCGCCGGCGTGACCGCGCTGCGGGCGCTGCGCGCCGCCGGTCCGATCCTGGGCCGGCGGGTCCTCGTCACGAGCGCGGCCGGCGGGGTCGGCCGGTTCGCCGTCCAGCTCGCCTCGCTCGGCGGCGCCTACGTGATCGCGTCGGTCGGCTCGTCCGACCGCGGTATCGGCCTGCTGGAACTGGGTGCCGACGACGTGATCGTCGGCCTGGCCGGGCTCGAGGACCCGGTGGACGTGGTCATCGAGAACGTTGGCGGCGAGCACCTCGTCGACGCGTTCAAGATGCTCGCGCCCGGCGGCAACCTGCAGAGCGTCGGCTGGACCTCCGGTGAGCCCGCCATTTTCACCCCGTACTCGACGGTCGGACCGGCGAAGACGCTGCAGTCGTTCACGCTGGGCCCGGACATCGGCGAGGACCTGGCCACGCTGCTCGACTGGATCGCCGACGGCCTGCTGAAGGTCGAGGTCGGCTGGCGCGGCCCGTGGGACCGGGCCGGCGACGCGGCGGAGGCGCTGCGCGGCCGCCAGGTGAGCGGGAAGGCCGTCCTCGACGTGACCGGAGACGGTTGACGCTCCCCATGCCGGGTAGGCAGCACGGTCGCAAGCCGCCGCGCGGCGACGGGTCCGGGGAGGCAATCATGACGACGACGGTCCGATGTGAGACGACCACCCTCGCCGACGAGGAGATGCAGCGGCTGCGGGAGCTCGCCGCGCAGCTGCGGGTGGACTCGGTCCGCGCCAGCACGGCCGCCGGCTCCGGGCACCCGTCGTCGAGCCTGTCCGCCGCCGACCTGATGGCGGTGCTGATGGCCCGGCACCTGCGCTACGACTGGGACAACCCCGACAGCCCGCTGAACGACCATCTGATCTTCTCGAAGGGGCACGCGTCGCCGCTGCTGTACTCGATGTTCAAAGCGGCCGGCGTCATCTCCGACGAGGAGCTGATGAACGGGTACCGGCGATTCGGCAACTGGCTGCAGGGCCACCCGACTCCCGCGCTGCCCTGGGTCGACGTGGCGACCGGCTCCCTGGGCCAGGGCCTGCCCATCGCGGTCGGCGTGGCCCTCGCAGCCCAGTGCCTCGACCAGTTGCCGCTGCACCTCTGGGTGCTGTGCGGCGACAGCGAGATGGCCGAGGGCTCGATGTGGGAGGCGATCGACAAGGCCGGCTACTACCGGCTGCGCAACCTGACCGCGATCGTGGACGTGAACCGGCTGGGCCAGCGCGGGCCGACCGAGCTGGAGTGGGACATGGACGCGTACCGGCGGCGGTTCGAGGCGTTCGACTGGCACGCCGTCGTCATCGACGGCCACGACCTGCACGCCATCGACGAGGCGTACCGGCAGGTCCGGGGCATCGACCGGCCGACGGCGATCCTCGCGCGCACCATCAAGGGCAAGGGCCTGCCACAGGTCGAGAACGAGGCGAGCTGGCACGGCAAGGCGCTGCCGCCGGACCTCGCCGAGAAGGCCGTCGCCGAGCTCGGCGGCGTCCGCAACCTCCGGGTGCGGGGGCCGCTGCCCGAGCCCGGTACGCCCGCCGGCGCGGCAACCGCGGGCGGCCAGGTGACGCTGCCGACCTACAAGAAGGGCGACAAGGTCGCCACGCGGAAGGCGTTCGGCGACGCGCTGGTCGCGCTCGGCGCCCGTACCGATGTGGTCGTGCTGGACGCCGAGGTCGGCAACTCCACGCACACCTTGGACTTCGCGGAAAAGTACCCGGACCGGTTCTTCCAGATGTTCATCGCCGAGCAGCAGATGGTGGCCGCGGCGGTCGGGCTGCAGGTGCGCGGGTACCGGCCGTGGGCGGCGACGTTCGCGGCGTTCTTCACCCGCGCCCACGACTTCATCCGGATGGCAGCGGTCTCGCAGGCCGACATCTACCTGGCCGGCTCGCACGTCGGGGTGGAGATCGGCCCGGACGGTCCGTCCCAGATGGGCCTGGAGGACATCTCGATGATGCGCGCCATCCTCGGCTCGACGGTGCTCTACCCCAGTGACGCCGTGTCCTGCGCCGCGCTCGTGACGCAGATGGTCGACCGGGAAGGCGTCAACTACATCCGTACCACCCGGGGCTCCTACCCGGTGCTGTACGACAACGGCGAGAGCTTCCCGGTCGGCGGCAGCAAGCAGGTGCGCGGCAGCGACAGCGACGACGTCGCGCTGCTCGGCGCCGGGGTCACCCTGCACAACTGCCTCGCCGCCGCCGACCTGCTGGCCGATGCCGGCATCCGGGCCCGGGTGCTCGACCTGTACTCGGTGAAGCCGATCGACCGCGAGGCGGTCCGGGAGGCGGCGCGCGCCACCGGCGGCCGGGTGATCGTGGTCGAGGACCACTACCCGGAAGGGGGTCTGGGCGAGGCGGTCCTGTCGGCCCTGTCCGAGCAGGCGGTGCCGGTCACCCACCTCGCCGTACGTACGCTGCCCGCGTCCGGCAACCCGGACGAACTGCTGAAGGCCGCCGGCATCGACGCGATCGCGATCGCCGAGACGGCCCGCAGTGTCGCCGGCCGCTGAGGGCCGTTACATCGGCTCGTACGGGTCGGTGCGCTCCTCGACCCGACGGTAGCCGGCGGGGCCCTCGGAGACGACCGTACGGCGCCGGCTGCTCCAGATGTAGGTGGTGATGATCAGACCGAGCAGACCGGCGGCCATCATGATCCAGCCGACCAGGTCGAGGTTGACGGCGCCGAGCTGAACATTCAGGGCAAACGTCAGGATCGCGCCGATAACAATCAGCAGGATGCTTCCACCGATACCCATGGCAGTACTCTCCTTCGAGAGGGAATATCCAACGGTCGATGCATCCATACCCGCGAGCGGCAAAACCCAATCAGGTCTGCGGCTCGGCCGCGTCGGTCACGTGAGCAGGTCACGCTCGACGTGCATCGAGACCACCCAGTTCGGGGCATCGACGACCTCGGAGATCTTCAGGTCGGCGGCGACGCTGGCGAACAGGTAGGCGTCCAGCGGGGCCAGGCCGGTGCGCAGCACGATCTCGTCCACCAGCCCGCGTGCCGCGTCCCGGGTGGCCTGCATGAGATCCGGGCCGATCGCGGTGACGGCGATTGCCCGCCCCGCCCGGGCGGTGCGCGGGTCGGTCTCGACGATCGGGAACGCCAGTGCTCGGCCGCGGATGACGTCCACGCGGAACCGCACGACCGAACTTGTCTCGATGCCGGTGCCGCAGATCTCGCCGTCTCCCTGGGCGGCGTGGGTGTCGCCAAGGGACAGCAGGGCGTCGGGCACGCCGACAGGCAGCAGCAGCCGCGCGCCGGCTGTCACGTGGCGGATGTCCATGTTGCCGCCGAATCGGGTGGGCACGACGACCGACGCGGGCTCAGCAGCCGGCGGCGCGACGCCGATGGTGCCGATCATCGGGACGCTGGGGAGGACGAGCCCAGGCAGCAGCTCGACTGACCCGGCCGAGATCGATGAGATGCGCAGGTGAGCGTCTGGGAAGTCGTCGGCGAGCAGGCCGAAACCGGGGATGTTCGCCGTCCACCCCCAGCTGTCCACGTCGATGTCGAGGATGTCCACGACGAGTACGTCGCCGGGCTCCACCCCGTCGACCGCCAGCGGCCCGGTCACCGGGTTGACGTTGCTGAAGTCCAGCGTCGCCACGTCCGCGACGGTGGAGTCCTTGGCCAGCTGGCCCCCGGAGGAGTTCGCGACCTCGACCGTCACCTCGTCGCCCGGGACGACGCGCGCGGCGGGCGGGATGGCGCGATCCCACACGGTGTGAGTGGTCGACCGGGTCAGGCGCACTGTGACGCAACCTCCGTGCCTCGGACAGGTCAGCTGGTGGTGTGCAATCTCGTACCTTCCGGTGGCAATGTCAACTCCACCCGCGCCGGCGCCGCGGCGGCTACGGTGCGATGACCCGGCGGTCGTCGGGCAGCCGCCGGGTGGCGCCCCGCCGGTCCAGTAGCTCCAGCAGCGGCACCGCCACCCGCCGGGTCGTGCCGAGCGCCTGCCGGGCGTCGCTGAGCGTGAACGGCTGCGGCACGCCGGCCAGGACGGCCACCGCCTCCTCGACCGCGCCGGGCAGCAGGACGACGCCGTCGGCGACGCGCAGCAGGGCTCCGGCGCGTACCGCCGCCGCCAGTTCGCGTGGCCCCAGGCCCAGCTCGGCGAGGCGGGCCGCCTCCGGGGCGTGGAACGGCTGGCCGGCCAGGTCGAGCCGGACCCGGTCGACGGCCCGGGCCACCCGCTCCGGCAGCGCGTCCCCCTGCCCCGCCACGCCGATCCGGCCGTCGCGGGCCACCAGCGGCGGGGCGACGAGCGCGTCGACGAGGACCCGGTCGGGCAGGTCGAGGGCGTGCCGCAGCGCCTCTACCGGCGCGCCGACCTCCAGGGGATGTGCGCAGACGTAGCGGGTCACCTCCGCGTTGAGCCGCTGGCGCAGCGCCGACCAGTGGTCGGGGTCGGCGAGCCAGTCACCGGCGACCGGCGCCGCCGTCACCCGTACACCCATCCGCTCCAGCGAAGAGCGCCGCACCAGGGCCCGGCGGCGCAGCTCGCCCGCCTCCGACGGGCTGCCGTCCATCGTGGACAGCTCGCGGGCGCGGAGCGCGGCGGCTCCCCGGCGGCGCAGCGGCGGCGGCGACACGTCGAGGACGGTCACCCCGCCGGCGACGTGGTGGCGGCCCGGGTCACGCAGCAGCGCCCGGTCACCGATGCGCAGGGGCAGCGCGGTGGCCAACCGCAGGCGGGCGCTGTCCTCCCCCAACGGCCGTACCCGTACCGCGGCGGCGGCCGAGCCGACGTGCAGGGTCAGGGTGGCCGGCAGGTCGGCGACCGGGTCGCCGGCCAGCCGGACGTCGATGACGTCGGTGAGCTGGAAGCGCCCCGGCGTGACGAGGGCGTCCCCCCGCCCCACCTCGTCGCGCTCCACGCCGCGGAGGTTCACCGCGACCCGCGCCACGGCGGCCACGTCCGCCGCGGCGGCGCCCAACGACTGCAGGCCGCGGACCCGTACCCGGCGACCGCTGGCCAACTCCAACTCGTCGCCGGAGCGCAACCGTCCCGCGCCGAGCGTGCCGGTCACGACCGTGCCGGCGCCTTTGATGGTGAAGGACCGGTCGACCCACAGCCGTACGGGCGCGTCGAGGTCGGGCTCGGGCAGCCGCGCGACGAGCCGGCCCAGCGCGGCGCGCAGGTCGTCGAGGCCCGCGCCGGTGACAGCGCTGACCGCGACGGTCTCGACCTGACCGAGAGACGTCGCCGCGATGCGTTCCTGCGCGTCGGCGGCGGCGAGGGACGGGTCGAGCAGGTCGCTGCGGGTGATGACGAGCAGGCCGTGGCGTACCCCGAGGGCGTCGAGCGCGGCGAGGTGCTCGGCGGACTGCGGCATCCACCCCTCATCGGCGGCGACCACGACGAGCGCCGCCGGGACCGGCCCGACGCCGGCCAGCATGTTCGGCACGAACCGCTCGTGGCCGGGCACGTCGACGAACGCGACCACGTCACCGGAGTCCAGCGCGGTCCAGGCGAAGCCGAGGTCGATGGTCATGCCGCGGCGGCGCTCCTCGGCCCACCGGTCGGGCTCCATCCCGGTCAGCGCGCGTACCAGCGTGGACTTGCCGTGGTCGACGTGTCCGGCGGTGGCTATGACGTGCATGCCGCTTTCCTGACCGCCGCGGCCACGGCGTCGTCGAGGTCTGGTGGCACGCACCGCAGGTCGAGCAGCAGCCGGCCACGCTCGACCCGGCCGAGCACCGGCGGCTCACCGGTGCGCAGCGGCAGCGCGAGCCGCTCCGGCAGCGACACCGCCCACGACTCGAGTTCCAGTCCGGGCGCTCCACCGCCGCCGACGACCGCCGCCGTACGGGTGACCTCTGCGTCGACGTCGTCCAGCGCGTCGGCCAGCCGCTCCGCGCGTACCCGCAATTGAGCTGGCGCCGCACGCAGCGCCACCCAGGTCGGCGGCTCAGGCCCGCGCAGCGTCGCTTCGAGGGCGGCGAGGGTGAGCTTGTCCACGCGCAGCGCCCGGGCGAGGGGGTGGCGGCGCAGCCGCTCCACCAGGTCGGCGTCGCCCAGCAGCAGGCCGGCCTGCGGGCCGCCGAGGAGCTTGTCGCCGCTGGCCGTCACCAGCGCCGCGCCGGCATTCAGGGTCGTCGCGGCGTCGGGCTCGTCGGGCAGCAGCGGGTCGGGGGCGAGCAGGCCGGAGCCGATGTCGGCGACGACGGGGACCCCGAGGGTCGCCAGGTCGGCTACGTCCACGGCGGAGGTGAACCCCGAGACGACGAAGTTGGACGGGTGCACCTTGAGGATGAAGCCGGTGTCCGGCCCGACCGCCGCCGCATAGTCGGCGAGGGCGGTCCGGTTGGTCGTGCCGACCTCCCGCAGTCGCGCCCCGGTTGATTCGAGCAGGGCGGGCAGGCGGAACCCATCGCCGATCTCCACCAGCTCACCGCGGCTGACGATGATCTCGCGGCCGGCTGCCAGGGCCGTCGCGGCGAGCACCAGCGCGGCGGCGCCGTTGTTGACGACGTGCACGCCAGCGGCGGCGGGGACGGCGACGCGCAGCGCGTCGAGGGCGCCGCGACCGCGGCGGGCCCGCCGGCCGGTGGTGAGGTCCAGTTCGACGTCGGTGTGGCCGGCGGCTTTGACGACCGCGGCGATCGCCACGGGTGACAGTGGAGCGCGGCCCAGGTTGGTGTGCAGGACCACGCCGGTGGCGTTGACGACGCCGCGCAGGCTCGACGGCCCCTGCGGCAGGGCGGCGGCCGCGGCGTTGGCGACCTCCTCAGGCGCGATCTCGCCGCGCCGGGCCCGCTCCTGCGCGGCGTTCACCACCGCCTTGACTGCAGGCCGGCCCAGCATCGCCGTGGCGGCGGCGAGGCGCGGGTCGGCGAGGACGGCATCGGTACGCGGAACGCGCCTCCGTGTATCCCCCGGCGGCGGCTGAGACTGGGATGCCGTTGACACAACCAGACACTACAACTGTCGGGACGCCCGTCGGCGGTCGGCGGCTGCGGGCAGCACACCTCTACCGGGGAGCAACCAGCACTCCGCGTCCCTGACGCACCGCCCGGTACCGGCCGAGGCGCGCCCGGACGCCGACCTCGTCCGGCTGTCCATCGGTCTGGAGGACGTCAACGACCTGACAGCCGACCTGGCGCAGGCTCTGAGTTGCCGGTTTTCACCATGAGGCGGGCGGTTTCGGCCGAGAATGGGCCGCGTGGACATTCCCGACCTGACCGGCTTCCGAGTCCACCGGGTGGTCGACGCCGCGGAGTTCGAAGGCGTGGCGGTGCCCGGCCTGTCGGCCCGGTTCCTGCGCCGGGCCTGCGCCGGCCGAGTGGAGTCGGTGGGTTGCTACCGCTACCGGGGCCAGGATTTGTTGCTGGCCTGGGGCTTCGTGGACGAGGACCACTGCCGCTGGCACAGCGTGCGCGTCGACGGCGGGTGGCAGGAGCCCCGGCCCGGCTGCCCGGATGTCCGGGTGGTCCGGGACGGGGAACGGGTCGTGGCCTTCGCCGTCGGCGACGGTCGTGGCGGCTGGCTCGGTGATCCCCTATCCACCGAGCCAGCCAGCCTGCCCGCTCAGTCCCCGGCCGGGCGTAGCGCGCCGGCGCCCTCCGGCTGACGGCCGCCTTCCGGTTGACGGCCCAGGCGGCGTACCGCCCAGAGCGAGAAGGCCGTCAGCGCCAGCGCCGCCGGCAGCAGGATCAGGTGCAGTAGCGGATTGGCGATCGGAACGAAGGCGATGACCGCAACCGGTAGCTGAACCAGGGTGACGAGAGCCAGCAGCAGCCCGCGGCGGCGCTCGCCCCACAACAGGGCCGTCGCCACGGGGGCGGCGACGACAGCGAACGTCAGCCCGTCGAGTACGGCGTGCAGGTACGCGTTGTGCACGGCGTTATGCGCGAACGCCGACGCTGGTGAGGCGATGAGCAGGAGTGCCGAGGCCAGGGCGAGAATCGGTCCGACGCGCCGCATGGAAACCTCCAACGTAACGAAGAAATTACCTTCTGTCGATGACAGTACGGGCGGCGCTCAGCCGCCGGAAGGCAACGGCGCGTGAATGAATCCGCCGACGCCGGCCGGAGTTACGTCAAGCCGCGCGTACCAGAGTCGCAGGTGGACCACTAATACACCTGACTCAATTGCCGAATGCCGGGCCGTGCGGCGATCGCGCTACCGCGTCCTCATTCAAGGAGGGAGAAATGGGCAGATGCCCACGGAAGAAGGAATAGACAAGACGCCTCTTGTGCTGATCGGCAAATACCGGCGATCCGCCGTGGTTGCCGTCATGTCGGTGCTGGCCACGGTGCTACTCATGGCCGGCGGCCAGAGCGGGTACGCGAGCAGCGGCCCGGTCGACCCGGGAACGACACCGGGGTGGCACAGCGACCGGGGCGGTGAGCCCGACGATGGACTCGGTAGCGCGCTGCCGAGCAGCCCTGCTCTCACCGATGTGGTCGCCGCCGCCGGCGGCGCTCTGCACAGCCTGGCCCTGCGCTCCGACGGCACCGCCCGTGCCTGGGGGCTCAACTCGCAAGGTCAGCTGGGTGACGGCACCACCACCGACAAGAACACGCCGGTACGGGTCATCGAACCTGAAGAGACCGGTACCGACAACTGATCTTTGAGACCGGACCGCCCGGGGCCGGCGGCCAACCCGTCGGTCCCGGGCATTCAGTGTGCGCGCTCGGCGTCGGTCCAGGGGTGAGATCGATACGGAGGGTTTGGCCACGGACCCACCGGGCACGGTCTTCATCGAGGACATCGTGGGGAGCCAACCGTGAGTACCGAAGAACGCCCCGACAAAGTTCCCTCGAGCGCCGAGGGCGGCATGAACGTCACCCCCGGCGATCAGACGAAGCGCAAGGTGTACAAGGAGGAGCCCGGCCAGGCGACCGCGGGTGCCGGTCACCCGGGCACCGGTACCGGCGGACCGGTCGTCAGCGGCATCAGCGAAGCCAGCCGGGGCGCCGCCACCGGGATACCCGAGCCGCCCGAGGACGAGCAGTAGGGTCGAGCCAGCTCTTTACAAATCCGGCGACCTTGTCAACCATGTGGGCCATGGTCAAAGTCGCCGCAGTACAACTCGAAGCCGTCCTGGCCGATGTGGACGCCAACCTGGCCGCATGTGAGCGCCTCGCGACCCAGGCGGGCGAAGCCGGCGCGAAAATCATCGCGCTGCCCGAGTTCTTCACCACCGGCATCGGCTTCGACGAGCGCCTCGCCTACACCGCGCTGCCGATCGACGGCCCGGCGACCAAGCTGCTGACCTCCCTCGCCGCGCGGTTCGAGGCCATGGTCGGCGGCTCGTTCATGTGCGCGGACACCGACGGGCACGTCCGCAACAAGTACGTGCTCGCCGGACCGGACGGCGTGATCGGTGTCCACGACAAGGACCTGCCGACGATGTGGGAGAACGCGTTCTACGTCGGCGGCCACGACGACGGTGTGATCGACGCCGGTACGCACACGATCGGCGCGGCGGTGTGCTGGGAGCTCATGCGCACGCAGACCGTACGCCGCCTGCGCGAGCGGGTCGACCTGGTGATGGCCGGGTCGGGCTGGTGGTCGGTCCCGCCGTGGATGCCGGGGTACCGCCGGTGGGAGCGCGACAACGAGGCCACCGCCCGGACCGCCGCGGCGACGTTCGCGCGCTTCGTCGGCGCGCCGGTGATCCACGCCGCCCACGCCGGCACCCTGGAGTGCGCGATGCCGTGGATGCCGATGCGCTACCGGGGTCACTTCGAAGGCTCGGCGCTCATCACGGACGCCGACGGCACGGTGCTCGCGGAGCGCAGCCGCCATGACGGCGAGGGAATCGTGCTCGCCGACATCACCCTGGGCCGTCAGCAGCCCTCACTCACTCCCCCGCCCACGTTCTGGCTGCACCGCCGCGGCCCGGTCGCGGCGTTCGCCTGGAACTTCCAGCGACTGCACGGGCGCCGCTGGTACCGCAACAACGTCCGGGCCAGCTAGCCGCCCTGACTGCGCGGACCGAGCAGGGCCATCGACGCCTGCACCGCGACCTCGGTGACGTCGCCGATGCGTCCGCCGTCCTCGACGGTGGCGGCGATCAACTCGCGCAGCCCGCCGAGCAGCATGATCGTGAGCTGCCGGGACACCGGGCCGGCGCCGGCGGAGCGCCACTCGTCGGTGTCGCACAGTGTCTCGATCATGACGATGAAGTCCTCCATCGTGTCGCGCTGCAGCCGGCGTGCCCCCGCGCCGAGCGCGGGCACGTCACGGATCCAGCTCAGCGTGATCGCGGGCGCGGATTCGGCGGACGCGATCCAGGCTTCGATCGCCTGTCGTACCTGGCTCGCCCAGGGGACGCTCGGGTCGACCGCGGCGGAGATCTGGCGGATCATCTCGGTGTTCGCGCCGGTGAGCAGCGCGACGAAGCAGGCCTCCTTGTCGGAGAAGTGCTCGTAGAAGGTCCGCCGCGAGGTCCGCGCACGGCGCACGATGTCGGCGACCGTGGTGTTGCGGTAGCCCACCTCCGCGATCGACTCGGCGAGGCCGTCGAGCAGGCGCCGGCAGAAGGGTCCCCCGTCGTCGGACACGCTCGCCGCCCTCTCCGCGAGGCGCTGGAGTCGTGCGGTCGTCACCGTGGTCACGGTATACCCCCCGTCCCAGTGAAGCCCTTGAATGCAACGGTACGCCAGCGTACCGTGCGACTGGTACGCCCCCGTACCACGCCGGGAAGGTGCTGGCTCCATGACAACTGCGACGCTTCCTCCAGGCCCGTCGACTCCGCGCTTCATGCAGGTCGCCTACGCGCTGGCCGCGCCGAATCGCGGCATGTACCGGCGTCGCGACCGCTACGGTGACACCTTCACCATCACCATGCCGGTCTTCGGCCGCTCCGTGGTCATCAGCGACCCCGCCGAGATCAAGCAACTGTTCCAGACCCGTACCGACGTCGCCGAAAATCTGGAGCCCAACCTCGGGCGGGTCCTCGGCCCCGGCTCGATGTTCGCGCTCACCGGGGAGGAGCACCGCAGGCGACGCAAGCTGCTCGTCCCGCCGTTCCACGGCCGCCGGCTCGCCGCGTACGAGACGATCGTCGAGGAGGAGACGGTACGCGAACTGGCCTCCTGGTCGGAAGGCCGGGCCTTCGCCACCATGCCGTCGATGATGCGCATCACGCTCAATGTCATCCTGCGGGCCGTGTTCGGCGCCGAGGGCGCGGAGTTCACGCAGCTCCGTGAGCTGCTTCCGGCGATGGTCACGCTCGGCTCCCGGCTGGCCGTGCTCCCCGTCCCCACGGTCGACTGGGGCCGGTGGAGCCCGTGGGGCCGGTTCTGGGCGATGCGCCGCGAGTACGACGCCATCGTGGAACGACTGATCGCCAAGGCGGAGCAGGACGCTCAGCTCGACCAGCGCGACGACATCCTCGCGATGATGGTGCAGAGCCGCTACGACGACGGCTCACCGATGAGCCACAGCGAGATCGCCGACGAGCTGCTCGCCCTGCTGTCCGCCGGGCACGAGACGACGGCCACGACGCTGGCCTGGGCGATCGAACGGATCCGCCGCCACCCGGCGGTCCTGCGCGACCTGGTCGCGGAGGTGGACGCGGGCGGCAAGGCGCTGCGCGAGGCAACGATCGTCGAGGTGCAGCGCACCCGGCCGGTCATCGACATCGTGGGGCGCAAGGTGAAGGCCGAGAGCTTGCCACTCGGCCGGTGGACGATCCCCAAGGGGTACACGGTGATGGTCAGCATCGCCCTGATCCACGACGACGACGCGGTCTTCCCGAACGCGCGAAGGTTCGACCCGTCGCGCTTCCTCCACACGAAACCGGACCTGTACGAGTGGATACCCTTCGGCGGCGGCACCCGGCGCTGCATCGGGGCGGCGTTCGCGAACATGGAGATGAACGTCGTCCTGCGCACGCTGCTGCGCGACTTCACGCTGGAACCGACCGACGAACCCGACGAGCGACGGCACTCCCGCGGCATCGCCAATGCCCCGGCAAAGGGAGGCCTGGCGGTGGTGCACCGCCGGGTGGCGCCGCCGCTCGCGACCGCGACCGCCGAGCGCAGCGAGGTGGCGTCATGACCGAGCAGATGGTCGACGTCGGGCGCGGCATCACCCTGGCGTACGAGCAGTTCGGCGACCCCGGCGCCGAACCGCTCGTCCTGGTCGCCGGACTGGGCCAGCAGTTGCACAGCTGGCCGGCGGCGTTCTGCGAGCAGCTGGCCGCGCGGGGCTACCGGGTCGTCCGCTTCGACAACCGCGATGTCGGCGCCTCGACCCACCTCCGGTTCCGCCCGCCCAGCCTGCCCGCGATCATGACCAGGCGCTGGCCGGCAGAGCAGTACGACCTCACTGACCTGGCCATCGACACCGTGGGCCTGCTCGACGCGCTCGGGTACGGCCAGGCTCACCTCGTCGGCATCTCGATGGGCGGCATGATCGCGCAGACCGTCGCGGCCCTGCATCCGCACCGGGTGCGCACGCTCACTTCGATCATGTCGACGACCGGAGCGCGCCGCGTCGGACGGCCCGCGCTGTCCACGTGGCGGTTGATGGCCGGACGCCCGCCGGAGAGCCGGCAGGCGGCGATGGACCGGTCCGTACAGATCTTCCGGCACATCGGCTCGCACGGCTTCCCGTTCGACGAGGCCTTTGTACGTGAGCTAGCCGGCGTGGGCTGGGACCGCGATCCCTCGTCGGCGGGTACCGGCCGCCAACTCGGCGCGATCTTCCGCTCCGGTGACCGGACAGCGCAGCTGCGGGCGGTCACCGCCCCGACGCTGGTGATCCACGGCGACCGCGACCGCATGGTCCATCCGACCGGCGGAGCGGCCACCGCGCGGGCGATCACGGGCGCCCGGTTGGAAACCATCCGCGGAATGGGCCACGATCTACCGGAGGGCGCGTGGCCGACCCTTCTCGGCCTCATCGACGATCATGCCCGTCGTGGCGGGCGTCCCGCACCGGCAAGGAGCACCGATGCCTCGACCAGTTTCTAGGATCACCGGCCGCCCGGTGGTCATCACCGGCGCGGCGTCGGGCATCGGCCGCAGCCTCGCCCGGCGACTGTCGGCGCTCGGCTCGCCCGTCGCCATCGCCGACCTCGATGAAGCCGGGCTCAAGGAGACCGCGGAGTCGCTGCGCGGTCCGGCGCTCACCCGGGTCCTCGACGTCCGCGACGCGGCCGACCAACTCCGGTTCGCCGACGAGGTACGCGCGTGGCTGCCGGCACCCCTCGCCGCCGTGTTCAACAACGCCGGGGTCGCGGTGACCTCGTCCGTCCTCGACGCGGTACCGGAGGACGACGACTGGCTGCACGACATCAACTTCCACGGCGTGGTCAACGGCACCCGGGCCTTCCTGCCGATCCTCGCCCGCCAGGACGACGGCGCCATCGTGAACACCTCCAGCGTGTACGGTCTGCTGGGCATGCCCTACCAGAGCGCCTACTGCGCGGCGAAGTTCGCCGTCCGCGGCTTCACCGAGGCGCTGCGCCAGGAGTTGCGTGGCACCGGCGTACGCGCCGTCACCGTGCACCCCGGCGGCATCACCACGAACATCGCCCGTAACGCGCGGATCCGCAAGGATCCCGAGGGGCTGGGAAGAACCAAGGAACAGATGGCGGAACAGTTCGAGGCCATGACGATGACCTCGCCGGACAAGGCGGCGCAGATCATCCACCACGGGGTGGAGCGCGGTAAGGCGCGCATCCTCGTCGGCCCGGACGCGTACCTGTTCGACGCGCTCGCCCGGATCACGCCCACCCACTACTACTCCGTGATCTCCGGCGTGATGTCGCGAGCCCGGGGCCGGCAGCGGGAGTCGGTGCGATGACCACCACCGAACACGTCGACGTGCTGATCGTCGGCGCCGGGCTGTCCGGCATCGGCGCCGCGCACCACCTCCAGTCGGCTTTCCCCAGACGGTCCTACGCGATCCTGGAAGCGCGCGACGCCATCGGCGGGACGTGGGATCTGTTCCGGTACCCCGGCGTGCGGTCGGACTCGGACATGCACACCCTCGGCTACCGGTTCCGGCCGTGGACGCAGGCGAAGGCGATCGCGGACGGACCGTCGATCCTCCGGTACATCCGTGACACCGCCGCCGAAGCCGGCATCGACCGGCACATCCGCTTCGGGCACCGGGTGACCCACGCATCGTGGTCCACGGATGATGCGCGCTGGACGGTGGAGGCGGTCCACGACGGCGAACCGGTCCGGCTGACCGCTCACTTCCTGTACGTCTGCAGCGGCTACTACCGCTACGACGCCGGCCACACGCCGGACTTCCCGGGCATCGAGCAGTTCGGCGGCACGGTCGTCCACCCGCAGCAATGGCCGGCCGACCTCGACTACACCGGCAAGAAGGTCGTCGTGATCGGCAGCGGTGCGACGGCCGTGACGCTGGTGCCGGCCATGACCGACCGGGCCGCCCACGTGACGATGCTGCAGCGCTCCCCCACCTACATCACGGCCCTACCGGCGGAGGACCCGATCGCGAACGGGCTGCGCAGCGTGCTCGGCGTACGCCGCGCGTACCCGGTCACCCGGTGGAAGAACGTCGCCCTCAGCACGCTGTTCTACCAGCTCAGCCAGCGCCGGCCGAAACTGGTGAAGTCGATGCTCCGCAAGGCCGCGATCAAGCAACTGCCGGCGGGGTACGAGGTCGACACCCACTTCGCCCCGTACTACAACCCGTGGGACCAGCGGCTGTGCGTGGTGCCCGACGGCGACCTGTTCAAGGCGATCAAGCACGGCAAGGCCTCGGTGGTTACCGACCGCATCAAGGAGTTCACCGAGACCGGCTTGCGGCTGGAGTCCGGCGCCGAACTCGAGGCGGACATCGTCGTGACCGCCACCGGGCTGCGCCTGCTGGCGTTCGGCGGCATGCAGCTCAGCGTCGACGGCCGCGACGTCTCGCTGCCGGAGACCATGGCGTACAAGGGCATGATGCTGTCCGGCGTGCCGAACTTCGCGTTCACCATCGGGTACACGAACGCGTCCTGGACACTCAAGGCCGACCTGGTCAGCGAGTACGTCGTCCGGTTGCTGCGCCACCTGGACGCCCACGGGTACGACCAGTGCGTCCCGACCAACGACGACCTGGGCGTCACGGAACAGCCGCTGCTGGACTTCGCGGCCGGGTACGTGCTGCGCTCCATCGACGAGTTCCCGAGAGCCGGCTCCCGGGCGCCGTGGCGGCTCGGCATGAGCTACGCGCACGACGTGGTGGCGCTACGGTACGGCCGGATCGACGACGGCGTGCTGCGATTCAAGCGCCGGTCCAACCGGGCGCCCTCGGCTGTCGGTGCTGGTGGCGGAGGCGGACGGGAATCGAACCCCCCTGACCCGGATCCCGGGCCACATCGGTTTTGAAGACCGAGTCGTGGACCCAGTGTCAGCAGGGCGGACGCTGAGGGACAGACACTCGATGCCACCGATTTGCCGCCACCGGCGCCACGGCACTCACTCGACGGCTCATCGCTCCCCTGACGTCCCCAGTTCCACGGAGCCTTCCGATCACGATCCGATGGCCGTTCAACTCGACCTCGGCTAGCGGCCCTCCGCCACGTACACGCCATCGCCCTGGCGCCCCACGACCAGGCCGCGTTCCTTGAGGATGAGTTGGACACGCTGGGCGGTCGACAGCGACACCGCGTACAGGTCGGCGAGTTCCCGGGCGGGCGGCAGCTTCGTGCCGGGCGAGTACTCGCCACGGCGGATTCGCTCCGCGATGTCGTCTGCCATCTGTCGGGCGGTAGGCGGGATCGGCATAGGAGCTCCAGAAGGTCGGCAGCGACATTCTCCCATCCCCACCAACTGCACTAAAAGACGTTTGCCCAGTACCTTCCGTTACTCCAGTTACTTCAGTAACGTCTTCTTCGGGACGGCGCGGATCCCGGAAGGTCGGCAACCTCTGGCGCCGTGAGTCCCAGGCGGGGCGCGCCGGTCCGCTGCGATCGACGCCAGGCCGGCGATGCCCCGCCTCCAACCGCATCAGAGGGAGACATCCGTGGAGCGACCAAGTCGACGGTGGGTGAGGCTACCCCTCCTGCCGGGCACCGCCGCGTGCCTGTCGTGCCCCTGGGCCGCGACCGGACCGAGCGTCGAGGTTGCCGCAAAAAGTCACAGCAACAGCACCGGACATCCAATCGTCGCGGAATCCTCCACGAAGTCACGGCGTACCCAATGACCAGCCATCTGCCGGTGCGCGGTAGCTGGATCTGCGGGGGCTGCTCCCTGCCGTGGCCTTGTCCGACACGGCGGCGTCAACTCCTCGCCCAGTACACCGACGCACCCGTCAGCCTCACTCTGGTGCTCGGCTCAGCCCTCATCGACGCGTGCTCCGATCTCGGCGACATTCCCGCTGGCGACCTGCACGCACGCTTCATTGGCTGGGTTCGGCACTAGCGTCGCCACCACGCGATTAAGAAACGAGCTTGCGGCCAACTCACCGGATCGAATCCCGCTGCCAGGTGCTGTTCACCGAGGACCAGCCCCAAGCACTGCTCACACTCACCGCTCCCCCGCCGCACGGAGGACTACGAGAAGCTGCAACTGCTCGCCGCAGGCGTGAGTGTTCCCCGCCGACACGCGGCTCAGCTGACCGCTTCCGTGTCAAATATCGGCAGAGAGGTCGCTACCGGCCGGGGACGAGGTCAGGCGGCGCCTGCGGCCCGATGCGGCCAGCTACGGTCGACGCGGTTGCTGTACTTCTGTGCTGTACCGCTGCTCGGCCTCCGTCGCCTGCCGAGTTTCACTGGTGTACGTGCGCGCGCTGTCCGTCGCGGTCGAAAACCATGATCAGCTCGGCTGGACCGCCCGGTGCTGTGATCGCATGCGGGACCATCGTCGCGAACTCCGCCGCCTCGCCCGCGTCGACGTCGATCTGTCGCTCGCCCAGCCACAACCGCACGCGTCCCTCCAGCACTAGAAACCAGTCGTGGCCCGGGTGCACCCGTTGGCTGGGCGGCACTTCGGACGGCTCGAGGCGCATCTTCATCGCAACCGTGCGCCCGTCTGGACGGCTCAGCAGCCATGTCGTGCGCGCGCCGCTGCTGTGCGCGACGGGACGGATGACGACGTCGTCGTCGGTCGGCACCTCGAAGAGCACATCGAGACTCACCTGCAGGGCGTTGGCCAGCGGCACGAGCACGTCAATGCTCAGGGTGCGCTTGCCCGTCTCGACGCGGCTGATGGTGGACGGGCTGAGGTTGGTTCGCTCGGCCAACTCGTCGAGGGAATATCCCAGAGTGCTGCGCAAGCTGCGCAGACGCGAGCGGGCCAGGGCCTCGACGTCCGCGACTTCGCTCATGTCCCCATCCTGGCCCTCTCTTGCTAATTCTGCAAGGGTCTTTGCTCAGATCGCCGGGACGCCGTAGCGTCACACCCATGAGCGAGCACGCCGCCGATAGCCAGCAGCTGGTCGACCCCGAAGGCGTCGACCACCACGCCGACCATCACGCTCGGCATCCGACCATGGAGCGTCACTGTGATGTCGCCGTGATCGGCGGCTCGGCCGCCGGGCTCGCTGCCGCCCTGCAAATGTCCCGCCAGCGGCGCAGCGTGATCGTGGTCGACGACGGAGCCCCGCGCAACGCCCCGGCCGTCCACATGCACGGCTACCTGGGGCACGAGGGGGCAGCGCCCGGCGAACTCATGGCGGTCGGGCGCGAGGAAGTACGCACGTACGGCGGAGAGGTACTCACCGGCCGGGTCGTGGCGGTGCACCGTCGCGACGACGGTCGGTTCCGGCTTGACCTCACCGGTGGGCATGCGCTGGTGGCCCGCCGTGTCCTCGCCGCGACAGGCCTGACCGACGAACTGCCCGCGATCGACGGCGTCGCCGCGCAGTGGGGTCGCGGCGTGGTGCACTGCCCGTTCTGCCACGGCTTCGAGGTGCGCGACCAGCGCCTGGTGCAGATCATCACCCACCCCCTGGGTATGCACCCGACCCCGCTGTGGCGGCACCTGACCGACCGGCTGACCGTCGTGCTGCACGACCCCACCGGGCTCAACGAGGAGGTCCTGCACGCTCTGGCCGCCTCGGGCCTCGTCATCGAGCGCAACGAGGTTAACCGCGTCCTTACGGGGCCCGACGACGAGGTCTTCGGAGTCGAGCTCGTCGACGGTCGCGTCCTGGAGGCCGACACCGTCGTGGTCAATCCACGGTTCCATGCCCGTGCCGACATGCTGGCCGGGGTTGGGCTCACCACCACTGCTCACCCCACCGGCGCCGGCGATGTCCTCTCAGTGGATCCGCGTGGCCAGACCGCCGTGCCCGGCATCTACGCAGCCGGCAACGTCACCGACCCCAGCCTGCAGGTGCTGCCGTCGGCGGCCCAGGGCAGCCAGGTAGGCGCCATGATCGCCTTCAGCCTCGCCGAGGAGGACCTGCGCGACGCCGCTCGGTCCTCGGGCGAGGAGATCGACTGGGACCACCGCTACGGGGGCCCGGACCGTGTCTGGAGCGTCAACCCCAACGGCACACTCGTCGACGAGGTCACCGACCTGCCCCCCGGCCGGGCGCTCGACGTCGGCACCGGCGAGGGCGCCGACACCCTCTGGCTGGCCGAACACGGCTGGAAGGTGACCGCCACCGACATCTCCGGCAACGCACTCGCCCGGGTACGCGCCGAGGCCGAGCGCCGCGGGCTCAGCATCCATCTGGTACGCAGCGACGCCAACGATCCCACCCCCTTCGGCACCGAGCCCTTCCACCTGGTCTCACTGCAGTACGGCTCGTTCAAGCGCACGCCCGACCAGCGCGGCCTGCGCAGCCTGCTCGATGCCGTCGCCCCCGGCGGCACACTCCTGGTCGTCCATCACGACCTCACCGCCCTGCGCGACCCGGTGGACGCGGCGACCCAGACCCGGATGTACGACCCGGGGGCGTTCGTCGGGGTCGACGAGATCGCCGCCGCGCTCACCGCCGACCCCGATACCTGGCACGTCGAGACGCACGAGACCCGGCCACGGCCTCCCGGCGCGGCCAGTACCCACCACGTCAACGACGTCGTGCTGCGCGCGACCCGACGAGCGGTCTGATCCCGGCCCGCGCACCGCACCGCCGCCCGGCGGACCTGCTCTCGGGAGGATGGCCGCCACACGCCGCTTCGACGGTGCCGCGCGACGCCACGCACCTGGGATGAGGTCGAGGCGGCCCAGGGGTTCGAGCACCTGCGCCGTCACGACCTGCGGCACACCGGGGTGACGTGGGCGTGCCGGTCCACGTGCTCCGGAAGATCGCGGGGCATGGCGCCATCACCACGACTCAGCGGTACCTACATCCGGACCGCCGCTCCATCGATGAAGCCGGAACGGCGCTCAGTGCCCATCTCGCGGTGCGCCGGTCCCCAAACGGTCCCCAACTCCGAGCCGTCTAGATCACTGGAGCGGGTCACCGGCAGACACGGCAACGGCCGTTGACCTGGTGAAACTCCCCGCGTCAACGGCCGATTGTCGCTGTCGGGACGGCCGGATTTGAACCGACGACCCCTTGACCCCCAGAGATCGGCAACGCGATCTGGCGAAGGTGGATACGAGGTCAACCGATGCGGCGCGGTCTGGTTCGGCTCGGTACGGGTGGCCCGGTTGCTGTACTTCCGTGCTGTACCGCCGGCCACCCGACCACTTCGCTCGCCCGTGCATTACGACTGGGTACCTTCGCTGGGGGCCGCACCGTCTGTATCCCTACGGGGTGAGGCGTTCGGCCGTTGGAATAAGCACGTCCCGAATCCAGACCAGGTACTGCCTCAGTAGCCCGAGCACTTCCTGTCCGTCATAGGTGCCGCCACTGAAGTACCACGTGACCGTGTGGGTCGGCTCGGGGACGACCGGCGGGGGCGGCAACGGATCGCTGTGAGAGTGCTCCTCCACCACCTTCCCATCGCGGATGACCGCTACATGCACGGCGTCCGTTACAGTGACCACCTCGTGGACAACGACGTCATGGTGGGCGACCTTACGGTTCTCAGCCCGCTTGAACTCGGCGTTTCGAACATCGGCCATGAAGCGGAACAGCGGATCCTGACCGGTCGTCTGCCACCAGGCGCCGAAGGTCGCCGTCCGGTGTCCCTTCGTTTCGTTGTAAAGGATCGGGCCGACGCGCTGGATCATGCCGATGCAGGACACGAACTCGTCCCGGAACTCGTCGGCACCTGCGGCGTCAGCCAATGCCGACAGCTTGTCGAACGCCCGTTCAGCCTGCCGGTACGCCGTCCTGCTCTTCGGCAAATCCATGGCGGAGTATTCTTCGCGCCCGGCGGCGGAACCGCAATGCGCCGACCACCACACCATGGTCGCGTCACGCGCTGACAGCAGATGACCAGACCAGGCGGCGAAGATGCAGAGCGGTCGGGACGCCGCAACCGGGAGTAGACCGACTTCCAGAACGAGGCCACTTCTCCGCCGACGGTCGGATCTACGGGATCGACCCCCTGTCCGGGCAGGCCGGTCGCCTTTCTGGTTGAGGTGACCCCTCGTTTGTAAGTTCCGGGCAGTTGTCCGAGTCAGGCCCCAAGCCGTCCGTGGGCTCAGTGTGGCTGCCTGTTCCTGCCGCTGACATCCATCGCGGTCCGTGCTCGTTGCTACAGGCACCGCTACACCGCACGCGAAGCTACTGGCCGCCGCTCACTGATGGTGACGCGAATCCGATTCGGGCGAAGAGTTCGGCGCTGGATAGCACAGGGACACCTCGAGCCCGAGCCCGTCCAGCCAGACGCTTGTCGTTGGTGACGAGAGCACAGCCTTCGAATTGGGCAGTGGCCGCGATCAAGGCATCCCGGCTGTGGTCCACGTATCGCGCGTGTGCCGGGAACTGGTGCTAAGCCTGTCCAGCGCGCGCCAGGCAGGCGAGCAGGCCAAGTCGATGCTGGAGTCAGGGCCCGAACAGAACGACGCGCTCGACCAGCAGACACGTGTGACCAGGCGCGCCACTGATCTGGACCTGACCGTCACGTGGCCGAACAAGTTCTCGCCGCAGATTGAGACCGAGGTGCAGTTGACGGCCACCCAGCAGACGGCGAATCTGCTGCACGCTGGCCTGGTCACTAAGGAGCCGCCTGTTTCGGTCTACAAGGGATATTCGGCGGTGGCACACGGTGAGCTCTACGGCCTCATGCACTTTATGACGCCAGTGCAGCAGCCTGACGGAACCGAACTGCTGCACTGGGGCGTCGACCTCGATGTGCTGGACAGCGCCGTGCAGGTCGTGATCCTGGCGTTCCGGAGCGCCTGGCACCGCATCAACGCGGTGATGGGCTGGGACAACGCCGAGCGCGAACAACAGTGGGCGGACGACCTCGACGGGATTTCCAACTTTCGCATGTCCTGATAGGCCGGTTCCCTCGGGCTCTTGGGAAGCGACCAGCTCAGCGGCGATACCCGCGTGTCCGTAGCGCTGGCCCCTTAGGCACTCGCCCAGTGACCGCCTATGGAGACAGACCCTCCGGCTCACCGTACCTTCCCCGTCCCCCGGACAGGTGCCAAGATCCTCGGCGCCCGGTCGGGGTCAAGGGTGGCCGGAGGCCATCGGCGTAGCCGACGCGAAGCGCCCTTGACGCCGGGCGGGTGGCGTGGAGAGTCGGGCACCGGGGGACGCCCACACCGACCACTCACTGCGGACCGCGGCGCGCGCTACGGCGCGGCGTGTCTGTCACGCCGCGTGCCCAGTTCGCCGCCGGCCGGCTGCCGGCTCACCTCGATCAGGTGCCCTTGGTGCTGTCCGTGCTTCGGCGGCCCCGAGGGCTTCTCGCTTTCCGCGCCAGACGGCGGGCGTTCTGCGTGACGCCGCAGAGCGACAGCGGCAGCGGCGGCACGCGCCCAGCCGGCGGCGCGTGCGGACCGGTTCGGGCCGCCTTGATAGATGTACAGAAAGTCCTCCCCGATCGCGGCAGGCAGCCGTGTGCGAGTGACGGTGATCGTTTACGCCTGGGTCGTGGTCTTCTGCTTGAGGCGTTCGTAGGGGGTCTGGCCGTCGAGGCCGCCGTGCGGGCGATGGTAGTTGTAGTAGTCCTCCCATTCGCGGAGCTTGTCGTTGAAGACCTCGGCGTCGTCGATGACGACACCGTCGAGCATCCGGTAGAACTCCTCGGCGTCGATGCGGTGGGACCGTTCGACCTTGCCGTTGAGGCGCGGGGTGCGCGGCTTGATGTAGGTGTGGGCGATGCCCTTGTCGAGCACGTGCCAGTGGAACGCCGTCTGGAACTCCGCGCCGTTGTCGGTCTGGATCACCTGCACTTGGAACGGCAGCCGCTGCAGCACGTAGTCGAGGAACTGGATGGCGGTCTTCTGGTTGAGCTGCGGGTAGATGCGCAGCACCCGCAGCCGGGTGCAGTCGTCGATCGCGGTGAACTGGTAGTACTTGTTGCGCCCGCCGCGGCGGCCGGTCTTGGTCGCGCCGATGGGCTCGATGAACTTGACGTCGATCTGGACCCGGTGGCCGGGCAGCTGTTTCTCGTAGCGTTTCCAGCGCTTGTCGTGGCGCTTGTAGCGCTGCGAGGCAGGCAGCCGGTTGAGGTCCAGGCGCTTGAGGATGCGCCACACGCCGGAGTGGCTGACCGTGATGTCGTGGTAGCGCTTGAGGTACATCGCGATCTTCGCCGGGCCGAAGTGGTAGTTCTGCCGCAGGTAGAGGATCTTCTCGACGACCTCGGCACGGGTGGCGTGGGGGCAGGTCTTGGGCCGCTTCGACCGGGTCCGCAGCCCGTCGACCCCCTCGGCCAGGTAGCGGCGGTACCAGATGTAGTACGCCTGCCGGCTGATGCCGTAGTAGCGGCAGGTCAGCGCGACGTTGCCGGTGACCTCCTCGACGTGGCGGATGATCGCCAGGCGCCGCTTCGCTTCACGATCCAGCGCAGGGGTGGACTTAGACATAGATGGTCTCCGTAGTCTCCGGAGACCCAGGTGTCAACGATGATCGTCAGTTTTAGACGCGGCAGGCAGCCGGATCACCCCCGGCATCGCCAGCGATCGCAATGGATTGACTCGTCGGAATCCGGTGCTACTCTGGCCACGTCGAGCACGCCAGCGCGGCCGTCCCGCCGGATCGCTGGCCTCGACTTCGGAGACGCCGAGCGGCCTTCCTGCCGCTGATGCGAGCCACACCCGCCAATCTCAATCGCACCGGCCCGACATGCCGGTCTCCCCCGACTCCACTGAGCGGCCCAGTACGGCCTTTGCCGTCGATGATGGCCTGGATTCGCTGAACCGACTGGTGGAGGGGCCTGCGGCAACTCGCCGGCCGCCGGTGATCAGGCTCCTCCACTCTTACCAGCCTCACCACAAGGCTGAGAGCACCTCGAACAACCAACCCCGTCGGCGGTAATGGCCAGCCAGCCATCCGCCTCCGGCGTAAGCCGCCCCTCTTCGGCGGTGCCAGGAGACACCACGAACGCCACCAGCGGATCCCGCCGCAACCGGTGGCCGCAACAGCAATCGCCGCTAGCGGCGCGTCCGTACGATCTCCGGCACGCGGCCGTGTCACTGTGGCTCAACGCCGGGGTACCGGCTACTCAGGTGGCTGAGTGGGCGGGGCACAGCGTCCACGTGTTACTCAAGGTCTACGCCAAGTGCATCGAGGGTCAGGACGACGTGGCGCGCCGCCGCATCGGCGAGGCCCTCGGACTGTCGGAGCAGGACGACAGCGCCTGACCGCTGGAGCGAAGTTTGCCGCCCATTTGCCGCAACCAGTGGGCCACAGCGGATATCCGTGAGACGAGGTGAGACCGGCGCTGGTCTTGCAGGACGCCCCATTGATCTACGTCCCGGCAGGTCACCGGGGCGACGTGCTGGTGGCGGAGGCGGACGGGAATCGAACCCGCCTGACCCGGATCCCGGGCCACATCGGTTTTGAAGACCGTGGGGAGCACCAGCTGCCCGAACGCCTCCATAGGTTCTGACCTGCGGTTTACCGCAGGTCAGAAGGTCGTGGTCTTCAGCCTATACAGATCAGCTACGCCACACCCACAGCAGGGGCGATCTTCCTCCGCTGTTGTCCACACGGGTCTCCGTGGTACTTGCCGTTCTCCACAGGCTCCGAGAGCCGTGTCGGACCGGCCGCGAGCGCACAGTCAGCTGATCGGCCGCCGACGCTGGGCCCGCCCCCCTCGCATTCACCGCCACCACCTGCAACTGGCAGAAGCCCGGCGACAGTGCGAACTCGTACCTGCGGCAGACCTCCCCGACTGCACGAGATCATTCGCAACCGCAGTCCCGGAACAAGGAGTGGATCACATCCCGCGGTTCTTCACTGTTCCTGAGCGCAGATCATCGGGCCCGGGGCAGCGCCGCCGGGCCCGCTTTCCTGGATCCGATATTCAGCTGGTCGAAGGCGCGCTCGGCGTCGCCGTCCCGTGAGCGCCGTGGATGGCCTCCCAGTCCTTGTACAGCTGGCGACGGTCTGCCTTGACCGCCTGCAACGCGGGCCGGGCGGCCTCAAGACCGGCACGGTCGTTCGCCGCGTCCACTTTCCGCCGGGCCGTGGTGGCGTCGGTGATCAGCTTGTTGAGGTCGGCGTTGAGTTTGGCCTTCTGCGCCGCCGTCAGCGTCGAGTCGCTGTTGACGCGCTGGCGCGCGGCGGTTGCCCGGGCGATCACCTTGGCCAGGTGGCTGTCGACGTGGTGCTTGATCTGGGCCACCGACCACGGCGAGGCGCTCGTGCTGGCACCCGGCGGCGGCGGCGGGGTGGTCTGTGCCGTGGCGGCGGTGGCGCCGGATCCCAGCAGCCCGGCCACAAGCGCACCGACCGCGAGCACTCTCTGAATCGGTTTCATCGGTAGGAGCTCCCTCGAACTCGAAGTCAAACCCGAGGAATAATCCGTTCCTCGCACTCCGTACCAAGGACCAGCCTGCCACTGGGTGTGTAGGTTTTCCATAAAACCCGCGTGAAGCTCGCATAAGAGTCCGACCCGGAGGTTTCTGCCCCGAGGTCAGCGGCGCCGGCGGCGCGACAGGTGCCCTGAGGCGTCTCCTGATGGCGCCGGCTCCCCGAGCCAGCGGAACGGCGGTGTCAGTCCGCCAAGCGGCGGCGCACCGGGTTCGCGAGTGCCTGCCCGAGGTCCCGGTTGTTCTGTTCGGTGAGGTGGATGCCATCGACCCCGTCGGCGCTGATGACCGAGCCGGCGTCGAAGAACCCCGCCCCGGCGAAGTCGGCGACATCCTTGTACAGCCGCGGCAGCTCACGCGTCTTCGCCTGGCCACCGGTGAAGAGCTCACGGAACCACGGATTGGGCTGCTCGCCAAGCGGCGGCGGGCTGACCACGAGCGGCACCGGCGCGGGGTAGGTGGTGTCGACGCCGCCGGCGGCCGAGGCGATCTGCTTGAGCAGTAACGACATGCCCATGGCGATGTCGAACGCGGAGCGGCCGAAGTAGGCCTTGGTGTCGTTGGTGCCGAGCATGACGATGACCAGATCGAGCGGCAGGTGGCTGGCCAGCGCCGACGGCAGGTACTTGGCGCCGTTGAGCCGTGGGTCGATGGGATCGTCGGCCGTGGTGGTCCGGCTGCTGAGGCCCTCCTCGACGAGGGTGTAGCCGGCGCCGAGTTGGTCGGCGAGCACCCCGGTCCAGCGGACCTGGCGGGGATAGCGCTCGCTCGGGACGGGCGGGTCCTTCGGCACCCAGCCCCACGTGAGGGAGTCTCCGAAGCAGAGGATGGACTTCTCGCTCACGTCACGCTCCTTGCTGATCGTGTGCGTTCGCGGTATGCCCGCCGGCCCGGGACACATCTCGTACCCGCTGCCCAGCATGTGCGGAATCATCCCCGCGCGCCCCGGGCCACTACGCCGTCGCGTGTCCCCCGTTGGTACGGCGATCGTTCCGTTTGAAAATCGCGGGATTCGGGCACCAGCCACCCGGCTCTGTCCACCCGGAACCTCACGAGTAAGAGTTACTGAATGCGCCTGACCCAGTACGCGCACGGCGGCGGCTGTGCCTGCAAGATCCCCCCTGGAGAACTGGAGAGCGTCGTCGCGGGGCTGGTCGGCGACGCGCCGCCGGAAGGCCCCGGCGAGCTGATCGTCGGCCTCGACGACGGCGACGACGCCGCGGTCGTACGGATCGCGAACGGCACCGCGATCGTCGCGACGGCCGACTTCTTCACGCCGGTGGTCGACGACGCGTACGACTGGGGCCGCATCGCGGCCGCCAACGCACTGTCCGACGTGTACGCGATGGGCGGCGTCCCGGTCGTCGCGGTCAACCTGCTCGCCTGGCCGCGCGAGGTGCTCCCGCTCGAACTGGCCGCCGAGGTGCTGCGCGGGGGCCTGGACGTGGCGCGGGAGGCCGGCTGCCACGTCGCCGGCGGGCACAGCGTGGACGACCCGGAGCCGAAGTACGGGATGGCCGTCACCGGGGTCGCCGACCCTGACCGGATCATGCGCAACGACGCGGGGACGCCCGGCGTGCCGTTGACGCTGACCAAACCGCTCGGTGTCGGCGTGCTCAACAGCCGACACAAGGCGACCGGCGAGGTGTTCGCGCAGGCCGTGGACGCGATGACGACGCTCAACCGGGACGCGGCCGAGGCCGCGGTGAAGGCCGGCGCGGTCTGCGCCACCGACGTCACCGGCTTCGGCCTGCTCGGCCACCTGCACAAGCTGGCCCGGGCCAGCGGTGTGACAGCCGTGGTCGACGCGTCGGCGGTGCCGTACCTGGACGGCGCGCGGGACGCCCTCGCCGCCGGGTACGTCAGCGGCGGCACCCGGCGCAACCTGGAGTGGGTACGCCCGCATCTCTCGGCCGACGGGGTCGCCGAGGACGAACTGCTGCTCCTGGCCGACGCGCAGACGTCGGGCGGCCTGCTCGTCGCCGGTGAGGTGCCGGGCTATCCGGTCGTCGGCGAACTGGTCCCCCGCCGCGAGGGCTGCACGCTGATCGTCCGCTGACCCCCACCTCCCATGAGGTGGGGGTCAGGAGAGGCGAACCCGGTCGCCGTTGCTGATCGACGTCGCCCAGGTCGTCAGGTACGGCTCGGGCAGCGCCTTCCCCGCGTTCGCGCCCCACACCTTCGCCAGTTCGGCGCGCACCTCGGCGACCGGCGCGCCGGCGTACCGCCTGAGCAGCTTGTCCAGCTCCGGCTGCATGACCGCGTTGAACCGGTCGATCGCGCGCCGGGCGCGGGCGTCAATCTCGAAACTCCGCACGAACGCAGCGTAGGCGTCAGTGCCGTGGGATCGGCTCAACCCCGCCGCGGTACAGAGCCGGCTCCGCCGGCATTCGGGTGACCACCGGCAGCGACACCGCCGCCAGCGCGAGGACCGCGAGGACCGTGAACGGCACGGTGTAGTTGTGCCCGCTCCACTCGTACAGCAGCGCGGTGACCGTCGGTCCGACCACGCCGCCGATGCTCCACGCCACGATCATCGCCCCGTAGACCGCGCCCGCGTGGGACGTGCCGAAGTAGTCCGCCGCGGTCGCCGGCATGGTGCCGAAACCACCGCCGTACGCGAGCACGATGAGCGCGGCGAACAGCGCGAACAGCGCGAACACGTGGGCGCGTGGCAGCGCCAGGAAGCAGATCGCCTGGAGCACGAGCATGCCCATGAACGCCGCCATCCGACCGATCCGGTCGGACAGCCAGGCCCACACCACCCGGCCGGCAGAGTTGAACAGGCCGAGCACGCCGACGAACGCCGCCGCGGTGGCCCCGCTCACCCCGGCGATGGCGTGCGTGGCGTCGGCGGCCTGGGAGATGAAGGCGATGCCACAGGTCACGTTCAGGGCGAGGATGGCGGTCAGTTCGTACCACTGCGGGGTGCGCAGCGCCTCGCCGAGCGTGTACGCGCGGTTGCCGGCCACCGCCCGCCCGGTGCTGGGCGGCACGAACCCCGGCACCCGGTACCCCGGCGGCGGGTCCCGGAAGAACGATGCGCCGAGCAGCACCGCCACCAGGTACGCCAGCCCCAGCGGCAGGAACACCTCGGTCTTGCGGGGGACCATAGACAGCAGCCACTTCGCGGCGGGGGCGGTGATGACCGCGCCGAAGCCGAACCCTGCGACGGCGACACCGGTGATCAGGCCGCGCTTGTCCGGAAACCACTTGGCCAGCATGGCGATCGGCGTGATGTACGCCGCGCCCATCCCGATGCCACCCATGACCCCGTAGCCCAGGATCAGCAGCCACAGCTGGTTTCGTGACGTCACCAGGGACGACAGCATCATGCCCAGCGCGTACAGCACCCCGCCGGCCAGCGCCACCGGTCGTGGCCCGTACCGATCCTGGATGCGGCCACCGATCATGCTGCCAATGAAGATCGTGCCGATCGCCACCTCGAACGGCAGCACGACCTGCGCCTTGGTCCAGTGGAACTGCTGCTGCAGCGGCGTGTTGAACACGCTCCACGCGTACACCGCGCCCAGCGCCAACTGGACCAGCACGGCGGCGACCACCAGGCCCCACCGCCGGCGCGTCAGGACCGCCTTCCGGTCCATCGTCGGCGCGGTCATCGTTCGTCCTTACATCAGTCGGCCTCCGGCGTGGTCACCTTCTCCACGCGCTCGAGGCCGCGCTCTTCAAGGCGCTGCCGCTGCGGCACGACAACATACTTCGGGTCCCGAGCCGATTCCTTACCAGCGTCGAAGACGCCAAACCGGGTCAGGACGGATCCGGCCACCAGCGCCGCGCCGGACAGCGCGGACAGGATGCGGCTGCGACCGCTCAGCAGCGCGCCGAACGCCCCGGCCACGGTGAACCTGCGGGCGAGGCGCAACTGCTGTCCCGCCCGGCCCTCGCGGTAGGGCTCGCTCACCACGCCCAGCTCGTGCTCGACCTTGTGCATCGCGGTCAACTCCAGGGCGGCGCCGGCGACCGCGAGCCGCCGCACCGGCCCGGTCTCCTCCGGCGGCGCCGCGATCAGCCCCACCCCGGAGGCGGCGGCCGTCGCGCTGCCGGCGAAGACGAACGGCAGGTACGGGTACGCCTCGTGCCACGACGGCACGGCCGTCTGCGCGAGAAGCACCGCCGTGTACGTGGCGAGCGGTGGGCCCATCACGAACGCGACGAGGTTCGCGCCCCGGCCGACGGGCGGCAGGATCCGCCGGACGAGGCCGAGCGGCCCGCGCTCCGGCAGCAGCGGCGCGGCCTCGGCGATGGCGGCCACCCCGGCCGCCGGCCCGAAGGCGGCGAGGATCCAGGTGCCGATCGACATCGGGGAGGTCGGCTTGGCCACCCGCAGCATGTGGTGGAACCGCTCGGGCTTGCCCAGGTCGTGGATCAGGAAGTAGGTGCTCGCGCCGAGCGCGGCGAGCGAGGTCACCCGGCCCGTCCGGCGCAGGACCGGCCGGCCGGTGAGGTCGGCGCCGGCGGCAATCATCGAGGAGGCTGCCGCCAGGCCGCCGGTGAACAGGTACGCCGCGATGTCGTGGTGCCACACCGGCGGCTTGAGGATCGGCCGGCCGTAGTACGACCTGAACTCGGCGCGGGGAACCATCGGCTGCTCGCCGCCCTCGCGCTTACCCTCACCCCGTCTCCGGGACTCCTGGAACGCCCGGAAACGTTCACCGACCGGCGGGCGACCGGACGGTTCGCGGCTCGCGGCCTCCCTGCCCATGCTGCCCATCTCCCCGGCGGTCACGGTCGCCGTCCCAGAAACGCGACCGCTACGGCCGCCGCCATGGCCAACGCCGCCCGACCGGCCGTCCGCCACATGGCCGGCAGGTCCTTGGTCGGCACGACCGGGTCCGGCGGCAGCCCGTACACCTCGGGCTCGTCGAGGAGGAGGAAGAACGCGCCGTCGCCGCCGACGCCATCGGACGGGTCGTTGCCGTACAGCCGGGCGCCGGTCTCCCCGATGTCGTGCAGGTGGTCCAGCCGGCGCGCCGCCCGCTCCCGCAGTTCGTCCAGGGGCCCGTACTGGATCGACTCGGTCGGGCAGGCCTTGGCGCAGGCCGGCATCATCCCGTCCTTCAGCCGGTCGTAGCAGAGCGTGCACTTCCAGGCGCGGCCGTCGCCGACCCGCTGGTCGATCACGCCGTACGGGCAGCCCGAGATGCAGTACCCGCAGCCGTTGCAGATGTCCTCCTGCACCACCACGGTGCCGAACTCGGTCCGAAACAGCGCGCCGGTCGGGCAGACGTCCAGGCAGCCGGCGTGGGTGCAGTGCTTGCACACGTCCGACATCATCAGCCAGCGGAAGTCGGTACGCTCCCCGCCGGGAAGTTGGCCGGGGAGCACGGTCGACGGCATGCCGAGGAACTCGGTCGCCATCTCGACCGCGGCGCCCGGCTCGGGGCTCGGCGGCACACCCGGCCGGGTGCCGGTCTCCTTGCCGGTGGTGGCCGCGCGTGCCGCCATGTCGGGGGCCGCCACCCTGGACGTCGGCAGCCCCTCGAAGGCCGGGGTCTCCTTGCCGGCCTGGCCGCCCGTGGCCGTCCCGCGCTCGGCCAGCTTCTCGCGGGACACCGGCTGCTCGATGAAGGCGACGTGGCGCCACGAGTTGGCGGTCAGGTCGCCGGTGTTGTCGTACGACATGCCGAGCAGGTCCAGGCCCGTCTCGGGGACGTTGTTCCACTCTTTGCAGGCCACCTCGCACGCCTTGCAGCCGATGCAGACGCTGGTGTCGGTGAAGAACCCCATGCGCGGCGGGGCGTCCATGCCGTACCCCGCCTCCGGCGCCGGGTCGAGCGGCCCGAAGATGCGGTTCTCCCGGATCAATCTCTCATCGCGGAGATCCGTCTCCGTCGGCACCGTCCTCGGCTCATGCGCCACCATCGTCAGTCCTCCCGCATCTGTGGGACGCCTCGGCGGCGTCTGTTGTGATGATCGGCGTGTGGTGAAACTCCTCTATACCCGCACGCCGGCGGTACTCCCTCAGGTACTCGAGAAGATCCGGTCCGTGTGGTCGTCGCCCCGCCTGTACGTCACACGTGCCGGCCTTGCCCTCCTGGATGAGGACGTTGGGGTCGAGGACCATCGTGAACAGGTCGTTGGTCGAGTCACCGGTCGACCAGCCGGAGGGGCCCCAGTGGTAGGGCATCCACACCTGGTGGACGATCCGGTCGGCGATCCGCAGCGGGGTGAGCCGGTCGGTGACGAGCACCTTGCCCTCGACACAGCCCCGGGCGGTTATCACGTGCCCCCAGCCGAGGTGGGTCAGGCCCCGCTCGGCGGCGAGCTCCGGTGACACCTCGAAGAACATCTCCGGCTGAAGCTCCGCCAGGTGCTCCACGAAGCGGCTCATGCCGCCGGCCGTGTGGTGCTCGGTGAGCCGGGCGACGGTGAACACGTACGGGTAGACCTCGACGTTCGGCTCCGGCGGGCTCGGATGCGTCGTGTTCTCCGGCCGGTCGTACACCTTGCGGGCCGGGTTGGCCTGCTGCCCGTACAGCTGGTTGCGTACGGGTGACTCGGGCGGCTCGTAGTGCGTCGGCATCGGCCCGTCAATCAGCCCCGACGGCGCGTACAGCCAGCCCTTTCCGTCGCCCTGCATGATGAACGGGTCGTCGCCGGCGAGGGCCTCGGTGCCCTCGGCTTCGGGGCCCGGCCGGTACGTCGGCGGCTTCGTCCTCTCGAAGTCGGGCTCGTCGTACCCGTCCCAGCAGCCCGTCTCCTCGTTCCACCACAGGTAGGCCTTGCGCTCGCTCCACGGCCGCCCCTCGGGGTCGGCGGAGGCGCGGTTGTACAGAACACGCCGGTTGCCCGGCCAGGCCCAGCCCCACTCGGGGGCCACCCAGGTCTGTTCCTTGCCCGGCCGACGCCGGGCTGCCTGGTTGACGCCGTCGGCGAAGACACCGCAGTAGATCCAGCAGCCACCCACGGTCGTGCCGTCATCGCGGTACTGGCCGAACGTGCGCAGCGTCTGCCCGGTTTCGAGGGAGTACCCGTTGATCTCGCGCAGCACCGCCTCGGCGCTCGGCTCGGCGTACTCGCCGTGCAAGGGGTAGTCCCAGGCCACGTCGCGGATCGGCCGGTCCCGGCGCAGGGTGGAGCCGGCCAGCTTCTCCTTGATGATGCGGCCCAGGTGGTAGATGAACCAGAGGTCGGACCGGGCGTCGTTCGGCGGGTCGAGGGCCTTCTCCCGCCACTGCAACAGCCGCTGGGTCTGGGTGAAGGTGCCCTCCTTCTCCACATGGGACGCCGCCGGCAGGAAGAACACCTCGGTGCGGCACTCCTCCGGCACGATCTCGCCGGTCTCGACCTCCTGGCTGTTCTGCCAGAACGTGGCGCTCTCGATCATGAACAGGTCCCGCACGACCAGCCAGTCGAGGTTGGCCATGCCCAGCCGCTGGGCCCGGCCGTTGATCGAGCCGACCGCGGGGTTCTGCCCGAACAGCAGGTACCCCTTGATCTTGCCGTCGATCATGTCCAGGACCTGCTTGTAGATGCCGTGGTCACCGTTGATGCGCGGCATGTACTCGTAACAGAAGTCGTTCTCCGGTGTGGCCGCGTCGCCCCAGTACGCCTTCATCAGGCTCGCGCAGTACGCCGGGGCGTGGTACCAGAAGCCCTTCTGCTCGGGGTGGCAGATGCTGGTGACCCAGTCGTCGTACGTCTCATGCAGTTTCGCGTTCGGCATCGGCAGGTAGCCCGGCAGCAGGTTGAACAGCGTCGGGATGTCTGTCGATCCCTGGATGCTCGCGTGCCCCCGGAACGCCATGATGCCGCCGCCCGGCCGCCCGACGTTGCCCAGCAGCAACTGAATGATCGCGCCGGTGCGGATGTTCTGCGCGCCGGTGGCGTGCTGGGTCCATCCCACCGCGTACGCCAGCGCCGTCGTGCGCTCCCGCCCGGAGTTCTCCGTCCAGGCCCGCGCGACGTCGGCGAACTTCTCCGGCGGGATGCCGCAGATCCGCTCGACCATCTCGGGTGTGTAGCGGTCGTAGTGGCGCTTGAGAATCTGGTACACGCAGCGCGGATGCTGCAGCGTCTCGTCGCGCCTGACCCGGCCGGAGACTCCCGGCCCGTGCGACTCGTGCTGCAGCGGCATCGCCGTCTCGCGCTCCATGACGGGGTCGCGGTCCTGGACAGCGGCCTCCTGACCCTCGTACTGCCACGTCGTCGGGTCATACACGCCGGTTTCCGGGTCGTAGCCGGAGAACAGCCCGTCGAGGTCCTCGGTGTCGCGGAAGTCCTCGCTGACGATCGACGCCGCGTTGGTGTACGCCAGCACGTACTCGCGGAAGTCCAGTTCGTTCTCCAGGATGTAGCGCACGATCCCACCCAGGAACGCGATGTCCGTGCCGGCTCGGATCGGCACGTACGTGTTCGCCAGCGCGCTGGTACGGGTGAATCGGGGGTCGACGTGGATGATCTTCGCGCCGCGCTCCTTCGCCACCATGAACCACTGGAAACCGACCGGGTGGCACTCGGCGGCGTTGGAGCCCTCGATGATGATGCAGTCGGCGTTGGCCAGGTCCTGCTGGAAGTTGGTGGCGCCGCCGCGACCGAGGCTGGTCCCCAGACCGGGGACGGTGGAGGAGTGTCAAATGCGGGCCTGATTCTCGATCTGGATCGCGCCCATCGCCGTGAACAACTTCTTGATGAGGTAGTTCTCCTCGTTGTCCAGCGTCGCGCCGCCCAGCCCGGAGAAGCCCAGGGTGCGGTTGAGCGGCCGGCCCTCGGAGTCGGCGTCCTCCCACCGCGCGGCCCGGGCCGCGATGACCCGGTCGGCGATCATGTCCATCGCCGTGTCGAGGTCCAGATCCTCCCACTCCGTCGAGTACGGCCGGCGGTAGCGCACCGTCGTCTGCCGGAACTTGCTGTTCACCAGGTTCTTGCTCGCCGCGCCCTTCGGGCACAGCCGCCCCCGGTTGATGGGGCTGTCCGGGTCGCCTTCGATCTGGGTGACCCGGCCGTCGGAGACGTAGACCCGCTGCGCGCATCCGACCGCGCAGTACGGGCAGACCGACCTGGCCATCGAATCCGCGGTCTCGGTGCGCGGCTGGAGCTCCGCCGAGCGGCGGGACATCGCCGCCTTGCCCCGACCCAGGGGGTCGGATCCGGTGAGTTGGCGGTAGACCGGCCAGCTCTCGAGCCAGGTGCGTACGCCCATGCAACATCACTACCACCGGCACGCCGCGCGAAAACATGATCATGGACCGACTTTCGGCTCCAGGCGGGAGCGTCTGCCGGGAGCGTCTACGAACGACCGTCGTCGCGGCGTATGCGATAGGTACACGCTGCGCTACCGACCCAGGTGACGAACCGGAATCGTCCATCACGGGTTGCGCCGGGCTAGAGACACGCGAATTGTCCATAGGGTGCGCTGACGCGGCCGGCCCGCAAATTTGCGGTATGCTCGCCGACGCACCACCGCCGGAACGTCCTCACGGAGGGTGACCTTTTCAGTGCAGCTAAGCCTCCGGCACTGGCCGGACATGCGCCTCACGTGGGTGTCCGGCTGCGCGATGGTGCACTCCGGACCGGAGCCCGGGGCCGGCATGACCGCACTGGTCGCGAACGCCTCCGGCGGCTCCGAGCTGCCCGTCGTGGTCACCTCGCACACCCTCCGGTTACTCCCGGCGATGATGAACGAGCTCGCCGATGTGCTGGCCGAGCACCTGCCGCCGCGGTGCAACCGGGTGCGCCTCGTCGCGTGGAACAGCGGCTGCCTGCACGACGACCGCCCAGCCCCGGCGTACCAACTCGCGACGCGGCTCGGCCTCGAGGTCATCGCCCCGGCCGGCCCCCTGCTCGGCGTTCCCGGCGGCTCCCTGTTCGCGGCGGCCGGCCGCGGCGCCCAGCGACCCGGCGGCTGGTGGCGGTTCGCTCCCGGCAGCGCCCCGTCGCGCGTCGGCTGGCGCTACCCGGTGCCCCAGTGGGACGCCGACCTGGGCGAGGTCGGCGACCTGGGAAACGGCCTGGTCGTGGACCAGGTACCCGCCGGGCTGTGGCTGCACCGTGCCGGTTACCGCAGCATGACCGACCTCGTCTTCTCCGTGCCGGTCGATCCGGACAATCCGGCGCTCGTCGTCTCGCACCCCGACGAGGAGCCCCTGCAGCGTGAGGAGCTGGCCCGCGCGCTGGCCATCCTGCCCCGCCGGACCGCCGAACGGCTCGTCTTCACGCCGTACGGGCCGGATCCGGTGGCCGACGGCCGGCTCGGCGAGGTCGCGGCGTCCCTGCTCGGGGCGCCCACGCGGACCCGCGCCGGCCTGCCGCTGTACGGGTCGGGGGGGCAGCGGGCCCTCGTCACCGTCGACTGCGAGGGCCGGCCGCGCTGGCGACCGTTCGTCCGCGAGCTGAGCTGCAACCCGCGTACCGAGTCCGTCGAGCCGGCGGACTGGGTCAACCCGGCACCCGAGATGCTGGCCGAGCCGATCGCCCCGGCCACGTACGCGCTCGGCTCCGGCTGGGCCGCCGAGGTGATCGAGGCGGGGCTGTGGATCCGCCCGGCCCACTCGGCCGACCCGGCCGAGTGGGCGCGCGGCCTGCCGCTCGACGTCGACGAGTGCGCCATCGTGCTGGGTACGCCCTCAGGCGCGTACCCGCCGCCGCCCGGCGCGCTGCTCGCCGCGCTGCTGGACCAGCTCCCCGCTGACGCGCGCGCCCGGATCCGGTTCGCGGTGCCCCGCGGCGCCGGCGACGAGATCACGAACCTTGCGGCCGCGCTGGCCGAGCAGTTGCCCGGCGAGGGGAAGGTCCAAATCGTCTCCGCCGGCGGCCGCCGGCGCGCCCGCGCCGCGAGCGAGTCGGCGCGCCTGACCCAGCCGGCCCTGCGCGAACCCACCCCGTACCCACCACACCCGGCGCTGCGCGAACCCACCCCGTACCCACCCCAGCCGGCGCTGCGCGAACCCACCCCGTACCCACCCCAGCCGGCGCTGCGTGAACCCACCCCGTACCCACCCCAC
Organism: Planosporangium flavigriseum; assembly: GCF_011947225.1. Classification (GTDB taxonomy): domain Bacteria; phylum Actinomycetota; class Actinomycetes; order Mycobacteriales; family Micromonosporaceae; genus Planosporangium; species Planosporangium flavigriseum. The sequence continues at coordinate 107,135 of NZ_JAATVW010000006.1, read as the reverse complement.
CCGGCGCTGCGTGAACCCACCCCGTACCCACCCCACCCGGCACTGCGCGAACCCACCCCGTACCCACCCCACCCCGCGGTCCGGCAGCCGGCACACGCCGCGCCCGACGCCACCCCGCCGGCGCTCCGCGAGCCCACCCCGTACCCGCCGCACCCGGCCGTCCGGCAGCCCACGCCGTACCCGCCCCACCCCGCGGTCCAGCAGCCAGCGGCGCAGCACGCCGCTCCCCCGTCGGGCCGGCTGCCGTTCCCGTCCTCGGCGCAGGGCGTCCGGCAGTCGAGTTCGCCGCCGGCCGCGGCGCCGCCGATGGCTCCGATGACGCCTCCGGCGCCTACGCCGGTCTTGCCAGCCCCGGTGCCGCCACCGGCACACGCCGCCCGCCAGCCCGCGCTGCCCGCCATGCCGCCGGCGCCGGTGTCACCGGCCGCGTTCCCACCCGCGACGCGCCCGGTCCGCCAGCCCGGTACACCGTCGATGACGCGCCCGACCCAGCCGCCGGCACGCGCGCCCTACCCGGCCACGCGGCAGCCGCTGCTGCCACCCGGGACGCCGATCGCACCGCCGCCCGCGCACCTCGGCAACCAGCCGCAGCCGGTACGCGCTGCCCGCCAGCCGTTCCCCCAGCCGGCTGGGCCGCCGATGCCACAGCCTGGTCGCCGGCCGGCTCCGCCGGCGCCGCCCGCCCCCGAGCCGCCGGCGGAGCGGAAGATAGACGATTCGCAGGAGCTGCTGCAGCGCACTGAGATCCGCTCGCACCGGACCGCGTCCGGGAAGGGCGGCCGCGCCGTCCGCGACGAGGAAAAGGCCACAGCGTCGGACGCGTCGGAGCTCAACCGGCTGCTCGGGTTCTTCGATGAGATCCGCAAGGCCCGCGCGTGGGACGAGGAGCCGGCCGGCTCACGCCCCAGCGCCTCGTAGAGCGCCCGGCCGGAATCCGCGTGGACGACGAGTGACCGTGGAGGCTCCGACTGTGGTCCGCAAGCGGGTCGTGGTTTCGGGCACCGTCCAGGGCGTCTTCTTCCGAGACACCTGCCGGCGGGTCGCGCTCGCGCAGGGCGTCGTGGGCTGGGTGCGCAACCTGCCGGACCGCCGGGTCGAGGCGGTCTTCGAGGGAGCGGACGGTCCGGTCCAGCGGCTCGTGGACTGGGCCCGGCACGGGCCGGAGCAGGCGACCGTCGCCCACCTGGACATCCACGACGAGCAGCCCGAGGGCCTGTCCGGGTTCACCATCCGGGAGACTCCGCGGGCATAGATCACACCGCGCGTCGCGCGACCTCCGTACCGGTAGCTGCGATTGCACCCGGCTCGGCGTACTCTCGCAGGCGTCGTCGTCTCAAGCGGAAGGACCGGTGCGTGGTGAACACCGACACCTCCTTCGCACGGCGACGTGCCCTGTGGGTCGGCCTCGACCATGGCTAGCGACGCCCGGTCCGCGGGACGACCGACGGCCCTGCTCTCCGAGTTGTTCGACCATCGCCTCATCACCTCCGTGCGGCACGCCGTCGCCCGCCTCGCCGGCCGCGCCGGCCTGGCCGGCCAGCGTCTGGACGACTTCGTCCTCGCCGTCAACGAGATGATGACCAACGTCGTGCGCCATGCTGGCGGCTCGGGCGTGCTGACCCTGTGGCTCCAGGACCAGACGCTGCTGTGCGAGGTTGCCGACGAAGGGCCCGGCATTCCGGCGGCGCAGATCGACGGCCATCTCCTGCCGTCGCCGTTCGCGCTGAACGGCCGGGGCCTGTGGTTGGCGCACCGGCTCTGCGACAACGTCACGATCACGACTGGACCGCGGGGCACGCGGGTGCACCTCACGATCGCGCTCTCGCACTAGCGCTGCGGCACGATCTCGTCGACCAGGCCGTATTCGTGGGCCTCCACCGCGCTCATGACCCGGCCCACGCTGAAGTCGTCCTCCACCCGGCTGCGCGGCCGCCCGGTCGCCTGAACCACCCGTACCACCAGGTCTTCCAGCGCTCTCAGGTAACGACCGGCGGCCGCCGCGACCTCGTCGGCGGTCCCGTTCACCCCCTCGGAGGCGGGCTCGACCAGGCGGAACCGGGCGTGCGGGTACGCCAGCCGCCGGTTCGCCGCCGCGTACACCCCGACCGCCGCCCCACCCAGCTCACCGATGACCGTCGCATGGACCGGCGTCCGCATGACGTCTATCGCGTCGACGACGGCGAACACCGCCGAGAGCTCCCCGCTCGGGGTGTTGAGGTGCAACCGCACCGGCTCGGCACCCAAACCGTCCAAGGTGAGCAGCGTGGCCGCCGCCCGGTTCGCCGCCGCCGCGCCGACCGGCCCCTGCAGGAGCACGATGCGCTGTGCGAACATCCGCTCCTCCATCCACGGCGCCATCCCGGGATCGGTCGGGGGCACCGACGGCTGCGGCACCGGCCGTCCGGGCGGCACGTTCCAGCGGCCCGGCGGCTCTTCGGGGGTCCACCCGTTCATCTCCCGCTCCTCGCCAGCGCTGCGGGCATCCACGTCCGACGCTACGGCGTCGCTCGCCGATCGGGGTAGCTCTCGGCTCGGGTCAATCGCCGATCATTTCCAGCGCCACCTGCAGGCCGGCCTCCTGGCGCTGCTCGTCGGTGACCTCCGGTTGCCGGAAGACGAACCACGTCGCGTGCATGGCGAAGATGGCCAGTGCGCTCCGCAACTGGTCGGTCAGCGGGGCGTCCTTGTCGGTGAGGATGTCGAGCATCGCCGCCATCCGCTCGCGCACCTTCTCGCCGGCCGGGTTGTCGCGCATCGCGGTCTGGTTGCGTTCGAAGAAGCGCATCGTCTGGTGGTGCCGACCCTTCTGCAGGTCGGCCGCGTAGCGCCGGACGAACTCCCGCCTGGTCTCCGGCGTCTTCGGCTGCGCCTGCCCCCACGCGATGAGCTCGTCCATCACCGCCACCCGGCTTTCGAACATGCTGGTGACGATGTCTTCCTTGGTCTTGAAGTGGTAGTAGAGCGCCGCCTTGGTGACCCCGAGCCGCTCGGCGATCTCGCGCAGTGACGTCGCCTCGTACCCCTGCTCGGTGAACAGTTCCAGGGCGACATCCTGGATCCGCGTACGCGTGTCGGCGGTCTCTTTCATGACTGGCTCGCGCTCTCCTTGTTTACTTACTTGACGGCCGGCTAGTAACAAACCTACCGTCCACTGGCGCTACTAGCCGGCCGGCTAGGAAGTCGGCTTACTTGATCAAGGGGGAGCGTATCCGTGTCCACATCTGAGGCCCCGCCAGGACGCCGGCGCGAGGTCATGGTGGTGTTACCCGGCCTGTTACTGGCCATGCTGCTCGCCATGCTCGACAACATGATCGTTGGTACCGCGATGCCACGGATCGTCGGCGAGCTGGGCGGCCTGACACACCTGTCCTGGGTCGTGACGGCGTATGTCCTGGGCACAACGGTATCGACGCCGCTCTGGGGAAAGATCGGCGACCTGTACGGGCGGAAGACGATCTTCCTCGTCTCCATCGCGATCTTCATGGTGGGTTCGGCCCTGTGCGGGATGGCCGGCTCGGAGCTGCTCGGCGGCGTGCACGACGGCATGACCGAGCTCATCGCGTTCCGGGCGCTGCAGGGCCTGGGCGCCGGTGGCCTCATGGTCAACGCGTTCGCGATCATCGGTGACCTCGTGCCACCTCGGGAGCGGGGGCGCTACCAGGGCATCATGGCCGCCGTCATGTCGCTGGCGATGATCGCCGGACCGCTCGTCGGCGGCTTCATCACCGACCATCTCAGCTGGCGCTGGGCGTTCTACATCAATCTGCCGGTCGGCGCGATCGCCATACCGCTGCTCATCGCAAAGCTCCACCTGCCGAAGTACCGCACGGAGCACCGCATCGACTGGCTCGGCGCCGGCCTGCTCGCCGTGGGCATCACCGCCCTGGTACTGATCACCACGTGGGGCGGCAACGAGTACGCCTGGGGCTCGGCCCAGATCCTCGGCCTCGCGGCGCTCGCCGCGGTGTCGCTGGCCGCCTTCGTGGTCGTCGAGCGGCGCGCACCGGAGCCGGTCCTGCCCCTGAATCTGTTCGCCAACCGCAACTTCAGCCTCATCTCGGCGATCGGTTTCCTGCTCGGCTTCGCGATGTTCGGCGCGATCAACTTCCTGCCGCTGTTCCAGCAGACCGTGCAGGGCGCCTCGGCCACCAACTCCGGCCTCCTCCTGCTGCCGATGATGGCGGCCGCGATGGTGGTGTCGCTGTTCGTCGGGCGGATCATCACCCAGACCGGCCGGTACAAGATCTTCCCGATCATCGGCGGCGTCGGCATGGCGGTTGGCATGTGGCTGCTGTCGCTGCAGGACGTCCACACCAGCCGCCTGCAGACCGGCATTTTCATCGCCGTACTGGGCCTGGGCATGGGCTTCCTGATGCAGACCACGATGCTGATCGCGCAGAACAGCGTCGAGCAGAAGGACCTCGGCGTATCCAGCAGCACCGCGACGTTCTTCCGCTCGATCGGCGGCTCGTTCGGCGTCTCGATGTTCGGGGCGGTCTTCAACCACCAACTCGCCACCGAGATCTCCGCCAAGCTGGGCGCCGCGGGCACCGCCCTGACCAAGGCCGGCGCCCGGCTCGACCCCGCAGCGCTCAAGGCGCTGCCCAGCCCGGTCAAGGCCGGCTTCCTGGAGTCGCTGGCGAACTCGGTGTCCAGCGTCTTCGGCTGGGCGATCCTCTTCGCCGCGGTCGTCCCGGTGCTCGCGATCCTCGTCAAGGAGGTCCCGCTGCGCGGCGGCCCCGGCGACTCTGCGGCGCCGGCCGCGACCGAGGCCGTGCCGGCGGCACCCCGCCCGTAAATCCCCACCCATGATCACCGAGAGTTCGGGGCGCTGAAACGCGCCGTAACGCGCCGTAACGCTCACAACTCTCGGTGATCATGGGGACGGGTGGGGAACGGTCCGGTTCGGGACAGTTGCCTTCCAGGGGCGTCTACCTGGGCGGACAGTCGTCTCCTGACTCGCTCTCCAGCTGAGAGGCAGGACGACCATGACCGCACCGAGCCCTCGCAAGGTACAGCGTTACGGGTGGGTTCCGGACCTGCCCGACCAGCGGGACCACATCTTCTCCGCCCCGCCGCCCGTACTGGCCACGCTGCCGGCCGCCATCGACCTACGGGACCAGTGCCCCAAAGAGGTCTACGACCAGGGCAACCTCGGCAGTTGCACGGCCAACGCCATCGCCGCCGCGTTCGAGTTCGACCTGCTCAGACAGGGGCTGGCCGACTTCATGCCGTCGCGGCTGTTCGTCTACTACAACGAGCGCGTCAAGCTGGGGACCGTCGACGTCGACAGCGGCGCGATGATCCGCGACGGCATCAAGAGCGTCGCCAAGCAGGGCGTGTGCACCGAGGTGAGCTGGCCGTACGACATCTCCCGGTTCACCGTCAAGCCGCCGCAGCCCTGCTACGACGAGGCGCTGGGCAACCGGGCGACCTCCTACCAGCGCGTGCGGCCAACCCTCAGCCAGCTCAAGGGGTGCCTCGCGGCCGGGTTCCCGATCGTCTTCGGCTTCCGGGTGTACGAGAGCTTCGAGAGCGCGGACGTCGCGCGGACCGGTGTCGTACCCATGCCGCAGGCCGACGAGCAGGCTCTGGGCGGGCACGCGGTCCTCGCCGTCGGCTACGACGACGCGAGCGCACGGTTCCTGGTGCGCAACTCCTGGGGCGCGGGCTGGGGCCAGGACGGCTACTTCACCATGCCGTACGCGTACCTCACCGAGCGCGGCCTCTCGTCCGACTTCTGGTCGATCCTGCAGGTCACGTGAGTATTCACCGGCGGGTGGCCTAACGGTCACCCGCCCGGTTTGTCCCGCCCCTACCACCGGGTATGAGACCGCGACGCCACTACGGATCGAAGGGTCGTGCCTGATGGGGCAAGAGGTCGACCTGCGGGAGTTCACCCGCCAGGACCGGCAGCAGCACCGGGAGAAGGTGCACCGCTGCCTGGACGTCTTCGCACGGATGCTGAGCGAGTCGCGCTTCGAGGCCGATCGCCCGATGACCGGGCTGGAGATCGAGCTGAACCTGATCGACGAGCGCTGCGAACCGGCGATGCGCAACGCGGAGGTGCTCCGCGCCATCGCCGACCCGGCCTTCCAGACCGAGCTCGGCCAGTTCAACGTGGAGATCAACGTTGACCCGCAGCGGCTGGCGCCGGACGGCCTGCGCGACTACGAGAAGCTGGTGCGCAGCACCCTCAACGCCGCCGAGGACCGGGCGCGGCGGGTCGGCGCGCACCTGGTCATGATCGGCATCCTGCCCACGCTGCGCCCCGAACACGTGACCCACGACGCGCTGTCGGACAACGCGCGCTACGAACTGCTCAACGAGCAGATCTTCGCGGCCCGCGGTGAGGACCTGTACATCGCGATCGACGGGGTCGAGCGGCTGGCGACCACCGCGGATACCGTCGCGCCCGAGGCCGCCTGCACGAGTACACAGTTCCACCTGCAGGTCAGCCCGGAGCAGTTCCCCGCCTACTGGAACGCCGCGCAGGCCATCGCCGGAGTCCAGCTCGCGGTCGGCGCAAACTCGCCGTTCCTGTTCGGCAGGGAACTGTGGCGCGAGACCCGGATCCCGCTGTTCGAACAGTCCACCGACACCCGCTCGGAAGAGCTCAAAGAGCAGGGGGTACGCCCGCGGGTGTGGTTCGGTGAGCGCTGGATCACCTCGATATTCGACCTGTTCGAGGAGAACGTGCGGTACTTCCCCGCCCTGCTGCCGATCATCGAGGATGAGGACCCGGTCGAGGTGCTGGGCAGCGGCGGCACCCCGGAGTTGGCCGAGTTGCGCCTGCACAACGGCACCGTGTACCGCTGGAACCGGCCGGTCTACGACGTCGTCCAGGGCCGTCCGCACGTACGGGTGGAGAACCGGGTCCTGCCCGCCGGACCGACCGTGGTCGACACGCTCGCCAACGCGGCGTTCTATTTTGGACTCGTCCGGTCGCTCGCGGAGGCCGAGCGGCCGGTCTGGACGCAGATGTCGTTTGCGTCCGCCACTCAAGACTTCCACCGCGGCGCGCGCCACGGCATGGAGGCCCGGCTGTACTGGCCCGACATGGGCACCCTGCCGGCCAGCGAACTCGTCCTGCGCACGCTGCTGCCACTGGCGTACGAGGGGCTCGACCGGTGGGGCGTCGACCCGGATGAACGCGACCGGCTCCTCGGCATCATCGAGGGGCGCTGCGTGACCGGCCGCAACGGGGCCCGCTGGCAGGTGGACACCGTACGGCGCCTCGAGCGGGAGGGTCGGCTGGACCGACCGGAGGCGCTGCGCGAGATGCTGCGCCGCTATGTCGAAAACATGCACGCCAACCTGCCCGTCCACGAATGGCCCGGCTGAGGTTGCCGGCATTCCCAGACTCCTCACAGCGTCCCCTGAGCCCACACCCAGATCCATTGGTAATAGTTACCGGGACCTGACGGGGGACTTCAGCCGCGTACCACGCTGAATGAGGCGTGCCGCCGAAGACGAGGGGACGTGGGCGCTTGCCACCCTCCTGCCAAGGAGCGCTGACCTCACCCGGTAGGCCGGCGGCCGGGCCACGGCGCACCCGCAACCTGTACTTCGATCTGCTGCGATCGCTCGCGATCGTGCGCGTCGTGGCCTATCACTGCCTCGGCCTAGCCTGGCTGACGGTCGCGTTCCCGGCCGTCGGCGTGATGTTCGCGCTCTCCGGGTCGCTGATGGCGGCGTCCCTCGACCGGGCCGGACGGGCCGCGGTCGCCCATCGGCTGCGCCGCCTGCTCCCGCCGGTCTGGATGCTCGCCGCGGTCTGCGTACCGGTGATGGTCGCCGGCGGCATGCGCCTGGACTGGTCAGTGCTGCTGTGGCTGTTTCCCCTACAGGATCCGCCGGTGAACGGGTGGGGCGCGGCCACGCTCGGCATGATCTGGTACCTGCGGGAGTACCTGTGGTTCGTGCTGCTGTCGCCGCTGGCGCTGCCCGCGTTCCGGCGGCGGCCCATGATGTGCCTGCTCACGCCGCTGGGGCTGCTGGTCGTCTGCACCCTGACCGGGATCAGGCCGCCCGGCGTGATCTCCGACCTCGCGCTGTACGGCGGCTGCTGGCTGCTCGGCTTCGCCCAGCACGACGGCGTCCTGGGCCGGATGCGCCGGTCGACGCTGCTGCTCACCGCCGGCGCCCTGGCCACCGTCGGCGCCGGCTGGTTCCTCACCCACCCGAGCGCCCGTGGCTACGACCTCAACGACATCCCGCTCGGCAACGCACTCTGGACCATGGCGTTCCTGCTGATCCTGCTCGGCGTGGCACCGTCCTGGTGGCAGGAGCGGCAGCGGCGGGAAGGGGCGCGGCAGGGGCGGGAGCCCGGGCTGCCCTGGATGGCGCGAGTGCTGACCGCGGTCAACAGCCGGGTGATGACGGTGTACCTCTGGCACCAGACGGCGATCGGCGTGACGGTCGTCGCCGCGAGCTGGTCGGGCATCCAGCTGACCGGTCTCAGCGGCCGCCTGCTCCTGCTCACGGGCGTGGCAGCGCTGATCGTGGTGGCCGTCGTCGGGTTCGGCTGGGTGGAGGACCTGGCCGCCCGCCGCCGGCCGGCGATCATCCCCCACGGTGAGCGCACGCGGGCCGCCCCGCCCGCCGCTCAGCCCGAGCCGGCAATGGTCGCCGTCGCGTCAGGCTGAGCCGACCGCGCCATCGCCGGAGGCTCAGGCCGACCGCTCGGCCTCGTACCACGGTGGCCCGTCGGCGTCGCCGTCGCGCAGCGCCACGCCGAGCAGCCGGGCCAGCCCGACCACGCGGAGCACCCTGGCCGCGGTGCCGTGGGCGCCGCGGACGGTCAGGGTCCCCCCGGCGACCATGGCGGTGTGGTAGCCGTCGACGAGCGCCTGGACACCGGTGGAGTCGAGGAAGTCCACCCGGCTGAGGTCCACGACGACCGACCCGCTGCCCGCCAGGCGTACGGCGTCGCCCAACGCGTCGCGCAACCGACCCGCCGTCAGGAGATCGATCTCGCCGTCCGCTGCGACGACCACCCGGTCACCGCAGTGCGCCACCCGCACCTCTAACACGACACCCCCGTGGAGCTTCTCGGCCAGGCGCCACCGTAACGCGCGTCGACGCACCGTCCGGGCCGCACCCCGCCCCGCTACCCACTGGTGATCATCTCAGTGATCCGCTCGGGCGGCCCCGGCGGAGCGTAGTAGAAGCCCTGCCCTGAGTCACACCCCACCGCGCGGAGCCGGTCGGCCTGCACCTGCGTCTCGACCCCCTCGGCGGTGACCGTCAGATCGAGCGCGTGCGCGAGTTGGACCAGCGTCGCGACCATACGCTCCCCCGCCAGGTCGGCGTGCCCGGGGCGGCGGCCCGGGGTGCGCAGCCCGTCGACGAACGAGCCGGCGAGCTTGATCGCCTGCACCGGGAGCGTGCGCAGGTAGGTCAGGTTGGAGTACCCGGTGCCGAAGTCGTCGATCGCGATCCGCACGCCCATCGCGGCGAGCTTGGTCAACGCGGCGAGCGGCTCGTGCCCGGGACCGATCAGCGCGCTCTCGGTCAACTCCAGTTGCAGGTAGGCCGGTTCGAGCCCGGTGCGTTCGAGGATGGCCGCGACGTCGTCGACCAGGGCCGGCTCCTGCGCCTGCCGCACGGCAAGGTTGACGCTGATCAGCGGCGCCGCGTCGCCGGCGAGGTCGCGCCACCGGCGGCCCTGCCGGCAGGCCTCTTCCAACACCCACAGGCCGAGCGGGACGATCATCCCGGTCTCCTCGGCGAGGCCGACGAACCGGTCGGGTGCGAGCCGGCCGAGGCGGGGGTGCAGCCAGCGTACGAGCGCCTCGGCGCCGATGACCGTCTCGCCGCCGCACAGCACCAGCGGCTGGTACTCCAGTACGAACTCGCCGCGCCGCAGGGCCCCGGGCATCGCGGCGGACAGCTCGTACCGGGCCACCTCGCGGTCGGTACGTGCCGAGTCGAACAGGGCCCACCTGCGCTTGCCCTCCGCCTTGGCCCAGTACAGCGTGATGTCGGCGGCCCGCATGAGCTCTGCCGGGGTGGTGACGCCGCAGGGGCGATCGACGATGCCGATGCTCGCCGAGACCGTCAGCCGGTGTCCGCCCGCCTCTACCGCCACCGCGAGGGCGTCGAGCACCGCCTGGGCCAGCCCGACAGCGTCGCCGGCGGCTGTGTGGCCGTGGACGAGGATCACGAACTCGTCGCCGCCCATCCGGGCGACGAAGTGGCCGGCCCGGGACACGCACTCGTGGAGCCGGCGAGCTACCGCCACCAGCAACTCGTCGCCGATGTCGTGGCCGAAACTGTCGTTGACGGCCTTGAACCCGTCGAGATCGACGTAGCAGACCGCGACCCGGTCGTCGCTTCGCGCCGCGTCGAACAGTTCCTGGAGCCGGTCGAACAGGAGCGTGCGGTTGGGCAGGCCGGTGAGGGGGTCGTGCAGGGCCTGGTGCCGCAGGCGGCCCTGGATCGCCTCCTGCTCGTGGAGCGTCCGCTGCCACAGGGCGTGGGTGAACCCCTCGGCGAGCGCGCCCAGCAGGAACGGCTGCCGCCCGTCTCCGGGCCGGTCGAGCCCGGCACCCAGAATCTCGATGGTGCGGCCGAGCGTGTCGCTGCCCGCGAGGTCGGCCTCGACCAGTTCGGCGCCGACGCGACGGCCGGGCTCGGCGTCGAACGGCTCGGCGTCCAGCGCATCGGCCACCCGGTCGACCAGGCCACGGAGGAACTCCAGCCTCGGCGCCCCGGGTACGGACGCGTGGTCGGCGTCGGCGATCGCCCTCGCCCACCGGCGGGCGAGGGCGTCACGGTCCAGGTCGGAACGAGCGGTGTCCATATAGGGCACTCGCGCGCGCTGCACCGGCAAACCCCTCGCCACGCTGGCAGCCTAGGGTTTCACGGTGGCTCGCGGTACCCGCCAGCGGGCCGAATCCGGCCCGTACCGCGCGGGCGGCAATGCGCAAAGTAGGTCAATGGGAATGCGTAGCGGTCCAGCCTCTACCGCCCGTAGGCGACCGGTCGCCGTGGGGTGGTCGGCCGGTCGGCCGGCCCGCGGAGATCGCGCCGCGTTTGATGGACCGGCACGCAGGGAATAGAGCCGTAAAACGGAGAGGCAGCCGTGAGCGAGCAGTACCGGTTCGTCGTCGTCGCCAATCGCCTGCCGGTCGACGAGGACGTCGACGAGGACGGAAAGCGCGAGTGGGCCCGCAGCCCGGGTGGTCTGGTCAGCGCCCTGCACCCGACCGTACGAGCGCGACGCGGTGCCTGGATCGGCTGGGCCGGCGGCACCGGCGACCCGCCCGAGCCGTTCGATCTCGACGGCATGCGGCTGCACCCGATCGGCCTGTCCCAGCAGGAGCTCGACTTCTACTACGAGGGCGAGTCCAACGCCACCATCTGGCCGCTCTACCACGACGCTGTCGAGACGCCGGCGTTCCACCGGCACTGGTGGGACGCGTACCGGCGGGTCAACCAGCGGTTCGCCGAGGCCACCGCTGAGCTGGCCGCACCGGGCGCGACCGTCTGGGTGCACGACTACCAGCTTCAGCTCGTACCCGCGATGCTCCGCGAACTGCGCCCCGACCTGCGCATCGGATTCTTCCTGCACATCCCGTTCCCGCCGGTCGAGCTGTTCATGCAGCTGCCGTGGCGGACCCGCGTACTGGAGGGCCTGCTCGGCGCCGATCTCGTCGGCTTCCAGCGCCCGGGCGGCGCGGAGAACTTCTTCCGGCTGACCCGTACCCTGCTCGGGCTCGAGCCAGAGGCCGACCAGGTGGTCTTCAACGGCCGCGCGGTCACCGCGCGGGCCTTCCCCATCTCGATCGACGTCGCCGAGATGGAGCACCTCGCCGCCGACCCGCACATCCGGGAGCGGGCCAAGCAGCTCAGCAAGGAGCTGGGTGGCAACCGGCGCCTGCTGCTCGGCGTGGACCGGCTCGACTACACCAAGGGCATCGAGCACCGGCTGAAGGCGTACCGGGAGCTCCTCGCGGAGGACCGACTGTCCAATCAGGAGACGGTGCTCGTCCAGGTGGCTACGCCGAGCCGGTTGCGGGTCGCGCAGTACCGCCAGCTGCGGGAGCGCGTCGAGCGGGAGGTCGGCCGCATCAACGGAGAGTTCGGCGAGGTCGGCCTGGCCCCGGTGCACTATCTGTTCCGCTCCTACGACCGGGAGGAGCTGCTCGCGCTGTACCTCGCGGCCGACGTCATGGTGGTGACCCCGTTGCGCGACGGTATGAACCTCGTGGCCAAGGAGTACGTCGCCGCGCGTACGGACAACACGGGCGCACTGGTACTGAGCGAATTCACCGGCGCCGCCGCCGAGCTACCGGAGGCGTTCGGAGTCAATCCGCACGACGTGGACGGGCTCAAGGAGGCACTGATACAGGCCCTGCGGACGCCGACGGAGCACCTGCACGATCGGATGCGGCGAATGCGCGCGCACGTGCGCGCCCACGACGTGACCCGGTGGGCCAAGGACTTCCTGGAGGCGCTGGGTGAGCGCGACGCCGCCGGGCCGTGCTGACGAGCCCAGTTCATCCATCATGGACAGTCAAGTCCCCGTGGCCGGCACCTGTTTGCGCAGGTCGGTGCCGAGGTCGGCCGGGCCGATAAAACACCTTTCGCTAGGATTTACCTAATACTGACCCCGGCGGGAGGGAGTGCGATGCGTCCCCCGACGCCGCCCGACGAGGCGGAGCGGCTCCGGGCACTCTACGAGTTGAAGGTTCTCGATACGCCGCCCGAGCCGGACTTCGACGACATGGTGCGGTTGGCGTCGGACATCTGCGACACACCCGTCTCGCAGATCAACCTGATCGACCGGGACCGGCAGTGGTCCAAGGCGAACGTCGGCGTCGACGACATTGAGATCCCCCGCGAGATGTCGTTCTGTGCCCACACCATCCTGCAACCGGATCTGCTGGTCGTGCCGGACGCCGCCACCGACGCCCGCTTCGCCGAGAACCCCCTCGTGACCGGGGGGCCGGGCATCCGGTTCTATGCCGGCGCACCGCTCATCACCACCGCCGGATACCCCCTCGGCGCGCTCTGCGTCATCGACGCGGCCCCGCGGCGCCTGGCCCGGCCGCAGCTCAGGGCACTGCGCGCCCTTGCCCGGCAGGTCAGCATCCAACTCGAACTGCGCCCGTTCGCCGTACTGCTGAAGCGCGGCGCCAACCGGCTGCGCGAGCTCGAACTCCGCCGCGACGACCTTGGCCGGCTCGTCGGCAGGTTGCGCGAGCCGCTCAGCGCGCTCCGCGCCAGCCTCGCCGCCCCGGACGAGGCCAACGGTTGGGACGCGGTCACCGCGAACGCCGGCCCGCTCCGCCGGCTCATCGACGAACTGCTGGCCCTGGTCGAGCCAGCGCCGCCGGCGGCGCTACGCCAGCATGAGATCATCGACCTGAGCCCGCTCACCCAGCGGGCCACCGACACGGTTCGGCCAATCGCCGACGCCAAACACATTCCGGTGCTGTGCACCTCGGTCACGCCGACTCCGGTACGCGGCGATCCGGTCCGCCTCGAACAGGCGCTCAGCCACCTGCTGTTCAACGCGGTGAAGTACACGGCGGAGGGCGGCCGGTTGGAGGTCTGCAGCGGCCTGGAGGCCGAGCCGACGGTACGCGTACGAAATCCGGAGGTCGCCGGCGACCGGCCGAGCCTGTTCGGCCACTTCTACCGGGAGGCGGTGGTCCGGCAGCCGCCAGCGCGCAGCCCCAACCCCAGTCTCCGCAACGTCAAGGCCGTCTTCGACGCCCACCGCGCGACCATCGCGCTCTACGACCGCCCCGGCGACGGCACCTCAGTGCACCTCGTCTTCCCCTCGGCGCACGGTTAGCCAGCGATCTCGGCTAGCCGATCGTCTCGTCGACGAAGCACCAGCGCCACGACTCCCCCGGCTCGAACGAGCGGACCACCGGGTGCTCGGTCTGCCCGAAGTGCCGGGTGGCGTGCTGGCGCGGCGAGGAGTCGCAGCAGCCCACGTACCCGCAGGACAGGCACAGCCGCAGGTGCACCCAGTCCTCGCGCCCCTCCTCCAGGCACCCCGTGCAGCCCTCGGTGGTGACCGGCGCGGGGTCAAGGTCCCTGAACTCGGCCAGGTGCGGGCAGCTCATCGGTCCTCCCTGTACAGCAGCGACTCCTCCAGGTCCATGTCGCGCTGCGCCCGGCGCAGCACCTCCTCGGGGATCCTGCCCTCGTCCCGGGCCTGTCGGAACACGGCACGCTCGGCGTCGATCATCGCGCGGCGCAGCCGGCTGTACGCCTCGGACGGCGTCTCCCGCCGCCGCCCACCCAGCCGCTCCCAGGCCATGTTGGCACGGTCCGCGAGCACCGTGTGCAGGCGCTCGATCACCGCTTCGGGCACCTGGCCGTCGCGGCTGACCTCCTCCTCCAGCCGCTCGCGGGCGGCGCGGACCGCCGCCTGCTGGACAGACGCCTCCGCGAGCGCGTCCTTCTTCGGGTCGTCATGCGGGATACGCAGCCACCGCACCATGACCGGCAGCGTCATGCCCTGCAGCACCAGGGTGCCGACGATCACCGAGAAGGCCAGCCAGACGAACAGGTCCCGCGGGTACGGCGCACCGCCCGCCAGGGTCGGCGGCAGCGCGAGGGCCGCGGCGAGGGTGACCACGCCGCGCATCCCCGCCCAGGAGATGACCGTCGGGTACTGCATGGGCGGCGCGGGGTCGCGCTCCCGGATTCGGGGGATGAGCCGGGTCAGGTAGGTCGCCGGGTACAGCCAGATGAACCGGGTCAGCACGACCACCGCGAGCACGACGACGGTGGCCTTGACGATCGTGCCGAGCGGGGTGTCCAGGTCGTGCACGATGAACCGCAGTTGCAGGCCGACCAGCAGGAAGACGATGCCTTCGAGCAGGAACTTGACCATCCGCCAGAACGCCTCCATCTGCAGACGCGAGGCGGACGACATCAGGGTCGGGTACCGGTGCCCCAGGTACAGCCCGGTTACCACGACCGCCACGACGCCGGAGGCGTGCACCTGCTCGGCGGGCACGTAGACCAGCCACGGCGCCAGCAGCGACACCGAGTTGTCGATCAGCGGATGGGTGACTCTGCGGTGGATCCAGGCGAGCGTGACCGCGCCGATCCCGCCGATCACGACACCACCCAGCGAAGCGATCAGCGCGTCGCCCGCGACGCCGAGCGGGGTGAGGAGGTGTCCGGTGGCGGCGGCGACCGCCACGCGGAACAGCACCAGCGCGGTCGCATCGTTGATCAGGCTCTCGCCCTCGAGGATCGCGACGATCCGGCGGGGCAGGCCGATCCGCCGGGCCACCGCCGTCGCGGCGACCGCGTCGGGCGGAGCGACCACGGCGCCCAGCGCGAACGCGGCGGCGAGCGGGACCTGCGGCAGCAGCAGGTGCACGGCGTACCCGACACAGGCCGTGGTGAACAGCACGAGCCCGACCGCGAGCAGCAGGATGGGGCGCAGGTTGTGGCGGAAAGCGGGAACGGACGTCTCGACGGCCGCCACGTACAGCAGCGGCGGAAGCACGCCGATCAGGATGATCTCGGGATCCAGGCGCAGCTCCGGCCCAGCGACGACGAACGACAGCGCCAGGCCCACCACCACGAGCAGGATGGGCGCGAGTGCTCCGAGCCGGCGGGCCACGACCGAGACGGCCACGACGATCGTTACCAGGCCCACCACGACCAGAAGCAAGGTCACCCGTTCACCCTACGTCCTCGATCGACTTCCGGCAGTTCGGGCATGATCTATGGAAAGCGAGCATGCGGGCGGCGGTGGACCCGGCAGCCACCCCGGAGACCCATTAGCCACCGCTTCTCCGGAGAACGGATTCGCTATGGAAAGGTCGCACGCATGCTGATTTATGTCGGGTCGTACACGCCGGAGGTCGACGGGAAGGGCACCGGCATCTCGGTGTGGGACGCGCAGCTCGCGCCCGCAGCGCCCACGTCGGCCCTCGCCGCCCCGTCCTGGCTGGTCGCCCACCCGGTCGCGCCGGTCCTGTACGCGGTCAGCGAGCTCGCCGACGGCGCGGTGAACGCCCTCTCCGTCGGCGCCGACGGAGCCCTCCATCCGGTCTCCCGCCAGCCCAGCGGCGGCTCGGACCCCTGCCACCTGGCCGTCACTGCCGACGGGCGGCACCTGCTGTGCGCCAACTACGGCAACGGCACCGCCGCCGTCTTCGCCCTCGACAGCGACGGTACGCTCGGCGCCCGCACCGACCTGGTCACCCGCCACGGCAGCGGGCCCGACCCGTCCCGCCAGGAGGGCCCGCACGCCCACCAGGTCACGGTGACCGAGGACGAGGTGATCGCGGTCGACCTCGGCACCGACACGATCTACGGATACCGCCTGGGCGCCGGCGGCCGGCTGAACCCGACCTGGCAGGCGCACGCGGGCCCCGGGGTCGGGCCCCGGCATCTGGTCAGCGCGCCGGACGGCCGCCGGTACGTCGCCGACGAGCTCTCGTCCACGGTGTCGGTGTACGAGCCGCAGGCCGACGGGGGTCTGCGCCTGGTGTACCGCCGACCGGCGACGCTGACCGAGCCGGCCGAGCGCAACCAGCCGTCGGAGATCGCCCTGTCGCCCGACGGCCGGTACGTCTACGTCGCCAACCGGGGCAACGACACGGTGGCCACGTTCGCGGTCGACGGCGACGAACTGCGCGGCGTCGACGAGACACCCACCGGCGGGCGGTGGCCCCGCCACTTCACGCTCGACGGCGACCTGATGTACGTGGCGAACCAGTACTCGGACGCGGTCACCGTGCTGCGGGTCGACCCGGACACCGGCGTGCCGCGGGCGACCGGGGCGCGCATCGACGTGCCGAGCCCGGCCTGCGTCCTGATCAGGCGGGACTGAACGTTTCAAACCCCCCACCTACCGGGCATGAACGCTGTCAATCAAGTGACGGGCAGGTGCACGGTGTGGATATTCCGTACTAAACCGGTGGAAGACTCGATCAAGGACACGGACGAGCCGGAGTACCGGCTCCGGAGGTCCCTCACCGCCGTGGATCTGGCAGCGTTCGGTATCGGGGTCATCGTCGGCACCGGGATCTTTGTGCTGACCGGACAGCAGGCCGCGATCAACGCCGGCCCCGCCATCGTGCTCTCGTTCGTCATCGCCGGCGTCGTCTGCGCCCTCGCCGCGATGTGCTACGCCGAGTTCGCCTCCACCGTGCCGGTCGCCGGCTCGGCGTACACGTTCTCCTACGCCACCCTCGGCGAGTTCGTCGCGTGGATCATCGGCTGGGACCTCTGCCTGGAGTTGGCGCTGGGCGCCGCGGTCGTGTCCCGCGGCTGGTCGGCATACCTGCAGCAACTGCTGGACCTGCCGGGATGGCTCGCCGGGGACAAGGCGCTGCCCGACTGGGGCGCGATCTTCATCGTCCTCGCGCTCGGCGTCGTCATGATCGTCGGGATGAAGATGTCGAGCCGGCTGACCAACGTCCTCGTCGGGGTCAAGCTCGCGGTCATCTTCTTCGTGATCGGCCTGGGCATCTTCTTCATCAAGACGTCCAACTACTCGCCATTCATCCCGCCGGCGCAGCCCGCGCCGAAGGCCAGCGGCGGCAACGCACCGCTGCTGCAGGTACTCGCCGGGGTCACCCCGCAGCACTTCGGCTGGTTCGGCGTCCTGGCCGCCGCCGCGATCGTCTTCTTCGCCTACATCGGGTTCGACATCGTGGCCACCGCCGCCGAGGAGACCAAGAACCCGCAGCGGGACATGCCGCGCGGCATCCTCGCCTCGCTCGCCATCTGCGCGCTGCTCTACGTGGCCGTCTCGGCGGTGGTCACCGGCATGACCAAGTACACCAACCTCAACACCGGCGCTCCCCTGGCGAAGGCGTTCAACGACGTCGGGCAGGGCTGGGCCGCCAAGCTCATCGCGCTGGGCGCGATCTCCGGCATCACTTCCGTCATCCTGGTGATGATGCTCGGCCAGACCCGGGTGTTCTTCGCGATGTCCCGCGACGGCCTGCTGCCGCCGGCCATCGCCAAGGTCCACCCCCGCTTCGGTACGCCCTGGGTCGTCACGATCCTGACCTGCGTCGTGGTCGCCGCGCTCGCGGGCTTCATCCCGCTGTCCGAGCTGTCCGAGCTGACCAGCATCGGCACGCTCTTCGCGTTCGTGGTGGTGTCGATCGGCGTGGTGATCCTGCGCCGTACCCGGCCCGACCTGCCCCGGACCTTCCGGGCGCCGGGCGTGCCGTGGCTACCGGTCGCGAGCGTCGCCGCGAGCGTGTGGCTGATGCTGAACCTGCCGGTGGAGACCTGGATCCGGTTCGTCGTGTGGATGGCCGTGGGCCTGGCCGTGTACTTCCTGTACGGCGCCCGCCACAGCCGGCTGCGCCGCGCGGGCCAGCGCGCCCCGGAGGAGCCCGTGGCCCCGACGTCGGCCTAACTGAGCACCCGGACCAACCGGTCGGGCCGCCCGCCGACGTGCAGCGGCGGTGGCGTCCAGCCGCCGAAGACCCGTTCGAGTTCGAGAGCGACCGCGATCGACACGTGGTCGCGACCGTGCCCGGCCACCACCTGGACCCCGAGCGGCAAACCTTCGGGGTCCAGCCCGAGGGGCGTCTGGGTGACCGGCAGCCCGGCCAGGTTGAACGGCACCACGTGGGCCAGCCACCACGGCCGCCCGACCGTACGGCCGTGGCGCGGCGCGGTGGTGGCGAGCGTCGGCTCCAGCAGCACGCCGTCGCCGATCGCGTTCCGCAGCTCGTCGGCGATCGCCTCCCCCGTCGTGATCAACCGCTCCGCCCAGCGGCGCGGCAGCCGCGTCTGCGCCCGCTCGGCGACCAGCAACAGCCGGGTCGCGACGGTGTGCGGCCCGCCGCGGCGCAACAGCGCCCGCCAGTGGACCTCGTTCGCGCCGGCCGCGAACAGCACGTCGCGCGCGCCGATGCCGGACATCCGGGCCAGGGTGGTGATGTACGACTCGACCGCGCGCCGCAGCGCCGGCATGCGCCGGCGCCGCACCTGGGCCCCGGCTGCGGCGAGCGCTCCGGCGGCCCGCTCGCGCGCCCACAGCATGTCCACGCTCGCGGCCAGCGGCCAGGCCTCGTCGATGAGCAGGACCGGCAGGTCGCGCAGGGACACGTCGGCCGGGTCGCCGAGATCCATCTCGGCGGCGAGGGGGTCGACGCCGTCGGGGCCGGCCATGATGCGCAGCAGCGGCATGAGGTCCTCGGCGCGGCGGGCGATGGGTCCGTGCGCGAACAGCGCGCGGTTCCCGTCGTCGCACGGGGGCCACGACCCGGTGGCGGGCAGCAGCCCACGGGTCGGCTTGTGGCCGAAGACGCCGCAGCAGAACGAGGGGATCCGGATGGAGCCGCCGATGTCCGACGCGACGCCGAACGGCGAGGCCCCGCTGCCGACCGCCGCGCCCTCTCCCCCGGACGAGCCGCCCGCCGTCCGCGTCGGGTTGTAGGGGTTCCGGGTCCGCCCGTAGAGGCGGTTCTCGGACTCCACCCACAGGCACATCTCCGACGTGTTCGTCACGCCGAGCACGATCGCCCCGGCGTCGACCAGGCGCTGGGCGACCGGGGCGGTGGCGGTGGCCGGGACGCCGCCGCGGGCGACCACCCCGGAGCTGTTCGGCATCCCGGTGAACGCCACCGCCTCCTTGACCGTGCACGGCACGCCCAGCAGCGGCGGCAGGGGCTCGTCGGGCGCGGCTACAGCCACCCGCGCGTCGGCGCGCCGGGCCTCTTCGCGGGCGGCGTCGAAGCGCTCCGCGACGAGGGCGTTGAGCCCGGGATTGACCTGCCGGAAGACGTCGATGTGCGCCTCGACCACCTCGGCCGCGCTCGCGCGCCCCTGGCGGATCTCGGCTGCCAGCGCGGACGCCGACATGTCGGTGAAGGGCAACGGGCTCATACGACCTCCCGCGATCTTTCGGTACGCAGACCAGCAAGGTACCGGTGAGTAACTTGCTTGCCAAGCCCGACTCTCGCGAGGCCACAGGTGCATCTGAAATTAGTTTGAGGAACCCGTGAACCGCCCGCCGGGCCCACGCGTACTCCGGGATGAAGTTCGATCCGGTCAGCTACCGAGGAGGAGACGTGATCCGAGCCAGCCGCGCAGCATACCTCGTCTGCGGGGTGCTCACCGCACTCGCACTGGCGGGGTGGGGCGTCCGGGCGGCCGGAGCGCCGCACAACAGCACCGCCAACAACGCCGCGAGCAACACGAACCAGACGGTCCCGTTGGCCGCACCGAACAACAACCAGGCGGCCGGCGTCGCCGGCGGTGACAACGCCCAGGCCGTCCCGCAGGCCGGCGGCGAGAACGCGGCCGCCAACGAGAACGCGGCCGCCAACAACGAGCAGGCCGCTCCCGCCGCCGCCCCGGCCACCGCGGTCGGTAACAAGACGACGTCGCTGGCCGCCAAGAGCCTGCCCCGCATGGGCCAGGTCGTGGTCGACGACAAGGGGTGGGTGCTGTACCGCTTCGACAAGGACACCCCCAACCCGCCGGCTACCAACTGCAAGGACAAGTGCGCGATCGTGTGGCCCCCGGTGCTGACCGACGGCAACCCGCAACTGGAGGGCGTCGACTCGTCGCTTATCGGCACGATCCAGCGCCCGGACGGCGGCACCCAGGTCACCCTCGGCGGCTGGCCGCTGTACCGCTACATCGGTGACAAGACCCCGGGTAAGTGGACCGGCCAGGGCGTCGGCGGCACGTGGTTCGTGGTGAGCCCCAACGGCAAGAAGAACCTGACCTGCCTGCCGACCGGCACGCCGAAGGCCGTCGAGCCGCCGGCCAGCGGCAACAGCGGCAACAGCGGCAGCAGCAGCGGTGGCGGCTACTAGGCGGAGCAGCTAGCCGGCCTTCAACACAAAACCACCGACGCTCCACGGACCCCCGCGGCGTCGTCGCCAGCTCAACTGGCGGCGGCGTCGCGGGCCCATGTCCGGGGCCGCACCGCGTTTGAGATGTTGTGTTGATCGGGCCGCGAGTGGGTACGCGGCGCGGGATACAGCAGAAGGAGCACAGCATGACAATCGCGGTACTCGGCACGGGCATCATGGGCTCGGCGATGGCCCGCAACTGGCTGAAGGCCGGCGAGACGGTACGGGTGTGGAACCGTACCCGCGCGAAGGCCGAGCCGCTCGCCGAGGCTGGCGCGCAGGTGGCCGACGACCCGGCGACGGCGGTCGACGGCGCCGACGTGATCGTGACGATGCTCTTCGACGCCGACGCGGTGGCCGCGACGATGGAGGCCGCGAGCGACCGGCTGCGCCCCGGCGCCCTGTGGCTGCAGATGAGCACGGTCGGCCTCGAAGGCGCCGACCGTCTCGCCGAGCTGGCGCTCAGTTATGAACTGCGCTACGTGGACGCGCCCGTCGTCGGTACCAAGGAACCGGCCGAGCAGGGCAAGCTGACCGTGCTCGCGTCCGGCCCGGACGAGGTACGCGACAGCGTCGTGCAGCTGCTGCGGCCGATCGCCGCGAAGGCGCTCTGGCTGGGCCCGGCGGGCACCGGCAGCCGCCTGAAGCTCGTGGTCAACACGTGGGTGCTGACCGCGACCGAAGGGGTCGCGAACGCCTTCGCCCTCGCCGACGCGCTCGGCCTGGACGGCGCGGCGTTCCTGGAGGTGATCGGCGGCGGGCCGCTCGACCTCAAGTACGCCCACGTCAAGGGCGCCCTGATGATGCGCCGCGAGTTCCCGCCGTCCTTCCCGGTCAACGGCGCGCGCAAGGATGCGAACCTCATCCTCGCGGCAGGCCGATCCGCCGGGGTCGATCTGGCGGCCGTCGAAGCGGCCCGCAGCCACCTCGACACGGTGGCCCAGCGCAGCCACCGCGACGAGGACATGGCGGCCATGTACCTGGCGGCGCGTCGGGCGCTGTGAGCCAGCGTCAGCCGGCCGCGGGCGCCGGCGCGGGGGCGGGCGCCGGCGCGGGGGCGGGCGCCGGTGTCCCGCTCCCGCCGGCCAGACCCCGCAGTCGCCGCCTGGTCCTCGCCCGGCGCAGGTACTCGCTGGCGTAGGCCCGCGCCAACCGCGCCTCCTCGGCCGCCTCGGCGGCTTCGTCGGCCCAGGCCCGGGCGGCGACCGTCGCCACGTCGACGGCCTGGTACGCGCTGCGCTCCGTCGCGGCGGCGGTAGCGTACCGGCGGCGCGCCTCGCGCTCGGCCGCGCATCGCAGCAGCACCTCACGCTCGTGCCGGGCGTGCAGGTGGCTCCATCCACTGGAGTGCCGCAGGATCCGGCGCAGTTGTTCGACCGAGATACCCCCGCGCCGGTAGGTGGTGAGCGCCGCCCGCGCCACGTCGTCCCGCAGCTCGGAATCCTGGCGGGGGCGCGGTACGGGCGGGTCGAGCGGCGTCGCCGAAGCCTCCTCCGCAGTGGACGCAGTCTCCGCCGGGACCACGACCGGCCAGACGGCGTGTGCGCCGCCGGCGGGCCAGACTTCGTCGCCGCCGGGTTCGGCACTCAGCGCCGACAGGTAGGCCTGGTGCGCGGTGGCGTACTCGTACCAGGCGCGCTCCCGGGCCGCCTCGGCCGCACGGCACCGGGAGCGCGCCGCCGCCACCGCGGCCTCCGCCTCAGCGGCGGCCATCCCGGCGCTGACGGCGTGCATGGTCAGCGCCTCCACCTCGGCCGCCAACCGGACCAGATCCGCGCATGCGGGCCGGCGGCTGCGTACCGGCGTCACCGGAGCCACCGGCGCCCACGTCACCCGGCTACGCTGCCACCAGGCGAGAACACCGGACGCGAGGAGGACCACGCTGGCCGCGCCGAGCAGGCCCAGCCACAGGGTGACCGCGATGGCGGGAATGAAGCCCGCATGCACGGCGAGGCTCGCTGGCGAGTTCACGGCAACGGCTCCCCACAGGAGTACCGACCCCGCACCCAGACCGGTGGCGCGGTATCGATCATCTTAACTCGGCATCGGCCCGGTCCGCGCGGTCGCGTTCACGACGTGGACGCGGCTTCCGGCCGCACCCGGGCGCCGGCGGTGCCGCCGGCCGCCGGCGCCGCCGGCGAGAATGACCATGAGGTGCGGGGACGGGCCATGTGATCCGACTTACCCCGCTCGATCACGGAATTCTCAGGGTGCCGACAGGAATTTCTTAGGTTCGCCCGCGACAGTTGAGCAGCCAACAACTGGAGGTGCGATGACAGCGACCACGACCCGGACGGCCGGGCCGGCCGCCGGATCGGCGATCCGCCCGAAGCGCGGCTGGTGGCCGGACGTCATCGGCGCCGTCACCGCCTTCAGCATGCTGATCGTCGTGGCGCTGTGGGTACGCGGCCGCGGCCTGCAGGACCTCGGGGGCTTGTGGACCGCCACTACCTCGGTCGGGCGCCTGGCCGGCCTGATCTCGGCCGACCTGCTGCTGGTACAGGTGCTGCTGATGGCGCGGGTGCCGTGGATCGAGCGCGCCTACGGTCAGGACCAGCTCGCCCGCTGGCACCGGCTGGTCGGGTTCACCTCGTTCAACCTGATGCTCGCCCACATCATGCTCATCACCGTCGGGTACGCCGGCACGGCCCACGCGTCGGTGGTACGCGAGGCGTGGGACCTGGTCACCACGTACCCGGGGATGCTGCTCGCGGTGGCCGGCACCGCCGCG
This sequence comes from Planosporangium flavigriseum, assembly GCF_011947225.1. Lineage (GTDB taxonomy): Bacteria > Actinomycetota > Actinomycetes > Mycobacteriales > Micromonosporaceae > Planosporangium > Planosporangium flavigriseum. The sequence goes on along the minus strand of NZ_JAATVW010000006.1, from coordinate 83,579 downwards.
CTCGTGATGGTCGTCGTCACCTCGGTACGCGCGGCGCGGCGCCGGCTGCGCTACGAGTCCTGGCACCTGATGCACCTGTACGCCTACCTCGGGGTGGGCCTGGCACTGCCGCACCAGCTGTGGACCGGGGCCGACTTCACCAGCTCACCGGTCGCGACCGTGTACTGGTGGACCGCGTACGGTGTCGCAGCCGGCGCGGTGCTGGTGTTCCGGCTCGGGCTGCCGCTGTGGCGGTCGATGCGCCACCGTCTGGAGGTCACCACGGTCGTCCGCGAGGCGCCCGGGGTCCACTCGGTCTACCTGCGCGGCCGCGACCTGCACCGGCTACCGGTGCGCGCTGGCCAGTTCCTGCAGTGGCGGTTCCTGACCGGTCCGGGGTGGACCCGCGCCCACCCGTACTCGCTGTCGGCCGCTCCCCGGCCCGACGCGCTGCGGATCACGGTGAAGACGCTCGGGGACGACAGCCGGGAGGTCGCGGCGCTGCGGCCGGGGACGAAGGTGCTGATCGAAGGGCCGTACGGGCGGCTGACCGCCGACCGGCGCACCGCGCGCCGGGTCGCGATGATCGCGTCCGGGGTCGGGATCACTCCCCTGCGCGCGCTGCTGGAGGAGTTGCCGTACGCGCCCGGCGACGCGGTGCTGCTCTACCGCGCCCGGGAAGCGGCCGACCTGGTGTTCCGGGGTGAACTGGAGCACCTGGCGGCGGCCCGCGGCGTACACGTGCGGTACCTGCTCGGGCCGCGGGACCGTGACGGGTCGTGGCTGCCGGCCGGCTGGGGCGACGACGCCGCGGGCCTACGCCATCTCGTCCCGGACATCGCACACCACGACGTGTTCGTGTGCGGGCCGGATCCCTGGATGGAAGCGGTGGTGGGCGCGGCCCGCCGGGCCCGCGTGCCCGCCGACCGCATCCACCTCGAACGCTTCACCTGGTAACCCACGTCGGAAGGAACTACACCTCATGCGCAGGATCACGATGTGGTTCGTCGCCACGGTGGCCGTGGTCGTCCTCCTGTTCAGCTACCGCACCTCGACCATGGGGACCACCGCGCCCGCCGCGGCGGCCGGCGCCGGCGCGCCCGGCATCGTCTCCGGGTCCACCTCGGACTCGGCGGCCGCCGGCCCGCCCGACAACAGCGCCTCGACGTCAGGCTCCGGCTCGACCTCAGGCTCGACGTCAGGCTCCGGCTCGACTTCAGGCTCCACGTCCGGGTCGACCGGGAACCTGGTGGTCAACGGCTCGGTCGCGCAGACGCGCTGGGGCCCGGTGCAGGTACAGGTCCACATCACCAGCGGCAAGATCACCGAGGTGACGGCGCTGCAGGTGCCGAGCGGGAACCACCGCGACATCGAGATCAACTCGTATGCGGTGCCGCAGCTGCGCTCGGAGGTACTCGCGGCCCAGAGCGCCACCATCGACGTGGTGTCCGGCGCGACGGTCACCAGCGACGGCTACCTCGAGTCCCTGCAGGCCGCGCTGGACAGCGCGCACTTCAAGGGCTGAACGGTTCATGGATACGACGCTGACCAGACGCTCGTTCATCGAGCAGATCATGGGACTGCCGATCAGCGTGCACGTGCGGGGGCCGCAGGCGGGCTCCGCGGAGGTGGCCGACGCCGTCGACACGGTGTTCGCCGAACTACGCCTGGTCGATGCACTGTTCAGTCCATTTCGGCCGGACAGCCTCGTGAGTGCGGTGAACCGCGGCGAGCCGGTGTCCGATCCGCTCCTCGACGCCGTGACCGACCTGTGCGCGCAGGCACGCGAACGCACCGACGGCTACTTCGACGCCACCCTGCCGGACCCCTCCGGCGGGACCCGGTTCGACCCGTCCGGCCTGGTGAAGGGGTGGGGACTGGAACGCGCCGCCGCACGCTTGGCCGGGCACGAGGCGTACGTGAGCGGCGGTGGCGACATGGTGCTGCGCGGCTCCTGGCGGGTGGGCATCGAGGACCCGAGCCGGCCGGACCGGCTGCTGACGGCCATCGAGGTCGCCGACTGCGCGGTGGCCACCTCCGGCGGCGCCCACCGGGGCGCGCACATCATCGACCCGCACACCAGCGCGCCGGCCATTGGCCTGCGCTCGGTCACCGTCATCGGGCCCTCACTGACATGGGCCGACGTGTACGCCACCGCCGCCGTGGCGCGCGGCCCGCAGGCCGTGGTCTGGCTCGCCGGCCTGCCCGGGTACGAGGCGCTCCTCGTCCGGGACAACGGTGACCTGCTCGCCACGCCCGGCTGGCCGCGGTAACCGCCGCCGGCGCGCATTCCCAGGCAGCTCACAGCGCGGTAGCGGCGATCCTTCAGCGCCGCGAGCAGAGTAGCGAGGTGACCAGTCGGACCGTCAGCTCCCGCATCGCCGCGGCCACCCGCCGGATCGCTTCGTTGGTCGACCGGGTACCGCTGCGGGTCCGCCTGGTCGGCGCCGTACTGGCGCTCGTCGCCGTCGCTCAGGTCACGACCGGCGCGGTCGCGGTCGCGGCGCTCGACCGGTACCTGACTGCCCGTCTCGACCGTCCCCTCGTCCGCGACATCGTCACGCACGTGGCCCTCATCGACGCCGTGGCGAGCGGCGCCGTCCTGGTACTGCTCGGCGGCCTGGCGTACCTGCTGGTCCGCGCCAGCCTGCGCCCACTGGGACAGGTCGAGGCCGTGGCGTCGGCCGTGGCGGAGGGCAGGCTCGGCCAACGGGTACCCGAGCGCGACCCGCGGACCGAGGTCGGGCACCTGAGCCGGTCCCTGAATGCGATGTTGGCGCGCGTCGAGGACGCGTTCCGCGACCGCGAAGCCTCCGAGGCGCAGGCCCGCGCGTCCGAGCAGCGGATGCGCCGGTTCATCGCCGACGCCAGCCATGAGCTCCGGACGCCGCTGACCTCGATCCGCGGGTTCGCCGAGCTGTACCGGCAGGGCGCCGCCAGCTCCGCGTACGACGTCTCCTGGTTCATGCGCCGGATCGAGGTCGAGTCGTACCGGATGGGCCTGCTGGTCGAGGACCTCCTGCTGCTGGCGCGGCTCGACCAGCGGCGAGCGCTCCGCCGCCGGCCGGTCGACGTGGCGGCCGTCGCCGCGCACGCGGTGCGCGATGCCCGCGCGGTGGCCCCGGACCGGCGGATCGAGCTGCGTACGAGTGGCGCCTGCGTCGTCAACGGCGACCCGCTCCGGCTACGCCAGGTTGTCGCCAACCTCGTGAGCAACGCGCTGACGCACACCCCGGCGGGTACGCCGGTCACCGTCACCGTCACGCGCGACGACGGGTCGGCGATACTGCTGGAGGTTGCCGACGACGGCCCGGGGATGGCGCCGGAGCACGCGGCCCGCGCTTTCGAATGCTTCTACCGCGCCGACGCGTCGCGGGCCCGCCACACCGGCGGCAACGGCCTGGGCCTGGCCGTCGTTGCGGCGGTCGTCGCCGCCCATGGTGGCACGGTCGGCGTGAAGACCGCTCCCGGGTCCGGCGCCACGTTCCGGGTACGCCTGCGCGCGCCGACCCACTCGCCTACCACGGCCCGGTGCGCCCACCCGGCGCGCCGCAGCGCGGTGCGATCACCCTGACAGCGGCCGGGCGGCGAGCACGCACGTGTCATCCTGCGGATTGGCCTGCCGCAGAACACCCAGCAGCCGGGCCAGCGGCTGGTCGGGCGAGGCCCTGATCGCGTCGGCGACGGCGTCCGCGACCTGCTCCAGCCCCTCGGCGACAGTGCGGCCGGGCCGCTCCACCAGACCGTCGGTGTACAGCAGCAGCAGGTCACCGACGCTCATCGGCACGGTCGCCGCCTCGTAGGTGGCGTCCCGGATCGCGCCCAGGAGCAGTCCGCGCGGGCGGGGCAGCGGGGCCGGCGCGCCGCCTCGGGCCAGCAGCGGCGCCGGGTGACCCGCCTGCGCCCAGGTCAGCACCTGTTGTCGCGGGTCATAGCGGGCGATCACGGCGGTGGCCGTGGCCTCGTCGTCGGCGTCGAACAACACCCTGTTGAGAAGCCGCATCAACTCGGCGGGGTCCGTCGTCGCTGCCGCCAGGGCGGCGAGCGCGTGCCGCAGCCGGGCCATGGTCGCTGCGGCGCGCAGCCCGTGGCCGGCGACGTCCCCGATCGCCAGCAGCGTCTGTCCATTGGGGAGTGTCGCTGCGTGGTACCAGTCGCCGCCGATCCGCGCGAGTTGCTCCGCGGGCAGGTAGCGCACGGCCACCCGGAGTCCGGGCAGATCCACGGGCTCCTCCGGCACCGGGAGGATGATCTGCTGCAGCTCGACCGCGAGCCGGTGCTCGGCGTCGAGGCTGCGCCGGTGCTCGGCCAACTCGCGCCGGGCCGCCCCCAAGCGCTCGCGAGCGACCTCACGCGCGGTGACGTCCTGCACGATGCCGTAGATTTGCAGCGGCCGGCCGACGGCGTCGCGGATGACCTCGACGTACGACCGCAGGTGCTTCACCACGCCGCCCACCCGAATGCGGTACCCGATGTCGATGGCCTCGCCGCCCTCGACGATCCTGGCCAGGTCCTGGGTGAACGCCGGCACGTCCTCGGCCGGCATCAGCTCGGCCATCGCAGCGAACGACAGCGGGCCATCGGCCGGGTCGGCGGCAAACATCCGGTACACCTGGTCGGACCACTCGGTCCGGCCGGTGATCAGATCCCGCTCGAACCAGCCCAGGTTGCCCAGCCGTTCGGCGCGCTCGATCCGCTCGGCCTGGCGCCGCTGCTCGTCGTGGCGGACCCAGGACACCAGCAGGCCGGCGCCCAGCCGGCTGACCCGGAACGAGAACACCGCCTCGGCCGGAACTCCCCGCGCGTCCTCGACATAGGCGAACGGGCCAACCTCGCGCACCTGACCGTCCGCCAGCACCTGCCGCTGGACCGTCCACAGTGGGCCGTTCCGGATCGTCGGGTAGCACTCCAGCACGCGCAAGCCGACGAGATCGGCACCGCGCCGACCGGCGATGTCGATCGCCTCCGGGCTCGCCGCCTCGATGACGTAGTCGGCAATCTCACCGGCATCGTCGTGTACCGGCGACAGGACGGCCGCCGACATCGGCAGCACATCCAGGACGGCCTGTACGGTCGACTCCATCGCCGCGCCGACTGCTACCGGCCCACGGGCGGCGCCGGCCGGCCGGGGCCGGGCGCGTCGCCGGATCGAGACCCATCGGGTCGGGCCACGCCGAACAGTTCGGCAAGCCCGGTCAGGCGCAGGTGCTCGTAGACGCTCCGCGTCGGGTTCACCACGCTGCACGGGGCACCGAGCTTAGACGCCAGCCGGTACACCGTGACGAGAAGCGCGATCCCGGACGAGTCCAGGAAGGTCACGGCCGCGAGGTCGATGCGGACCTCCGTCGGCACCGCCTCGGACACGGCTGAACGAACCGTCTCCCGGACGGCGGGCGCGTTGGCGAAGTCGATGTCGCCGAACAGCGCCACCGTCAGCGTGCCGTCACCCTCGTCGGCAATGCGAACCGGCTCGTCCATGCCCGCCCTCCGGCCAGTACCAGGCTGTCGCGGGCAGCATACCGATTACCCGGTACCCGGACGCTACGTCGGTCGGGCACCGGACGCGGGGATCAGGCCGCCGCGGCTTCCCCCTCCGCGGGGATCAGGCCGAGAAGGACAAGCTTCTCGACGATCGCGGTCGGCGGGAAGGGCTTGATCACGTACTCGTGGGCACCGGCCGCGAGAGCGCGTACGACCTGGTGATTTTCACTCTCGGTGGTGACCATCATCAGCGACATGCCCCGGTAGCGCTGATCACCACGGACCGCCTTGATGAAGTCCAGCCCGTTCATCTCGGGCATGTTCCAGTCCACCAGCGCGAGGTCGGGAACCTCGTCGGCGGCCTCGAGGTGATCGAGCGCCTCCCGGCCGTTCGCTGCCTCGTGGATCTCGAAGCCCAGCGGTTGCACGATGCGCTTCAGGATCGACCGCATCGCGCGGGCATCGTCGATGATTAGGGCGCGCACGCCGTCACCTCTCGTCGTCGGCACCGGGTCAGCCGACTGCTGCCCTTCGCAACGACCAGAATCGGCGCGGCGCGGGGCATCCTGAGAAGTTCCCTCCGCAGGTGTCCGGCGCCCCGCCGCCCCGCCGCCCCGCCGCCTACCCGGCCCTATGCGGCGCCGACCGGCTCGCGAGAGTCGACCGGGCCATCCGTTTTGGCCTCGCCCGGTACGGACTCGGTCGGCGTGTCCGGTACAGGCCCCGCCGTCACCTCCGACGCACCCTCGACCGCGACGTCCGGTACGGGCTCCACCACGGCATCCGTTTCGTCCTTGGCCATTCCGTCTTCGGCCATCGCGTCCACGGCCATTGCGTCCTTGGCCGTTGCGTCCTTGGCCATCGCGTCCACGGCCATTGCGTCCTTGGCCACTGCGTCCTTGGCCACTGCGTCCTCGGCGACGACGGCCGGCGCGCGCTCGACCGAGCGATCCGACGCACGCAGCATCCCGCCGGCACTGGCCACCTGCCGCGCATGGATCACCGTGGGGCACGGAAAGGACAGCCCGCAGAACTCGCACGGCGCCGGCTCCCCCTCGGCACCGGCCGCCACATGCTTGGCCATCATCTCGAGCGCCGTACGCACCAGCGCGCTGTCCGGCTTGAGGAACTGCCGCCGGTCCATCTGGACCGGCGAGCGCACGGCCGTCGCGACCGATCCCTGCATCTCTTCCACCTCATCCCCCCTTGACGCGGGCCACGCGCCGTCCTTCGGCGACCCGGACGCGACGGTCCCCCATCTGTTATCGGTGAAACCGGGCGGTAGATCACAGATTCATGACGGTTCACCACCGCCCCGCCAGACCGCTGTTTCCCGGGGCAACACGGGGCGAAATAACAGACCGTGTCCGATAACCGAGCAGAGGGTAAGAGTTTTTCATTGACGGTTGCGGAGCGCCCCGGACTGGTGCATGGTGACTGATGCCGCTGAACGATGTGACTACGAGTCATATCGATCGGTCGACGGAAGTGCGGCGACACAAGCCACCGGCGCGACGATCGGCTTCTTCGCGATCGCGGTTGCGCCCGTGCCGGCAACGACCGGAAGGAGCGATGGCGGTGAGGTACACGCTTCATTGGGGCCGCGACAACGCCCGACGTCTCGCCACCGTCGCCGAGCTCGATGGCCTGCTGTCCTTTCTCACCACCGTCCGCGGCCGCGATGGTGCGCCGCACGGCGTCGACCTGCTACCGGCCGGCGCGACCGGCGGCGGCCTCCAACTCGGCATCGGCCACCCCCACCGCGCCTTCGTGGTATGGCTGGACGCGAGCGAGACCGGACCCGCAGCGGGTGGCAGCTACGGCATCGACGACGACCTCGAGGCGTGGCCCGAGCCGATCGGCTTCGACTGCGGCGTCGAAGTCGTCGACTTCAAGCCGGCCTGGACCAGGGTCACGCCGCGGCAGGCCATGGAGGCCGCCCGCGAGTACATGCTGACGGGCGCGAGGCCGACCTTCCTCCGGTTCGACGGCAACGCCTGAACACAGCCGAAAGGAAGGGCTCCTCGCGGCACACCGCCGCGAGGAGCCCTTCCTTTCAGACGCCCTCGGTCAGCGCTGCTCGATCGGGACGAAGCTGCGCTCGGGCTGGCCCACGTACACCTGGCGCGGGCGGCCGATCTTCGTGTCCGGGTCCTCGATCATCTCGCGCCACTGCGCGATCCAGCCCGGCAGCCGCCCGAGGGCGAACAGCACGGTGAACATCTTGGTCGGGAAGCCCATCGCCTTGTAGATCAGGCCGGTGTAGAAGTCCACGTTCGGGTACAGCTTGCGCGAGACGAAGTACTCGTCGCTCAGCGCGACCTCCTCGAGCCGCATCGCGATGTCGAGCAGCGGGTCGGGGTTGGCCATCCGGCCGAGCACCTCCTGCGCCGCCTTCTTCACGATCGCCGCGCGCGGGTCGTAGTTCTTGTAGACGCGGTGTCCGAAGCCCATCAGCTTGATGCCGCTCTCGCGGTTCTTCACCTTGCGCACGAACGCGTCGACGTCGTCGCCGCTGGCGTGGATCGCCTCGAGCATCTCGAGCACCGACTGGTTGGCGCCGCCGTGCAGCGGGCCGAAGAGCGCGTTGACGCCGGCCGAGACGGACGCGAAGAGGTTGGCCTGGCTGGAGCCGACCAGCCGGACGGTCGACGTGGAACAGTTCTGCTCGTGGTCGGCGTGCAGCACGAACAGCATGTCGAGCACGCGGGCCACGACCGGGTCCACCTCGTACGGCGTCGTCGGGACACCGAACGTCATCCGCAGGAAGTTCTCGACGTAGCCCAGCGAGTTGTCCGGGTAGAGCAGCGGCTGGCCGATCGACTTCTTGTACGCGTACGAGGCGATCGTCGGCACCTTGGCCAGCAGCCGGACGGTGGACAGGTCGACCTGCTCCTTGTCGAACGGGTTCAGGTTGTCCTGGTAGAAGGTCGACAGTGCGCTGACCGCCGAGGACAGGACGGGCATCGGGTGGGCGTCCCGCGGGAAGCCGTCGAAGAAGCGCCGCATCTCCTCGTGCAGGAGGGTGTGGTTACGGACCCGGTCGCTGAAGTGGTCGAGCTGCTGCTGCGTGGGCAGCTCGCCGTAGATCAGCAGGTACGAGACCTCGAGGAAGGACACCTTGCCAGCGAGCTGGTCGATCGGGTAGCCGCGGTAGCGCAGGATGCCGGCGTCGCCATCGATGAACGTGATTTCCGACTTGCACGACGCGGTGTTGACGAAGCCGACGTCCAGGGTGACGTGGTCGGTCTCCTTCAAGAGCTTGCTGATGTCGAGACCCGCGGGGCCCTCAGTGGCCTCGTGCGCCGTCAGCGGTAGCTGGCCGTTGGCGTATTCCAGCTTAAAGTCCGTCATTCCTGCTCCTCAACCGCTCCGCTTTTTCCTTGGCGCCGTGGACGTACCGATAAATCCTGCACCTTCCCCAGTCTGCCGCAGCGTCCCGGATCAAAACTGTAAGGGGGACCACTCAGTCACTTAACGCAATCGAATGGCTACCGACAAACACCCTGCTCAACGCCGTCTCGAGCCCCGACCAACGCCGGTGCCGAGCACGGCCGGCCCACCCCACCTGTTTGCCGTCCGTCCTCGTGGGGCACCTGGGTGGTGCTCAAGACGCTGGAGGGACAAGGCATGGCGGTGGGGAACGTAGACCTGCGCAACGTGGAGACGGGCGGGAGCGCCTCCTCCACCATCCACCTGGCCCGGCAGACCGTGCCGGCGCCGCTCACCCTCGGCGTCGAGGAGGAGTACCTCCTGGTCGACACCGGCAGCGGCATCGCGGCCGCGCGCGCCGACGAGGTCGAGGCGGCCATCGATCCCAGCATCCGCGACCAGGTCAGCCGCGAGTTCCACGCCACCCAATTGGAGGTGGGCACGACCGTGTGCACCTCCCTCGACGACGTGCGGGCGCAGCTCGCCCACCTGCGGCGGACGGTGGCGACCGCGGCGACGAGCGTCGGCTGCCAGCTCCTGGCGGTGGGTACCGCCGTGCTCGACGGGCCGCCCGCACCGGTGACCGACGACTACCGGTACGCCCGGATGGCGCAGCGGTTCGGTGCGATCGCGGACACGTCGGGCCAGTGCGGCTGCCACGTCCATGTGGGGGTGCCCGATCGGGCCCTGGCCCTGGAGGTCTGCAACCACCTGCGGCCGTGGCTGCCGATCCTGCAGTCGATGACGGTCAACTCGCCGTTCTCCGCCGGCCGCGACACCGGGCACGCCAGTTGGCGCTCGGTGCTGTGGGCGCGCTGGCCGAGCACCGGGCCCACCCCGTACCTGCGCGACCTGGCGGAGTACGAGGCGACCATCGAGCGCCTGATCACCGCGGGCGTCATGCTCGACGAGGGAATGATCTACTGGTACGCCCGGCCGTCGACGAAGTACCCCACGGTCGAGGTGCGCGTCAGCGACGTGTGCGCCACGGCGGAGGACGCCACGCTGGTCGCAGCGCTCATCCGGGCGCTGGTCGCGACGGTCATCGACGACATCCACGCGGGCGTACCGGTACCGCAGGTCGCCGACGGCCTGCTGGCGGCCGCCCACTGGCGCGCGGCGCACGACGGCCTGGAAGGTATCGGCTTCGACGTTCTCACCGGCGTCCTCACCCCCGCTTGGCAGCTGGTCGACCGGCTGGTCGCGCGGGTCGAACCGGCCCTGGTCCGCCATGGCGACCTGGCCGCCGTCGCTGACCTGCTCACCCTGCTGCGCGAACGCGGCAGCGGCGCGGCCCGGCAACGCCGGGCCCGAAGCGACGGCGGGCTGCGGGAGGTCCTGGCCCTCCTCGCCCGGCAGACGAGTGGACAGTGACGCAGGCCGATACGCCTGCCCGGCGACGCGGCCGGGCACCGGGTTAGGCTTTTGCGGAAATCGATCTGGAAGGTCGGGTGCGATGACGAGCCAGCGGGCTTATTCGGACACAGAGTGGGGGCTGCTCGTCGGCCTGCCGGAGTCGGTCATGATGGCCGCCATCTTCGCCGAGAGCGACAACACGAACCGGACCGCGTCGGAGAGCAGCGCCGGCCTCGACGCCATCGCCGCCGGGTGCGACTCCGGCAGCAACCTGGTCCGCGATGTCGCCACGGAGCTCGTCACCAGGCTCGGTGACCCGGAGACCGGTGAGCTGCCGCCGATGCTCGAGATCGGGACCCGTGAGGTCGACCCGAACGAGGTGCTGACGCGGGCGCGGATGGTCGCCGACGTGCTCGCCGCGAAGGCGGGCCCGGGCGAGGCGGCCGCGTACCGGCACTGGCTCGTCGGCATCGCCGATCAGGTCGTCAACGCAGCCAAATCCGGGGGTTTCCTCGGCATCGGCGGATCCTGGGTCAGCGAGTCCGAACGCCGCTTCGTCGACGAGCTCTCCACGGTCCTCAACGACTGAGGCCGCCGGCCCTCACCGCTGGCCGACGGGCGTCTTCGCGGTGGCCTCCTGCGTCAGCTTCATGATCAGCTCGTGCGAGCGGATCGCACGCTGCGAGTCCTCCTGCTTGCACTGCTCGATGAACTGGCGCACGTCAGTATGGTCGTGCGCGTCCTGTATGTAGCGGTCGTAGAGGGACGCACCCTTGAGCGCGTGGTACTCGATCGACACCAGGTCGTAGAAGATGTTGTCGGCGGGCGTGTGGGCGGTTCCCATGACGGCTCCTCCCGGGATGCGGGGGCGTTAGGGACATCACGGATGCCTCTAACCCAGCAGGTGCCCGGTAAACCCGCCTGAGCCCCGTTTGCGCCGCGGTGCGGTCAGCTGGCCCGGCGACTGGCGATGCTGTCGGTGAGCACGCGGATCAGCTGGGCCGCGACGAACGGCTTCTCGAGGATGGCGTCGCAGCCTGCGGCGAACGCGGCGGCCTGCTGCTCGGGAAGCACGCCGCCGGTGACCGCGATGATCGCGGGGCGGCGGACGTCGGCGTGGCCGGCGAAGTCGTCGAGCAGGGCGAGTCCGCTGCCGTCGGGGAGCTGGACGTCGAGCAGGACGGCGTCGACCTTCTCGTGGGCGAGCACCGCTCGCGCCTGCGTCAAGTTGTGGGCCTCGACCAGGTGGGCGCCGCGTACCGCCGGGTCCGCGGCGCGCGTCAGGATCGCCCGCACGAGTGCCCGGTTGAGCTCGTTGTCTTCGACAAGGAGGATGCGCGGCGGGGAGTCGATCACGGGGTGCCTTCCGGTCCGGTGTTGCCTCTGGTCTCCGCGCCCGGGCGCGGCAGCCTGGTCATCCAGTGGTGCAGCGCCTTGATCAGGCCCTCACTCTTCGGAAGGATGCCCAGCGCTTTGGTCGCGTGCAAGCCGCTGCGACCGGTGTCACTGGAGTCCGGCCCGGTGACGACGAGTACCGGGATCCTACTCGTCGCGGGATCCTTGTTGAGCGCGCTCATCAAGCTGACGGCGTCGATGTCCGGCATCCGGAGATCGCTGATGATGAGGTCAAACGGGCCGCTGCGGGCCAACTGGACCGCCTCCTGGCCGCTGCGCGCGGTGACCACCTCGACCCGCTGCTCGCGCAGCGCCTGCGCGATCACCTCCAGTGTCGCGGGATCGTCGTCGACCGCGAGGACCCGCATCCGGTCTGCGGTCTCCGGCTCCAACAAGAACTCGGCGACCCGCGCCAGCAACCGGCGCCGGTCGATCGGCTTGACGAAGAAGTCGGCCGCGCCGAGCGACAGGCCGACGTCGTGATCGTCAACGACGCTCGCGACGAACACCGGTACGCCGCCCAGCCCGGGGTCCTGTTTGAGCTCGCGGAGCACGTCCCAGCCGTCGATGCCGGGCAGCAGCACGTCCAGGAGCACGGCATCTGGTCGTTCCCGGCGCGCCTCGGTCAGCCCCGCCTCGCCGCTACTGGCCACCCGGACCTGGTAGTCAGCGCCCTCCAGGTACGTGCGCAGCAGGCGGGCGGCGCTGGGGTCGTCCTCGATGAGCAGGACGTCGCCCCGGACGCGTACCGGCGGTTCGACGGGGTCGGGCGCGATCGGTGGGGCGGACACGGCTCGCGCCTCGACCGAACCGTCCGCGGTCGAGGCGGCCCGCGGGGCCAGGGCGTCAGGCAGGCACACGGTGAACCGGGATCCGGCCCCGGGCGTGGACTCCACCTGCACCCGACCGCCGTGCGCTTCGACCAGCCGCCGGGTGAGCGCAAGCCCCAGCCCGGTGCCGGCGTGTTGCATGGAGGGGTCGCCGACCTGCTGGAACTCCTCGAAGATCCGGTTGATGTCCGCTGCGGAGATACCGACGCCGGTATCGGCGACGGCGAGGCGCACCTCGCCGTCGGCGCGGCTGGCCTCGACGCTGATCCGCCCGCCCTCGGGCGTGAACTTGATGGCGTTGGAGAGCAGGTTGTTCAGGACCTGGCGCAGGCGGAGCCGATCGCCCCACACATCCAGGCCGGGCACCTCGGTACGGAGTTCGAGGTCCTTGCCCTCCGCCAGCGGGCGAAGCGCGTTCACCGCCGCCGTGACGAGATCCGGTAGCTCGACACGGTCCGGGTGCAGTTCCAGCCGGCCGGCCTCGATCTTGGTCAGGTCGAGGATGTCGTTGATGAGATCGAGCAGGTGCCGGCCGCTCGAGTAGATGTGCTCGATCCAGTCCGCGGGCACGACCCGCGAGTCGCCGATGCTCTCCTCGCCGCGCATCAGTTCGCTGAAGCCGATGATCGCGTTCAGCGGGGTGCGCAGCTCGTGACTCATGTTCGCCAGGAAGTCGCTCTTGGCCTGACTGGCGGCGCTCAGGGCGCGTACCGACTGGGCCAGTTCGAGCGCGAGTCGCTCCTGCTCCGCCCGGATCGCGCCGCGCTCGGCGATCAGTGCGGCCTGCCCGCCCAACTCCGCCAGCAACTGCACGTCGTCCTCGGCGAACAGGCCGCGCCTGCGGTTGAGCAGTACGAGCGCGCCTGAACCCGTCAGCGCCGACCGGAGCGGCGCTGCCGTGATGTACCGGGCGTCCACCTCCGCGGCGCACGCGACGGCGAATGCCGGGAGCCGGTCGACGTGCCGCGTGACGCGGGCCATCTCGGGCAGGCACAGGAGGAGGCTGACGTCCCCCTCACCGGCCGTCACCGTCTGCCGCCGCACCCCCGCCGTGATCACAGGCCGTTCCCCCGCCGCGGAGGGCGGTACGACCAGGACCGCGTCCGCGCCGCTCACCTCGCGGACCGTGTCCGCGTACCGGCTCCAGGTCTTCTCCGGCGCGTCCGCGGCGGGCGCCTCCAGCAGTCGCCGGCTGACCCGGTACGAGGCTGCGCCCGACCACATGCGACGGATCCAGGCGGGCGGGCGGAACCCCACGACGTAGCCGAGCGCCGACACCAGGCAGAGGGTGTACCCGCAGGTGAGAGCCTCCTCGCGGAGGTTGACGTTGACCATGCCGAAGCCCACGCAGAGGATGCCCAGCCCGAACAGCGCCGTCGACACGGCGGCCGTGGCGAACCGGGCCCGCGGCGAGCCGGTACGCCCGCCCGCCTCCCGCGCGAGCAGGACGGCGGCGGTCGCCTGGCCCATCAAGAAGATCGCCAGGACCCCGAGCAGTTCAGGCAGGGTCAGCTGCCGGGTCATCAGCACCGGCACCACGCTGACTCCGAACGCGACGAACGCCACGACCTGCAGCGAGCGGGCACCGGGCCGGACCCGGTGCACGAGACGCAGGGTGAGGTACGGCTGGGCGAGCAGCAGGATCAGCGCCGCGGTACGGAGCACCCGCGGCGGCTCGCCGAGGAACTCGCGCGCCAGGTCGAGCAAGAACAGCATCGCCGCGGCCGAGAAGACCGCCATCACATCGCGCTGCATCGGGTCACGGCGTCGCAGGTACGCCACCAGGGCCTGTACGAACACCAGCGCGAACAGCGCCTCGACGAGCAACCTGACCATATTTACGCCGCCGATCCCCCACCCCGGTACATCCGGGTAACGACGAAGTCCGGTCCCGGTGACGATTCAGACCGCCTGGCGCTGGCTGATCCGGCCAGGGCCAGGCCCTACGCTCTACGAATGCCTATCCAGGACGCGTACGTCGCCTCGTCCGACCGGTACTCCACGATGAAGTACCGGCGGACCGGCCGCAGTGGTCTCGACCTTCCCCTTGTCTCCCTCGGCCTGTGGCACAACTTCGGCCACGACCGCCCGTTCGCCACCCAGCAGGCCATCTGCCGGCGCGCCTTCGACCTCGGCGTGACCCACTTCGACCTCGCCAACAACTACGGGCCGCCGTACGGCGCCGCCGAGGAGAACTTCGGCCGGCTGCTGGCCACCGACTTCCGGCCGTACCGCGACGAGCTCGTGATCTCGACCAAGGCGGGGTACGACATGTGGCCCGGCCCGTACGGCGACCGCGGCTCGCGCAAGTACCTGACCGCGTCCCTGGATCAGTCGCTGCGCCGGATGGGGCTGGACTACGTCGACATCTTCTACTCGCACCGCTTCGACCCGGACACCCCGTTGGAGGAGACGCTCGGCGCCCTGGACTCGGCCGTACGCGCTGGCAAGGCGCTGTACGTGGGGATCTCGTCCTACTCGCCGGGCAAGACCGAGGAGGCGGTGCGGATCCTGCGCGAGCTCGGCACGCCGCTGCTGATCCACCAGCCGTCGTACTCGATGGTGAACCGCTGGATCGAGGACGGCCTGCTCGACGTGCTGGGCGAGCAGGGAGTCGGCTGCATCGCGTTCTCACCGCTGGCGCAGGGCCTGCTCACCAACCGGTACCTGAACGGCATCCCGGAAGACTCCCGGGTACGCACCGGCGGCGCGATGGACGAGTCGATGCTCACCGACTCCAACCTCGCGAAGGTCAAGGCGCTGAACACGATCGCCGCGCGGCGCGGGCAGACGCTCGCCCAGATGGCCATCGCGTGGGCGCTGCGCGACCCGCGGATGACGTCGGTCGTCCTCGGCGCGAGCAGCGTGCGGCAGCTGGAGGACAACATCGCCGCCCTTGACAACCTGGAGTTCACAGCGGACGAGCTCGCCGAGATCGACCAGTACGCCACCGAGGCGGAGATCAACCTCTGGGCCCGCTCCAGCGCCGAGTAGAACCTCTCCGCGATCTTGGACGCTTAGACCGGCTGTAGCCGGTCTAAGCGTCCAAGATCGGCGAAGAACTGAGCGCCGCGCGCAGCGGGGCGGCCTTCGCCGCCGCCTCCGCCACCTCGGCGTACGGGTCGCTGCCCCAGGTGATGCCGCCCCCGGCCCAGACGTGTACGCGTTCGGCGTCGACCGCGACGGTACGGATCGTCAGGCCGAGGTCGATGTGGTCGCGGGTGACCCAGCCGTACGCGCCCATGCTCGGCCCCCGCCCCACCGGTTCGAGATCGGCGATCACGTCGAGCGCCGCGAGCTTCGGCGCGCCGGTCACAGATCCGCCGGGGCACAGCGCCCGCAGGACGTCGGCCAGGCCGACGCGAGCGGCGAGGCGGGCCGAGACCACCGACTCCGCCTGCCACAGCCCGCACCAGCGGCGGATCGCGTACAGCTCGTCGACCCGCACCGATCCGGTGGCCGCGACGCGGGCGAGGTCGTTGCGCTCGAGGTCGACGATCATGACGTGCTCGGCGCGTTCCTTGGTCGAGGCGAGCAGTTCCCGCCGTCCCAGGTCGGTGGCGGCCCGGGTGCCCTTGATCGGCCGGGTGACGATTCGACCTTCGGACACCTCGAACAGGGTCTCCGGTGAGGCACAGGCCAACGCCCATCCGTCGCCGGTCAGCACCCCGCCGTAGCGGGCGCCGGGCAGGACGGCGACACGGTGCAGCGCCGGCAGCGGATCTCCGGAGTACTCGGCGCTCTGGTGGCCGACGAGGTTGACCTGGTATACGTCCCCACGGGCGATGGCCGCCCGGACGTCGCGGACCGCGTCGGCGTGCGCCTGCGGGGTCCAGCTCGGCCGCCACGTCCCGAGCGTCCACGGCCTGGACTGGATGGTTGGCGCTTCTCTTCCCGGCGTGTGGATCACGATCACCACGTCGGGGACGGCGGGCGCTGGGCTCGGCGGGCTGTCGTGATCGATCATCCGGGCGCTGGCTGCGGCCGAGATGAACAGTTGGGCCGCGCATCCGTCGGCGTCACCTGAGCCTTGTCGGCCGGCGTCGCGCAGGTCCTCGCCGAGCAGCCCGTGCTTGGCGAGGAACTCCTCGATCAGGGTTGCCGGATCGCCGCCGTCGCCGAGCCACCACTCCAGGCGCGCGACCTCGGGCGACGCCCTTCTACTCGGCGTCACCATTTCAGGTACCTTGTCACCCAGCGTAACGAATGTTGATAGGCCGATCGGATCGATCCGCCTCGTCCGAAGGGATGAGATTCCCCGGCAACCGCTGAACGATGCTCGAATGTGCGCCGTAAACGTTGGTAACGTGCGTCACTGTTCATGTGAGCTACCGCACAGCCCATCCAGAGCACCGACAGTCGGAGACCCCGATGTACTGCCAGCACCAGCCTCCCTGCCCCGACTCCGAAGCGGTCGACCACGATGCGGCCCGGATCGTCGCATTCCACCCCGAGCAGGGCTGGAACCTGCTCTGCAACGGTGTCGTCGTGTTCGAGGACACCGGTGAACTGCTGCCCGACGGCAGACCGGTTGCGCCGCACCGCGGACCGGCCCCGCACACGGTCATTTCCGAGGCTGCCTGAACACCCGTTGACTTGGCCGGATCTTGGAATGAGCGGGCCTGCGTCCGCCCATTCCAAGATCCTCGCCCATCCGGACGTCACTCGCCCGATTCGAACGCCTCGGGCGACGGGCAGGCGCACACCAGGTTGCGGTCCCCGTACGCGCCGTCGATCCGGCGCACCGGCGGCCAGTACTTGGCAGAACGGTCCCCGCCTGCGGGGTAGGCCGCGAGCGACCGCGGGTACGGGTGCGGCCACTCATCCGCGGTCACCATCGACGCCGTGTGCGGCGCGTTGGCGAGCGGGTTGTCCCCAGCGGGCCACTCCCCCGCCGCCACCCGGTCGATCTCGCCCCTGATCGCGATCATCGCGTCGCAGAAGCGGTCCAGCTCGGCCAGGTTCTCGCTCTCCGTCGGCTCGACCATGAGCGTCCCGGCGACCGGGAACGACATCGTCGGGGCGTGGAAGCCGTAGTCGATCAGCCGCTTCGCCACGTCGTCGACGGTCACACCACTGGCCTTGGTGATCGGCCGCAGGTCCAGGATGCACTCATGCGCCACGAGGCCCTTGTTGCCGCTGTAGAGCACCGGGTAGTGGTCACGCAGCCGCGCTGCGACGTAGTTGGCCGACAACACCGCGACGCCGGTGGCCTGCGTGAGCCCGTCCGGGCCCATCATCCGCAGGTACGCCCACGGGATCGGCAGGATGCCGGCCGAGCCCTGCGGCGCCGCCGACACCGGCCCCGACCCCTTGCCGTGGTTCAGCGGGTGGCCGGGCAGGAACGCCGAGAGGTGGGACCGGACAGCGACCGGCCCGACGCCCGGACCACCGCCACCGTGCGGGATGCAGAACGTCTTGTGCAGGTTGAGGTGGGACACATCGGCGCCGAAGCGACCGGGCTTGGCGAACCCGAGCAGTGCGTTGAGGTTGGCGCCGTCGACGTACACCTGCCCGCCGGCGTCGTGCACCTTCGCGCACAGCTGCGCGATCCCCGTCTCGTACACGCCATGGGTCGACGGGTAGGTCACCATGATCGCGGCGAGCCGGTCACAGTGCTGCTCGATCTTGCGGTCCAGGTCGACCAGGTCCACGTTGCCGTTGTCGTCACAGGCCACGACGACCACCCGCATGCCCGCCATCACGGCGCTGGCGGCGTTGGTGCCGTGCGCGCTCGACGGGATCAGGCAGACGTCGCGGTGCTCGTCACCGCGGTCGCGGTGGTATCCGCGGATGGCCAGCAGCCCGGCCAGCTCGCCCTGCGACCCCGCGTTGGGCTGCAGGCTGACCGCGTCGTAACCGGTGACCTCGGCCAGCCACCGCTCCAGGTCGTCGGTGAGCTGGCGGTACCCCTCGACCTGGTGGGCCGGCGCGAACGGGTGCAGGTCGGCAAACTCCGACCAGGTGATCGGCTCCATCTCGGTGGTCGCGTTGAGCTTCATGGTGCAGGAGCCGAGCGGGATCATGCCCCGGTCCAGGGCGTAGTCCTTGTCCGACAACCGCCGCAGGTAGCGCAGCATCGCCGTCTCGGAGTGGTAACTGGAGAACACCGGGTTGGTCAGGTACTCACTCGTGCGCCGCAGCCCCGTCGGCACCGCCTCAGCGGCCGCCTCGACCCCGGCCACCCCGAACGCCTCCCACACCGCCCGCAGGTGCGCCTCGGTGGTCGTCTCGTCGCAGGCGACGCCGACCCGGTCCGCATCGACCAGGCGCAGGTTGATTCCCTGCGCCGCGGCGGCCGCGACGACCTCGTCGGCCCGGCCGGGCACGACCGCCGTGAGGGTGTCGAAGAACAGCTCGCTGGCCAGTTCGACCCCGCCCGCGACCAGCCCGGCAGCCAGGCGGGCGGCCCGCTCGTGGACGCGGGTCGCGATCGCGCGCAGGGCTTGCGGCCCGTGGTACACCGCGTACATGCTGGCGATCACGGCGAGCAGCACCTGCGCTGTGCAGATGTTGCTGGTCGCCTTCTCCCGGCGGATGTGCTGCTCCCGCGTCTGCAGCGCGAGCCGGTAGGCCGGGTCGCCGGCGGCGTCCTTGGACACCCCGACCAGGCGACCGGGCAGCATCCGCTCCAGGCCCGCGCGGACCGACAGGTAGCCGGCGTGCGGCCCGCCGAAGCCCATCGGTACGCCGAACCGCTGCGCGCTGCCGACGGCGATGTCCGCGCCGATCGCGCCCGGCTCCCGCAGCACGCACAGCGCGAGCAGGTCGGCGGCGACCGTGACCAGGGCGCCTCGCTCGTGGGCCGCCGCGATGAGCGCGGCGTGGTCGCGCACCGCGCCGGAGGCGCCCGGGTACTGCAGGTGCAGGCCGAAGAACGCTTCCGGAAGCTCCTCGCGTTCGGTGTCGACGACGCGCACCTCGATACCGAGCGGCTCCGCGCGAGTGGCGAGCACGGCGATCGTCTGCGGCAGGGTGTCCGCGTCAACCACGTACACATTGCTCTTGGCCTTGCCAGCGCGGCGGGCGAGCGTCATCGCCTCGGCCGCTGCGGTCGCCTCGTCCAGCAGCGAGGCGCCGGCGATCGGCAGCCCGGTGAGGTCGGCGATCACGGTCTGGAAGTTGAGCAGCGCCTCGAGCCGCCCCTGGCTGATCTCGGGCTGGTACGGCGTGTACGCCGTGTACCAGGCGGGGTTCTCCAGCACGTTTCGGCGGATCACCGCGGGGAGGTCGGTGCCGTAGTAGCCGAGGCCGATCATCGACACCATCGGCCGGTTACGCTCGGCCAGCGCGCGCAGTTCCCCGATCGTCTCCGCCTCGGAGGCGGCAGCGGGGAGATCGAGCGAGCCGTGCCAGCGGATCGCCTCCGGGATGGCCGCGTTCATCAGCTCGTCGATCGACGCGTACCCGATCGAGTCGAGCATGCGTCGCTGCTCATCCGGTGAGGCGCCGATATGCCGGCGGGCGAACCCGCGGTTCGCGGACAGGTCGACGGGATCGGTCATTGCACGCTCCGGGAGGTCGTGGTGTCAAAATCTCACGCCTCCCCCTCTGTCATGGCCGAGCCGCGCTCGGTCGCTCCAGAGGTGCCTGCCTACGCGGTCCTTTTGCCTGAGAGGTTCCGGGGAGGATTTGCCCCTTCGGCGCCGTCCGGAACTGTGGACGATCTCTCGCGCGTAAACGTGCCAGCACCGACAACGCTACCAGCGGAATCTGCGCCAACGGCCTAGCCGGATGATCAGCGGGTTGCCGGGAAACCGGCGCACAGCCGCAGGAGCTGGGACAACTCCGACGTACGGGTGACCAAGCACACGGCATGGTCACCCGACGCGGCTGGACCGGGTGGGTACGTCAGCCGGCGCGCCGGCGGGCACGGCGGGCCGCCAACTCGTCGCCGGTCGCGTCGAACACCGGCTCGTCGTCGACCTGGACGGCCGGCTCGGCGGGCAGGTGCGACAGCGTTCCCTGGATCTCGTTGAAGGCGCCCGCGATCGCGATACCGAAGACGCCCTGCCCGCCCTGGAGCAGATCCACGATCTCTTCCGGCGAGCGGCACTCGTACACGGACGTGCCGTCCGAGATGAGCGTGATGCCGGCCAGGTCGGCGACACCGCGCGAACGGAGGGTGTCGATCGCCTTCCGGATGTTCTGAAGCGAGACGCCCGCGTCGAGGAGTCGCTTGACGACTTTCAGCACGACGATGTCGCGGAACGAGTACAGTCGCTGCGTGCCCGAGCCGGACGCGTCCCGCACGCTGGGCACCACGAGGCCCGTACGGGCCCAGTAGTCGAGCTGACGGTAACTGATGCCGGCCGCGTGGCATGCTGTCACTCCGCGGTAACCCACGGCATCCTCGGCACCCCCGTAACCAGGGTCGGGTGGCTGACTCATACGACACCTCCAGCGTCGATGTCATCACCCTATAGCGCAAATCAGTGCTCCACGGGGATATTTTTCTCGACACGCCGTAACCAACTGCCAACAGGCCCGGCAGAGAGGTGACGACGGCGCACCCCGACGCCTCGACTCAGCCGGCGAAGTCCTCCGGGGTCACCTGCTCCAGGAACTCCCGGAACTTCTCGACCTCGTCCTCCTGCTCGTCCGGAATGACGATGGCGGCCTCGGTGAGGACCTGGTCAGCACAGCGGATCGGCGCGCCGACCCGCAGCGCCAGCGCGATCGAGTCACTGGGCCGGGCCGACACCCGGACGCCGTTGCCGATGACCAGCTCGGCGTAGAAGATGTTGTCGCGCATCTCGACGATCTCAACGGCCCGCAGCGGCGCCTCCAGCGCCGTGAGGACGTCCCGCAACAGGTCGTGGGTGAGCGGCCTGGCAGGTTTGACGCCCTGCTGCTCGTAGGCGATGGCCGTGGCCTCTACCGCACCGATCCAGATCGGCAGGTAACGGTCACCTTCCACCTCTTTGAGCAGCACGATCGGCTGATTGGTGGGTAGTTCCACCCGAACACCGACCACGCTCAGCTCACGCACCGCCGCCTCCGTGTCGCTTCGTCCCTCTCCCTGCACGGTACACGGCGTATCGGACCAACGGGACGGGCGTACCGGCCGACACCGTGCTGGGCCTTACAGACTGTCCGGTCATCGACTACCGCCCAGCGTCTGCCGGAGCCCACCGCGTACGAGCGCGCCGCGCAGACGGTCGGTGTACGCCGTCAGCTCCCGCACCGTTTCGGCAGCCCGGGCGCGCGCCGCCGGGTTGCTCTGCCGCGCCAGCGGCGCTACGAGCTGCGTGAGTAGCCCGATCTCCCGGTCGGCCGCCGCCCGGTAGGCGCGCAGGTGGCGCGCCTCCAGCCCGTACTCGGCCAGCCGCACGGCGACCGTGGCGACCTCCAACGAGTCGGCGTCGTAGCCGCCACCCGGCCGCTCCGCGATCAACCCGTACTGCTCGAGCGCGGCCAGGGTCGATTCGGTCAGCCCGGCTTTGGTCAGGAGTTCTTCGCGGCCCAGGACCACGTCGGCCAGGTCAGCCGGCGGGTCTGGCTGCTGCGTCGGCGGAACCGCCACCAGGGTCGGGCGCAGCCGGGCGCCCTCGCCTCGGCCGTCGGACCGGTCCGCGATCCCGGTCGGGCCCCCGCCGATGGCGGGCGCCCCCGCATCGAGCGCGGCCAACTGGTCGCGGATCACCCGCAGCGGCAGGTACTGGTCGCGTTGGGCGGTCAGGATGTACCGCAGGCGGGCCAGGTCCTCCCGGCTGTACTTGCGGTAGCCGGCGGCCGTGCGCTGCGGTTGGATCAGCCCCTCGCTCTCGAGGAAGCGAAGCTTGGAGATCGTGGCGTCGGGGAAGTCGGCACGCAGGTGGGCGAGGACCTCACCGATGCTCATCAAGCCCTCGTGGCGCACGGTCTCCGACGCGGCCGCCGACGCCCCGCTCACTCAGCCTCCCCAACCGTCGCAAGTCAAGGACTCGCGACAGTGCCCCGATGGGGCACCGTCGCGAGTCCTCGCATACGCACGACCTGCCGTCGTTCGCTAGTCCTCAGTGCGGGGACCCGCGATGAAGACCAAGCGGAACTTGCCGATCTGGACCTCGTCACCACTGCTGAGGGTAGCCGACTCGACCCGCTCGCGGTTGACGTAGGTTCCGTTGAGACTGCCGACGTCACGAACCGTGAACGTACCGCCCTCGCGGTGGAACTCCGCGTGACGGCGGGACACGGTGACGTCGTCGAGGAAGATGTCGCTGTCGGGGTGGCGCCCGCTCGTCGTCACGTCGTGGTCGAGCAGGAAGCGCGCCCCCGCGTTCGGACCGCGGCGCACCGCGAGCAGCGCCATCCCCGGCGGGAGCGAGCCGGACACCCGACTCGGCGCCACGTCGGCGTCAGTGCCTTCGATCGTCTCGTCAAGGTTGCCGAGATTGAGCGTGGACGTGACGTCGAGCGGGGGGAACTCGTCGTCTGGGCGCGTCATCAGACCACCTCACGGGTTATCGGTCGGGCGTCGGATGCGACGGGACACGGCTGGAGCACTGCCCCGAAGCGGAGTTGCGGCGCTGTTCCCCCGGCCACCTGACGTAGCCTCACCCGCGACCGTGGATTCACGGTCGACTGAGCGAGCCTAGTCATGGCCGAAATGTGGGGTCAACTGGACGCGCGAATCCGCGCGCCCAATAAAGATCACTGTTCGGTCAACTGGCGGTACGCCGCGGCGTCTAGTAGGTCGTTCACGCTGTCCGGCTGAGCCGGTTCGATCTCAACCAGCCACCCGGCGCCGTAGGGGTCCGAGTTGATCAGCTCGGGGGCGTCGGCAAGCTGCTCGTTGCGGGCGACCACCTTACCGGCGACCGGAGCATAGATCTCCGACACGCTCTTGGTGGACTCGACCTCGCCGAGCGAGTCTCCAGCCGCCACCTGGGTGTCCAGGTCCGGTAATTGGACATAAACAATGTCACCCAGCGCATCCTGGGCGTAGTGGGTAATGCCAATGCGGACCGCGTTCGATTGCGGCTGCACCCACTCGTGTTCAGCGGTGTATCGCAGGTCCTCAGGAATCACGTCGCGTTCCTTTGCCCAATCGGCGGTCGCCGGTGCGTGCGGATGGGTGTCAGGAGACCGGACGCGCGAACTTGGGGGCGACAACCTCATGCAGCGCCGTCACTCCGACCGTGTCCGATTCCTGAACGATCACGTTACCGCCGCGCTGGTGGACCATGTCGACCACCCCACCGGGAATGTTGAGCGCGGTATGCATGGTCTGCGGATCTCCGATCACCGACAGCGTGTACGGCCCGGTCAGCCGGACGCCATCGACGACCAGCCCGCCCTTGGAGTCGGCGAAGTACGTCGAGGCGACGATCCGGACCGGACTGCCGCCCTCACCCGCGATCTGCATCGCCTCCGCGCCCGCGCCGCGGAGCTCCTCGACCGCGTCCAGCACGGTGCTCGCCGCGATCGCCTCGCTGCCGGCCACGAACTTGACCTGCAGCCCTGACCCCTGGGCGGGCAGGGTTCCGGCCAGGATGCCGAGCTCGTCGGCCCGACGGCGGGCCTCCTCGAGGGCCGCCGCCTGGCCTTGTACGCCCGAGGCGAGCTTGCGCTGGCTCGCCTCCAGCGAGGCGATCTCCTGGCGCAACCGGTCCTGGCGGCCGTCCAGGTCGGACAGGATGCGGACGAGATCCTCCGGTCGCGCGGTGGCGAGCTCGGGGTCGGTGGCGTTGCTGCGTAACTGGACGACCAGCGCGAAACCGAGCAGGCCCAGCAGCAGACCGATCATGGCGGCCGCCGCCGAGAGCCGGGGCGCCTTGCCCGCCGGTCGGGTGGCGGTGTCCGGTTCATACTCCCCGCCGGGCTCCTCGTCGTACGCGTCGGCCCGCTCGCGCTCCGCCCCCACCGCAGCCGCCCGAAGCTCGACCGTCCGGTCGTCGACAGGCACCCTGATCGGGACGGTCCGGTCCCCGGCCGCGCTGACCTGAGCCACGCTGATCTCGATCGTCCGGTCCGCGGCGGCCTGGTCCGAAGCGGCCTCGCCCTCGGCGGCCATCCCCTCGGCGGCGGTCTCACCTGCGGTGCCCTTGTCCTGCCCGGGCCGCTCGTCGTCGGTGCCCGCCATCGTCACGCCCGGAACAGGTGCCGGCGGATGGCCGCGACGTTGCCGAAGATACGCACGCCCAGGACGACCACGACACCGGTGGACAGCTGGCCACCGACGCCCAACTGGTCACCCAGGTACACGATCAGGCCGGCAACCAGCACGTTGGAAACGAACGACACGACGAACTGCTTGTCGTCGAAGATCCCGTCGAGCTTGGCCCGAATCCCGCCGAACACGGCGTCGAGCGCCGCAACGACGGCGATCGGCAGGTACGGCTGGAGCCCGACCGGAACGGTGGGCTCCAGCACGACGCCGAGCACCACACCGACGAGCAACGCGAGTACCGCGATCATCTGTTACCTCCAGACGCCGAGGGTACGGGTGGACTGGCCGGACGCCTCGTCGCTGTCCGCCCGGGCGCGCCGGACGGCAGCGGCCCCGGGGACGCCTGGGGCGCCGGGGACTGCGGCGCCTGCGCGTAGCGCAGTCGGGGCGGTACGGCCGCCCCGAGGGTGATGCCGTCGCGCTGGTCGACCGAGAACTGCATCCGGTACGTGCCCACGTAGGCGCGGAACCGCTTCGCCGTCGAGGAGCCGTTGAACTCGTCCTTGAGGGAGCCCGGACCGATGGCGGTGACCTCGTACGGCGCCGTGACCGGGCGGAAGTCGACGAGGATCGCCCCGCCGGCCGTCCGGATCGTCGAGGTTCCCGTGAGCCGCTCGCCGTTGATCGACACCGCCTCCACGCCGAGCCGCCACAGTTCGTTCGAGATGTCCTGCAGATCCCGGTCGAGGATCCTGCCGGGGTTGGTGCTGGACCGCTTGCCGGTGACCGGGTCGACCGGCGCCGGGGCGTCGACCAACCGGACCACGATGCCGTCCCCGTGCACCCGGGTCAGGCCAGTGGCCACCTCCAGGTTGCGCAGCCGGGCGCTCTCATCGCTGTCCGCCAGCGCCGCGTCGCGCGCCCGTACGACCTGCTCGCGCAGTTGGTCCGCCTGTTTCTGCAGCTCGTCGGTTGTCGCGCGGCGGGCATGGACGTCGGCGACGAGCCCGGCCCGCGCCTTGGTCGTCTCCGGCTGCGCGGCTGTGACGTACCGGTAGGAGACGGCGAGCAGGAAGCCGATCGCCAGCAGCGCGACCAGCAGGACGCCGCGGGCGGTCCCGCGCCGCCAGGTAGCGGGCTCCAGGGCGCCGGCGGCGCGCTTGCGGGCGGCCTGCGCATACCCGGGGTCGAGGGGGACGCGGAACAGCTCGGTCAGGATGTCCGACCGGACGCGAGCGCGCCCCCGGGCGGGTGGCAGGCCGGTCACGCCGGCACCGCGCCGTCGTCCCTGAGCCCGTTCGCTCTGCGCTCCCGGCGCGCGGCCTGCACGACCGCGAAGAACTGGATGAGGTAGAGCACGCCCGCGACCCAGTACAGGACGATGCCCCACCACGCCAGGCCCCAGCCGATCGGCCCGGCGACCGATCCGCCGCCGACACGGGCCAGCAGCAGCACCGGGAACGCCGCCAGCAGCAGGAACGTCGCGGTTTTGCCCACGTAGTGGACAGGCAGCGGCCCGTACCCGTACCGGCGGAGCACCGGGATCGTGGCGCCGACCACGACCTCGCGCAGCAGCAACGCCGCGGTGAACGGCCACGGGACGATGTCGCGCACGGTGAACGCCACCAGCGTGGCGAGGATGTAGAGCCGGTCGGCGAGCGGGTCGAGCAGTTCGCCCAGGCGGCTGACCTGACCCAGGCGCCGGGCCAGGTAGCCGTCGACCCAGTCGGTGGTGCCGCCGAGGGCGAGCACGATCACCGCAGCGCCGTAGTCGCGCGAGACCAGGAACAGGTACAGGAAGAGCGGTACGCCGACCAGCCGGGCGAAGCTGATGAGGTTGGGGATCGTCAGGATCCGGCCGGCACTGACCGGCGCGTCGCCGCGTGTCGGATCCACGTGTGCCGCTCCCCTGGCCGCTCCGCTCGATGACCCGCTGGTCGGACCGCCGAGAACGGTTAGCAGGCTAGCAGGGCCAGGTGGTCGCCGAATGGAGGACGCACCCCCTGCCCACCTCGGCTGGTGCTAGCCCGCCAGCGCCTTGCCGGCCTGTTCACGCCCGTACTCCATGATCCGTCTGGCCCGGGTGGCCGAGAACTCCAGGAACCAGTCGAGGGGGTACCCCGGCGCCGCCGGTTCGATGAGCAGGATCGGCACGTCCCGCTTCACCGTCGAGCCGGGTGCGGCGCGGGCGAGCCGGTTGACGGTCTGGGCGTGACCGAGATCGGCGGCCAGCGCCGCCGCCGCGATGTTGTCCGCGAGCAGCGCGATCGCCGCGCCGAGGGAGTCCGGAGCGCTGGTCGGCCGGCTGATCCCGGCGCCGGAGACCACGATGACCCGCTCGGGCTCGTACCGCATGACGGGCGCGAGCGGCGTCGCGGCCACCAGCCCCGCGTCGACGAGGGCCCGGCTGTCCTCGCTGCCGGGCCGGAACAGCAGCGGCACGGCAGCGCTGGCCAGCACGTGGTCGACGGTCAGGTCGACCTGCCGGAACCACGGGTCGCGGCGGCGCTTCGGCGGCAGCCGTGAGCAGAACCGGACGGTCGTGCCGGTGACTTCGTCGACGGCGGGCAGCACGACGGTCACGTCACTCGTCTCGCCGAGCCGGGCCCGGCCGACGTGCCTGGCCAGCGTCGCCCGCATCGGGGCCGGGTCGAGCAGCCACGTCCAGCCGGCCGCGCCCAGCGCGTACTCGGCGATGTTGGTCGTCGGCCGCAGCAGCCGGCGCGCGTTGACCGCGCGCCACACGTCCGTACGCGGCCGGTACACGTCCCGCCAGCCCATGTGGCACCACATCCGGGCCAGCGACAGCCCGTCCAGCCCGGCCCCCAGGGCGTACGCGTTGACCGCGCCGAAAGACGACCCGGAGACGACCGTGGGACGCTCGCCCGCCGCTTCCAAAGCCTGGATGACGCCGGCGCCGAAGTACGCCGCCGGTACCCCGCTGCCGGACAGCACCAGCGCGGTGCCGCCAGTCATCCCCGCCCGTCCCGCCGCGGAACCCGGCCCGCCATGATCCCTCCACAGGGTGTGCTCCCGCCGCTGTCGACCGCTCGCACCGGGCTCCCCGGTGCGAGCGTTGGGCGCTTTACCCTGCGCTCGGTGGTTTATCCGCGGAACAACGCCTCCGGCCTACCCTGATGCAATTTCCCGTCCGAGGGGTCTGGCAAGGTAGGGCCCGACAGCGGCGCTGGCGATCTTCCGTCAAGACGGTGCTGTCGTATAATCTCCCCCCCTCGAAGGACCTCGCGATGTCACAGACCACAGCGGACCCGGCAGCGCCGGCGAAGCGGGATCGCACCCGTTACCTGTACCTGGCGGTGATCGTCGCCGTCATCGCCGGCATCGTCGTCGGGCTCGTCGCCCCTAAGGTGGCCGTCGAGCTCAAGCCCCTGGGCACCGGCTTCGTCAACCTGATCAAGATGATGATCAGTCCGATCATCTTCTGCACGATCGTGCTCGGCATCGGCTCGGTGCGCCAGGCCGCGAAGGTCGGCAAGGTCGGCGGCCTTGCGCTGGTGTACTTCCTGGTGATGTCGACCGTCGCGCTCGCGATCGGCCTCGTCGTCGGCAACCTGATCCACCCCGGCTCCGGGCTGAACCTGACCGAGGCCGCGAAGAAGGCGGGCGCGACGGCCGCCGGCGGGGAGAAGGCGACCGGCACGGTCGACTTCCTCCTCCACATCATCCCGGACACGCTGTTCTCCGCGCTGACCCACGGCGAGGTCCTCCAGACGCTTCTGGTCGCCCTGCTGGTCGGCTTCGCGCTGCAGGCCATGGGGCGCAGCGGCGAGCCGATCCTGCGCGGCATCGGCCACCTGCAGCGCCTGGTGTTCCGGATCCTGGCGATGATCATGTGGGTGGCACCGATCGGCGCGTTCGGCGCGATGGCCGCTGTGGTCGGCGCGACCGGTTGGAAGGCGCTCGCCGGGCTGGCCCAGATCATGCTCGGCTTCTACGCCACCTGCCTGATCTTCGTCATCCTCGTGCTGGGCACGCTGCTGTGGACCTTCACGCGGGTGAGCATCTTCTCGCTGCTGCGCTACCTGGCCCGCGAGTTCCTGCTCATCCTGTCGACCTCGTCGTCGGAGTCGGCCCTGCCGCGCCTCATCGCGAAGATGGAGCACCTGGGCGTGTCCCGGCCGGTCGTCGGCATCACGGTGCCGACGGGGTATTCCTTCAACCTCGATGGCACGGCGATCTACCTGACGATGGCGTCCCTGTTCATCGCCGACGCGCTGGGCAAGCCGCTGTCGATCGGGCAGCAGATCTCGCTGCTGGTCTTCATGGTCATCGCCTCCAAGGGCGCGGCCGGCGTGACCGGCGCGGGCCTCGCCACCCTCGCGGGCGGGCTACAGTCGCACCGCCCCGAACTCGTCGACGGCGTCGGGCTCATCGTCGGCATCGACCGGTTCATGTCGGAGGCCCGCGCGCTGACGAACTTCGCCGGCAACGCCGTCGCCACGGTCCTACTGGGCACCTGGTCCGGCGAGTTCGACCGGGCGCGCGCCACCCGGGTCCTGCGCGGTGACGACCCGTTCGACGAGCAGACCATGCTCGACGACGACCACTCCGCACCGAAGGACGGGCCGCACGACGGCCCCGAGGCGAGGACCGCGGCCGCGGCGCCGCACGTCTGAGGTCCGCCTGACGGCTTCCCCAAGATCCGCGCAATGTCGCACACATTGCTGCTTCATCGCGCACTGAGGCCGCAATGTTTGACGCATTGCGCGGATCTTGAATGGGAACCGATAGCCTGCCGTCGATAGAAGTGGCCGGACCCGCTACGGTGACGCCATGGCGGGTCGAGCGTTGGTACTGGGCGGGGGCGGCGTCACCGGGGTCGCATGGGAACTCGGCGTGCTCGCCGGGCTCGCCGAAGCGGGGATCGATCTCGGGTCCGCCGATCTGACCGTCGGCACCTCGGCCGGCTCGGTCGTCGCGGCGCAGCTGACCTCCGGCACCGACCTGGAGAAGCTGTACGCGGGGCAACTGATCGGCGCCGGCAACGAGATAGCGGCACGGATCAGTGCGACCACCATGCTCAAGTGGGTCCTGGCGTTCGTCGGCAGCCGCGACCCGCAGCAGGGCCGCGCCCGGATCGGCAGGATGGCCCTTGCCGCCCGCACCGTGCCGGAGGACGACCGGCGGGCGGTCATCGAGGACCGGCTACCCGTACACGAATGGCCCCGGCAACGGCTGCTGATCACCGCCGTCGACGCCGAGTCGGGCGAGTTCGTCGTCTTCGATCGCGACAGCGGGGTGAGCCTGGTCGATGCGGTCGGCGCAAGCTGCGCGGTGCCCGGCGTCTGGCCACCGGTGACCATCAACGGGTACCGCTACATCGACGGCGGAGTACGGTCGACAGCCAACGTCGACCTCGCGCAGGGGTACGAGCGGGTCGTGGTGCTCGCGCCGACGACCGCCGGCGCGGGGCCCGTACCGAGCGTCGCCACCCAGGCCGCGCAGCTGTCGGGCCGGGTCGCGGTCGTGTCGCCGGACAAGCGCACGAAGGAGGCGATCGGCCGGAACGTGCTCGACCCGGCGCGGCGTGCTCCCGCCGCCCGGGCCGGCCGCGAACAGGCCGCCGTCGTCGCGGCCACCGTCGCCGGCGTGTGGTCAGCCGGCCGGGATTAGTTGGTCACCTGGTGCGGGCCATCTCCGCACGGCCGGCCTTGTGCAGGTACTCCCACACGAACCGCACCGCCATCGCGCCTTCGCCCACAGCGGAGGCCACCCGCTTGATGGAGCCGTACCGGACGTCGCCCGCGGCGAACACGCCGGGCTGGCTGGTCTCCAGCAGCGCAGACCCCTCGCTGCCCCCGCGACCGTTGTCCCGACCGGTGAGCACGAAGCCGTGACCATCGAGCGCGATCTTGCCGGCGAGCCATCCGGTACACGGCTCCGCCCCGATGAACACGAACAGGGCCCGCGCGGAGATGATGCGGTGCTCTCCGGTCTGCTTGTCCTCGACGAGGATCCCTTCGAGCGTGTCCCGGCCGAGCAGTTCGCGCACCTCGGCCTGCCGGAGAATCTCCACATTGGGCAGCCGCAGGATCCGGTCCACGAGATAGCGCGACATGTCCCGGTCGAGGTCCTCGTGGCGGATGATCAGTCGGATCTGCGTGGCGTACCTGGACAGGAACAGGGTCGCCTGCCCGGCAGAGTTTCCCCCGCCCACAACCGCTACCGGGTCGTTGCGGCACATCAGCGCCTCGGCTGTCGTCGCCGCGTAGTAGACGTTCGTCTTCTCGTACTTCTCCAGGTTCAGTACGGGCAGCCGGCGGTAGCGGGCGCCGGTGGCGACCAGCACGGCACGGGCGGTGAGCTCCGAGCCGTCCGCGAACCGGATCACGTGGCCGTCCTCGCGGGTCTCCAACGACTTCGCCTCGGCCGGGATGTTGAAGCTCGCCCCGAACTTCTCGGCCTGCAGGACCGCACGCTCGGCAAGTTCACCGCCGGAGATGCCCGCCGGGAACCCGAGGTAGTTCTCGATCTTCGACGAGGTCCCCGCCTGGCCGCCGGTGGCGACCGCATCGAGGGCGATCGTGACCAGGCCTTCCGAGGCTCCGTACACGGCGGCGGCCAGGCCGGCCGGTCCCGACCCGACGATGGCGAGGTCGCAGGTCGCCTCGGCCATGTGCGGCGTCGGCAGGCCGACGACGCGGGCCAGGTCGGCGTTGCTCGGGTTGCGCAGCACCTGCCCGCCGGGGCAGATGACCACCGGCGTCCGCCCGGGCTCCACGCCGAGTTGGCGCAGCAGCTCCTCGGCCTGCCGGTCGTTCTCCAGGTCGATCCAGCGGTAAGGCAGCCGGTTGCGGGCGGCGAACTCGCGCAACCGCCGGATGTCGGGAGAGAACCGCGATCCGATGATCCGGATGCCGGCGCCGAGCCCGATCAGAATCGAGCGCCGGATGAGGTACGCGCGCAGGATGAGGTCGCCGAGCCCCGGGTCCTGTACGGCGGCCTCCCGCATCTGGTCCGCGGACACGTCGAGCACGTCGCCCGGCTCGGCCACCACCGACGTGAAGAACGCGGTCTGGCCGGTGAACAGGCTCAGCTCACCCAGAAATCGACGCGGACCGTGCACGCTTATCAGGCGCTCGTCCCGGGTGCCGTGCGCCTCGTAGTTGGCCACTTTGCCGGCGAGGATCACGAAGAAGTCGTACCCCGCGTCTCCCTCGCGGATGAGCACCTCGTCGGTCTGGGTGCGCCGGCGCTCGCCGCGCGCCGTGAGGGTCTCGATCTGGGCGTCGCTCAGGCGTGGGTACGCCCCGTACCGATCCGGCGTCTCGACAAGTACGCTCATGTCCACCCCCGCGGTCGGGGCTGGCACTACCCAGCGCCGCAGCCGGTAACCTCGGCGGTCCTTACAGCGTGCGATGCAGGACGAGCAGCGCCACCGGGCCGTGGAGAGGGTGGTCGAAGCCCTGCGGGACGGTCCCGACGACCTCGAAACCCAGCGACCGCCACAGCGCCAGCGCCGGGTTGGTCTCGACGACCGCGTTGAACACCATCGCGCGGTAGCCGGCCCGCCGCGCCTCGTCGAGGATGTGCTCGGCAAGCCGCCGGCCGACACCGCGGCCGGCATACCCGGGATCGACCATGAACCCCGCATTGGCGACGTGGGCGGCGCGGCCTCCGTAGTTGGGCTTGAGGTACGCGCTCGCGACGATCCGCCCGTCGGACTCGACCACGAACACCCGCGACGACCGCCCCATCCACAGCTCGCGCGCGGCGTCCGGCCCGGTGTCGGGTTCCCAGGTGTACGTCTCGCCCGCGGCGACGATCTCGTGCCAGAAGGGCCAGATGCGCGGCCAGTCCTCCTCGGATGCCTGCCTGATGAGCATGGCGGGGAGTGTGCCACACGCCCGTTGTCAGCATCTGAACGCGGTGTGGGCGGCGGCAACCGCCGGATTGCAGGCTCGGACTATGAAGGCTGTCCGGCTCCACGCCTACGGGAAGCCGCCGACCGTCGACGACATCCCCGAACCCACCATCAGCGGACCGCTGGACATCCTGGTGGAGATCGGCGCGGCCGGGCTGTGCCGCACCGACCTGCACATCATCGAGGGGCAATGGGCGCAGAAGTCGGCCGTCAGGCTGCCGTACGTGCTCGGCCACGAGAACGCGGGCTGGGTACGTGCGGTGGGCAGCGCCGTCACGAATGTCCGGCCCGGCGACGCGGTCATCCTGCATCCGCTGGTGACGTGCGGGCTGTGCCGCGCCTGCCGGGCCGGCATCGACCAGCACTGCGAGAACTCGCGGTTCCCCGGCATCGACAGCGACGGCGGCATGGCGGAACTGCTGCTGACGTCGGTCCGGTCGGCGGTCAAGCTCCAGCCGGGGCTCGAGCCGGTCGATGTGGCGGCCCAGGCGGACGCGGGGCTCACCGCATACCACGCCGTTCGCAAGGCCCTGCCGCTGCTGCACCCCGGCAGTACGTGCGTCGTGATCGGCGTCGGCGGTCTCGGCCACATCGGGGTGCAGTGCCTGCTGGCGCTGACCGCCGCCACCGTGATCGTGATCGACCGCAGCGACGCCGCGCTGCAGCTCGCGGGCAGCTACGGGGAGGTCCATGCGATCAAGGCGGATGGCCCGCACGTGCAGCGGGTCATGGAGCTGACCGGCGGCGCCGGGGCGCACGTGGTCTTCGACTTCGTCGGCGAGCACGGCACCGAGGCCGAGGGCCTGGCGATGACCCGACCGGCCGGCTCGTACTTCGCGATCGGGTACGGCGGCCGGGTCGAGATCCCGACCCTCGACCTGATCTCGACCGAGCGCAGCATCATCGGCAACCTGGTCGGCACGTACAACGAGCTCGACGAGCTGATGACCCTGACGGCCGACGGCACCGTGCGGCTGCACACCCAGACGTACTTCCTGGAAGACGTCATCCACGCCATCGAGGATCTGGAGGCCGGCCGGCTGCCCGGGCGCGCGATTCTCGTACCGAACCGCGGCAGTCGCGCCTGACCGTCACGCCGCACCGGCGCGTACGGCGGCGGCGCAGGCCGCCCGGCTGGCGCGTACCGCGGCGGTACGGACCGCACGCTCCACCTCGCGCCGCCGGCGAAGCAGTTGGCCGGTCGGCATCGAGACCGCCACCGCACCGACAAGCCGACCGGTCGCGTCGGTGACCGGCGCGGCCATGCCACCGAGTTCGGACTGGACCTCGTCGGTCTCGATCGCGAGCCCGGTGGCGCGCACCTGGTCGAGTTGGCGGCGCAGGGCGTGCGGGTCGGTGACGGTCCACGGCGTCACCGCCCGCGTGCCGGTGCGCGCGAGCAGCTCATCGCGGGCGGCCGGGTCGAGCGCGGCCAGCATCAGCTTGCCGAAGGCGGTGGCGTGCGGCGCGTGGTGGAAACCCACGTCGAGCAGGCGCATCCGCGGGTGGTCGGGGCAGTCGGCCACGTACGCGACGACCATCTCGCCGTCGCGCAGCGCGGTGTAGTACGCCGCGGCGCGCGCCTCCTCGTGGCAGATCGCCGCGATCCGCTCCACCTCGGCCGGCACGGCGAGCTGCCGGCGCAGCGCCCGCGCCAGGTCGTCCAGCCGGTGGCCCAGGGCGTACGCGTGCGCAGCAGTCAGGTGCACGAGATAGCCGGCCCGGACCAGCGTGGTCAGGAGGTGGTAGGTCGTCGGCAGCGTCAGGTCGAGGTCGCGCGCGATGTCCTTCGCGGCGAGCGGGCCAGGCGCGTCAGCGACGTGATCGAGCACGCGCACCGCCCGGTCGACCGACCGCAGCAGGCCGGTGGGCTCGGCGGACCCGGCCGTGCCGGCAGGCCCGGCCGGGTAGGGGCAACTGCCTCGCGCGGGCATACCTCATCCTCGCGCGGCGGCGGCTCGGGCCGCAAAAGCAGCCCGAGCCGCAAAAGCAACCCGAGCCGCAAAAGCAACCCGAGCCGTCCGCTACGGCAACGGGGGCAGCAGGCCACCGACCGGTGGCAGGGTGGGAGCCACCGTCGACGGTAGCCGTAGTCCGGTCGACGGGGCCGGAACCGTGGGCAGCAATGGGACCGAAACCCCTGGAGGCGTGGCCCCGGAGGTGACTGTCGGCTGCGGCGCACCCCCGGTCGGCTGCGGCACGGGGCCGGCGGTCGGCGCGCCCGGCGATCCGGGTACCACCGCCCCGGTCGGAGCCGGGTCGGGTACGGCCGGAGCGGACGCGGCCGGCACGACGGCGGGGGGGAGCATGCCGCGTACGGTCGCCAATTCGGCGCGCAGTCGCTGGGCCGTACCCTCGTCCGACACGTGGCCGATGACGGTGGCCGCCTCCGCGAGCAGGCGCCGCGCGTCGTCCTGGCGGCCGTCGGCGGCCGCCTCGCGCGCCTGCGCGAGGGTGTGCTCGGCGACGACGCTGTCCGCGCGTTCGGGGTACATGACCCGGGTGATCGGCCACAGCGGATTGCCGGGGGTCGCGTGTTCGGCGCCGACGAGCAGGCCGCCGCCGGCGACGAGGACGGCAGCGGCCGCACCGAGTACCCGGCGGCCGGTGCGACGCGTACGGTCGCCGCGCCGCTCGGCCCCGACCAGGCGGACCACCGCCGGGTCGGCGGCCTGGTCCGATTCCGTGACGGCGAGGCCGTCGTCGAGGTCGGCGCGCCACGCCGCGAGCAGCGACGCGACCTGGTCGTCCGCGAGCGCCGGCGCGCCGCGGCCCAGGGCGTCGAGCAGCAGCGTGTCGGCGGCGACCGCGCCCAGATCGGACGGTCGCTCGCCAGCGGTCGAGGGCTTGTCTGTCATGCCGGTACCTCGTCAAGCGTGTCGCCGGCTAGCGTACGCAGCTGGGCCAATGCGCGCGACTGTGCCATGCGTACCGCAGCGGCGGACATTCCGAGCACGCTGCCCACCTCCTCCGCGGGCAGGCCGACGGCCACCCGCAGCACGATGATTTCCCGATGGGTCGGGGATAACTGGCGCAGGAGCCTGGCCAGCCGCCGCGCTTCGTCGGTGGAGACCGCCTGCTGCTCGGGGCTGGGCGCGGAGTCCGGCCGGTCGGGCAGCATGTCGACACCGGCGACAGACAGGTGCCGCAGCGCGGCCCGCTGTGCGTCGGCCACCTTGTTCGCGGCGATGCGGTAGACGAAGGCCGAGAACGGGCGTCCCTGGTCCTGGAACCGGGGCAGAGCACGCAGCATCGCCAGGCAGACCTCCTGGGCGACGTCGTCGGCGGTGGTGTAGGCGCCGCCGACGCGGCCGAGGTGGGCCCGGCAGTACCGGACGACACCGGGTCGTAGGCGCGCGAGCAACGCCGCGGTCGCGACCGGGTCGCTACGCGCAGCGCGGCTGACGAGCTCTGCCTCTTGCACGGTCATCTGAACCGGTGATATCCCTCCCGTTACCGACGAGTATCCCGCACGTTATCCGGATGATCGCTAACCGCCTAACGGTTGATGACAGATCAACCGAAGGTTGCCAGGTATACCCCGCTTCGGGCAGCATGTCCGAGCGATCAACAACGGGCGTGGGGTTTGGCGTGTTACACGCCGGGGCCCCACTGCGATGTATGTAACAACATTCACCCTGGGGAGGAGCAGTTGGGCGTCGAGGTACGCGTCGAAGGCCTTACCAAGTCCTTCGGCGGCCACCCAGTATGGGCCGACGTGAGTCTCACGCTGCCAACAGGTGAGATATCTGTCCTCCTTGGTCCTTCCGGTACTGGTAAGTCTGTCTTCCTGAAAACCCTGATCGGCCTGCTGAAGCCGGACCGGGGGTCGATCTGGATCAGCGACCGGGACCTGCCCCGCCTGTCCGAACGCGACCTGTACGAGGTCCGCCGGCTCTTCGGCGTGCTCTTCCAGGACGGCGCGCTGTTCGGCTCGATGACCCTCTACGACAACGTGGCGTTCCCCCTGCGTGAGCACACCCGCAAGTCGGAGTCGGAGATCCGCTCCATCGTCTCGGAGAAGCTGGAGATGGTCGGCCTGACCGGGGCGGAGAAGAAGCTGCCGGGCGAGATCTCCGGCGGGATGCGCAAGCGCGCCGGCCTGGCCCGGGCGCTCGTGCTGGACCCCGAGATCATCCTGTTCGACGAGCCGGACTCCGGCCTCGACCCGGTCCGCACCGCGTACCTCAACCAGCTCATCGTCGACCTCAACCAGCAGACCGACGCGACGTTCCTCATCGTCACGCACGACATCAACACCGCCCGTACCGTGCCGGACAACATCGGCCTGCTGTACCACCGGCACCTGGCCATGTTCGGCCCGCGCGAGATGCTGTTGTCCAGCGAGGAGCCGGTGGTCCGCCAGTTCCTCAACGCTCAGCGCGTCGGCCCGATCGGCATGGCCGAGGAGAAGGACGCCGACGAGCTGGAGGCCGAGGCCGCGGCCGGCGTCGAACTGCCGCCGCTACCGCCCATCCCGCCCCAGCTGCCACCCTCCAACGGCCTGCCGCGCCGGGCCCAGCGCCCGGCCGGCCAGTGGTGCCGCGAGAACGGGGTCGTTCCGCCGCCCGGGTCGTTCGAGACGAACATGCCCAGCACCGGCCGGCACTCGGTGGAGAACACACACGAGCTTCCGGTGGTGGCGTCATGAGCGTGGGACCGCCGGCGAACCCTGAGGTCGCCCGCAAGCACCGGGGCGGCCCCGTGGTCGGGTACGCCACCGAGGGGCTGCGGATCTACGGCAACTTCTTCGCGTTCTGCCTCGACGCGCTACGGGGCCTGTTCCGCCGGCCGTTCCAGGTCCGCGAGTTCATCCAGCAGGCCTGGTTCATCAGCTCCGTGTCGATCCTGCCGGCCGCGCTGGTGTCGATCCCGTTCGGCGCGGTCATCGCCCTGCAGCTCGGCTCACTGACCCGGCAGATCGGCGCGCAGTCGTTCACCGGCGCCGCCTCGGTCATCGCCATCGTCCGCGAGGCGGGGCCGATCGTGACCGCCCTCATCGTCGCGGGCGCCGCCGGCTCGGCGATCTGCGCCGACCTGGGCGCGCGCAAGATCCGCGAGGAGCTGGACGCGATGGAGGTGCTGGGCATCGACCCGATCCATCGACTGGTCGCCCCGCGGGTGGTCGCCTCGATGCTGATCGCGGTACTGCTCAACGGCCTGGTCAACGTTGTCGGCGTCGCCGGGGGCTACACCTTCAACGTCATGATGCAGGGCGGCACGCCCGGCGCGTACCTGGCGAGCTTCCAGGCGCTGGGGCAGCTGCCGGACCTGATCGCCGGCGAGGTCAAGGCGTTGCTCTTCGGCGCGATCGCCGCGATCGTCGCCTCCTACAAGGGCATGACCGCCAAGGGTGGCCCGAAGGGCGTCGGCGACGCGGTCAACCAGAGCGTCGTCATCACCTTCATGCTGCTGTTCGCCGTCAACTTCGTCGTCACGGCCATCTACTTCCAGGTCGTACCGCAGAAGGGGAGCTGAGATGGCCATCTTCGACCGCCTCGACGACCTCGGCGGACAGCTGTCGTTCTACGTGCGGTCCTTCGCGTGGGCGCCGCGGACGGCCCGACGGTACAAGAAGGAGGTCGTCCGCCTGCTCGCCGAGGTCAGCTTCGGCTCCGGCGCCCTCGCGGTACTCGGCGGCACCGTCGGAATCATCGCCTTCATGACGTTCTTCACCGGCACCGAGGTCGGCCTGCAGGGCTACCAGTCGCTCAACCAGATCGGCAGCAGCGCGTTCACCGGCTTCATCTCCGCGTACTTCAACACCCGCGAGATCGCCCCGCTGGTGTCGGCGCTGGCCCTGTCGGCCACGGTCGGCTCGGGCTTCACCGCCCAACTCGGGGCCATGCGCATCTCCGAGGAGGTCGACGCCCTCGAGGTGATGGGCATCCCGTCGCTGCCCTTCCTGGTCACCACCCGGATGATCGCCGGGTTCGTCGCGGTGATCCCGCTGTACATCATCGGCCTGCTCGCCAGCTACTTCGCCACCCGCACCATCGCAACCGTCTACTTCGGGCAGTCGACCGGCACGTACGACTACTACTTCCACCTGTTCCTGCCGCCCGAAGACGTCCTCTGGTCGTTCGGAAAGGTGCTGGTGTTCAGCCTCGTCGTGGTGCTCACGCACTGCTACTACGGCTACACCGCCAGCGGCGGGCCGGCGGGGGTCGGCGTGGCGGTCGGCCGGGCCGTGCGGACCGCGATCGTCGCGGTCAACATCATCGACTTCTTCCTCTCGCTCGCCATCTGGGGCGCCTCCACGACCGTCCGGATCTCAGGGTGAGGCAGGTATGAACCGCAACCGCTTCCTCGGCATCGCCTTCATCGTCCTGCTCGTCGGGGCGCTGTCGATGTCCGTGCTCCAGTACAAGAAGGCGTTCACCCCGATGACCTGGGTGACGCTGAAGGCCGACCGCACCGGCGCCCAGATCCTCTCCGGCGCCGAGGTCAAGCTACGCGGGGTGGTCGTCGGTGACGTCCGCGACATCACGTCCGACGGCAAGACCGCCACCCTGCGGCTCGCCCTCAACCCCGCGATGACGGATCAGATCCCGAGCAACGTCAGCGCCCGGCTGCTGCCCAAGACGCTGTTCGGCGAGCGGTACGTCGCGTTGATGCCCCCCGAGGGGCGCTCCGCCGGTCCGCTGCGCGCCGGTGCGGTGATCAGCCAGGACCGCACCACCTCCGCCATCGAACTGGAGCGGGTCCTCGACAACCTTCTTCCCCTGCTACAGACCATCAAGCCCGACAAGCTGGCCGCCACGCTGGGCGCGGTCGCCGAGGCGCTACGCGGCAACGGCGACCGGATCGGCCAGGACCTGGTCGCGGCCGACGCCTACCTGACCGCCATCAACAAGGAGATGCCGACCCTCCAGGAGGATGTGCGCAAGCTCGCCGACGTGCTGAACACCTACGACGGGGCGATGCCGGACCTGCTGGCGATCCTTCGGGACGCCACGGTCAACATGAACACCATCAGCGAACAGCGCGCGCAGCTCGCGGCGTTCCTGGCCACCACCACCAGCACCTCCGACGTGACCCGAAGCTTCCTCGACCGGCACGACGACCAGCTGATCCAGGTCGGCTCGGTCAGCCGCCCGGTGCTGGAGCTGTTCGCCAAGTACGCCCCGGCGTTCAAGTGCACGTTGGACGGCCTGCAGAACCTCCAGCCACGGGTGGAGAAGGTCTTCTCGGACGGGCGGATGCACATCACCGTCGAGGTGAATCAGAACCAGGGCAAGTACGAGCCGGGCGACGAGCCGTTCTACGGCGCGAAGGACGGCCCGGGCTGCCTGGGCCTGGCCAATCCCCCGGTACCCGCCCCGGAGACCCCCATCGTTGACGGGTACGACCACGGCAAGGACCGGCACACGCCCAAGCTGCCGGTCGGCATTCCCGCCGGGACTCCCCTGTCGAACCCGGCGATGGGCTACGCCGGCACCCCCGAGGAGCAGGCCCTGGTCAAACCACTCATCGGGGCGGCCACCGGCACGTCACCGGCGGAGGTACCCGACATCGCGGTGTTCCTGTGGGGCCCGCTGCTGCGCGGAGCGGTGGTGAATGCGCAATGAGCAAGCGAAGCGAGCGAATCAGAGAGCTCAGTGTTGTGGTGGCTCATGACGGCACGGAGCGAAGCGGAGTGTCGGCATGAGTAAGGCACTTGAAGGTCGCGGGATTGCCGGGCCACTGATCAAGCTGATCGTCTTCGCGGCCGTGACCCTGCTGCTGACCGGGCTGCTCGCCCAGACCCTCGGGTCGCTCACGTTCGGCGGCGGCAGGACGTACCGGGCCCACTTCACCGACGTGACCGGCCTGCTCCCCGGCGACGACATCCGCGTCGCCGGCGTCAAGGTCGGCCAGGTCACCAAGGTCAAGCTGGTCGACAACAAGGTCGCGGAGGTGGCGTTCACCGTCGACGACCAGGTACCGGTAGCGAACACGGTGCGGGCCAAGATCCGGTACCGCAACCTGGTCGGCCAGCGCTACATCGCCCTGTCGGAAGCGCCGGGTGGCGGGCAGCGACTGCGCGAGAACGGGCTGATCCCGCTGGCGCAGACCACCCCCGCCCTGGACCTGACCGTGCTGTTCAACGGCTTCCGGCCACTGTTCACGGCGCTGTCGCCCAACGAGGTCAACAAGCTGGCGTACGAGATCATCCAGGTCCTGCAGGGTGAGGGCGGGACGATGGCCAGCCTGCTGCAGCGCACCGCCTCGTTGACCAACACCCTCGCCGACCGCGACGCGGTGATCGGCCGGGTCATCACCAACCTCAACGCCGTACTGGGCACGCTGAGCGAGCGCCAGGACAACCTCGACCAGACCATCAGCCAGCTGCAGCAGTTCGTGTCGGGGCTGGCCGCCGACCGGACCGCCATCGGCAACGCGCTGGTGAACATGAGCGAGCTGACCGGCGCGACGGCGTCACTGCTCAACGACGCCCGGCCGCCGCTCGCCGCCGACGTGGACCGCCTGGGCACGCTCGCCGGGACGTTGAACAAGAACACCTCCGTGCTGGAGGGGACCCTCGACCGGCTGCCCAAGCGGTACGACGCCCTGATCCAGACCGCCTCGCAGGGGTCGTGGTTCAGCTTCTACCTGTGCGACTTCGACGGACGGGTCGGCCTGCCCGGCGCGCCCGACGTCAACCCGGCCACGTTCAGCTCGTCGGCCGCCCGCTGCACGAACCCGGGAGGTGCCCAGTGAAACCGTTCCGGGAACGCAACCCCGTCATCATCGGCGCGGTCGGGATCGCCGTCCTCGCGGCCATGGTGCTCGGCGCGTTCCGCGTCGCGGACCTGCCGCTGATCGGCGGCGGCATCGAGTACAAGGCCGCCTTCCGGGACGCCAGCGGCCTGGTGTCGGGCAACGAGGTACGCATCGCCGGGGTAAAGGTCGGCAAGGTCGACACGGTCGAACTGGCCCGCGGCAAGGCCGGCCCGTACGTGCGCGTGACGTTCCGCATCGAGGACAGCAGCGTACGGCTCGGCCGCGACACCGAGGCGATGATCCGGATCAAGACGGTGCTCGGCCAGAAGTACCTCGGGATCGCGCCGGCCGGGAACGGCAAGCTGGAGCCCGGGGCGCAGATCCCGCTGGAGCGTACGGCCTCGCCCTTCGACGTCGTCCAGGCCGTCAGCGGGCTGGCCGGAACGCTCGACCAGATCGACACCAAGCAGTTGGCGTCCGCGTTCACCGTGCTCTCGCAGACGTTCGCCGACACACCCGCGAGCGTGCAGGCCTCGTTGACCGGCCTGTCCCGGCTGTCGCAGACCGTCTCCGAACGGGACGAGCAACTGCGCGACCTGCTCACGCACGCCCGCAGCGTCACCTCGGTGCTGGCCAACCGGGACGAGGAGTTCCGCAAGCTGGTCACCGACGGCAACCTGCTGCTCGACGAGGTCAGCCGGCGCCGCGACGTGATCCACAACCTGCTGGTGACCACCAACGACCTGGCCAACCAGCTGTCCGCCCTGGTGGCCGAGAACCGCGCCCAGCTCGAGCCGGCGCTGCGCCAACTGCGCCAGGTCGTGGACACGCTGCAGCGCAACCGGGCCAACCTCGAGCATGCCCTGCAGTCCATGGGCCGGTTCGTGACCGTGTTCGCGAACGTCACCGGCAACGGTCGATGGTTCGACTCGTACGTCGCCGGAATGCTCCAGCCCTACCAACCCACTATCGGAGGTCGCTGATGAGGTGGCGCACCTGGGTGGCCGCCGGCACGGGCGTCATGCTCGTGGCGGTCGCCGGCGTCGCGGTGTGGCAGGCGCGCACGCCGGAGCGGCGGCTGGTCGCGAACTTCGAGAAGGCGGTCGGCATCGTCGAGGGCTCCGACGTGCGGGTGCTCGGAGTGAAGATCGGCCACGTGATCGCGGTGAAACCCCACGGCAAGACCGTACGGGTGGAGCTGGGTTACGACCCCACGTACGACATCCCGGCCGACGCCCAGGCCGTCGTCATCCCGCCGAGCGTGGTGAGCGACCGGTACGTCCAGCTCACCCCCGCGTACACCGGCGGCGCGAAGCTGGCGGACGGCGCGGAGCTACCGGTCTCCCGTACGGTGGTGCCGCTGGAGATCGACGACATCTACCGCTCGCTGGACGAGTTCAACAAGGCGCTCGGCCCGGACGGCGCCAACGCCGACGGGGCGCTGTCCACGTTGTTCGCCACCGGGCGGGCCAACCTGGAGGGCAACGGACAGAATTTGCACGACACCCTCGACGGGCTGTCCAAGGCGATGACGACGCTGTCGAACGGCCGGGAGGACCTCTTCGGCGGCCTCGCCAACCTGCAGAAGTTCACGACCGCGCTCGCCGAGAGCGACCAGCAGGTACGCAAGTTCAACAGCCAACTGGCCGACGTGTCCGAGCAGTTGGCCGGTGAACGCGACGAGCTGGCCGCCGCGCTGAAGAGCCTCGCCATCGCGCTCGCCCAGGTGACCGCGTTCGTCCGGGACAACCGCGAACAGCTCAGGTCCAACGTGGAGGGCCTCGCCGACGTGACCGGCACGCTGGTACGCCAGCAGCGGGCGATCATCGACATCCTCGACATCACGCCGCTGGCCCTGTCCAACCTCAATCTGCTGTACAACCCGACCTCGGGCACGCTGGACACCCGCAACAACGCGATGGGCCCGTACGACCCGGCCAGCTTCGTCTGCTCCCTCATGATCGACTCGCTAGCGGCGACCAAGGTGCCGCCGGAGTGCTTCGCGCTCGCGCAGACGCTCCACGCACACAACATGCCCATGACCGACCAGTTACGCCGCCTGCTCGGGCTGCCGCCCGGCGCCGCCCCGGCCGCGGCTGCGGCTCCCAGCGGGGCACCGGCGGCGGCACCCGCTCAGGCCCCGATGCCGAGTGGTGCCCTGGCCAGCGACCCGACGCTCGGCGGCATCCTGCGAGGTAAGCCATGACCCGTCGTTTCGCGCGCAGCAACGCGCTGACGAGCACAGCTCGTGCGGTCCGCTTGATGGTTCCCGCCGCGCTCACG
Organism: Planosporangium flavigriseum; assembly: GCF_011947225.1. Taxonomy (GTDB): domain Bacteria; phylum Actinomycetota; class Actinomycetes; order Mycobacteriales; family Micromonosporaceae; genus Planosporangium; species Planosporangium flavigriseum. Next base: position 40,138 of record NZ_JAATVW010000006.1, on the reverse strand, counting down.
GTGACGCTGACCGCCGGCTGCACCCCACCCAGCCTGGCCGACCTTCCCCTGCCCGGCGGCGGGCCGAGCGGGGACGCGTACCACGTGACGGTCGAGTTTTCCGACGTCCTCGACCTGGTGCCGCAGTCCGCGGTGAAGGTCAACGACGTGACCGTCGGCAGCGTCGAGAAGATCTCGCTGTCCGGCTGGACCGCGCGGGTCCGCCTGAAGGTCGACAAGAAGGTGCACCTCCCCGACAACGCGACCGGAGCGGTCCGGCAGACCAGCCTGCTGGGTGAGAAGTTCGTGGCGCTGTCGGCACCGACCGGTGAGAAGGCGGTCGGGAACCTGTCCGAGGGCGACGTCATCCCGTTGAGCCGTACCCGGCGCAGCGCGGAGGTCGAGGAGGTCCTCGGCGCGCTCGGACTGCTGCTCAACGGCGGTGGCCTGGCCCAGCTCAAGACGATCAACGAGGAGCTGGGCAAGGCGTTCGACGGGCGGGAGGAGAACGCCCGCGACGCGCTGCGTCAACTGAACACCTTCATCAGCGGCCTGGACGCCCAGAAGGCCGACATCGTGCGCGCCATCGACGCGCTGGACCGGCTCAGCGCGCGGATGAACGGGCAGCGCGCGACCATCGGCGGCGCGGTGGACTCCCTCGCGCCCGGTTTGAAGGTGCTCGCCGAGCAGCGCGCTCAGCTCACCACCGCGCTGACCGCCCTCGGCGAGCTGGGCCAGGTCGGCACCCGGGTGATCAACCAGACCCGCGACAACACCGTCGCCAGCCTGCGCGCGCTGCAGCCGATCCTGTCAGAGCTCGTCGCCGCCGGTGATCACTTCCCCAAGTCGCTCGACTTCATGCTGTCGTACCCGTTCCCGCCGAACGCGGACCAGAACATCGTCGACGGCGCGATGAATCTGCACCTCACACTGGACCTGAACGCGGCGAACATCCTGTCGAACCTGCTGATCGCGAACTCACCGGCCGGGGCCGCACCGCCAACGGTCGCCACCGTTCCGCGCACACCGGCGCTGCCGGCCGTCCCACCGGTACTGGGCAACGTCCTGCCGCCGATCTGCATCCCCCTGGACCAGGTGCTCCCCGGCCTCGACAAGCTATCGGCCGGGTGCACCCTGCCGCCGGAGTGCAAGTCGCTGCCGCCGGGCAGCCCGATTCCGCCCGGTGGTTACCTGCCGCCGGACGGTGTGGTCGCGCCCGGCACCGTCCTGCCCGCGGGCGCCCGGCTCATCCCGGGCACGATCCTCACGCCGGCCTGCATCCTGCCCCCCGCGCCCGGCGTACCGGCTCTGCCCGTGGCGCCGCCGGGTAGCGCGACCGGCGAAATCATCGGCCAGGTCGGTGGCCTGATCGACGTCCTCAAGGGAGGGCTGCACCCGTGATCACCCGTACCGTCCGGCTCCAGGTCATCGCATTCCTCGTGGTGAGCGTGCTCGGCATCGTCTACGTCGCGGTCAACTACGTGCGCCTCGGTGACCGGCTCGTCGGCAGCGCCTACCGGATCCACGCCGACTTCGACGAAGCCGGCGGCATCTTCACGAACGCGCCGGTGACGTACCGGGGCGTGTCCATCGGGCGGGTCGTCGGGGTGAACCTCCACGACGGTGGGGTACGGGTGGACATGCGGGTGGAGGGCGGCAACCGGATCCCGACCGACCTGCACGCCGTGGTCACACAGCGCTCGGCAGTCGGTGAGCAGTACGTGGATCTGCGCCCCAACACGGACGCGGGCCCGTACCTGGCCGACGGCGGGGTGATCCCGCGCAGCAAGACCGGCCGGCCACTGCCCCCCGAGGTCCTGCTGACCAACCTGGACGCCCTGGTCGGGTCGGTCAACGCGCAGGACCTGACGACCGTCATCGACGAGCTTGGTACCGCGTTCGAGGGCAGCGAACTGGCCCTCAAGCGCCTGCTCGACGCCAACAGCGCGCTGCTGGAGGAAGCCAACCGGACGTTGCCGGAGCAGCAGACCCTCATCCGCGACGGCAAGACCGTCCTCACCACGCAGATCGCCTCCTCGGACGCGATCCGCCGGTGGGCCGCCGCGCTGGCGGAGCTGAGCGCGACGCTGCGCAGTTCCGACCCGGATCTGCGCAAGTTGCTGGCGAACGGACCGCCCGCGGCACAGCAGCTCGTCGGCCTGCTCGACGATCTGGACCCGACCATCGGGACGCTGCTCGGCAACCTCATCACGGTCAACGGCATCACGGCGCGCCGGCTGCCCGGCTTCGAACAGGCGCTCGTCGTGTACCCGATGGTGGTCGCCGGTGGGTTCACCGTCGTGCCCGGCGATGGCACCGTCCACTTCGGCCTGGTCACCAACGCCGGCGATCCGCCGTCGTGCAACTACGTGGCCAGCGGCCAGCCGCAGGTCTGCACGGCGGCCGAGCTGCGGCAGGGCTCGAACATCCGGGGCTCCCAGCGCGCGCCGCGCCCTGGCGGCGCCGAGCCGGCGCCGCCGGGGCCGTCCTCGGGCGGTCCGTCGTCGTCCGCGCCTGGCCAGAACGTCACCGGCTACGACCCGGCGACGGGTCTGATCACCGGCCCTGACGGCCTGCCGCTACAGTTCGGCGGCACCGGTGGGCAGTACCAGCTGGCGGGTGAGCAGTCCTGGAAGCACCTACTGCTCGCTGGCCTGGCGCCGTGAGCGGAGTTGAGGAGGCGAGAATGTCGGCACGTACGAGACTGAAGGCAGCTGCGGGGGATCCCGTACGCCGCCGAACAGTCGTCCGCCGCCCGCTCCGCCAGGGGGAGGGTGAGTCGCCTGCCGAAGAGCGTGACGCGAAGACGCCGGCCGAGAAGCTGGCGACCGAGGCGCCGACGGAGACGTCGACCCGGACATCGACCGAGGCTGCGCGTCGTGGAGCCGCCGGCGGTCGGACCCGCCGCGCGTTCCGCGGCCCGCGACTGGTTGTCACCTGCCTCGCGATCGCCCTCGCGGCCGCGGTGGCGGCGGCCGGCTTCGCCGGCTACGGCTGGTACGCCCAGCAGCGCCTGGACGAGGCACACCAGCAAGCCCTCGCGGCGGCCCGACAGACGACGGTCAACTTCGTGTCGGTCAGCGCCGCGACGGTCGACCGCGATCTCAAGCGGGTGACCGACGGTGCCACCGGGGACTTCAAGGACGAGTTCACCCGGGGTGCGCCACAGGTGCGCGCCGCGGTGGTGGAGAACAAGGTCGAATCGCGCGGCTCGGTCCTGCGCGCCGCGCTCGTGTCCGGGGACAACGACTCGGCCGTGGTGCTCGTCGCCGTCGACGCCACCGTCAAGAACGTCAAAGCCCCGCAGGGCCGGCTGTCGCACTACCGGATCCAGGTCAACGTGACCAAGGACGCGAAGTCCGGGCAGTGGCTGGTGTCGAAGCTGCAGTTCGTGGGTTGATCGGAGGCCGTGATGCGAGGTTCTGACAATGCCGGCCGGGCGTCCGGCGCCCCGGGCCGCCGTCTGGTGATCGTGCTCTCGGTCGCGATCGTACTGTTCGCCGGCCTCGCCGGCGCGGCATGGTACGGGCAGCACCGTGCCGACCAGCGCGACAGCGCCGGCCGGGACTCGATGGCGGCGGCCAAGACCGCCGCGCAGGCGATCTTCTCGTACGACTACCGCACCTTCGACACGAGCATCGCCAACGGCAAGACGTTCGCGACCGGCCCGTTCGCCAAGGAGTACGCGCAGACCACCTCGACGCTGAAGGAAGCGGCGCAGAAGGAGCAGGCCATCGTGCGGGCTCAGGTCTCCGCCTCGGGCGTCATCACCGCCGCTCCCGACCGCGTCGAGGTGCTGCTGTACGTGAACCAGTACCGCCGCAACGTCAACATCGTCGGTGAGAAGGTCGACCAGAACCGGGTGACGCTCACGATGGTCCGGGTCGGTAACGACTGGCGGGTGTCGGGCGCGGCCGCCGTCTGAGGCGACCCGCGGACCAGCCGGCGGGCCGCCGCCTGTGGCGACCTGCCGGCTGTGGGCTCAGGACGTGGCCGGCGGCTGCGGGGCGGCCAGACCGGCGGCCAGCAGGCGGAAGATCTCGTCCGAGAGTCGGATGTACCCCTCGACGCCGCTGCCCGGTTCCCAGCGGGTCACGGAGAGGTGTGTCATCACGCCCGCAACGCGCGCCAGGAGCTCCGGATAGAGATCGCCCGGTTCACATCCGGCCCGGGCGGCCGCCCATTCGGTGATGACCTCGTGGTACTTCGCGTACGAGGCGGCCTGGCGCGTGACCAAGGCCTGGTTGGCTGCGAGCAGTGCCGACGTGTCCTGAACGCCGGCCGCGTGCTCCTTCAGCACCACGAGGGTCGCCCGCCACAAACCCTCCAGCGGGGTCTCATCGAGCGGTCGGCGCGCCAGTTCCGACGCCAGCAGCTCGACCTTGCCCATCTCCGGGTCGACGACGGCGGCTTCCTTGGACTCGAAGTAGTTGAAGAACGTGCGCTTGGAGACGTTCGCGGCTTCCGCGATCTCCTCGATCGTCACGTTGGCCAGGCCCCGCTCGCCCACCAGGCGCCGCGCCGCGGACTGCAGCGCCCGGAACGTCTCGAGCTTCTTGCGCTCGCGCAGCCCAAGGGGCACGCGGGCCGGCACCGCCTTCCGCTCGGCGGGGTCCACGGCATCAGCGGCTTCCATACACTTCCTGCCCAAATAAGCTACAAATAGGACTAACAACCATAAAGCTACACAAACATTACCCTCAGCCTGGCTACGCGCGGAGGCGACTCACCGACGGGGAGACACACCGCTGGACGGATCCAGGCCACCGGCGAGCAGGTCGAAGATCTCCTCCGCCAACCGGAGGAACCCTTCGTCGCCCGTCTCCGGCCGCCACCGCGCCACCGTCAGCTGGCGCATCACGTTCGTCACGCCCGCCAGCAGCGCGGGGTACACGTCGGTCGCCGGATCGGTGCCGGTCCGCGCGGCGGCCCACTCGACGATGACCTTCTCGAACCCCGCGAACGCGTTCAGCTGGAACCCGGCCAGGCTCGGCTCGGCCCGGACCAGCGCGGTGAGCTCCTGCAGCTCGTGGGCGTAGCACCTGAGCGTGGTGACACAGGCCGCCCGCAGCGCCTGAAGCGGGGGCTCGTCGACCGGCCGGGCCGCCAGTTCGTCCGCCAGACGCTCGGCCCGGCCCGGCTCCCGGTCGAAGATCGCGGCTTCCTTCGACTCGAAGTAGTTGAAGAACGTGCGCTTGGAGACGTTCGCGGCTTCCGCGATCTCCTCGGTCGTCACGTTGGCCAGGCCCCGCTCGCCCACCAGGCGCCGCGCCGCGGACTGCAGCGCCCGGAATGTCTCGAGCTTCTTACGCGCCCGCAAGCCCATCGGCGGCTCGACCGACGCCGCGGTCTCCCCGCCGGGACCACCTACCCGATCCCCGTCTTCGGAGAGGGTGGCGATCGCTTGCATGTGCACTCCTACCCTGAAGCCGCCCGAGTCCCGGGTGTCCACTTTACGGACAAGAATGACCATTATACGGAGAGAGAGATCGGAGGCCCAGCTGCCCGAAATGTGAAGCGGATTACCGTTGGCGCCCTTCGACGTAGCGGCCCCGACACCGCGCCCCCGACACCGCGCCCCCGACACCGCGCTCCCGACCTAACCAAGCCTGGCCCCGACATGGAGCGCCACCGCGCCATGAGCGCCCAGGTCACCCTGGAACCAGCCGTACGCGTCGACGGTGATCACCCGACCGGTACACGACCCGCCACGAATGTCAATCTGCTGATGCGAATCAACTGATCACCAATGTTTTCAGACGTTGGTATGCGTGAATTCTTCTCCAACGGTGGGAGCGGAGGGCACACCTCACCATGTGACCGCCGTCATGAACGATCCTTGACCCATGGCACAAGCGACCGCGATCGACAAAAGGACCCGCGCCCCTCACCCCGTACTACTCGGCCTCGCGATCGGGCTGGTCGCCGCGAACCTCCGGCCGGCGCTCGCCAGCGTCGGCCCGGTCCTCACCGATCTGCGGACGAGCCTCGGCCTGTCCGGGGCGGAGGCCTCGGCGCTGACCGCCGCCCCGGTCCTGTGCCTGGGCGCGGCGGCCGCCGCCGCGCCGGCCCTCGCACGCCGCTGGGGTATGGAACCGGTGATCGCCGCTATCCTCGCCGTGATCGGGGCCGGCCTGCTCCTGCGGGTCGGTGGCGGCACGACCGTGCTGTTCGCCGGCACGGTGCTGGCCAGCGGCGCCATCGCCATCGCCAACGTCCTCTTACCGGCCATCATCAAGCGGGACTTCACACAGGGCAGCGGCACCATGATGGGCGTGTACTCGATGGCCCTGACCGGCTCGGCGGCCGTCGCCGCCGGGGCGACGGTACCGATCGGCGATGCCTTGCGACTCGGCTGGCAGGGGGCGCTGGGCGCCTGGGCGCTGCCGGCGGTGGTGGCGCTCCTCGGCTGGCTGCCGTTCACCCGCAGCCGGCACAGCCCGCCGGCGAGCCGAACGAGTGAGGGGTCGCTCCTGCGCGATCCGCTCGCCTGGCAGGTGACCGTCTTCTTCGGGCTGCAGTCGCTGTCGTTCTACGCGGTCCTGGCCTGGCTGCCGTCGATCTACCGCGACCACGGCTACAGCGCCGCCGCGGCCGGGCTGTTGCTGTCGACCTCGGTGCTGGTGCAGATCCCGATCTCGCTCGTGCTGCCGAGCCTCGCGGCCCGGATGCCCGCGCAGCGTGCCCTCATCGCCGGCGCCACGCTGGTGACCATCGTGGGTCTGGCCGGTGTCCTGCTGGCCCCGACGGCTGCGCCGTATCTGTGGGTGCTCCTGGTCGGGGTGGGCCAGGGCAGCGCGTTCCCACTCGGGCTCACGCTCTTCGTCCTGCGTACCCGCACGACCGCCGATACCGCCCGGCTGTCGGCGATGGCGCAGACGTGCGGATACCTCATCGCGGCCAGCGGGCCACTGCTCGTCGGCACGGTCCACGACGCAACCCGGTCGTGGACGCCGGCGATCGCGCTGCTCCTCCTGCTCGCCGTACCGCAACTGGTGACCGGCGTGCTGGCCGGCCGCAACCGCTACGTCGGCCCGGCGCAGCAGCCGTCACCCCACCGGCCCGGGTCCTGATCTTTCCCTATCGATGTGAGATGTCGGTTCTTGCGAAGAGTGTCGTACTCTTACGGTAGATCGCGGGCCTCCTGCGGACGCCCGCGGCGTGGTGTTGCCACTCGCCTGGCCCCTTCGAAGGAGCTCGACACATGATCAAGCGTTCGCGCCTGTTCGGCGCGAAGACCCGCGTCACCTTCACCCTGCCGGCCGACGAGCCAGCCGGCGAGGTCAGCGTCGTGGGCACGTTCAACGACTGGGAGCCGGGACGGCATGTGCTCGTCGCCCGCCGCAACGGGTCCCGGAGCATCTCGATCACGCTTCCGCCGGGCGAACACCGGTTCCGCTATCTCGCCACGGGTGGCGTCTGGCTAGATGACGAGACGGCCGACGAGATCGAAGACCAGGCGAGCGTTATCCGGACCTAGAACCCTCAGCGGGTACGCGGCCGCGCCGGCCGGACCGCAGCGGAGCGATGGCGCAGTCCGGCCGGGATACGCCGGCGCAGGCCACCGGGCGAGAGCCTGGCGAGCGACGCGGCGGCGGGTCCTCTCGCGGGGGCGACCCGTCCGATCGCGTACGCCGCCTCTTCGGCGTCCGGGTCGATCTCGTCGAGCAACCGGTCGAGGTGCTCGAGCACCGCACCGTGTGCCCGCCAGATCTCCGGCTCCTTCCCCGCGTCCACCCGTAGCGCGCTGCTCGCGACGTCGCGCAGGGTGCGGGCGCGCCGCACCGCCTGCCGCAGCCCGTCAGCGTCTCCCGCCGGACCGGCCACATCGGACGCGACCAGCCGGCCGAACGCCGTGACGGCCTCCCCCGCCGCGTCGAGCAGTGCCGCGAGCGGCCGGCGCACCTCCGGGCCGGGCGTGTCCGTCCCCGACACCCGGTCGACCCGGTCGACGAGGCAGCGGCAGGTGACGCGGACGTGGATCGTCGAGTACTCGAGCGCGGTCAGCCCTGAGCGCAGTCTTTTGGGCACGTGGGCGGCTCGGCGACGCGGGTTGAGCCGCAGACTGTTCTCGGCCCGGTTCAGGGCGCTGCGGGCAGTGCGAACCGCCACCTCCAGGCCACGGGCGCGTCGCAGCGCGTCCGCCGCGTACTCACGGGTCCAGTCCTCGTCGATGTCGGCGGCGACCGAGTGCAGCAGGTCGCCGAGCTCCTCGGCCAGTTCACCGATGGCGTCGCCGGCCGGTTGGACGTACACGGGCGGCGCCAACAGGCTGACCAACACCCCGACCACGGCGCCGATCAGCGTCTCGTACACCCGCCCCAGCCCGACCTGCGTGTGGCTGCTGACGGCGAGGACGAACATCGCGCTGATCGGAACCTCGACCGCGTGGTCGCCCAGTCGCAGCAGCCGACCGAGGACGAGCGCCGCGAGCACCGTGATACCCAGGCTCCACCACGTCAGGCCGACCACCGAGGACAGCAGCGCCGCGAGCACGACGCCGACGACCACGCTGCCGATGCGCTGCCATCCGTGCCGGATGGTGTCGTAGAGCGTGACCTGGACGATCAGCAGTGCGGAAAGCGCGGCCAGCAGGGGCGGCTGTGCGCCATGCAGCAGGCCTTCGGCGACGACATAGGCGGCGACGGTCGCGACCGCGACCTTCGCGGTCTGCGAACCGGGCAGCCGGCCGTTGCGGCGCACCGGTACCCGAGGCCGGCGGGTCCACCACAGCGTCTTCGCAGGGCGGACGGCGCCGTCTGAGCGAGCAGCACCGGCCGAGCCGGCCGAGCCGGCATCGGCAGCCGCGCCGGGCGGCGTGACCAGACGGAGGGCAGAAGGGTGACCGGCCGCCGCTGCCCGCAGCCGGGCCCGGCTCGCCCCGGCCGGCGGCGAGGATCGGCCAGACCTACGAAGGCGAGCAATTGCCGGCAGCGGCGGCCGGCCCCGAGTCAGCGTCCGTCCACGGCCCGACGCCCTCATAGCTTCCACTCCCGTTAGACCGCCGCACCGATACGACCGATCAACGATCATCTTACGAGTCAGATCCGCCAATGTGAGCGAAAGCTACCAACGGCTCGATCACTCAGGCCGCGTTGGACCAGCGACGCAGTCCCTGCTGGATGCGTAGCCGAATACCCACCGGCGACAGCGCGGGAGACGCCGTGGTGACGGGCGGCACCAGGGTGAGCCGGCTGATCGCGTACGCCGCCGCGTTGCCACCCGGGTCCACGTCGTCGAGCAGCCGGTCGAGGTGCGAGAGCATCGCGCCGTGCACCCGCCAGAGCTTCGGCTCCTTCTTCGCGTCGACCAGAAGCGAGTCACTGGCCCGGTCGCGCAGGGAGCGGGCGCGCCGCGCCGCCTGCCGCAGCCCGTCGGCGTCCTCCGTCGTCCCGCCCACATCGGACGTGACCAGCCGGCCGAACGCGATAACCGCCTCCCCGGCGGCGTCGAGCAGCCCGGCCAGGTCCTGGCGCACTTCCGGGTCGGGCAGATTCGCCACCGCCACCCCTTCGACCCGGTCGGCCAGGCAGCGGCACGTCACGCGTACGTGGATCACCGAGTACTCGAGCGCGGTCAGCGCCGAGCGGAGCCGCTCGGGTACGTGGGCGGCGCCGCGACGCGGATTGAGCCGCAGGCTGTCCTCGGCCCGGGCCAGCGCGCTCTGGGCGGCGCGGACGTGACCCTCCAGGCCACGCGCGCGCATCAGCGCGTTCAGTGACCGCTCGACGGTCCAGCCCCGCGCGACGTCGGTCGCGACCGCGCGCAGCAGCCCGCCCAGCTCGTCGGAGAGCTTGCGGATGGCGTCGCCGGCCGGCTGGACGTGCACCGCCGGAGCGACCAGGCTCACGAGGACACCGACCGCGGCACCGATCAGCGTCTCGGACACCCGGTCGAGGCCGCCGTGGCTGCCGCTGCCGAGGGCGAGCACGAGCATCGCGTTGACCGCGACCTCCGGCGAGTGGTCGCCCATCCGGAGCAGCTGACCCGCGCCGAGCGCGGCCAGCACGGTGACGCCCAGGCTCCACCACGTCAGGCCGAACACTGCGGACAGCAGCGTCGCGAGCAGCACGCCGACCACCACGCTGCCGATGCGCTGCCAGCCGTAGCGGATGGTGTCGTAGAGCGTCACCTGGACGACCAGCAGCGCGGTCAACGCCGCCAGGATCGTGGGGCGGTGCCCGCCCAGTACCTGGTCGGCGACGACGTACGCGGCGACCGCCGCGACCGTCACCTTCGCCACCTGGGCGCCGGTGAACTTGTCGGTGTGGCGCGTCGGCGACCCCGGCGGGCGGCCCCACCGCGTCGGGTCGCCTTTGCCGGTGAGACCGACCGAGCCGGCCACGGCGACCACACGGGCGGTGACACGGCGGACGGCCGGCAGTTGCAGCCGGCCGTCAGTCAGCGTGTGTCCGCGGCCCGTCGCCGCCATATGGTTCTCTCCCGCTCCGTCGGTCACCGCGCACATCCGGCTCCGGGGCGCGCCAAGGTGAGGTCCTACCCAGTGAAGGCGGCACCGGGAGCCGATCCGGTTCGCGCTCGGGAGCAAAACCGGTTCACGCGCTGGTAACCGGCGTCACACGTCAATCGACGAGTGCCGAGTAGACGAGCTGACGCAGCTGGGTGCGCACCGGGTACGCGTTCTCCGGCATCAGCTGGGTGAAGAACATCGCGGTGAGCTCCTCGGCCGGGTCGACCCAGAACGTCGTGCTCGCCACGCCGCCCCAGCCGTACGCGCCGAAGCCGGCGGGCACCCGGCCCGGCACCGGGTCGTCCACCACCGCGAAGCCGAGCCCGAAGCCGACGCCCTCGAACGCGGTCTCCGCGAAGTCGCTTCTCGACAGTCGGCCGAGGTCGGCGTCGCCGGGCAGGTGGTTGCGGGTCATGAAATCCACCGTGCGGCTGCTGAGCAGCCGCTCTCCGTTCAGCTCTCCCCCGCGCAGCAGCATCTGGGTGAAGCGGTGGTAGTCGGTGGCCGTCGAGATGAGCCCGTGGCCGCCCGACAGCATGTTCGGCTTCATCAGCGCCAGCCGGCCGACGTCGTCGGCGTGCGCGGCGTGGCCGTCGACGGGGTGCGGCGCGTACAGCCCGGCCAGTCGTTCCTTGTCGGCTTCCTCGACCCACCAGCGGGTGTCGGCCATGCCGAGGTGGCCGAAGATCCGCTCGGCGAAGAAGCCGTCGAGCGTCTCCCCGCTGACCACCTCGACCAGCCGGCCGAGCACGTCGGTGGCGACCGAGTAGGCCCACGCGGTGCCGGGCTCGAACAGCAGCGGCAGCCGGGCCCAGACCTCGCACGCGTCGCGGAGGGTGTGGGTGGCCGGCGGGTACAGGTCGAAGCCCTCGTTGCCGTACATCTCGTCGACGGGGGTGTTCTGCAGGAAGCCGTACGCGAGGCCGGAGGTGTGGGTGAGCAGGTGCCACACCCGGATCGGCTCCGTCGCCGGCAGCGTCTGCGGGCGCCGCGCCGAGCCCTTGTTGTACACCCGCATGTCGGCGAACTCCGGCAGCCACCGGCTGATCTCGTCGGTGAGTTCGAACAGTCCCCGTTCCCACAGCATCATGGCCGCGACCGAGGTGATCGGTTTGGTCATCGCGAACAGCCGCCACAGCGCGTCCGGCCGGACCGGCACCCGCTCCTCGCGCTTGAGGTAGCCGTACATGGAGGCGTGCGCGACCTCACCGCGGCGGGTCACCACGAGCTGCCACCCGGGTAGGCGGCCGGAGTCGACGTAGTGGGCGAAGTGCCGGTCGATGCGGTCCAGCCGAGTCGGGTCGAAGCCGAGCTGCGCGGGGTCCGCCGTGCGCTCCATCACCCGGAAAAGCCTAGTGCCGGTTCGGCTCGGCGGCAGGGCTGAGCGCAGGGGGCACTCTCACCGTCGAGCTGCGGTGAACCTCCCCGGTACGTGAGACAGGCTCGCCGTAAAGCTTTCCGGAAAGGCCGGACCGGTATCGTCGAGTGGTGAACACGAGCACCACACGGCGGGACACCGTCGACGACATCGTCGATGCCTGGCGCGCCGAACTCCCGGCCGCGGCCGGCCCGGAGTTGGAGCTGGGCAAGCGCGCCGCCCGACTCGCCGCGCTGCTGGGCGAGGCCACCAACGGGCAGCTGAGCCGCCTCGGCCTGACCAGGGCCGAGTACGAGGTGCTGGCCATCCTCCGCGCCGCCGGGCAGCCCTACCAGCTACGCCCCACCGATCTCACCAGCCGGCTGCTGTTGTCGTCGGGTGGAACGAGCAACCTGCTGCGCCGCCTGACCCAGATCGGCCTGGTCGAGCGGGAGGCCGATCCGCGCGACGCCCGCAGCTCGTGGGTGCGGCTCACCGTGAGCGGCATCGAGATCGCCGAAATGGCGGTACGCGCCGCGAGCGGGGCCCAGGCCACGCTGCTGCGGTCGGTCCCGGAAGCCACCGCCCGGGCCGCCATCGACGCGCTGCGGGAGGTCCTGGTCGCGCTCGGCGACGAGTCGCGTACCCCGATCAGGTAGGGGTCAGCGCAGCTCCAGCACCCTGCTGCCGCCGTCGGCCGCGGGCACCGGAAAGGGACCGGACGCGGCCGCGAGCGGCGCCCACAGCTGCCGGCGACCGAGGCCGGTGGTAGCCACGAAGGCGACCAGGACCGCCGCCGCGCCCAGCGCCGCGCCGGTGAACGCCTCGACGCTCGGCGTAACGCCGCCGGGCAGCACGAACATCACGAGAACGGCCGACATTACGGCCACGCCGCGGCGGATCCGCTCCGACCCGGCCACGGCGAGCGGCACGATCGCCCACAGCAGGTACCAGGGGTGCACGACCGGGCCGAGCACCACGAGCACGCCGAGACTCAAGCCCAGCGCGGTGACCGGGCCGAGCTGGGCGCTGTACCGCCACAGGCCCACGATGACGCACCCCGCCGCGACGAGCCCGACCGTCCACCAGGCGTGCATGGCCTGGTCGAGGCTCGCCAGCCCCAACCACTCGGTCAGCCGGCCAGTCACGTTACCGAGGTCGGTGGTGATGGACAGCCAGGTACGCGCGCGGGTCGGGGTGTTGAGCGCGTGGATCCAGCCGTACCCCGTGCCGGCGACCGCGGTGGCGGCGACCGCGGTCAACGCCGCGGACCCGACAGCACCCACCGCCGCCCGCGCCCACCGCCAGCGCCCGGTCAGCGCAGCCGCCCAGATCGGGACGACGAACGCGACAGCGAGCCCGGCCGGCGCCTTCACCAACGCGGCGAGGGCGATCAGCCCCGAGCCCAGTACGGGGTGCCGGTCCAGCGCGAACACCAGGCCGGCCGCCATCAGTCCGAGCATCAGCGCGTCGTTGTGGGCGTCGGCCACGAGATGCAGCAGCACGAGGGGGTTGAGCACGGACAGCCAGACCGCCGCGTTCGGCTCGACGCCGCACGCGCGGGCGAGCCGCGGTACCGACCACACCAGCAGTCCGACGCCGACGAGCGCCAGGATCCGCATCCCGATAACGCCCGACCAGGTGTGCTCGCCCGTCATCCGGGTCACCGAGCCCGCCAGGTCGAGGAAGACCGGTCCGTACGGCGCGGGGGTGAACTGCCAGATCGGCGGCACGTTCGCGCTGAGCGGCCCGCCCATGACGGCCGGGCCCGCGGTGTACGCGTCAATGCCCATCGCTGTCATCGCCCCTTGCGCGATGTAGCTGTAGACGTCGCCGCTGAACACCGGGGTGATGAGCACGAACGGCGCCGCCCACCAGCCCGCGGTGACCGCCAACTCGCGCCAGGACGGCCCCTGCGAGCGGCGGACGAGCGCGCCGATCCGCCACCAGGCCGCCAGCAGCAGGGTCAGCCCGACGTAGACGACGAGCACCGACAGCACCGCGGACTCACGCAGGTCGCGGACGCCGGGGAGGACGCCGGCCGGGTCGGTGAACGGCTGGACGCCGGCGAGCAGGCCGCCGATGGCGATGACGACAGCGCCGCTGGCGCCGACCGTGCGGCAGAAGGCGAGCCCGTACTTCGTGGTCGGGATCAGCACCCGGACGCTCCCGGCATCGGTGTTGGCCAGGTTTCCACAGCTCGAGTCACCTGGCGGACGGATGGTGTGTAACGGCGATCTTGTAGCTCTCGGTACTTTATCGGCGTCCGGCGCACGGCCGCGACCCGAAGACGGCACAGCGACGCTCGCATGCCCGATGAATCACGCCGCGTCAGCCTACTCACCGCGGACCGGTTGACCTCAAGTCACGTTGAACTTGCATGATCGATACCTTCCGACGATCGAAAGAGAAAAACGTGACGAACAGGCCACTCGCGCCGCCGTACCGGGGCCTCACCGTCGGCATGGTCGCGCTGGTCTCGCTGGTCGCGTTCGAGGCCGTCGCCGTGACGACCGCCATGCCGACCGTGGCACGCGCGCTGCACGGGCTTCCGCTGTACGCGCTGGCATTCGGGGGGACGCTCGCGGCCGGGGTGGTGGCGATGGTCATCTCCGGTGGGTGGAGCGACGCGAAGGGCCCCGCCGCACCGATGTGGACCGGGGTGTCCACATTCTGCGCCGGCCTGCTCCTCGCCGGTTCGGCACCCGACATGTGGCTGCTCGTCGCCGGCCGGGCCACCCAGGGGTTCGGCGGCGGTCTGATCACGGTGGCGCTCTATGTGGTCGTCGGTCGCGCGTACCCGTCGCACCTGCACCCCCGAGTGTTCTCGGCGTTCGCCGGGGCGTGGGTGGTGCCGTCGATCGCCGGCCCGGCACTGGCCGGCCTTATCGTCGAGCAGGCCGGTTGGCGCTGGGTGTTTCTCGGCATGGTGCTGCTCACCGTTCCGGCCGCGCTGCTCGTACGGTCGGGGCTGCGGCGGCTGCCTTCTCCCAGCGCCACGCCGAGGCCTGGCGGCGCCCGCGGGCAGCTGGCCCGTACGGGATGGGCGCTCGGCGCCGCCGCGAGCATGTGCCTGCTGCACGTCGGCGGTCAGCAGCGCGGCGCGGCCGCGCCCGTACTGATCGCCGCCGCCCTCGTCGGCCTGGTCGTGTTCGCGCCGCGCCTGCTGCCGCGCGGCACGTTCTCGGCGCGACCGGGCCTGCCCAGCGTCGTGCTGCTGCGTGGCCTCGCCGGGGCGGCCTTCATCCAGGCTGACGTCTTTCTTCCGCTGCTGCTGTCGCGGGAGCGCGGCTTCTCGCCCGCGACGGCCGGGCTGACGCTGACCATCAGCGGCGTGTCGTGGTTTCTCGGCTCCTGGTACCAGGGGCGCTGGGGCCAGCGGCTCCCCCCTGCCCGCAGGCTTCGGATCGGCCTGTGCACGATCGTCCTCGGCGTCGCGACCGCCGCGGCGTGCGTGGCCCCGGAGGTCCCGGTCGGGATCTGCGTCGCGGGCTGGACCTTCGCCGGCTTCGGCATGGGACTGTCCTACCCCACGATGTCGGCGCTGACACTGCAGCTGTCCACGCCGGCGGAGCAGGGCACCAACAGCTCGGCCCTGCAACTGGCCGACTCGCTGTTCTCCACCACCATGCTCGCGGTCGGCGGCACCCTGTTCGCCGCCTGGGTCACGTCGTCGCCCACGGCCGCCTACCTGTCCGGGTTCACGATCGCCGCGGCGCTGGCGCTCCTGGGCGTGTTCGTCGCGGTCCGGCCGTGCCGGTCGCGCGACTTGAGCCGCGTCGTCGGCATCTCCGGCGCCGGGAGCGGGTCGCCGGCGTAGCCCACGACCGTGCCGAACCGGCGTCCCGCCTGCCAGTCCTGGCGCGCCTCGACGATCTCGTCGTGCGTACGGCCGACGAAGTTCCACCACATGACGAGCGGCTCGGCGAACGGCTCGCCACCCAGGAGGAACAGGCGCGTGTCCACCGCCGCCTGCAGGACCACGTCGGACCGGCCGTCTCCCAGGTACAGCAGCGATCCGGGCGTCAGCGGAGCGCCGGTGACCCCGGCGGCGCCCGCGACCTCGGCGCCGCCGGTCATGGCGAGCACCGCGTACTCGAAGGCGGGATCGAGCGGCAGCCGCGTGACGGCGCCCGCCGGCAGCAGGATCTCGGCCCCGACCAGCGGCGAGTGCACCTGAGCGGGTGAGCGCGCCCCGTCGAGGCTACCCACGACGACGGTGATCTTCACTGCGCCGTCGTACCGGACGGGCACGGCCGCGTGGTGTTCAAAGCGCGGCGGCGCGTTGCGCGCTTCGTCGGGCAGGGCTATCCACAGTTGCAGCCCGTGCATGACCGGAGGGTGCGCGGCAGGCGACTCCTCGGAGTGCGCGATGCCCCGGCCAGCCGTCATCAGGTTCACCTGACCGGGCACGATCGTCTGCAGGCTGCCGAGGCTGTCGCGATGCAGGATCTCCCCCTCGACCAGCCAGCTGACGGTCTGCAGGCCGGTGTGCGGGTGCGGCGCGATCTGCATGCCCGGCCGTCCCGTCACGTCGTCCGGGCCGAAATGGTCGACGAAGCACCACGCGCCGACCATGCGCAGCGCCCGCTGCGGCAGCAGTCGACGAACCGTCGTGTACCGGCCGAGCGGTACGTCGTGGCCGGGCAGCAGGACGCTCGCCGGCTCACCGGTGACCGCGACGGCCGATGGTTCAGTCATGCCGTCGACTGTACGACCGTGCGAATACGCCGGTGCCCTTCCAGCACGATTTCGCGCTGGAAGGGCACCGGCGTTGTCAGCCGAGGGCGGCGCTGCGCGGGCTCGCCGATCTGCGATCCACGGCGTTGGCGTCGATCCACGCCTGCAGCGCGGGGCCGGACTCGAAACTGGTGATCATCGCGTACCGCGGGGCCTTGCCCGTGTGGTAGGCCGCGTGCCAGAGCCGCTCGGTGTCCACGACGAACTGGGCGCCGGCCGGCATCGGGATGCGATGCTCGGTGGCCGGATCGTCCTTGTCCTCGCGCAGGATCATGTAGCTGTCGGGGTCGTCGGTGAGGTTGAGCCAGGCCCGGACGACCCAGCCCGCGCCGTCGGGGTTCAACCGGTTGTTGTCGTCAAGGTGCAGGTGCTGCGCGGTGACCTCGGCTTCGCTTGTGGACGGTTGGAGCTTGATGATGCGTACCCGACCGAACCGGGCGCCGACCGACGTCACCCATCTGCGCAGGGTGGGGGCGCGCAGCGCGTTCGACGTCCAGATCCCGTCCTTGTCCGGCTTGCCGTGCTCCCAGAACCCACGGGGGTCGTCTTCTCCGGTGGCGGAGGCGAGGACCGCGAAGTTGCTGTCCCCGCCCGACTTCCAGTCCAGGTACGTGAGGCTCTCCCACTCGGCCGGGTCCAGGCGCTCCCGGAAAGCGCGTAGCACGACGAACCCGGTTTCCGACAGCACGGGCAACTTCTGGTGCCGCGCTTGGGTATCTGTCATTACTTCTCCCCATATCTACCGTTGCGGGCTGGACGGTGATAGCGCTCGACGGGACGGGGCACACGCCATTGGCGCGTGCCGCGTGGCGTGCCGTGTGGCGTGCGAGAGGGGCGCGACGGTGGCACCTGGCGTCGGGACCGCCGTGCGGGAACTTGGCGCGGCACGGCGATCTCGCCCGGCAGCCCTCTCCGTCGACGGCCCCGCCAAACAGCGGAACCGTTGTGAAATAAGGGATCGGGGCCGCTGCCGACCGTGCGGCATCCGTGGTGAGGAGCGGGCGCGAACGGGTGGCCGCCGGGTCGGCGGCGGGTGAGGGCTGTCACTGGCCGCAGGCGAGGCGTCACCGCTATCGTGCCCGAGTGATCCAGGTACGCGAGGCAACCGTCGAAGACGCCCCCGAACTGGTCCGGCTGCGAGCCGTCATGCTCGCGTCCCTCGACGGGACAGAGCCGGCCGCCGGTCCGTGGCAGGAGGCGGCGCTCCGGTCACTGCGTACGCGACTGGCCGAGCCGGCGGGGTCGCTGGTCGCCTTCGTCGTGGACGCGCCGCACCAGCCGGGGGCCCTGGCCTCGGCCGTGGTGGGCGTCATCGAACGCCGGCTGCCGAGCCCCGACAACCCGGCCGGTGACACGGGCTACGTGTTCAGCGTGGCGACCGACCCGCAGCACCGGCGGCGGGGATACTCGCGAGCGTGCATGCAGGCGTTGCTCGACTGGTTCCAGCGGCGCGGCGTCACCAGGGTGGACCTGCGGGCCTCGGCGGAGGGCGAGCCGCTCTACCGCTCCCTCGGTTTCGAGCGCACCCGCGACCCTGCGATGCGCCTCGTACTTCCCGACCGCATGCTGCCCGTGAAGGGAGCATGACACCATGAGACTGCCCGAGCCCGCGCGCTCCATCGCCGCCTGCGTCACCGACGCCGTCGCGGCCGCCCAGGCCGGTGACCGCGCCGAGTTCCAGGAGTCGGCCACCCGGCTGGCGGCGCTGAACCCGGAGCAGGTCGGGATGGTGCTGGGCGCCGTCGTGCGGTCGTTACTCGAGGACGTACACCCCGACGGGCTGGCGGGCGACGACGTACAGGCCGTGCTCGAGCGGTGCGTTCGCGCCACGGCCGGCTGGCTCCCCCAGGTCGACCCGGACGTCCTGGCCGCGCTGTTGGTGGGTGCGCTCGGCTTTCACGAGCCTTTCCGCCAGGACGCCGACGGCCAGGCCCGGCCACTGCGCCCGATGGACACCGCCGTGCACGCTCCGCTGCTGGTCGCCGACCTGCTCACGGTGTCGGAGCAGGGACTCGACGGTTACCTGAACGCCGCGTTCGCGGAGATCGCGCGGGCGGAGACGATGGAGATGCCCTGACCCGGGCTAACCCACCGGTACTAGCTCCAACGTCGGGGGAGAACACACCCGGCGTACCAGTCGGTACGACTTCTGTTCCGGGCATGGGCGTTCGCGTGACCGTAGGCGATACTGCTCCCGTTCCCGAGGCGCCGGCGAGCCTAGTGTCCGATGTGGACCATGGACACGGGTACTATCCGCGCGGCACCCCGGAGGTACTGGCTGAAATGCGCTCGATCGTACCGCCCGGCCAGGATTCGGTCGACCAGTCGACGCACCGGCGCCTGGCCGCGCTGACCGGCGAGCTGCTCGCGGCGCGGGCCGACGGTGGCGCGGAGCTTCAACGGTTCCTGTCGGTCAGCCGCCGCGCCGTGCCCCTCCCCGAGCCTCGGGTGGCGGGCGAACTGCGCGGTCGCGCCATCGTCGTCACCGGCGGCAACGGCTGCATCGGCACCGTCCTGCTCCGACAGATCAGGCGGCTCTGCGCGGCCCGCGTGATCAGCGCCGACATCGCACCACCGCGATGGCCGGTGCCCGGGGTCGAGTACGTCCAGGTCGACGTACGCTCATCGGGCGCGGTCGAGGGCTTCTTCGCGCGGTACCGGCCGGACATCGTCTTCCACCTTGCCGCTCAGCGCGACCCCGGCCTCGCTGAACAGCAGGCGAGCCGCAGTATCGAGACCAACGTGCTGGGTACCGCGAAGGTGGCCTGGGCCGCGGCGCGCACCGGTACGCGCCGCTTCGTGTACGCCTCGACCGGTAAAGCGCTGCGGCCGTACTCCCGATGCGTATACACCGCCTCCAAACGGGTAGGCGAGTGGATGCTGGCCGATGTCGCCCGGCATGGCCACATGGCCTGCTCTGGAGCCCGGTTCACGCACGTCGTCGACAACTCCATCGTTGTCGACCGCCTGCGCCGCTGGTGTGACGACGGGGAGGTGGTACGGCTGCACTCCCCCGACACGGTCTTCTATGTCCAGTCGGCGCTCGAGTCGGCCCAACTCCTGCTCGCCGCCGCCCTGGCGCCCGCCGACGACGTCTTCCGGCTGTACGCGATCCGCGACCTCGGCTGGCCGGTCAACCTGCTCGACCTGGCGCTCGGGGTCATCGCGTCGAGCCGGGTCACCCCGATCTATCTGGCCGGGTACGAGCCGGGGTACGAGCAGTCGCCGTACCCCGGCCTGTACGACCCGACGCTGTCCGGTGACGTCAGCCCGCTACTCAATGCCATCGAGGCACATCGGGTGGAGGACGCCGGCGTCGCCGGTGTCGACAGCGCCTCGATGGTCGCCTGTACGGCGCCCGACGTCGTCGACCGGCTGCCCGAGTTGGAACGGTGGTGCCAGGTCGGCGCCGACCGGCAGGCCCGGCGGGTGCTCGCCGAGATCGGCTGGGAACTCCTCGTGGGGACGGTACGGGCGACCTCGCCGGCCGTACTCGACCGGATCGCCCGGCTCACCGCGGATCACCGCGCGACGATGTGCGCCGAGCACCGGCGGATCGATGACGTGGTCCGCCGCTACGCCATCCGGACTCCGGCCGCGACCGTCCATGCCCCGCGCGCGGTGATGACGGCGAACCAGGGATGATCGCGAATGTCGTGCCGGAACCCACCTAGCCCGCCGGAGCGGTCGTCGCGCTGGCGCCCGTGGAGGCGGTTGGGGAGCCCGACGGTACGGGTGACGCCGGCGTCGGCGCTGGCTGCGGCGCCGTCGACGAGTTCCCCGGCGCCGTTGGAGTCGCACCCGGCTCGGCTGGCGACGCGCCGCTGGACGAGCCGGCCGATGGTCCGGCCGATGGTCCGGCCGACGGTCCGGCCGACGGTCCGGCCGACGGTCCGGCTGACGGTCCGGCTGACGGGGCGGCGCTACCCGATGGGCTCAGGCCCAGATCAGCGCGGACGATCGCCAGGATGGCCGCCTCGTACCTGCGCAGGTCACTCTGGATCCGCGCGAGCGGGACGTTCTCGATGTTCGCCGCGTACGCCTGAATCTCGTCCCACAACGCGGTCAGCCTGGCCAGGGCGTCGGCGCTGAGCGGGTGCGGGATCGTCAGCACCAACTGCTGGGCGAGCGCGAACGTCACGCACGCGACGCAGGAGTAGTTGACCGCCGCCGAGATGTTCTGCGGAACCGCCACGTTGGCCTGCCCGACAACGAGGACGACCTGGAACGCGATCGCCACCGTCCGGCAGCCCCGGCAGCTGGCCAGCGCGTACGCCTCGTTGCGGTTCAGCGCGCTGCCGTCGGTGACCCATACCAGCGCGAACGCAACGTCGTACAGGGTCGCGCCGTCCCTGGTGTTGGCGGCGAGGGCCTGATTGTCGCCGGCGCCGGGCGCCTTGGGCGGATTGAACGGGAACACCCAGGCGGGGGAGGCCGCCTGGCCGGCGGCGTTCGCCGCGCGCGGTACCAGTACCAGCGCCAGTCGCGGATGATCGCGGGTCGGCGGTTGAGACGTGGCGGCCCAGACGCTGGTCCCGGCCGTACCGATCTGGCCGTCGCGCAGGCCAGCACTCCGCAGACCCAGCGGCGCCTGGTTGGCGGCGGGGAGCGCGTCGAACACCGTTCCGCGCTCATCCGCCCGGATCGGCCTGTACCTGTCCCCGGTGGGCCACCACACCCCGACGAGCAGCGCGACCGCCGCGACGGCGAGCACGATGGCGAGCGCCCGGCGCGCTGGCCGGCCCTCGGTGGCCCGTACGACCTTCCCGGTCAGGCTCCGGCCCAGTTGCCACGCCATGAAGCACATCCCGGCCAGCGGCAGCACGATCGCGAGTACCGACAGCAGCCGGACCCCGACTCCCGCGATGTCACCCTGGTCGAGGGTGACCCCCAGGCTCCGCCACTGGCGGCCCAGGCTCGCCCAGGCGGTCGCGGCGACCCGCGGCAGTGACACCACCATCAGGACGGTGCTCGCGAGCAGCAGCGGCACGACGATCAGGACCCAAAGCGTCACGACGATCCGCGCCCACGGCTTGAGCACCTTGGACTCAGGCGAGCCCCAACGGGTGGGCAGAAGGCCGAGCAGGGTCGGCTTGATCCGGCCGTAGAGGTCAGGCACGCCGGTGAGGTCGGCGAGGATGTGGTACCCGTCGAAGCGCACGAACGGCGCCAGTTGGCGCAGCATCTGGAGCACCTGCGCCGCGATGATCAGCAGGATCGCGTCCCAGCCGGTGACGGCCCAGATGGCGAACATGCCGACGGCGAAGATGGCGTTGAAGTACAGGCCGCCGAGGTCGACCCGGACCCGACCGCCGCGCCCCAGCCGGTAGCTGTCGCTGACGTCGGTATAGAAGGCGGGCCAGACCAGGTAGAGGCCGACGCCCATCGCTCCCGGCGTGGCGCCGCCGTACCGGCACGCCGCGGCGTGGCCGAACTCGTGGAAACCGGCGGACAGCAGCGCCACGGCGAACACGAGCAGTAGCAGGCCGGGCTGGTCGAACGCCTGCCGGGTCGCCGACGCCAGCCCCTTGGCGAACAGCGCCCAGCCCGCGACGGCGAAGAACGCTGCGACGACCGGCACCACGATCGGCGCCCGGAACAACGCGGCGAACGGCCCGGTGACGCGGCGCGTCACCCGCGGGTCGGAGACCACGTACCGTAGGCGCAGCGCCAGTAGCGGGTTCACCGGCCGGACCGACGGCTCGTCGCCGTTGGCCGAGCGGAGCACGCCGAGCGGGCGCAGCTTGGACTCGATCAGCAGGCGTACGTCGTCCGCGCTGACCAGGCGCCCGGTCTTGGCGCCGACGACCTCTGCGATCGCCGCGAGGTCACGCTTCCCGTCAATCGCCTCGAGGGTCAGGTACAGCAGCCGGGTCAGCTGGATGGTCTGCCCGTCGGCGCGCCGTACCAGCGCCTGCGCCTGTCGGTACCCCGTACCGGGCTGCTCGCCCAGCAACTCGACGCCGCGGGCCCGGACGGGCACGATGTCACCGTGCGCGGCCGGGCGTTCGCCAGCAGCGTGTCCGCCGGCAGCGTGTCCGCCGGCAGCGTGTCCGCCGGCAGCGTCGGGTTGGGCCGCGGATGCGGGAAGCGCGCTCATCGGCCGGCGTTACTGGGTGATGCTCGACTTCTGGTCGGCGGTCGCCTCCGCGGTGACGCCGTCCAGGTGCTGGTCGATGATGGCGGTCTGGTTGGCCACCGAGGTGGCTTCCGAGCCGATCGACGCGACGTTGGCGCCGACGGACGCGTCGATCGGGGCCGCGACGTTGGCGTTCGCAGCGACCGCCCCGTTGATCGGCGCCGCGAGCTTGGCGTCGAGGGCGGCGTTGACGTTGACGTTGAGCAGGTCGCCGTCGAGCATCTGCGCGGGGTCGGTCGGTACCGCGCCGACGCCGGCGGCCGGTGCGGCGGGCGCCGGCGCCGCAGCCGGGTCGGCCGGCGCGGCCGCACCTGGCTGGTCTGCGGCTGGCTGGGCCTGGTCGATCGTGCTGTCCTGCGGCGCGTGCGCGATCGCATCACCGGAGATGCCCTGGTTGATGCTCACCGCCTGGTCGGCCAGCGAACCGACCTTGGAATCCAGGGACAGCACGTTGGCGCCCACGGCCGCGTTGATCGGCGCGGCCACGTTGGCGTTGGCCGCCACCGCGAGGTCGATGGGGGCCGCGGCGTGCAGCGCCAGGTCGAGGTCGGCGTTCAGGTCGAGAATCGACATGACCTCCTTGGGCGGCAGCGGCGTGGCCGCCTCCGCGGCGATCTCGTCCGGAGAAAGCGGCGTGGGTTCGTGCTCACTCATCTCTCGCTCCATCCCGGCACGAAGGATCGTGCCTAGTCACTGCGTGCTCAGTCACGGTTCGGTACGGGCCGGGCTCCGGGTCTCGCGGCGTCGACACCCGCCGTCCTACGAGCCCGTCACCATGCGGCCAGCGATCCATGGAGATAAGTCCCCACGGAGCAGCGCGCCAAACAGCGCTTGTGACGATCGCCATCGACCGATGTGCGATGGTGGCGCGCGTGCCCGTCCACCTCCGGCTGCCGTCTCCGCTCGTCGGGGTGCCCGACGACCGGCTGGACCGGCGGGGCGTGCGACTGCTGCTCAAGCGCGATGACCTGATCCACCCGGACCTTCCGGGCAACAAGTGGCGCAAGCTGAAGTACAACCTCGTACGAGCGGCTGAACAGGGACACCCAAGGCTGCTGACCTTCGGCGGCGCCTACTCGAACCACATCCGGGCCACCGCGGCGGCCGGGTTCCACTTCGGCTTCGACACGATCGGGGTCATCCGAGGAGAAGAGCACACACCCCTCAACCTCACCCTGGAGTACGCGGTGAGCCGCGGGATGCGGTTGACGTACCTGGACCGCTCCACCTACCGCCGCAAGCACACCCCGGAGGTGGTCGACCGGCTACGCCGGGAGTTCGGCGAGTTCTACCTGCTTCCGGAGGGCGGCAGCAACGAGTTGGCGGTGCGGGGCTGTGCCGAAGTCCCGGCCGAGCTCGCCGAGCCGTACGACGTCATCTGCGTACCCGTCGGCACCGGCGGCACCCTCGCCGGGATCGCCGGCGGGCTGCCCGCGCACCGGCGCGCGATCGGATTCTCGGTCCTGAAGGGTGGGGAGTTCCTCGCCGGCGAGGTCGAGGAACTGCAGCGACGTGCGTTCGGGTCGCCCTCGAAGAACTGGCACATCGAGTACGGCTTTCACTTCGGCGGGTACGCGAAGCGGACCGGCGAGTTGGACGCCTTCGTCGCCGACTGGGCCGACCGGCACGGGACGCCACTGGACCGGATCTACGTGGCGAAGATGATGTACGGAATCGTCGCGCTCGCCGAGGCCGGCGCCTTCGAGCCCGGCACCACGGTCGTCGCGGTCATCACGGCTTGACGGTCACCGGTTCGCCGTGCTCCTCGCGGGTATCGCCCGACGGTGCCCGATCCGGCAGCGCCCGACGCGCGCGTCCCGGAACGCGTTCGCGCAGACGCGGAAACCCTGTGGGAGTACCACGACCTGAGACACGATCTGCGGCCATGCGACGCGGGGATCGGGCTCGGTGGCCGCGACCTCGGGGTGGCGGTCGTGGCGGTGGACCTGTTCCGGCGCCGACTCTTCCCATGCGTCGTCTTCACCGGAGGCAGGACGCCGGCGACCGTTCACCGCTTTCCGCGGGGAGAGGCCGTTCACTACCGGGAGTACGCCATCGCGAACGGGGTTCCGGCCGGGTCGGTCCTGCTCGAACCCCGGGCCACCAACACGATGCAGAACATCGCGTTCGCGCGTGAGGTACTGGCCGCCCACCACATCCGGCCGCGCTCGGTCCTGATCATGTGCCGGCCGTACCAGCAGCGACGTGCGTACGCGACCTGCAAGAAGCTGTGGCCTGAGGTCGAGGTCGTGTGCGCGGCGCGGCGACTGTCGCTGGACGCCTACGTCGAAGGCATCGGCGACGCGAAACGGGTCATCGACATGATCGTGGGCGACACGCAGCGCATCGACCTGTACGCCGAGCGCGGGTACGCGGTCCCGCAGGAGATGCCGGCTCCGGTACGCGCGGCGTACGGCCGACTGGTAGCGGCGGGGTACACGGGCCGGCTGACCCGGTGAACGTCCGCCTGCGACAGCAGCGCGATCGAACTCCCTCCTGCGCATTTTTCCGCGATGGCTTTCTCATCCTGCAAACACGGCTCATCGCGGCTACTCTACGGAGACGAATGAAGAAGCACGTCGCCCATTGACGCCTGACTACATCGGCCAGCGATGATCCTCACCAAGACATTCATACATGCCAATTAATCGCTTGGTGTCATCCGACATCGAGCGTAAGAATATTTATGACCACTGATCCCGTCGGGGATGGCGGTTGTTGAGCGCGCATGCGGGAAGCTTCACGAGCTTGAGGCAACCATCGATTCACCTCACTTCACCACCCGCCGGTAATGAAACCGCGAGCAGCGAAACCAACAGCAGCGAAACCGAGAATTGTTGGCGCACCCCCTAGCCATGAAAGGGCCCCATTCGGCATGCCAGAAATCGGTCTTGGCGGGCGAATAAGCAGGCGCACCGCGTTGCGAATCGCCGCGGTAGGCATCATGGGCAGCACCGCGGCCGCCGTTACGGCCCAGCAGTTGACAACCCACGGGTCGCGGGCGGCGGGCGACACCGCCGAAACGGGCGTCACGGCCGAGCACTTCGACGAGGTCTATCAGGGCCGGCGCATCTCCGGCAGCGCGGGCACGCCCCTGGACGCGAAATTCTCTGTCGCCCAAACGGGAGCTCACGTACCCGTCGCGCTGCAGGTACCCATCGAACCACAGGTACTCATCGACGGCAGGGCGCTGCACGTCATGACGAACGCGGACGGCACGTACACCAGCGTCGTCAATCATTACCAGTCGTTCCGCTCGCTGCGTGAGGTCGCGCGGGCGGCGGTCGACAGCCTGGGTACCGCGACCCTCTCCCCCGTGCACCACCACGGCTGACGCATCCCGGAAGGTCACCATCGATGGGCACCCGCAAAAACCAGATCAGGCTCTCCGCGAGCGAGAAGCGCGCGTTCGTCAACGCCGTGATCGCACTCAAGCGGCGCGGAGGGTACGACGATTTCGTACGCACCCACAACAACTTCATCCTCAGCGACCAGGACAGCGGGCCACGCGTCGCGCACCGCAGCCCGTCGTTCGGTCCGTGGCACCGCCAGTTCCTCCTCGAATTCGAACGCGCGCTGCAGAGCATCGATCCAAGCGTGAACCTGCCGTACTGGGACTGGACGACCGACCGCAGCCCGACATCGTCGCTGTGGGCGCCGGACTTCCTCGGCGGTAACGGTCGCCGCTCCGACCAGCAGGTGACGACGGGGCCGTTCGCGTACCAGACCGGGAACTGGACGCTGACGGTCCGCGTCGACAGCCGCCAGTACCTGTGCCGCAACCTCGGCGCCAGCGGGCAGTCGCTGCCCACCGCGGCCGAGGTGCGCCAGGTACTCGCCATCACGCCGTACGACGCCCCGCCCTGGAACAGCGGCTCAAGCGGATTCCGCAACCAGCTGGAGGGTTGGCAGGGACCGAACATCCACAACCGGGTACACGCGTGGATCGGCGGGCACATGGCCTCCGGCGTCTCCCCCAACGATCCGGTCTTCTGGCTGCACCACTGTTTCGTCGACAAGCTCTGGGCAGACTGGCAGGCGGCGCACCCCGACCAGGGGTACCTGCCGGCCAGCACCGCCGGTGGCACGCCACAGGTCGTCAGCCTCGACGACAGGATGCGGCCATGGGGCGACGTGACCCCCCGCGACCTGCTGGATCACCGGACGTTCTACGAGTACGCGTAAAGACAGGCACGCGTAACGCGGTCGTGTCATCCGGGCGGTGACATGCGGGCAGCGAGCGCGCCGACGGCCCCGGCGACGGCGTCCGGGGCACCGATCATGATGAGGTGGTGCGCGCCGGGGACGACCGCCGGAGCCGGGGCACCGATGCGGGCGGCGGTCTGTTGCGGGGTCCCGGCGTCGAAGACGGTGTCCTCGGCTCCGAAGACCACCGCCTTCGGAAGCGGCAGCCGGGCCAGCCGGGCGAGCCGGTCCGGCTCGATGCCCGGTACGCCCTGATCGAGCATCGCCCACACGGACTGCTCGCCGCCGGCCACCTGGAACGGCCGCCGCCACACCGCTACACCCTGCGCCGTCAAGCGCGGGCAGGCCGGGCCGCACTGTTGCTGGTACACATCGCGGATGATCGCGTCTGAGCGCAGCGCCGCCCGCAGCAGGGTCGTCCGGTACGGGTCGATGAACAGGTGACGGACCGGTGAGCGCGCACCGGCGCCGGTTGCGAGGGCGTCGCCGTCGAGCAGCATGAGCGCGCCGACCCGCTCGGGCGCCCGCAGGGTCGCTTCGGCCACGATCGCCGCGCCGCTGGAGTGGCCGACCAGCAGCGGCCGGTCAGATCCGGGTCGGTCAGTTCCGGGTCGGTCAGTTCCGGGTCGGTCAGTTCCGGGTCGGTCCAGCCCGAGTCGCCCCGATTCGAGTGCGGCGAGGAAGGCGAGCAGTTGGCGCGCCTGGTAGTCGCGGCCGTAGTGGCCGTCTCGTTGGGTGTAGCCGAACCCGGCCAGGTCCAGGGCGTACACGCGGTGCCCGGACGCCAACAGTCGCGCGGTCGGCTCCCAGGTATCGGCGGACTCGAAGGCCCCGTGCACCAGCACGACCGGACTACCCGCCGTTCCCCACTGCACGTAACGGGTGCGAATGTCGCCGGTCTGCACGTACCGCAGCCCGGGCGGCGGGCTCTCCCGGCGGTCGGTCGCCGCGTTGTACGCCCACGAGGCGACCGTGCCGGCAAGGAAGAGCACGGCGACACCGAGGGCGATCCGGCGAGACCAGCGCCGCACGGTACCTGGTCGCCGGGTGGACGCACCGGTGGACGTCGGGACGTCCGTGCCCGTCGTCACCGGACCGCCCGTTCGCGCCTCGGTCATGGAACCAAGCTACTCGGCCCTGTTTGTCGGTTCTTCCGTAGCCGGAACGTTCTCCCTGATTTCGCTTGTACGCGCCTGCCGGCCAGACCACCGTAGATATCGACTGGATCGACAGTCGGCGTACGGCTGTACAGCACGCGTACGCGTGCGCGTTATCCGAACGACAGCTCGGACCATCCCACTCGAGAGCGGAGCGACCGATGTTGATCCTCGGAGCGATTCTCCTTCTCCTCGGCCTGATCCTCAAGGTCTCGATCTTGTGGACGATCGGCATCATCCTGCTCGTGGTCGGAGCGGCCCTGTTCGTCATGGGCTCTCTCGGCCGGCCCGTTGCCGGCAGGCGTCATTACTGGTAGACCACCGCGGTTTACGGCGGCACGGACGGGTACGCGTCAGGCGCCGTCACACCGTGCCGTCACACCGTGCCGTCGCACCGTGCGGACCCCGCCGCGGACGAGTCGTCGACCACCGCGGCGGGGTCCGCGCGTGTCCGCAGCCCTCCGTGACGCCCGGCGCTACTAATCGACCGCTCACCGCACGGCGATCAACTTCGATCTTCTACCGCCGCCCCCTTTCGCCTAGCCTCGCCGCCAGGCGAGAGTGTGTCAGAAAGCGGAAAATCCATCCCAGGAGCGTGTCATGACTAACCCAGCTGGCGTTGAGGTCACCGGGCCCATGCGGGAGCGCTTCCACGAGGTGCTCACCCCGGAGGCACTGACTTTCCTTGCCGAGCTGCACCGCACCTTCGACGCCCGTCGCCGGGACCTGCTGGCAAAGCGCACGGAGCGGGAGGCGGAACTCGCGGCCGGAGGCACGCTCGACTTCCTGGAGGAGACCCGGCACATCCGCGAGGGCGACTGGCGGGTCGCCGACCCGGCGCCCGGCCTGGAGGACCGCCGGGTCGAGATCACCGGCCCGACCGACGCCAAGATGGCGATCAACGCACTGAACTCGGGCGCCAAGGTGTGGCTGGCCGACCACGAGGACGCCAACACCCCGCTGTGGGAGAACGTCATTGCGGGCCAGCTCAACCTGCGCGACGCGATCGAGCGCAAGCTGTCCTTCACCTCCCCCGAAGGCAAGCGCTACGCGCTCAAGGACGGCGAGCTGGCCACCATCGTGGTCCGCCCCCGCGGCTGGCACCTGACCGAGAAGCACATCCTGGTCGACGGCGAGCGCATGTCCGGCAGCCTGGTCGACTTCGGCCTCTACTTCTTCCACTGCGCCAAACTGCAGCTTGAGCGCGGCAGTGGGCCGTACTTCTACCTGCCCAAGATGGAGAGCCACCTCGAGGCTCGACTGTGGAACGACGTCTTCGTACTGGCGCAGGAGCGGCTGGGCATCCCGGGCGGCACGATCCGGGCCACTGTGCTCGTCGAGACGTACCCGGCGGCGTTCGAGATGGAAGAGATCCTGTACGAGCTGCGCGAGCACTCGGCGGGCCTCAACGCCGGCCGCTGGGACTACATCTTCAGCGCCATCAAGAAGTTCCGTACCCGCGGCAAGGACTTCCTGCTCCCCGACCGCAACTCGGTGACGATGACGGCGCCGTTCATGCGGGCGTACACCGAACTACTGGTGCGTACCTGCCACAAGCGCGGCGCCCACGCGATCGGCGGCATGGCGGCGTTCATCCCCAACCGCCGGGACCCGGAAGTGAACGAGGCGGCGCTGGAGAAGGTCCGTGCCGACAAGACCCGCGAGGCGAACGACGGGTTCGACGGCTCCTGGGTCGCCCACCCCGACCTGGTGCCGATCTGCCGCGAGGTCTTCGACGGCGTGCTGGGCGAGGCGCCCAACCAGCGCGACAAGACCCGCGACGAGATCTCGGTAACGGCCGCGCAACTGCTCGACGTCAAGGACACCCCGGGCGAGATGACCGAGACCGGGCTGCGCAACGCCGTCAGCGTCGGCATCCAGTACCTTGCCGCCTGGCTGCGCGGCTCCGGCGCGGTGGCCATCTTCAACCTGATGGAGGACGCCGCGACGGCCGAGATCTCGCGGTCGCAGGTGTGGCAGTGGCTGCACAACGACGTGACGCTCGCCGACTCCCGCGAGAAGGTCACCCGCGAGCTGATCGACCGGATCACCGCCGAGGAGATCGCCAAGCTGGGCGACGACCCGAGCGGGTACGACGAGGCGCGGGCGCTGTTCATGGAGGTGGCGGTCGCCGACGACTTCGCCGACTTCCTCACGCTGCCCGCGTACGAACGCATGCCCTAACGCTCACGCCCTAACGCTCAGGGAGCTGGCCATGACAACGGCTGCGACGACCGACATCGACGCCCTCGCCACGCGACTGCGCACGGTACTGGGTAACGAAAGGGTCATCAGCGACCGGCAGGAGCTACGCACGTACGAGTGCGACGGGCTGGCCCACTACAAGGTCATCCCGGCGCTCGTCGCCTTTCCGCACACGGCGGCCGAGTGCGCCGACGTCGTGAAGGCGTGCGTGGACGCGGGCGTGCCGTTCGTGGCCCGCGGTTCGGGCACCGGCCTGTCCGGCGGTGCCCTGCCGCACGCCGACGGGGTCCTCATCGTGACCTCACAGATGCGCCGCATTCTGGAGATCGCGCCGGCCGACGAGCGGGCCGTCGTCGAGCCGGGCGTCATCAACCTGCAGGTGACCCGGGCGGCGACGCCCAGCGGGTACTACTACGCGCCGGACCCGTCGAGCCAGCAGATCTGCTCCATCGGCGGCAACGTGGCGGAGAACTCCGGCGGCGCGCACTGCCTCAAGTACGGGTTCACGACCAACCACGTCACCGGCGTACAGATCGTCACGCCCGACGGGGACCTGGTACGCCTCGGCGGGCGCGCCCCGGACGCCCCCGGCTACGACCTGCTCGGCGCGTTCGTCGGCTCCGAGGGCACGCTCGGCATCGCCACCGAGGTGACCGTACGCCTGGTACGGCTGCCCGAGTCCGTACGCACCCTGCTCGCGGCGTTCCCGACCACCGACGCCGCGGGCGCCGCCACGTCGGCCATCATCGGCGCGGGCGTCGTGCCCGCTGCGATGGAGATGATGGACGCCCTCGCGATCGAGGCGGCCGAGGCGGCCGTGCACTGCGGCTACCCGGCGGGCGCGGGTGCGGTGCTCATCGTCGAGCTCGACGGGCCGGCCGCCGAGGTCGAGGCCCAGTTCGTACACGTCGAACGGTTTTGCCGGGACAACGGCGCGTTCGAGATCCGCATCGCGCGCGACGACGCCGAGCGGGCGCTGTTCTGGAAGGGCCGCAAATCGGCGTTCGCCGCGGTGGGGCGCATCAGCCCGGACTACATCGTGCAGGACGGGGTCATCCCGCGCACCGCGCTGCCCGAGGTGCTGCGCCGCATCGGGGAGATCGCCGCCGAGCGCGGGGTGCGCGTTGCCAACGTCTTCCACGCCGGTGACGGCAACCTGCACCCGCTCGTCCTCTTCGACGACGCGATCGACGGTCAGGCCGAGCGAGCCGAGGAGGTCTCCGGCGCGATCCTCGACCTGTGCATCGAGTACGGCGGATCGATCACCGGTGAGCACGGCGTCGGCATGGACAAGGCCAAGTACATGCCGCGCATGTTCTCCGCCGACGACCTGGACACGATGCAGCTCGTCCGGTGCGCGTTCGACCCGCGCGGACTGTCCAACCCCGGCAAGGTCTTCCCGACTCCACGGCTGTGCGGGGAGGTGCCGGGCCGGCACAAGGGCGTACACCCGCTGCAGGAGGCCGGCGTGGCGGAGGTCTTCTGATGTCTGTCCCCTTTGAAGGTCTCATCCCCGCCACCGACCAGGACGCCATCGCGGGGGTGCCGGCGCGCTACGTCGCTGCCCCCGCCACCACCGAGGAGGCCGCGGCGATCGTGCGGGCCGCCGCCGAAAAGAACCTCGCCATCGTCGTGCGCGGTGCCGGCACGAAGCAGGACTGGGCCGCACCGCCCCGGAAGCTGGACCTGATCATCGACACCGGCCGGCTGACCGGAGTGGTCGACCACGCCGCCGGCGACCTCATCACGGTCGTCCGCGCCGGCACGCCCCTGTCCGAGCTGGGCGAGAAGCTCGCTCCGGCCGGGCAGCAGCTGGCGCTCGACGCGCCGATCCTCAGCTCGACCGTCGGCGGCACGGTCGCGGTGAACATGAGCGGGCCGCGCCGCATGCTGTACGGCACCGTACGCGACCTGCTCATCGGCGTCACCATGGTACGCGGAGACGGCGTGGTCGCCCACGCCGGGGGCAAGGTCGTCAAGAACGTCGCAGGGTACGACCTGGGCAAGCTCATCACCGGCTCGTACGGCACCCTCGGGCTGGTCACCGAGTGCGTCTTCCGGCTACACCCGCTGCCCGCCGCGCACGCGTACGTCTCGCGGCGGGTCGCGGGCGTGGCCGAGGCCGGCCGGATCGTCGCCGCGGTGCTCGGCGCGCAGGTCGTACCGAGCGCGCTCGAGGTCAGCACTGCCCCGGACGGCGGGATCGAGGTCTGCGTCCTGGTGGAAGGTGTACCGGAAGGTGTGCGGGGGCGGGTCGAGACGACGCGTTTCCTGTTCGGCGGTGACGCCGCCGTCTCCGATACCGCGCCGGACTGGTGGGCGACGTACCCCTGGGGCCCGGGCGGCGTCGGGTTCAAGCTGACGGCCGCGCTGTCGGCCGTACCCGGGTTGCTGGCCGCGGGGCTCGCAGCCCGGGAGCGGCACGGCGTTCCGCTCGCAGTGCGCGGCTCGGCGGGCACCGGAGTGCTCTACGCGGGGCTGCCCGGCACCACGTCGCCCGACGTCGTTGCCGCCGTCCTTGCCGACCTTCGCGCCGCCGCCGGCCGGGCGGGCGGCCACGCCGTGGTCCTGACCGCCCCTTCGGCCGTACGCCCACAGCTGGACCTGTGGGGCCCGGTCGAGGGGCTGCACCTGATGCGGCGCGTGAAGGAACAGTTCGATCCCGACGCGCGGTTCGCGCCCGGTCGGTTCGTGGGAGGGATCTGAAATGCCCGACGACGCTGTCTCCACGCCCTCGGGCTCACATCCCACAAGCGCGCCGCGCGACGTCCTCGGCCTCGTCGGCAGCACCCCCGGCGAGCCCGCCTTCGACGGGCACCACCCGCCCGGGCTCGACCTCGTCGACGACTGCGTCCACTGTGGGTTCTGCTTACCCACCTGCCCCACGTATGTGCTGTGGGGCGAGGAGATGGACTCGCCACGCGGGCGCGTCTACCTGATGAAGCAGGGCCTCGACGGCGAACCGATGACCGACAGCATGGTCGAGCACTTCGACCGCTGCCTGGGCTGCATGGCGTGCGTCACCGCCTGCCCGTCCGGTGTCCAGTACGACAAACTCATCTCCGACACCCGCCAGCAGGTCGAGCGGCGACACCCCCGATCGCCCCGGGACCGGGCGCTGCGGGAGGCCATCTTCACGCTCTTCCCGTACCCGAAGAGGTTGCGCCTGCTCCGCGGGCCACTGCGGGCCTATCAGGCCAGTGGCTTGCAGCGCCTCGTCGGGCGTACCGGGCTGCTGAAGCTGATGCCCACGCTGTCCACGATGGAGTCGTTGGCGCCCCGGCTGCGCCGGCCCGAACGGTTGGCCGAGCGCATCCCCGCGCGGGGAACCCGGCGAGCGGTCGTCGGCATGCTCACGGGCTGCGTACAGAGCGCGTTCTTCCCGGACGTGAACGCGGCGACCGCCCGGGTCCTCGCCGCGGAAGGCTGCGAGGTCGTCATTCCGCGTACGCAGGGGTGCTGCGGAGCGCTGAGCGTCCACAACGGCCGGGAGGCCGAGGCGCAGAAGTTCGCCCGCGCCCTCATCGACACGTTCGAGGACGTCGGCATGGACTACTTCGTCGTCAACGCGGCGGGGTGCGGATCATCGCTGAAGGAGTACGACCGGCTGCTCGCCGACGACCCGGCGTACGCCGAGCGAGCCACGGCGTTCACCGCCAAGGTGCGGGATCTGTCCGAGATCCTCGTCGAGCTTGGCCCGGTCGCGCCCCGGCACCCGTTGCCGGTGACCGTCGCCTACCACGACGCCTGCCACCTCGGGCACGCCCAGGGCGTACGGGCGCAACCGCGCCAGTTGCTGCGGGACATCCCGGAGCTGGAGCTACGCGAGATCGCCGACGCGGAGATCTGTTGCGGCTCCGCAGGCGTATGGAACATACTCAATCCGCAACCCGCCCGACAGTTGGGCGATCGCAAGGCGCGCGACGTGCTGGCGACCGGCGCGCAACTGCTCGTGACAGCCAACCCCGGATGCCTCATGCAGGTGGCGGCGTCTGTCCAGCGGCTCAACGGGACCATCGGTCTGGCCCACACCGCGCAGGTGCTTGACGCCTCGATCCGCGGGCTGCCCGTCGAAACCCTGAAGTAATCCGCCTGAAGTAACCCCCTTCGGCACCCCCTTCCCCTCCTCACCCCCACCCCCCCTCACCCTCACCCCCCCCTCAGCGCCGAGGTGATCTCTATGCTTGAGCAATACAAGATCATCACTGACCCGTTCTCCGGATCCGTCGCGTTATCGGCCATCTTCGCTTCCCTGTCGCTGATCGCGCTGTTCATCCTGCTCGGCGTGGTCCGCATGAAGGCATGGCTGGCCGGGCTCATCTCACTCGCGATCGCGCTCGTCGTCGCCGTCATCGTCTACTCGATGCCACTCGGGCAGGCATTGCTGTCGGCCAGCGAAGGCGCCGCGTTCGGCTTCTTCCCGATCCTCTGGATCGTCATCAACGCGATCTGGGTCTACAACCTCACGGTGACCAGCGGGCACTTCGACGTCCTACGCCGCTCCTTCGAGCGGGTCAGCCCGGACCTGCGCATTCAGGCCATCATCATCGCGTTCTGCTTCGGCGCGCTGCTCGAAGCGCTGGCCGGCTTCGGCACCCCGGTGGCCATCACCGTCGTCATGCTGATGGCGCTCGGCTTCCGCCCGGTCCACGCGGCGTCGGTCGCCCTCATCGCCAACACCGCTCCGGTGGCGTTCGGGGCCCTCGCGGCGCCGATCACCACGCTCGCGACCGTCACCCACGGCGCCAGCGACCACCCCGGGCTGACGCTGGACAACCTGGGCGCGATGGTCGGCCGCCAGACGCCCGTACTCGCGATCATCGTTCCGCTCGTCCTGGTCGCCGTCGTCGACGGCAAGCGGGGCGTTCGCCAGACCTGGCCGGCGGCGGTCCTGGCCGGCGTCACGTTCGCAATCGCCCAGTTCGTCGCGGCAAACTACATCTCGGTGCCGCTCACCGACATCGTCGCCTCGCTGGTGTCCGCCGCCGCCGTCGTACTACTGCTGCGGGTGTGGCGCCCGTCCGAGTCGCCCGACCTGCGCGCTTCCCAGGACGCTGTCGGTGACGGTTCCGCCGCTGCCGCGGGTACGGTCGACGGGGACACCACCGTCTCCGCGACGACGACCCGCCCCGGCACGTCCACCTCCACTGTGGAGCGTGTGGAAGCCCGTCCACTGGACAGCCGCGCCGACGCCGTCCGCGCCTACGCGCCGTACGCCATCATCATCGCCCTCTTCTCCATCGCCAACCTGGGTGCGGTGAAGACCGCGCTCGCGAAGGAGCCGTGGACGGTGAAGTTCCAATGGCCCGGGCTCGACGTCCTCACCGCCGCGGGCAAGCCGCAGTCGTCGATGACGTTCGTGCTCAACTGGCTACCGGCGGCAGGTACCCTCATGATCATCGCCGGCATCCTCACCGCCGTCGTCCTGGGCGTACGGCCGGGGGCGGCGCTCCGCGCGTACGCCAAGACGTGGGTGGACCTGCGGCACGCGATCGTGACCGTCATGGCCGTGCTAGCCCTCGCTTACGTGCTCAACCAGTCCGGCCAGACCAACACGCTCGGCGCGTTCTTCGCCGGCACCGGCGGCGCGTTCGTCTTCCTGTCGTCGATCCTCGGCTGGATCGGCGTCGCGGTGACCGGATCGGACACATCGGCCAACGCACTGTTCGGCGCGCTACAGGTACAGACGGCGACCCGCGCCGGGCTCGACCCGGTCCTCCTGGCCGCCGCCAACTCCTCCGGCGGCGTCCTGGGCAAGATGATCAGCCCGCAGAACCTGGCGATCGCGGCTGCCGCGGTCGGCATGGCCGGCCGGGAGGGCGAGATCTTCCGCAAGGTGGTCGGTTGGAGCCTGGTACTGCTGCTGTTCATGTGCGTACTCGTGACGCTGCAGAGCACGCCGATCCTGGATTGGATGGTCGTGAAGTAAGCCCGAGGTAAGTACGGGTCAGGGCGCGCTCAGTACGGCGGGCGCGCCCTGACGGCAGCCGAGCCATCGATACGACGGGAGCACGGTCCATGTCACATGTACGACGCTTCGACCACGTCGGCATCACGGTTACAGATCTCGATGTCGTGACCGCCTTCTTCGTGGCGCTCGGCCTGGAGGTCGAGGGCAGGGCGTTCGTCGAGGGCGAGTTCTTGGAGACGGTCTGCGGCATTCCCGACTCCCGCACCGAAATCGTCATGCTGAAGTCACCGGACCATGGCGCCCGCCTGGAGCTCGCAAGCTTCGTGCGGCCCGACTCCGTGCCGGGCTCGCCGGCCGCCATGGCCAACGAGCTGGGATTGCGCAACGTGTCCTTCGAGGTCAACGACTTGCAGGCCGCTGTCGATTGGGCAGCTAGCGAGGGCTACGGACTTGTCGGTGGCATCGGCGAGTACGAGGGTGCTTGGCGGATGGCCTACGTCCGGGGGCCGGAAGGGATCATCGTCTCGCTGGCCGAGCGCATCGGCTGAGCCTCGCAACGCCCGGATCCGCCGCGACGAGGCGCGCCGGCTGCCAGTACGCTCGTCACTGTCCGTATCGGACGTCCGGGTGGCCGTTCTGCACAGTGGCGTCCCATCATGTCGAGATGAGTGCGCTTGCTGCCCGGTGTCGGGCGACGGCTCCGGCGGAGCCGGGTGCCGGCACGCTGCCGCGCTGCGACCTGATGCTGCGAGGAGCGGCCAGTCCCGGTTCCAGCAGGGGACACTGGGCCACAGAACGATAAACTTATATTCGTGTCCTCTGCCTGGGTGTTCGCGATCTTCATGTTCGTGCTCTCGATTCTCGCGATCACACGCTACTGGGTTCCGGAGAGATGGCGCGGCCGTGAGCGCCGATACGCAGCGCTCACGGCGGGAACCGGTGCAGTCTTCCTGGCGGCCGCGGTGCTCGGCTGGTACGGCTGGCTCGTGACGTTGATGGGTGCCGGGATGTTGGTGCTGTCTGTCCTCGCGGTCACGCGTATCTGGACGCCGCCAAGGCTTCGCGGATTCGAATTGCCCTTCGCGGTGCTGACGGTCGGGTTCGCCGTCGTTTTCATACCCGGCGGCGTGTACCAGCAGACCCACGATGAGATGCGCGGCGCGGTTCCGATCCTGCTGCTCACCGGCCTCGCCGTCATCGTCACAGGCTTGGTCTTCGTGGTGCGTCGTGAGAGGCGACTGCGCCGGGAGAATGGCACCGGCCCGCTCCAGTGACGCTCTGCGGGATCGGAGTGCGGCCGACGGGTTATCCAAGTCCCCTAGGACCCAACGGCGCGCACTCATCTGCCGTTGTCCGCGCGCTGGACCGCCGGGCGCGGCGGTATGTCGTGCCGAGATGTGGATGCTCCGACCGCGCCGCAGGAAGAGGGCGCCGGTTGGGCCAAATCCTCAGCCAGACACGGATGACCTCATCCGCAACCTTGACATGCAAGCAGTTGCTTGCATACCGTTCCGGCGGTGGGCGACGTGTACAAGGCACTTGCGGATCCCACCCGGCGCGCCATCCTCGACGAGTTGCAGGATCGCAGTGGCCAGACGCTGTTCGAGCTGTGCACCCGCCTGATTGGTAAAGGGTTCACCTCGTCGCGGCAGGCCATCTCCCAGCACCTCGCCGTCCTGGAGGACGCTGGGCTGGTAGTGGTGCGCCGCGAGGGCAGGTACATATTTATCGACCTCGACGCGTCCCCACTTCAACAGATCTACCAGCGATGGAGGGTAGGACCATGCGCATCGGACACATGAGCATCTTGGTCGACGACCAGGACAAGGCATTGGCCTTCTATACCGGCGTGCTCGGCTTTGTGAAGAAGACCGAGATCCCGCTGGGAGAGTTCCGGTGGCTGACCGTGGTGGCTCCGGAAGACCCCGACGGTGTGGAACTCGTCCTCGAGCCCGACCAGCATCCGGCGGCGGCAACGTTCAAGAGAGCACTCGTAGCAGACGGGATTCCCTTCACGATGTTCAGCGTGAAGGACGTGCCCGCTGAGTACGAGCGGTTGAAAGGGCTCGGTGTGATCTTCACTCAGGAGCCGCTGAGCATGGGCGGCACAATGACCGCAGTGTTCGACGACACGTGCGGCAACCTCATCCAAATTGCGGCACCGGAGGCCTAAGCACCGACGTCGGCGATGCGGGGACCTTCATCGACGACACCTGCCGGTGCACGCTCATGCCGCTGATCGCATGAGACCTGGGCCATCACGAGCAAGGCCGCCGGCGGCTATTGCGGGGAGACGTTTGGACCGGCCTGCTCGGTAATAGCGATCTGCCGATCAAGGCTGTCGACCAGCGCGTCGGCGCAGAACGGTATGAGGGAATCCGCCCAAGCCTTGAGTACGCGCAGGAACCCCAGCAGGTCGGCGTGTGCTCGATGCAGGAGCGCCGGCAGCTCGGTGGCGGTGATGTCGATGTAGCCGGCTCCGGCCAAGCCGCTGCCGCCCATGCCGCCATCGGCCCACACGCGGATCCTGCCGTCACTGCGTCTTTCCATCCAAGGGGCGGGATCATGCCCCAGCCATGGTTGTCCCCCTGCCGGTACCTCCAGCCACTCGCGCTAGGTTTCCAGCCCGCAGCAGCAGCCCGGGTCGATAGTCACGCCACCGATGTCGTCGGTGAGCCGAAGGCCACCGGCCACGACCAAAGCACCTGCCTCTGGATCAATATTGACGAGGTGGCGCACCGTTTCCATCGGATCCTGGACGGCCTGCCAGTCGGTGTGCCGATGATGGTGGTTGTAGGCGGCGATCGCCGCCACGGCCGACCCAACCTGGTCCGCACTCAGACCTTCCGACAGTGCCAGCCAACCACCGGCGGTGGAGATCGGCCACAGGGCGAACCCGTTGAGCGGGACTACTTGGATTACTGGCTGGAGCAACAGCACCGGTT
The DNA here is from genome assembly GCF_011947225.1 of Planosporangium flavigriseum. Taxonomy (GTDB): domain Bacteria; phylum Actinomycetota; class Actinomycetes; order Mycobacteriales; family Micromonosporaceae; genus Planosporangium; species Planosporangium flavigriseum. The sequence goes on along the minus strand of NZ_JAATVW010000006.1, from coordinate 1,028 downwards.
AGCAGTACCACGCTGTTCGACAGTCGGCCAAGTGTTATCGCGGCGGCACCAACGCACGGCCCTACTCGACAACGTCCGCTATTGCCGCGAGCAGCGCGTTATGGACGTCGGCATGGCGACCGGTCTTCATTCGATTGCGAGGAGAATCGCGACCGCTTGGGCGACGGAGCCGACGGTGAAATCGGGTGCGGGCCCGACGAAGAAGTCGGGCCCTTCCGCAGCAGCCATACGAGGTTCGGCGATCCAGATCGTTCGGAGCCCGGCGCGGTGGCCACCGGTGATGTCCAAGGGCAGGCTGTCACCAGTCATCCAGCCGCCGCCGTCGATGGGTAAGCCGCACCGCTGAGCCGCGAGTCGAAAGATCTGCGGATCGGGCTTGCGGATACCAACCTCGTCGGAGATGCACCACGCATCGACGAGATCGACCAGGCCGGTGTTGCGGATCTTGCCGAGCTGGTTGTCAGTCATCCCGTTGGTGACGATCCCGATCCGCCACCCGGTCCTGTGCAACTCGGCGAGTGCGCGACGGTCCTCGGGGCGGCATGACGCCAACTCCGGCATCCGTCGGCGGTACTGCTGCCACAACGCATCGACTGACTCATCGAGACCAAACTCTTTTCGGACCATGGCGAAGAACCGGTCCATCGGACCCGAGCGGTGCGCATCAGCGAGGATCAGCCAGTTGGTCCATTTCTCGTCCAACCCATGCGCTGTGGTGAACTCGCCGGCCCAGGCAGCGAACGCCTCGCTCCGCTCGATCAACGTGTCGTCCAAGTCGAACAGCGCCAGCCGCTGCATGCCAACACGGTAACAACGCCGGCAGTCGAATAAGCCGACCAGGGTACTCCCAACCGCACTCATCTGCCGCCGTCCGGGCGTAGTCAGCACATCGCTCCGGCACCCGAACCGAATCTCGCCATGTCCTCTTTCGACCCTTACGTCCCCGACCCCCGCGTATCAACGGTAAGCGACGCCGAACAGGTGTTCGAAAACTGTCGTACCGCGTCGGTAGTTTGTCGTTCGTGGAT
>NZ_JAATVW010000059.1 GCF_011947225.1 Planosporangium flavigriseum | reverse complement strand
CTAAGCGCCTGGCCGGAAGTCTTGTCCGTAACCGTCGGGGAGCCAGGGTGAGGTCCACGGCGCGGTGGTGGTCAGGTTCTGGTTCGGGGTTCGGTGGCGGAAGAAGGCGTGGGCCTGGCGTACCCGGTCGGCCATGGTGGCCGGGGCGGTGTTGGCGATCGCCTGTTTCAGCACGGCCCACATCCGTTCGACCGGGTTGTCCTGCGGGCTGTACTTCGCGCCTTCGATCAGCAGCAGGCGGGGGTGTTCGGCCAGCCACCGCTTGGCGATGCCACTGTGGTGGGTGGTGCCGTTGTCGCAGATGACGGCCACGACCGGGGCGTCAGGGTAGGCGGCCAGCAGCAGGTCGAGGAAGTAGCAGAACACCACCGAGACGTTGCGGACCGACACGTGGTGGTGCCAGGCGCCGGTGGCCAGGTTGACCGCGCCGTGCAGGGTACGGCGGATGTTCGACCCGGGGGTGAGCACTCGATGTCGGATACCGGTGGGCATCCAGCAGGCCCGCACCCGGGCGAGCAGGTCCAGGTGGGTCTCGTCTTCGGCGAGGACGACCGACCCGGCCGGCAGGGCGGTGATGCGGTCGCGGATGCCGGCGCAGATGTGATCGTGGTCGGGGTCGCTCTTGGCGATCAGGCGGGGCCGGCGCCAGCGGGCCTGCTCACGGATGCGCCGGTAGCAGGTGCGCAGGCTCATCGCCGGGCGGCCCAACTCCCGCCAGATTCGGGCGGTGGTCCATGCCTTCGGCGTGGCCAGCAGCGCGCGGATGCGTTCGCCCAGCCGCGGACTGCCCAGCCGGGGTCGGCCGCTGCGGGGCCGGTCAGGCAGCCCGGTGAGGCCTTCCAGATCGTGGCGGGTGATCCAGCGTCGCACCGTGCGGGGGCTGTAGTGCAGTAGGGCGGCGATGTCGGCGGCGGACATCCCGTGCGCGGACAGCAGCACCATCACCGCGCGGGTTGCGACCCGCCACTGCTGGTGCAGGGCGGTGACCAGGTCGTGGTAATGCTCATCGGAGACGTTGGCGAACACATGCGCAGGGCGCATACTGGCACCGACCTCGTCGGGTTGATCGGAGTGTGGAAACTCGATCAAAAACCCGACGAGGTCCTTGTGTTCGGACCTACCTCAACTCGGGCGAGTTACGGACATAACTTCCGGCAACGTGCTTAG
>NZ_JAATVW010000058.1 GCF_011947225.1 Planosporangium flavigriseum | reverse complement strand
CGGGGAACCGGCCACCACGCATATTCAGCACTATGAAAAATGGGGCGCCCCGTCGGGGCGCCCCATTTTTCATTGCGTCGTGGAGGTTCGTCGGCACGCTCGAGGCGTCCCGTCCACTTCCAGATCCAGTTGTATCCGGGGTGATGACCTTGGGTCTGGCTGGGTATGGGAGACTAGATGACCGCCGGAAATCGATGGATGATTGAGGGTCGCCCCTACACCAGGGGCCGACCCTCGACGTGTGTCTAGACCCCGGACATAACCCGCCCGGCGCACCACGTAAGGATGGACCTGTGAACACTTCGCCATACGACCGCCGTGGCCGCGATGACGGTGACCGCTCGCGCCAGCCCCGGGGTGGCGATGACAGATCGCAGGGCGGTGGCTACCGCGGCGGCGGAGAAGACCGAGGCCGTCGCGACGATCGTGAGCGCGGCAGGTACGACCGCGGCGGTTCGCCGGGCTCCGGCCGTGACCGCGATGCCGGTGGTACCCGTGGTGGTGGCCGTGACCGCGACGCCGGTGGTTTCCGTGGCGGCCGAGAGGGTGCCGCCGGTGGTTCCGGTGGTTTCCGTGGTGGTGGCCGTGACCGCGACGCCGGTGGTACCCGTGGTGGTGGCCGTGACCGCGACGCCGGTGGTTTCCGTGGCGGCCGAGAGGGTGCCGCCGGTGGTTCCGGTGGTTTCCGTGGTGGTGGCCGTGACCGCGACGCCGGTGGTTTCCGTGGCGGCCGAGAGGGTGCCGCCGGTGGTTCCGGTGGTTTCCGTGGCGGTGGCCGTGACCGCGACGCCGGTGGTTTCCGTGGCGGCCGAGAGGGTGCCGCTGGCCGCCCCAGCCGTGGCTTCGACCGCGGCGATCGCCCCGACCGTGGTGATAGGGGTGCTGGTCAGGGCGGCCGCGGGTTCGACCGTGGCGATAGGGGTGCTGGTCAGGGCGGCCGCGGGTTCGACCGTGGCGATAGGGGTGCTGGTCAGGGCGGCCGCGGGTTCGACCGTGGCGATAGGGGTGCTGGTCAGGGCGGCCGCGGGTTCGATCGTGGCGATAGGGGTGCTGGTCAGGGCGGCCGCGGGTTCGATCGCGGCGACCGGGGAATTGACCGCGGTGGTCGCGGCTTCGGCGGCGACGAGCGTGGCGGTGGGCGTGGCGGATACCGCCGCGACGAGGCTGGTGGGCGCACCGATCGGCCGCAGGGCG
>NZ_JAATVW010000057.1 GCF_011947225.1 Planosporangium flavigriseum | reverse complement strand
GGGTCGCGGATCGCGGCCACCAGCCCGTCGACGCCCACCCAGCCCATCAGGGCGTCCAGGCACGCGCGGGCGGCCTCCTCGACCATCATCGTGCTCGTCGTGCTGCCGTACTCGCCGCTCGTCATGGCCCAGACACTATTGAGCAAAAAGGGCAGGTAGCGGCACGGAAACCGATCCGCACCCACCTGCCACCCGAACCCACACCACTCGACCGGAAAACGCGCCGTCGGAGCACGAATCGAGGCGGCGGTTGTTCTCGGGATGGCGCTCGGTTGCGCCCCGCTGGGGTCAAGCTGGGGTCAGCTGACCCTCACGTCGCAAAGCAGCTTCGTTCCCCAGCCCGAGCCGGTCCAGCGCCGATCAACGACGGAACCAATACACGTCCCGATAGAACTGTCGGATGACCCGGTCGTCCTCCACATGCCAGGACAGACCCCGCCGTGCGAACCGGACCCCTGACCGACGCAGCAGTACAAGCGCGCACACCGACAACAACCCTGCCGCCAACCAGACCATGAACAGCACCGAGTCGGTCGGCTTAGTCACGAACACGAGCCAGCCCCACACCACGACTAGAACGAGGCCCAGCCGGACTGTCCAGACCGCCGACCGGTACGCCCTGGTACGGCGGATCCTCGTCGCCTCGTCATCACTGATCGACACGCCGGCAACGTACACAATGACCGGAAAGATCGACCGTAACCAAGCAGATCACCGCCCTGACCTCGGCGAGGCCTATCCAGTAACTCTCGACGGTTCGCGTCGCTTGCCACTGTCGGTTGTACTGGTTTTGTACTTAACGATCTTGGTGAGGCGGCCGCTTCGTCGGGGCAGGCGTCGGGCACGGCCGGCACGGTTACCGCATTTGTTGCTGAACCGTGCCGGCGTGCCGCAGGTTGCTCGTGCGACGCTGTTGAGCTGTCAGAGGACCGCGCGGGTGCCGGTGCCCCAGTACGGCGCGGACCAGTGGCCCGTCGGAGACGGGAGGTTGTTCTGGGTGTCGGGGTCCAGGGTGGCCAGTGTCGCCGAGCCAGCGAAGTCCTGGAATAGGCCGAAAGTGTCTTTGCCGGTGCTGGCGAAGCTACCGGTGAACACGAATTTGGTCCCGTTACCCCACCCTGTCGAGTCGTACCAGATCTGGGTCAACCCGCCGAGGCTGCCGTCTCCGGCACTGCCGGCGGTGAGGGTGAACAGCGCGACACGTCCGCCGCCGTAGTCGTAGAACAGCGCCAAGTCGGCTTTGCCGTCACCGTTCACATCACCGGCGGTCAGGAACTTC
>NZ_JAATVW010000056.1 GCF_011947225.1 Planosporangium flavigriseum | reverse complement strand
CTGGAAGCCCAGCGAAACCGCCTTGGCCACGTCACGCGTGCCCAGGTTGGTGGTCAGGATGATCACCGTGTTCTTGAAGTCCACGATGCGTCCCTGACCGTCGGTGAGCCGACCGTCTTCCAGGATCTGCAGCAGGGTGTTGAACACGTCCGGGTGGGCCTTTTCGATCTCGTCGAACAGCACCACCGAGAACGGCTTGCGCCGGACCTTCTCGGTCAGCTGGCCACCCTCGTCGTAGCCGACGTACCCCGGAGGGGCACCGACCAGCCGGGAGACGGTGTACCGGTCGTGGAACTCCGACATGTCCAGCTGGATGAGCGCGTCCTCGCTGCCGAACAGGAACTCGGCGAGCGCCTTGGACAGCTCGGTCTTACCCACGCCGGACGGGCCGGCGAAGATGAACGAGCCGGACGGACGCTTCGGGTCCTTCAGACCCGCACGGGTACGCCGGATCGCCTTCGAGACCGCCTTGACCGCGTCCTCCTGGCCGATGACGCGCTTGTGCAGCTCGTCTTCCATGCGCAGCAGCCGGGAGGTCTCCTCCTCGGTCAGCTTGTAGACCGGGATACCGGTCCAGTTGCCGAGGACCTCGGCGATCTGCTCGTCGTCGACCTCGGACACCACGTCCAGGTCGCCGGCCTTCCACTCCTTCTCCCGCTGCGCCTTCTGGCCCAGCAGCTGCTTTTCGGTGTCCCGCAGCTGCGCGGCCCGCTCGAAGTCCTGCGCGTCGATCGCGGACTCCTTGTCCCGACGCACCTGCGCGATGCGCTCGTCGAAGTCCCGCAGGTCTGGCGGCGCGGTCATCCGCCGGATCCGCATCCGGGCGCCGGCCTCGTCGATCAGGTCGATCGCCTTGTCCGGCAGGAACCGGTCGGAGATGTACCGGTCTGCCAGGGTCGCCGCGGCCACCAGCGCGGCGTCGGTGATCGACACCCGGTGGTGAGCCTCGTAGCGGTCCCGCAGCCCCTTGAGGATCTCGATCGTGTGGGCCAGCGACGGCTCACCGACCTGGATCGGCTGGAAGCGCCGCTCCAGCGCGGCGTCCTTCTCCAGGTGCTTGCGGTACTCGTCCAGCGTGGTGGCGCCGATGGTCTGCAGCTCACCCCGCGCCAGCATCGGCTTCAAAATCGAAGCCGCGTCGATCGCGCCCTCGGCGGCACCCGCACCCACCAGGGTGTGGATCTCGTCGATGAACAGGATGATGTCACCGCGGGTACGGATCTCCTTGAGCACCTTCTTCAGACGCTCCTCGAAGTCACCGCGGTAACGCGAACCCGCCACCAGCGCACCCAGGTCAAG
>NZ_JAATVW010000055.1 GCF_011947225.1 Planosporangium flavigriseum | reverse complement strand
GTGGCCGACTGCTCCTCGACCGCGGAGGCGATGGTGAGCTGGTAGTCGTTGATCCGGCCGATGATGGCGCTGATCTCGGCGATCGCTTCCACGGCGCCGGCGGTGTCGGCCTGGATGGCCTGTACCCGCCGGGAGATGTCCTCGGTGGCCCGGGCGGTCTCCTGCGCGAGGTCCTTGACCTCGCTGGCCACGACGGCGAAGCCCTTGCCGGCCTCGCCGGCGCGGGCGGCTTCGATGGTGGCGTTGAGGGCGAGCAGGTTGGTCTGCTCGGCGATCGAGGTGATCACCTTGACCACGTCGGCGATCTGGGCCGAGGACTCGCCGAGCTTGCTCATGGTGCTGGTCGTGCCGGCGGCGACCTCGACGGCTTGGGCGGCGACGCTGACGGCCTCGTTGGCGTTGTGTGAGATCTCGCCGATCGAGGAGCCCATCTCCTCGGAGCCGGAGGCGACGGTCTGTACGTTGCGCGACACTTCCTCGGCGGTTTCGGCGACCACGTTGGCCTGTGCCGACATCTGCTGGGCGGCGGCGGCCATCGAGCCGCTGACCTCGGTCAGGTGGTGCGACGAGGTGGCCAGGGTCCCGGAGGTGTCGACGATGTGGGCGACGGTGTCGCGCATCGACACCCGCATCCGCTCCAGCGCGGTGGCCATCTGGCCGACCTCGTCGCGTGTGTCGATCTCGACGGGCTCGGTGAGGTCGCCGTCGGCCATCTGGCCGAGCAGGTCGCGCACCTTACGCACCGGGGTCACGATGAGCCGGGACGTCCACAGCGCCAGTGCGACCCCCACGGCGAGGCCGGTGATCGCCGAGGCGAGGGTCGCGATGAGGACGGTCCGTGCCGTGTCTTCGGCGGCCTTGTTGGCCTCCGCGCGGGACTTGTTCACCGACGCGACGAGCTTGTCGGTGGACACGGTGAGCTTGGCGAACAGGTCGTTGGAGGGTCCGTTGAGGAGCTTCACCGCGTCCGCGGCGCTGGTGGGGCTGTTCTTCTTCAGCGTGGCGACGATGTTGTCGTCGTTGGCGTACACGTCCTTCCACGTCGCGCGGATCTCGGCCATCAGCGCTTTCTGCTCGGGGCTCATCCACTCCTCGTGCACCCCGTCGAGTACGCCGTTCAGGCTCGTGACGGCGTCGAGGTAGCCCTTGCGGTTGGGGTTGCTCGGGTCGGCGGCCGTCGCCGGGTCCTTGTAGTAGCCGTCCAGGATGTACCAGGCCTGCCAGGCGATGAGGTCGAGGTTGTACCACGCCAACTGCTTGGTCTCGCTGGCCACAGTGCTGAGCTGGCTGACGCGCTCTCTGGCGGCCGACTGGTGGGACGAGCCCCACACGCCGACGCCGGCCACCGCGATGACGCTGAGGACCAGCGCGGCCACGGTGGCGATGAACTTGGTGCCGATGCGGGTGTCGGCGTAGCGCTGGCGAAGCGA
>NZ_JAATVW010000054.1 GCF_011947225.1 Planosporangium flavigriseum | reverse complement strand
CCACCCGGTGCTGTTCAGGCCCGGCGAGCAGCGCGTACTCGGTCAACTCACGGTCGGCGTCGGCCACGACGCCGTCGAAGAGCACGTGGAGATGCGTCGCCAGCCGCTCGATGGTGGCCGCGTCGAACAGTGCCGTGCTGTACGACAGCGCGCCCCGCAGGGCACCGTCGCGCTCCTGGAACTCCAGGACCATGTCGCACCCGACCGAGACCGCGGGCCGCGCCAGGTCCTCGATCTCGAGGCCGGGCAACGTCGGAGCCTGCCCGGGGGCGTTCTGCAGCACGACCATGACGTCGTACAGCGGGTTACGACTGGTGTCGCGGGTCAGTTCAAGCTCGTCCACCACCCGCTCGAAGGGCACCTCCCGGTGCGCGAAGGCGTCCAGTACGGTCTCACGCACCTGGGTCAGGAACTGGCTGAACGTCCGCCTTCCGTCCACGGTGGACCGCAGTACCAGGGTGTTGACGAAGAACCCGACCAGCCCCTCCATCTCCGGCCGGTCACGGCCGGAGACGACCGTGCCCACGGCCACGTCGTCCTGGCCAGACCACCGCTGGAACAGCAGCTGACAGGCTGCCACCAGGGTCATGAACAGGGTGGCGTCGGCCCGGCGGCTCAGCTCCTTCAGGCGTGCGGTCACGTCGGCGGAGACCTCGAACTCGTACGTCGCGCCGGCGGCGGCGCGGACGGGGGGCCGCGGTCGGTCGGTCGGCAGCTCCAGCGGGGAAACCCCGGCCAACTGGCTCGTCCAGAACGCAAGCGCGTCGGTCAACGCGCTGTCGGACAGCCGGTCGCGCTGCCACACCGCATAGTCGGCGTACTGGATCGGCAGGTCCGGTAGGTGCGGCTGCGCCCCGCGCAGGGCGGCACCGTACAGGGTGCTCAGCTCGGAGCTGAGCACCCCGTTCGACCAGCCGTCGGTCACGATGTGGTGCATCGCCATCGCCAGTACGTGGTCGTCGTCGGCCAGCCGCACCAGGCGCACCCGCATGAGCGGCCCGTGACGCAGGTCGAACGGGCGGGTGCCCTCCTCCGTGAGGATCCGGTGCAGCTCGGTCTCCCGTACCGCCTCGGGCAGCGCCGACAGGTCCAGCACCGGGACCTCGACCTCCCGCGGCGGGCGCACCACCTGCACGCCCCGTCCGTCCACGGCCTCGAAGGTCGTCCGAAGCGACTCGTGCCGCTCCACCAGAGCGCTCAGCGCGCTGCGGAGGGCGTCGACGTCCAGCCGCCCGTGCAAGCGCACGGCCGAGGGCAGCACGTACTCGGTGCTGTCCGGTTCGAGTTCGTTGAGGAACCACAGCCGCTGCTGGGCGAACGACAGCGGCAACGGCCGGTCGCGCGGCGCCGGCGGGATGGTGGGCACGGCGGACACGCGCGCGGCGTCGGTCACTTCCCAGGCGACCAGGTCCGCCAGTCCGGCGACGGTCGGGGTGGTGAACAGGGCGCGCGGTGACACCTCGACGCCGAGGGCGGACCGGAGGCGCGAGATCACCTGGATGCTCAGAATGGAGTCGCCGCCCAGGTCGAAGAAGTTGTCCTCGACCCCCACCCGCTCGGCGCCCAGCACCTCGGCCCAGACCTCCGCGATGGCGCGCTCGACGTCGGTACGGGGCGCCACGTACTCGGCGCGACCGGTCCTCGTCCAGTCCGGCGCCGGCAGGGACCGCCGGTCCAGCTTGCCGTTCGCCGTCAACGGCAAGGCGTCCAGCGTGACGAACGCGGCGGGGACCATGTAGTCCGGTAGCGAGCCGAGCAACAGTTCGCGCAGGACCGCCGCTGGCGGAACCCACTTGTCGGCCTCCGGCACCAGGTAGGCGACGAGTCGCTTGCTCCCCGGCCGGTCCTCCGACGCGACCACGGCCGCCTCGCCGATCGAG
>NZ_JAATVW010000053.1 GCF_011947225.1 Planosporangium flavigriseum | reverse complement strand
GATCGTCATACCGCTCGGCCCTTCCAGCACGCGTCACCGCTGGAAGGGCCGAGCGGCGTCTGGCGTGGACTTGAACCGCGGCGCCGCGCCTGGCTGGCGATGCTGGAGACTGGAGCCGGCTCGGGGACGTACCGCAGGACGGAGACTCGCCAATGACCGACGATCCGCTCCCCGCCCGGCTGGCGACGACGCCGGACGGGCGGCCCGAGGAGCCTGCCGCGACAGTGGCGGAGCTGGCCGAACGGGCGCGGCGGCTGGTCCGGCCGGGCCAGCGGCGGATCCTCGGCATCACCGGTGCGCCGGGCGCGGGCAAGTCCACGGTGGCCGAGGCGCTGGTCGCGGCGTTGGACGGCGACGCGGTACTCGTGCCCATGGATGGTTTTCACCTCGCGAACGCCGAGCTGGAGCGGCTGGGCCGGCGGGACCGTAAGGGGGCGGTCGACACGTTCGACGCGGCGGGGTACGCGGCGCTGCTGCGGCGGCTACGCGATCCCGCGGAGGGGTGCGTCTACGCCCCGGTGTTCCGCCGGGAGATCGAGGAGCCTATCGCCGGGGCCATTCCGGTGCACCCTGACGTGCCGCTGGTCGTCACCGAAGGCAACTACCTCCTCGTCGACGACGGCGAATGGGCGCCGGTCCGCGGCCTGCTCGACGAGGTGTGGTTCCTGGACTCACCCGACCCGGTCCGGCTCGACCGGCTGGTCCGCCGGCACGAGCGGTACGGGAAGTCATCCAGCGCGGCCCGTGCCTGGGCGTACGGCAGCGACCAGCGCAACGCGGAACTGGTGCTGGGTAGCCGTGACCGCGCCGACCTCGTGGTCCGGCTCATCGGCTGAGCGAGCGGCGTCGCCACCGGAGGAAGCCCACGGCGCCGAGGATGACGACGGCGACGCCGATGCCGAGCGGCAGCCATGGCACCGACGACCCCGCCGACTTCGGGGCGGCCGCATCCGGTGATCGCGTGACGATGGCCGGGTTGACGGGCCGAGCCGAACTGGTCGCGGACGGCGTCGGGCTCGGCGTCGCGCTGGCCGGTGCGGCCGACGGCGCCACCGTGAAGCCGAACTCGCCCTGGATCGGATCTCCGTCGGCGGACACCGTCCGCCACGTCACCCGTACGGCGCCGGCCGGCAGCGCGCGTACGGCCTGCGTCACGGTGCTGTCCACGACGCGGGCGGCACCGTCGCTGTACGAGGAGCCATCGGCCGTGGTGACCGTGATGGTCGTGGAGCTCTGCTTGACCGGTTCGTTGAAGGTCAACGTGACGGCTGTGATCGGCTCGGCGACGGTGGAGTCGCCGGCCGGGCCGGTGCTCAGCAGTCGGGCGTGCGCCCACGCCAGTGACGCGGAAAAGCCGACGACGAGCAGTGCCGCGACCGACGCCAGGACTCCGGTCACGGTCCGCCGCGTCCCGCGTGACCACCGAACAGTCAGATCTGCCATGCAGGGGTGGTCGTCAGGAATCGGCCGAAAGTTCCCGCGCGATCAGATCGAGGCGCTCGGGACGGGCCGGTCAGTTTTGGCGGCTCTGAGCCGTCCACCCCGACGACAATGCATGCCATGGCTCCGCCTTGGCCTGTGTCACTCGCTCGTGCACTAACCCTCGGTCTGCACTTTCCGGCGATCCGGGCCGAGATCATGATGCGTGGTCGCGGTACTAGGGTTGGTGGCGAGCGATCCCCGCGGATCGCGCCCACCTGTCCAGCCGTTGAGAGTGACCAAAATGATCTTCATCACCGCCAAGTTCCAGGTACTGCCGGAGTACGCCGACCAGTGGCCGCAGATCGCCGGCGAGTTCACGGAGGCGACCCGCGCCGAGCCCGGCTGCATGTGGTTCGACTGGTCCCGCAGCGTCGCGGACCCGAACGGGTACGTCCTGGTCGAGGCGTTCCGGGACGACGAGGCCGGGCTGGCGCACGTCCAGTCCGACCACTTCAAGAAGGCGCAGCAGACGCTGCCGCAGCACCTCGCCGAGACGCCGCGGATCGTGAACTTCAAGGTTCCGCAGGACGACTGGTCGCTGCTCGGCGAGATGACGGTGCCCGAGCGGGGCTGAGCCGGTCGTCAGGAGCATCGTTCCGCCGCTGGTGGCAGCGGCGGAACGGTCGACTTCGGCGGGAGTCCCGTCGGAGAGT
>NZ_JAATVW010000052.1 GCF_011947225.1 Planosporangium flavigriseum | reverse complement strand
CTGTCGGCGACGGGTGAAAACTGACCCCCTGTCGACAGGTGAACCTGGACCCCCCTTCCATCGGAGGGGTGTTGAGCGTGGAGGACTGGGCGGAGATCCGCAGGCTTCATCGGGCTGAGGGAATGCCGATCAAGGCGATCGCCCGCAAGCTCGGCGTGGGTCGTAACACGGTTCGTCGTGCGTTGGCGGCGGAGGGTCCGCCGAAGTATGAGCGGGCGGCTCGGGCGTCGATCGTGGATGCGGTGGAGCCACGGATCAGGGCATTGCTGGCGGAGTGGCCGTCGATGCCGGCGACGGTCATCGCCGAACGGATCGGCTGGACTCGGTCGTTGACGGTGCTCAAGGATCGGGTCCGGATGCTGCGGCCGCTGTTTTTGCCACCGGATCCGGCGCAGCGCACCGAGTATCTGCCCGGCGAGTTGGCGCAGTGCGATCTGTGGTTCCCGCCGGTGGACGTGCCGTTGGGGTTCGGGCAGGTCGGTCGGCCACCGGTGCTGGTGATGGTGACCGGCTATTCGCGGTGGATGTCGGCGGTGATGATCCCGTCGAGGCAGATTCCGGACTTGTTGTGCGGGCAGTGGACAGTCATTGCCCGGCTCGGTGCGGCGCCCAAGGCGTTGGTGTGGGACAACGAGTCCGGGGTTGGGCAGTGGCGTGGTGGGCGGCCGCAGTTGACCGCGGCGATGAACGCGTTCCGCGGCACTCTGGGCATCAAGGTGATCCAGTGCCGGCCGGCCGACCCGGAAGCCAAGGGCCTGGTTGAGCGGGCCAACGGCTATCTGGAGACCTCGTTTTTGCCTGGTCGCAGGTTCTGCTCGCCGGCGGACTTCAATACCCAGCTTGAGCAGTGGCTGCAGGGGGCGAACACCCGTCAGCATCGCGGGTTGGGCTGCCGCCCGGTGGACCGTGTCGACGCCGACCGGGCCGCGATGGTGGCGCTGCCGCCGGTCGCCCCAGTGACCGGCTGGCGGCTATCCACCCGGCTGCCCCGTGATCACTATGTTCGCGTCGACGCTAACGACTACTCGGTGCACCCGTCGGTGGTCGGCCGCCGCGTCGACGTGGTGGCCGACCCGCAGCAGGTCGGGGTGGTCTGCGAGGGCCGGCAGGTCGCCCGGCACGAACGCTGCTGGGCACGGCATCAGAGCATCACCGACCCGGCCCACCGGCAGGCTGCCGCTGACTTGCGCGCCGCCCGGCGGCTGGCCGCGCCGGCCCCGCTCACCGCGCAGGTCGAACATCGCGACCTGGCCGACTACGACCGCATGTTCGGTCTGGACACCGTCGAGGAGGTGGCCTGATGCCCGCCAAGACGCCCAGCCGCAACGTCAGCGCCGAGCTCGCGTTCCTGACCCGCGCGTTGAAGGCACCCTCTCTGGCCGCAGCGGTCGAGCGGCTGGCCGAACGCGCCCGGACCGAGTCCTGGTCGCATGAGGAGTTCCTGGCCGCCTGCCTGCAACGCGAGGTCGCCGCCCGGGAGGCCCACGGGGGTGAGGGACGTATCCGCGTCGCCCGGTTCCCCGCGCGCAAGTCGTTGGAGGAGTTCGACTTCGACCACCAACGCTCGCTCAAACGCGAGACCATCGCGCACCTGGGCACCCTGGACTTCGTCGCCTCGAAGGAGAACGTGGTCTTCCTCGGCCCGCCCGGCACCGGTAAGACCCACCTGTCGATCGGACTCGGGATCCGGGCCTGCCAGGCCGGCCACCGGGTCGCGTTCGCCACCGCCGCGCAGTGGGTGTCCCGGCTGGCCGACGCCCACCACGCCGGCCGGCTGCAGGATGAGCTGGTCAAACTCGGCCGCATTCCACTACTGATCATCGACGAGGTCGGCTACATCCCGTTTGAAGCCGAAGCCGCGAACCTGTTCTTCCAGTTGGTGTCCAGCCGCTACGAACGAGCGTCGCTGATCGTCACCTCCAACAAGCCCTTCGGCCGGTGGGGTGAAGTCTTCGGCGACGACGTAGTCGCCGCCGCGATGATCGACCGGCTGGTCCACCACGCCGAAGTGGTCTCAATGAAAGGAGACAGCTACCGGCTTAAAGACCGTGACCTCGGCCGCGTCCCCGCGGCCACCAAGACCAACGACTAACAAGATCGACTAACCAGGAGGGGGTCCATTTTCGTCCGTCGCGCAGGGGTCCATTTTCGGCCGTCGTTGACA
>NZ_JAATVW010000051.1 GCF_011947225.1 Planosporangium flavigriseum | reverse complement strand
GCCCAACCAGATACCGCGCCAACCGGTTCGCCCGCGCGTCGACCTCGGCGAAGCTCAGCACGGTCTCCCCGTACACCAGGGCCGGCGCGTCCGGAGTGCGCGCCACCTGGGCCTCGATCAGCTCGGGCAGCGTCGCGGGCGCGACCGCACGCGCGGTGTCGTTCCACCCCACCAGCGCCCGCACCCGCTCCACACTGGTCAGGACGTCGACGTCGCCGACGAGCGCCGTACGGTTCCGTGCGACGGCACCCAACGCGTGCACGAGGTGCGACGCCATCCGCTCGACCGTGGCCGCGTCGAACAGCGCCGGGTCGTATCCGAGCTCGACCGACAGCCGCCGCCCCGGAGACACCACCGCGATCAGCGGATAGTTGGTCGTCTCGAGGGCTTGCAGGTCGCGCAGGCGCAGGCCATGCGCTGCCGCGGCCTCGTCGTTGATCGGGTAGTTCTCGAAGACGACCGCGCTGTCGAACAGGTTGGCCCCGGCGGGTAGGTCCGTCCACGTCTGGAGCTGGGCCAGCGAGACGAAGTCGTACTTGCGCGCCTCGGCCTGGGCCGACTGCAGCTGCTGCAGCCAGCCGACCATGTCCGCGCCGTCGTCGACCGTGACGCGTACTGGCAAGGTGTTGATGAAGATGCCGGTGATCGCGTCGGCGCCGGGTAGGTCGGCCGGACGGCCGGAGACCGTGGCGCCGAAGCAGACGTCCCGCTGGCCGCTGTAGCGCGACAGCAACAGGGCCCAGATCCCCTGGACGACCGCGTTGAGCGTCAGCCGGTGGCGCTTGGCGAACTCGTCCAACCGGCCCGTGTCCGCCTCGCCGAGGTCGACCGACAGCCACTCGGCCGAGCGGGCCGCGTGCTCCCGGGCGGGTACCCGGTCGAACGCCAGCGGGGTGGGCGAGGAGAAGCCCGCCAGTACCCGTCGCCAGTACTCTTCGGCCTCCCGCTGGTCCCGCTCGCCGAGCCAGCGCAGGTAGTCGCGGAACGGCCGTCGACTGCCCGGCTCGGGCTGGCGGCCGTCGGCGAGCGCGGCATGGGCGGCGAAGACATCGGTGAGGACTCCGAAGACGCTCCAGCCGTCGAGCAACACGTGGTGGAACGTCCAGACCACCTGGACCTCGGTCTCGGACAGGCGGGCCAGGGCCAGTCGCATCAGCGGCGCCGTCGCCAGGTCGAGACCTTCGGCCCGGTCGCGGGCGAGCAGCCGGCGCAGCTCCTCGGGCCGCTCCGCCTCGGGCAGATCGCTCCAGTCCAGGTACGCGATGGGCACGCTGACCTCGCGCTGCACCACCTGCAGCGGATCGGCCACCTCTTCCCACACCATGCGGCTGCGCAGGACGGGGGTCCGGTCGACGACGTGCTGCCACGCGGCCCCGAGGACCTCCGGATCGGGTACGCCGTCGAGCACGAACGTCGCCTGCTCGAAGTAGACCGCCTGCTCACCCCCGGACAGGGTGTGGAAGACCATGCCGGCCTGCATCGGGGTGAGCGAGTAGATGTCCTCGACGTCGCGGCCGTCGCCGACGATCCGGTCGACGCCGGCCTGGTCGAGCCGGGCGAGGGGGAAGTCCGAGGGGGTACAGCCGCCGGCGCCCGGCTGCGCGCAGTGGGCGATGATCTCGCGCAGCGCGGTCAGCATCTGCTCGGCGAGGGCGCCGATCGTGCTCGCGTGGTGCAGGTTCTCCGAGTACGACCAGGTGAACTCCAGGCACCTGCGCTCGACCCGGCCGACGACGTCGAGGACGTGGGCGCGGGCGGCAGCGGGGTCCACGTCCCCGTCCAGACCGCCGATGGTGGCGTGGACGAGCCCGTCCGTACCTGCCGGCCGATCGAACTGGCCGAGGTAGTTGAAGCTGACCTGCGACTGCTTCGCGAGTCCGCTCGCTTCGGTCAGGTACCGCAGCGCGCCGTAGCCGATGCCCCGGCGCGGCAACGCCCGAAGCTGCTCCTTGACCGCCTTGAGCGCCACGCCCCAATCGCCGCCCGGGACGCCGAGCGCCACCGGGAACATGCTCGTGAACCAACCCACCGTGCGGGACAGGTCCACGCCCCCGAACAGCTCCTCCTCCCGGCCGTGGCCCTCCAGGTCGACCAGCACCCGATCCCTGCCGGCCCACTCACCCAGCACCCGAACCAGCGCCGCCAGCAGCACGTCGTTGACCCGCGTGCGGTACACCCCCGGCACGTCCTGCAACAACGCCCGCGTCTCCGCGGCATTCAGCCTGATGGTCATCGACCGCTCGGAGGCCACCGTGTTCGGTCCGGCGCCGTCGACCGGCACCGAACCGTCACCGGCGACCCGGGACCAGTACCCAAGCTCGTCATCGAACCCACCGCCGGACGCGTGCCCGGCCAGCCGCTGCGCCCACTCCTTGAACGACGTCGTCTTCAGGCCGAGGTGCACGGGCTCGCCGCGGGATACCTGCCGGTACGCGGTCCCGAGGTCTTCAAGCAGGATCCGCCACGACACCCCGTCCACCACCAGGTGGTGCACCGCCACGAACAGCACCGGACGCAGCCCGGCGCCCCGCTCGAACAGCACCGCCTGCAGCAGCGGACCACGCCCGAGATCGAAGCTCGCGTGGACCTCGTCGACCACTTTCCGCATGACCGCCGGCTGCTCGTCGACGACCACCCCGGACGCGTCGTGTTCGCGCAGCACGTCGGCCAGCTCGACCGGCGCGTTGACCTGCCGCCAGCCACCACCTGTGCGTTCAAACCGCATCCGCAGCGCATCGTGGTGGGCCAGCAGCGCTTCCAGGGCCGCGCGCACCGCGACGATGTCGACTCCGTCAATCAGCTCCACCATCAACGACTGGTCGAACCGCTCCGCCGACCCCGGCACGACCTCGAACAGCCAGTGCTGGATCGGTGTCAACGGCGCCTCGCCGACCACCGGCCCCTGGTCGGTCGTGTCCGGGACGGCCTGTGCCGCGGCCTCCCCGACGT
>NZ_JAATVW010000050.1 GCF_011947225.1 Planosporangium flavigriseum | reverse complement strand
CCGTTGTCACCGCTGCCGAGGCGGCGGAGAC
Source organism: Planosporangium flavigriseum (assembly GCF_011947225.1). Lineage (GTDB taxonomy): Bacteria > Actinomycetota > Actinomycetes > Mycobacteriales > Micromonosporaceae > Planosporangium > Planosporangium flavigriseum. The sequence goes on along the minus strand of NZ_JAATVW010000050.1, from coordinate 3,321 downwards.
CGTCGACCAGGGGCCGGTGGCCGGCGAGGCGCCGTTGACGCCGATCCAGCGGTGGTTCTTCGAAACCCAGACCGTACGCCCGGAGCACTTCAACCAGTCCGTGCTGGTCGAACTGTCCAGCGCGCCGGACGAGCAGGCGCTCCGGCAAGCACTCCAGGCCGTGCTGGTCCACCATGACGCGCTGCGGATGCGGTTCGAGTACAAGGACGGCAGCTGGCGGCAGGTCAATGCGCCGGTCGAGCCGGCAGCGGTGCTCCGGCGCTGTGATTTCTCCTATGTAGTCGGTGACCGGCAACAGGTCGAACTGGACCGGATCATCGCCGAGGTTCACGCGAGCTTCGATCTCGGGCGTCCTCCACTGCTGAAGGCCGTGCTGTTCGTACGGGGCGGCCGGCGCCGGCCGGTGCTGTTCGTGGCGGTGCACCACCTGGTGGTGGACGGGGTGTCGTGGCGGATTCTGCTGGAGGACCTGGACCGCGCGTACGCGCAGGCGCTGCGTGGGGACCCGGTCGACCTGGGGTCGAAGACGACGTCGTTCAAGGAGTGGGCGCAGCGGCTGGCTGAGCATGCGGCCGGCGGCGGGTTCGACGACGAGCTCGGGTACTGGTCCCGGGTCGCCTGTGACGCCGCGGTGCCGGTCGACGGCGACGGCGCGAACACCGTCGCTTCGGCGCGGTCGGTGACCGTCCGGCTGGATGCGGCGGAGACGCGGGCGTTGTTGCAGGACGTGCCGGGGGTGTACCGCACGCGGGTCGACGACGTGCTGCTGGCGGCGCTGGGTCGGGTGCTGGGCGAGTGGACCGGTCGGGAGAAGGTGCTGGTCGACCTGGAGGGGCACGGCCGGGAGGAGGAGCTGTTCGGGGGCGTGGACCTGTCGCGCACGGTGGGTTGGTTCACGAGCATGTTCCCGGTGGCGCTCGGCGTCTCGGGCGGCGATTGGGGCGTGGCGCTCAAGGCGGTCAAGGAGCAACTGCGGGCGGTTCCGCACCGGGGCATCGGCTACGGCGCTCTTCGCTACCTGGCCGGTGATGGCCGTCTAGCCGGACAGCCGCAGGTCAGCTTCAACTACCTCGGCCAGTTCGACCGGCCGGCGGGCGAAGACCGGCTCATCCACACCGTGCTGGACAGTCTGGGCGGAGCGGCGAGCCCCGACGCCGGCCGGGCACACCTGCTCGACGTCGTCGGCCGGGTCGAGCGCAGGTGCCTGGAGTTCACCTGGTCGTACTCGGAGAACCTGCACCACGCGAGCACGATCGGCGCCCTCGCCGAGAATCTGCGCACCGCGCTCCGCGAGATCATCGCCCACTGCGCGCAGCCGGGCGCCGGTGGCCGTACGCCGTCGGACTTCCCCCTGGCCCGTCTTGACCAGGCCGGCGTGGACCGGCTCGCGGGTGACGGCCGTGACGTCGAGGACATCTACCCGCTCACCCCGATGCAGGCCGGCATGGTCTTCCACAGCCTGGTCGACGGCGTGTCCTGCGCGTACTTCAACCAGGTGCAACTGCGGCTGTCCGGCGTTCGCGACCCGGACGAGCTGGGTACGGCGTGGCAGCGGGTGGTCGACCGCACGCCCATCCTGCGCAGCCGGGTGGTGTGGGAAGGCGTCGACCGGCCGCTGCAGGTGGTGTGCCGCGAGGTGGCCGTACCCGTCACCTATCTTGACTGGAGCCGCCTGTCCGAGGCCGAGCGCCTGGATGAGGCGAGGCTGTTCGTGGCCCGTGACCGCGCCGAAGGTATCGACCTCGCGACCGCTCCGTTGATGCGGTTGGCGGTCATCACGCTCGCGGCCGACGAAGTCCTGCTGGTCTGGACCTTCCACCATGTCCTGCTCGACGGGTGGAGCGCGGCGCAGGTGTTCGGCGAGGTGTGCCAGCAGTACGCGGCGACCGTCCACGGGTACGGTGTCGCCCCGGCGGTCCGGCGCCCCTTCCGGGAGTACCTGCAGTGGCTGAGCAACCGCGACCGGCAGGAGGCGGAAGAGTACTGGCGCCAGGTGCTGGCGGACTTCGAGGCGGCGACCCCGCTGCCGTTCGACCGGCAGCCGGTGGAGGCGCACCGGGCGGAGTCCGGTGCGCGGGCGCACCTCACGATGCCGGCCGAGCGGTTCGCGCGCCTGCGGGAGGTCGCGCAGCACAACGGGCTGACGGTGAACACGGTAGTGCAGGGCGCGTGGGCGCTGTTGCTGTCGTGCTACAGCGGCGAGCGGGACGTGTGCTTCGGGACGACGGTGTCCGGCCGGCCGGCGGACCTGGCGGGCGTGGAGTCGATGGTGGGGATGTTCATCAACACCCTGCCGACCCGCGTTGCTGTCCACAGTGGCCAGAATCTGGTGTCGTGGCTGCGTGACCTGCAGGTACAGCAGTCCGAGTCCCGCCGGTTCGAGTTCGTGTCGCTGGCCGAGCTGCAGACCTGGACCGGCCTGCCCGGTGGCGCCAACCTGTTCGACAGCATCGTGGTCTTCGAGAACTACCCGTTCGACGGCGAGGCCATCGCCGAGCACGGACTGCGCATCCAGCAGGTACAGGACCTGGAGCCGACCAACTATCCGCTCAGCGTCGTGGTCGAACCGGCGGAGCACCTGTCGATCGCGCTCGACTACGACCCCGCCCTGTTCGACGCGGAGACGGTTGAGCGCCTGGGCGGCAGCCTGGAGATGCTGCTGGACGGGTTCATCGACGACCCGGACCGCCGGCTGGGTGACCTCGCACTGCTGACGGGGGCCGAGCGGGATCGGGTGGTGGTGGAGTGGAACGACACCGATTGCGAGGTGCCGGTGGGTACGGTGCCGGCGTTGTTCGCCGCGCAGGTACGCCGTACGCCGGAGGCGCCTGCTGTGGTCTGCGGTGGTGTTGAGGTGAGCTATGCGGAGTTGGGCGCGCGCGCCAACCGCCTCTCCCACCGGCTGATCGGGCTGGGCGTGGGCCCCGAGGATCGGGTCGGCGTGCTGGTGGACCGGTCGGCCGACCTGGTGGTGGCGGTGTTGGCGATCGTGAAGGCCGGCGGCGCCTACCTGCCGCTGGACGTCCGGGCCCCGGCGGAGCGGCTGCGGCTCGTCCTGCACGAAGCGGGCGCCACGGTGGTGGTGACCGATCGGGCGTGGGAGGCGACGGCGCGTACCGTCCACGAGCGCGACCTGGTCGTGATGGACGCTGATGAGTCCCTGTCAGGCGAACCCGCGGTTGCACCCGCGGTGCCGGTCGCCCCGGACAACCTGGCGTATGTCGAGTACACGTCGGGGTCGACCGGGGTGCCCAAGGGCGTCGCGGTGCGGCACCGGGACATCGCGGGGTTGGCGTTCGATCGGCGGTTTGCCGGCGGTGG